>NZ_MASS01000014.1 GCF_001707885.1 Desulfosporosinus cupriresistens | reverse complement strand
TGGCATAGATCTCATCAAACGATTCAACAAGTACACCTTCGGCCACCAACTCCTGAATACAAGGATGCTGTGATGTTCGCGCAAAAATTTTCTTCGCACCACATATACAACGGTAGTTTCCAAGGGTTAACTGTTCAAGGCCCGCAGGGCCTAAGCCAATAACATGAAGACACGAGGACATTTTCTTTCACACCTCCTGTGGACATTTTAGCATAAATTAAACTGGCTTGCACCCGCGCGAAGACACTGTCTTCGCACGTATTAGCCTTCTTGCAGGATGGCGAGAGAGGACCATCGCCAAGGATGGCAAGATGCCGTGATGGCCGAGTGTCCCCCTTAAAAAAATAAAGCGGCTAACCGCTTTATTTCATCTGCATGCAATATGTTATTGTTCCATCTGCTTTGCTAAAAAAGCTGCGGCAGTTTCAACCAATTTAATCTCCAACTCTCCCATCTTCATATTAAGTTCTTTGGACATGAGAATCACTGCACCGATAGGATCCCCTTGCGAGATAATCGGTGCAATGACTTCGCTAGTGCACTTGCATTTATCCTCTTCATCATTTTCAGGACAGCTCTTGCACGAGGCATGTTCACCTGCCATTGCAATATGAATGGTCTTCCTTTCCCCCATCGCTTGTTCCACTGCGGGCCCTATTGCTCTATTTAGATACTCTTTCTTAGATGCTCCAGATACTGCAATAATAGTATCTCGATCAGTTATACAAGTAATATGTCCAGTTGCCTCAAAAAGCGAATCCGCATATTCTTTAGCGAACTCACCCAATTCGCGAATAGGCGAATATTTTTTTAGTATAACCTCTCCCTCTCGATCTACAAAAATTTCTAACGGATCTCCTTCCCGAATACGGAGAGTCCGACGAATTTCTTTTGGAATAACGACACGACCGAGGTCATCAATTCTTCTTACAATACCTGTTGCTTTCATATACGCACATTCCTCCTTTTGTCGTTCCTGAAAACCTATTTAGTCCATCATTTTAATCTTTTGTAACCTTAAATTCAATGATAGTATATATCTAGGGATTGCCAATTATTCATTTTTTTCCAATGTAAAACAAAAGAAGGCAATTTTCATTGCCTTCTTTTTGACGCTTAATTAACTTGCAGGCTGATATCCATTGGCATATTCAATCTTGGCCTTCTTTCGCAGATCGTCGAAATAGGTCTGGAACTTGGTATCTTTCGCCTGGTTCAGTGCATCTTGGGCTACTTGATCTTTCACCTTGGCATAGTCTGCAGCCACTGCTGCTGTATGCGCTTCAACCAAGATCACATGATAACCAAATTCTGTTTTTACAGGAGTTGTTGAAAATGTGCCCACTTTCTGAGCAAACGCCGCCTTTTCGAATTCAGCAACCATTTTTCCCTTAGTAAAGGTTCCGAGATCTCCGCCTGACTCTTTAGCCCCTGGCTCGATAGACTTATCTTTAGCGAGTTGAACAAAATCTGCCCCCGCTTTAAGTTGCTCAATAACTGCTTTTGCTTCATCTTCCGTTTTTAGCAAGATATGACGGGCTGTTACACTCTCAGACTGGCTATAATTAGCAACGTTTTTATCAAAAAAGGCTCTAACCTCACTATCGCTAGGTACTTTAACATCCGATGTCACTTTCTCGTAAACCGTCAAGAAGTTTTTTAATTCAGGTTCGGTCATACCCTGTTGCTTAAGAGTATCTTGAAAAGTAGCATCAGCCCCAAAATTCTTCTTGATCGTATCTTCCTGTGCTGTCACTTTTGCATCTTCAGGATTAAGTTTTTGATTTTTTACTTCTTGGGCGATAAGCTTTCCTTCGATCATGCGGTCTAATAACTGACCTTTAAGCTGAGCTAAAACCTGTTTACCTTGGTCAGTATCAAATTTCTGACCTTGATTCTCATATATTTTTTGGGCATCAGCTACTCGGGCATCATAATCTTTAACTAAGATAGAATCTCCGTTAACTTTCACAGCCCATTTACCACCAACCAACGAAGAGCACCCCGTGGTCACAATCATCAATGCAATAACTCCTAAAATTATCCCAACTCGGGACTTTTTCATATAGCCACACCCTTTCAAATTTGACATACGAACAGTATATCAAGGAGTTAACCTTGAAGCAACGTCGCAAAATGTCGAAAGCACTCGGCGAACTGCCTCAATTACCTCTTCTTGGTCCGTTGTACGGATGCGTATTTTGCATTCTAAATTCCCATTGGGCATCGTCCTAAAAGATAATGGTTGAGGGGACGCCGACGCGACCGCCATCAGATGCTCACCGTTAATACCTAGATCTGCCAAAAAACGAATGGCAACACTCTGTGTGCCTTGTTGAATCTGTTCAATTTTTAAAGTGCTGGCCAATAATTTAATCCGGATGATTTCAATTAGATGTTCAACTTCACGTGTTGGGGTTCCGAATCGATCCACTAATTCGTCAACCATCTCACCAAGTTGTTCCTCATCTCGAACCATCGCCAACCGTTGATACAGTGACGCCTTGGTTTGGCGGTCCACAACATACGGATCTGGCAAAAAGGCATCCACCTGAAGTTCAATGCTCGGTTCGATGACTTCTTCAACCGTTTCTCCACGCAGCTCCTGAACCGCTTCTTTGAGCATTTGACTATACAATTCAAATCCCACCGCCGCTAAATGCCCATGCTGTTGGGCACCGATTAAGTTCCCTGCACCACGAATTTCCAAGTCTCGCATGGCTATTTTAAATCCTGCCCCAAATTCCGTAAATTCTCGAATTGCGGACAGACGTTTTTCGGCAATTTCCGTGAGAACCTTTTGTGGCTTATACAAAAGATAAGCAAACGCTTTGCGATTAGAGCGCCCAACACGCCCTCGCAATTGGTAGAGTTGGGATAACCCAAAACGATCGGCCTCATCAATAATCAGTGTGTTAACATTCGGCATATCAAGTCCAGTTTCTATGATAGTCGTGGAAACCAAAACATCCATTTCCTGTTCTAAGAAAGCAAGCATGACCCGCTCCAACGCCATTTCACGCATTTGACCATGGGCAACCCCAAAGCGCGCTTCGGGAACCAATTGACTTAAGTATTGGGTAACCTGGTCCATATCCTCAACTCGATTATGCACATAGAACACTTGCCCTCCGCGTTGTATCTCGCGTCGTATGGCATCTCGTACAACATCAGCCCGAAATTCAGTGACATAGGTTTGCACCGGATAGCGACCTTCTGGTGGAGTCTCAATCACGCTCATATCCCTAACTCCCACTAGAGACATATGCAATGTCCTCGGAATAGGGGTTGCTGACAAAGTCAGTACATCCACGTTGCCTTTTAATGTCTTTAGTTTCTCCTTATGAGCAACCCCGAAACGCTGCTCTTCATCAATGACCAATAAACCTAAATCTTTAAATTTAACGGCCTCAGCGAGAATACGGTGCGTACCCACAATAACATCGATTCGCCCGTCCTTAAGACCCTGTAATATTTCCTTTTGCTCCTTTGGGGACCGAAAACGGCTCAGCATTTCAATCGTAATCGGATAACCTATAAACCGTTCTGTGAAGGTATTGAAATGTTGTTGAGCTAAAATAGTCGTGGGGACAAGAACTGCCACTTGCTTGCTGTCCGTCACTGCTTTAAATGCTGCGCGGAGGGCAACTTCTGTTTTTCCGTACCCCACATCACCACAAAGTAAACGGTCCATCGGACGTGAGCGCATCATGTCCGCTTTGACATCCGCAATGCTCTGGAGTTGATCCGGAGTCTCTGCATAAGGAAACTTCTCTTCAAATTCGTTTTGCCACACATTATCTGAAGAAAAAGCATATCCTTGGATTGCTTCCCTCTGAGCATAAAGTTTTACCAAATCAATCGCCATATCTTTGACGGCGCTGCGTGTTTTACTCTTGACTTTGTGCCACTCAGTCCCCCCAAGTTTGTAAAGTTTGGGCAGGCTTTCAGCACCACTTCCTAGATACTTTTGCAAGAGATGCAGTTGATCCAGCGGGACATAGAGCCGATCTTCTCCAGCATAACGAATCCCAAAATAGTCCTTTTCTATACCCCCGACCTCTAACCTGTCAATACCAGTGAACTGTCCGATCCCATGGTGAACATGTACTACATAGTCATCTGGCTTTAGATCAGGTATATAGATATTCTTTTGGACAGGTGGGCTAGGCTTTTTGCCAACTGCTTTGCTCTCTCGTTTATAGATTTCTGTTTCCGTCAGAACGACAAGTTTTCCGAGCGGCAACTCAAAACCTTGGTCCAAGGAATATGGATAGACATAAACATGGCCTTCCTCAACAGAATCTTCAAGTTCTTTGCGGGACGCCGTCACTCCAAGATCTTTTAAACCCTGAATCAAACGCTCGACATGATCCTCATCGCCGACAAACAGGGCCACCACATTCCCAGCTTCCTTGCGATGCCCTATCTCATCGACTAACTTACTTGTTTTTCCCATGAAGCCAGTTAAGGGATGAGCATTTAGGTTAAAAATACGCTTTGGTGAGAGCCCCGGGACCTGCCTCAGAAGCGTTGAAAGGCCGATCAACGGATGCTGCTTTCCGTGGCTTAGGATGTCATCGTAATCAATAAACTGAGTCTCAGGGTGAACAAATCCCTCGCCGTGTTCCAGTTGCTGCGTAAATTCAAGTAAGCGTTCATTGGTTTGAAACTCTAATTGCTCTTTTAAGCGTAACGGCTCATCTAAAATAACAAAATGGTTCTCAGAAAGATACGAGAAAAATGGGACGAGTGGCGTATTAACTAAGTTTAAGTAGGGATAAACATTTTCGTCTAGGATTCCCTCTTCAAGTCGTTCTACCAGAAAATCAACTTTCGATTGTAGACGGTCAGCCGCCTCGCTTTTTCCGGCACGCTGAAGTCGTCCGATCGTTTTCCTAGCTTCCGCTCGAATAGCAAAGCGAAGTTGCCCTAACTCCTCTCTAGTGACAACATACTCCATAGCAGGGGAAATAAGCACTTTGTTCTGCGAAGCAACGGATTTCTGCGTCCCTATGTCAAACGTCCGAATAGAATCGACTTCATCGTCAAAAAACTCGATACGTACGGCCTCTCCGTCTAAAGGGACAATGTCCAAAATGCCGCCCCTTAAGGCAAATTGTCCTTTCCCTTCAACTGTCTCAACCCGTTCATACCCTCCAACGGTTAAAGCAGAAAGAACTTCGGATAAGGCATATCCTTTCCCTACTTCAAATTCAATCGTATATTTTTTCCAGCGTTCAATAGGAAATACGCGCCGTTCGACTGCGAGGACAGAAGCCACAACAGTACACTTAGGGTCCTGCGCCAATTGATTCAGAACACGAATTCGTTCCGAGGTTGTTTCTCTGCTTCTGCCTAATACTTCAAAAGGAAGCCATTCTGTTGTGGGCAAATGGAGGATGGTTTCTTGGGAACACCATGTCCGCAAATCGTTTGCCCACTTTTGAGCTTGCTCTTCTGAATAGGTTAGGATCAATCCAGGTTTAGACTTTCGTAAAAGCTGGGCCACACAAGCTGCTTTCTGACTTCCTGTTAAATCATAAATCATTTGGGGCCATTCTCTACAGCTTAACGACTGATCAATCTCCTTAATGTCAAGCCCCCGTCGAAGATAGTCATGAATTGTACTCAAACCGCTCATCCTTTCAGGCAGCAAAAAAAGATGAACGTCCACCAAAGGACCCCCATTTCGATATTCGATGTTCGATATTCGATGTTCGACCTAAGAATTATTACTCAAGCTTCGAACCACGATTCTCGAACTACAAATTACGATTTTGCCTACCTCTAAAAACTGACTTAAATGTATTCATCTAGTAGGGCACGCCTCGTCGTGCCCCAACAACAATTCCTAGAACCAAAGATAATTCACATAGACCAAAGAATGCTACGGGTCTTGCAGAGCCCACCTTTAATAATAGTCTCCGACTTCTGGCCTCTGACCTTTGACCTCCGACATCTGTTAATGATACACATTTCTCGGCTCCATTTCCATTTCCTGCAGACAGAGTGGGCAAAGCGCATACGCGACATTCCCAACAATATCCATTATAGGGTCCACGTTATGGCTGGTCAAGTCATCCAACTCAATCTCCCCAATAATTCGATCACAGGCATGACATACCTTTAATATCTTCATCCAGGACCACCTCCCTTGCTAGTAGAATTACCGCTAGCCCAGGAGGTTATACTTAGTTAACGATGGTATAAATTCATAGCGCGACCAGTTTCTCCTTTAATCCATAGGTTAGTTACCTTTTCCGCGCGTTCTAACAGGTCATCTAACTGGGTAAGCTCATCCTCCGCGAAGGCAGAAAGTACATAACGTGCGGGGTCCCACTCTCTAGGCGGGCGACCTACACCCAATTTAAGTCGCCAAAATTTCTCTGATCCATATTCAGCTAGAATGGATCGAATTCCGTTATGCCCACCTGCACCACCTTGATCACGGAGACGGATTTTGCCCAGCGGCAAATCCATATCGTCATGAACTATTAGTAAATCTCCCCCGAGAACTTTATAAAAATTGGTGAGTTCGCTCACCGAACGCCCACTTAAATTCATAAATGTTTGAGGCTTTAAGAGGATAAGGCGTTCTCCCTCCACATTACCTTCCGTCCATAATCCCTGGAATTTGGTACGAAATTGAAGGTTATAGGCCTCTGCCAACAAGTCAATCAGCAAAAATCCAATATTATGACGCGTCTCTGCATATTGAGGCCCGGGGTTTCCAAGACCGACAATAACCTTCATTCTAATCTCCTCCATAGCATATTCATCCGATACTCTGAATACATTCTTTAAGAATAAAAAACGATCATCACCAATAAGGGGGTGAACCTGTGAAACCCAGTCGAAAGTATTTATCCTTACCAATCATTTCTCTCCAAGAAGGCCAGCAAATCGGATATGTCAAAAGCCTAATTCTTGATGCCAGCACGAAGTCTCTCGCTGCAATCGTTGTGGACCCGAAAGGTCTTTTTAAGGATCAGCGCATTATTCCCTATTCTAAAGTCGTCAGTGTCGGCGATGACGCGATCACTATTGACAAAGAGTCCCACGTAGAAAAGACCTCGAATCTACCCGAATTATTAGATTTGGTCAAAGGAAAACTGACCATCATCGGAACAAAGATGGTCACGGAAACCGGGAAAACGCTTGGAACCGCCGAAGAATATTATGTTGATCCAAAAACAGGGGAAATAACCCAGATCGAGATTTCTGGCGGTAAACTCGAAGGATTCTTAAGTGGCAAAGCGTGGATTGCTGCAGAATACATTACGACTATAGGACATGATGTAATTGTTGCCCGAAAGGAAAGCGAAAACGTTCTAACCGTCGCAGACAAAGGAATCAGTGAAACCTTCAAAAATCTAATTCACTCAACGTCACATCTAGCCTCAGAAACAACTCATACCATCAGTAGTTACTTTAAGAAAGATAAGGCCAAAACAACTGCTCAAACCGCTCAAGAAAAGACGCCCATCATCATTTCCGAAACTGAAACAATTCCAGCTACTGACGAAACCGTATCAGAAATACCCGTAACCAAAGAACCCCTGGGATGATACCCCAGGGGTCTTTTTAACTAAAGAGTTTACTGACCGAGAGATCTTCGTGAATACGGACAATGGCTTCACCCAAGAGCGGGGCAACAGACAACGCCTTAATCCGAGGAATCATTTTCTCCTTGCCTAACGGAATCGTATTGGTCACAACAAGTTCACGAATAACAGAGTTCTCTATACGTTCAATGGCTGGCCCAGATAACACAGCATGCGTGCAACATGCATACACTTCCCTAGCACCCCGCTCGACAAGAGCTTGAGCTCCTAGAGTAATTGTACCGGCGGTATCAATAATGTCATCGATCATAATCACGGTCTTCCCTTTCAGTTCACCGATGACATGCATGATCTCAGAAACATTAGGCTCAGGTCTACGTTTATCAATAATAGCTATGGACGCACCAATCCGTTCCGCGAGATTCCGAGCCCGTGTCACTCCTCCTAAATCTGGGGATACGACACAGATGTTTTCAAGTCCCTTTTCTCGGAAGTACTCTGCCAAAATTGGAACTCCTGGCAAGTGATCCAATGGAATATCGAAAAACCCTTGAATCGCTGGAGCATGTAAATCCATAGTTACGACACGATCCGCTCCCGCTGAGGCAATTATGTTCGCCATTAATTTTGCTGTGATAGGGTCACGAGCCCTTGATTTACGTTCTTGACGGGCATATCCATAATAGGGCATCACAGCAGTAATACGACGCGCTGAAGCCCTACGAATGGCATCAATCATGATTAATAATTCCATGATGTTGTCATTGGTAGGATAGCAGGTGGGCTGAACAATATAGATATCCGAACCCCGAACGCTCTCGTCAATGGCTAGACAGATTTCCCCATCTCCAAAACGTCTTATGTTTGCTTCACCAAGTGGGACTCCCAGGTAGTCCACGATTTCCTGTGCCAACGGCCGATTGGCATTCCCACAAAAAATCTTAAATTCTTTTGCCGCCATGCCTCTTTTAGCCTCCTATTTCATCTTTTTGCGATACCAATGTTCCTTGATTACCTGCTGACTCCGTTCAACAGCCAAGGCCTCTGCAGGAACATTCTTCGTAATAGTAGACCCTGCGCCCGTAACAGCATGTTCTCCCACTTCAACCGGAGCAACCAAGTTTGTATTACTACCGATGAAAGCATAGTCTCCAATTGTCGTGAGCGACTTTTTAACACCATCGTAATTACACGTAATGGTACCCGCTCCGATATTCGCTGATTTCCCGATGTGTGCGTCTCCAATATAACTCAAATGAGGTACTTTCGCACCTGTTTCAATCCAACTATTTTTAATTTCTACAAAGTCCCCAACTTTTACTTCTGCTTCTAGTTTTGTACCAGGCCGTAAATAGGCAAACGGACCAACGTGACAGCGTTCACCAATCACCGCGTCTTTGGCCACAGTGTAGGTCACTTCAGAACCACACCCCACCATACAATTTTCCAGACTAGTCTGAGGCCCAATCACGGCATCCTCTTCGATCCGTGTTTTACCCATCAAACGGGTGAAGGGTAAAATCGTTACGTCCTGGGTGAGTTCAACTTCCGCGTCGATAAAGGTCGAAGAGGGATCTACTAGCGTAACTCCTTCGTTCATCCAATGTTCAAGAATGCGCTCGCGAAAAATTGCTTCGGCATCAGCCAATTGGCTTCGGCTGTTAATGCCCAATGCTTCATGTGAATCCGCAGTACAATAGGTCAGCATTTTTTCCCCATGTCTTAAAAAGACATCAAAGACTTCTGTCAGATAATATTCCCCTTGAGCATTCTGAAGAGTGATTTTCGTCAAGGCGTCCTTGAGTACCGATCCTTTAAAACAGTACGTCCCCGTGTTTATTTCGTTGATTTGTCGTTCATCAAGGGTTGCGTCTTTTTCCTCAACAATTTTAACAAGCTGATCACCATTTTTAATAATCCGTCCGTAACCAAAAGGCTGATCCATATAGGCTGTCAAAACCGTGGCGCTAACCCCTTGAGTCTCGTGCAATTCAATAAGAGCATGTAGTGTCTCGGGTTTAAGTAACGGCTGATCTCCACTTAGGACAAGAACGGTCTGGACGCCTTCCAGATAAGGTAGAACTTGCATAATAGCATGTCCAGTTCCAAGTTGCTCTGTTTGAACCACGGTTTCAGCGCGCCCACAAACACTGGCCTCAACAACCTCTCGACCATGCCCAACTATAACCAGCGGACGTTCTATTCCGACTTGGGTTACAGTGTCCAAGACATGTTCAATGAGAGTTTTCCCTGCCAATAGATGCATGACTTTCGGCAACTTCGATTTCATTCTTGTCCCTTTTCCTGCAGCCATGACCACCGCCACCAAATTAGACATAATCTAATTCGCCTCCAGCTTTAGTTTAACCTCAACTTATTATTACATCCCGAAAGTTCTTTATTCGTCAGATCAGATCAAAATCCTCTTTTATGCCGAAGTTTTAATCTTCTAAAGAAAAAGAAGACCTACTGCAAGGTCTCCTTTAACAAGTCTAAAAGTATCTATAATATGCGTTTAAATAGCCTCTTGATAAGCTTTCAAAACAGCCGTCTGGATCACTTCTCGTGCTGCAGCAGAAATGGGGTGGGCGATATCACGAAATTCCCCTTCAGGAGTTTTACGGCTAGGCATGGCTACAAAAATACCATTCATACCTTCAACGACTTTGACATCATGAACGACAAAAGCATTATCAAAGGTCACAGAGACCACAGCCTTCATCTTTCCTTCCGTGTTAATCTTCCGAACCCGCACATCGGTAATATTCATTATGAATCACCACCCTCCCACTTATCCTTCGGGCTTATTCATAATGGTATTCTCTGTATGGTAAAAAAATCCTGCCTTATATTCAGAAAAATTTCCACAAGATAAAGAAAACGTCTTAAATAATAGAATTTAGAAGCTATCCATAGGGACAACTAACATTTTTCCAGAGTGCAAGTCTAGTTCTCTAAGCTGTAAAAGAGATAAATATCCCTCAACAAGCTTTGGTTCTTCCGTTATCTTGGCTTCCACTAATACCCCAATTCCCACAACGTTAGCTTCAAATTCTGACATTAAATTCTTTATCCCTAGCGCGGTTCCCCCCGCCTTCATGAAATCATCGATTACAAGAACGCGTCGTTGGGGATCTAAGGCCCTGCGAGAAAGCGACATAGTTTGAATACGCCGAGATGATCCGGAAACATAATTAATACTTACGGAAGAACCCTCTGTTACTTTGTTTCCACTGCGAATGACCACCATCGGCAAACCTAAGGCCTCTGCCGTAACAAGGGCCAACGGAATTCCTTTCGTTTCAATGGTCACCACAACATCAGGTTTTTTATCTCTAAAAGCACCGGCAAAAATAAGGCCAAGTGGGCGTAAAACAGATGGATCGAACAATACATCGTTCATATACAGAAAACCGCCCGCAAGAATTCGCTCTTTATTGCTCAGACATTCAGCAAGCTTGCTAAGGAATTGTTTCGCTTCCTCTTTGGCAATTTCCGGAATATAACGAACCCCCCCAGCTGCACCTGGAATTGTTTCAAGGTGACCCTGCCCTGAAAGGAGTAAACTCCCCTTAACAGCCATCAGATCCTCACTAATTGTAGACTTGGCCGTACCAAATCGTTCTGCAAATAGGGTTAACGGAGTCAGGATATTCGGCTTTAACATCAACACTTGGGTGATGGCCACCATCCGTTCTGCTCTTTTCATCTTCTCCACGCTTATTAATCCACCTTATCCGGATCATTCTTTAGACTAATCGCTTCAAACATTACATTCTCAGCCGTAACAATATGCGCCATCGCCAAAGATTGTGCTTCCTCGCTATTATGATTTCTTAAGGCTTCAACAATCATGCGGTGTTCTTCAATCGCCAGTTTGTTCCGCCCTGGAACTGCCAGCGAAGTTGCTCGAAAACGTTGAATCTGTTCTCGCAAATTTTCTAGGATCTGAATCAGCCGTTCATTGCGACTGGCTCTATAGACCAAGGCATGAAAATCAGTATCTGACTTCACAATCTGCTCTAAGTTCATTTCACTCTCACTGACTCTAAAAAACAAAGCCTGCTCCATTTGTTCCAATTCGTCTTCTGTAATACGCTCTGCTGCAAGCCCTGCAGCCAATCCCTCTAACGCAGAACGGATCTCAAAAACATCGGCAACATCTTTTAAGGAGACGCCGGCAACATACGCTCCCTTGCGTGGAATCATGACCACAAAATTCTCTAGTTCTAATTTTCGAATTGCTTCACGTACTGGGGTTCGGCTAACTCCCATTTCTTCGGCCAATTGAATTTCCATCAACCGCTCCCCAGGCTTAAGAACTCCACTGAGTATTGCATCGCGCATCGATTCAAAAACAATTTCTCGTAATGGCTTATATCCATCAAGTATAACTGGTACTAATCGTTTCTCCACGAAATATCTCTCCTTTCATCCTTTAACCTCTGCAACCGTTGTTGTAACCCAAACATTTTTAAAGCCTTTTTTTCTCAACTGCCCAGCGACCTCTATGGCGTGTTGTCTTCCTTGAGCAATCCCAAATACACAGGAACCGCTTCCAGACATTAAGGCTCCGTAACACTTTGCCTCAAGCAAGAGCTGCTTAAATTTCAAAATTTGAGGAACCATTTGGATAGAGGCAGACTCTAAATCATTATAAAGCAGATCTGCGATTTGCTGCGTCGACCTCTGGGTTAAGGCATTTTCCCAATTCGTTCGCGTTAAATGTCCACACTGCCCAACTTCGTCAAAGCGGCGATAGGCTTCCCTTGTGTTCACTCCGGCAAAGGGTTTAATTAAGACAAGATCTAGCTTTGGAGCTGTGGGCAATACTTCAAGCTGCTCTCCGCGTCCAGTCGCCCACATCGTTCCTCCCTGCAGGCAGAAGGCCACATCTGCACCACATCTCGCTGCAAGTGCGAGGAGTACTTCCCTATCGAGAGGTTCTTCATAAAGTTGATTTAATAAACGAAGCGTCGCAGCCGCGTCCGTGCTCCCACCAGCTAATCCAGCCTGTACCGGAATACTTTTTTCGATCTCAATCTCAATCCCATCAGATAGGCCACACTGTTCCTGAAATAAGACAGCAGCCTTATACGCTAAATTTCCTGAGCCACTTAATGCTCCACAACGGCATACAACCTTCTCTCCGCTACGCCGAACCCGGACAATATCGTGTAAGGCGATGGATTGCATGACACTTTGCAGTTCATGATACCCATCTTCCCGAATTCCGGGAATGGCTAAGGCTAGATTAATCTTGGCGTATGCGAACGTTGTTAGAAAAGATTGTTCCATTTGCATTGCCCTTTCCGAACATTACGAATGTATTTCCCTTCATTATACATATTTTCGGGTTGGAGATCCAGCACTTCTCCTTGTTAAATAAGAATCAAAAGGGACGAAGATAATCCTCGCCCCTCCCTAATCCCTAAAATTCTTCCCCAACAACCCATTCATTCTGCGCTGGTTCAAATGATAACGCCTTTTGTAATTCCAAACGCTTATGAATTTCCTCCTCAATTGGCTCAAGGTGTTCATAGAACATCACAAAAATGTCCCCCGGAACGCAACTATCTAATCCATTTCGAAAGGCTTCTATTTCCGAAAGCACGATTCTTATCTTATTCGGACTCATTCCATTCTGCACCGCTTCATCATAAAGAAGTTGAGAAATCTCTCCCGGTTTGCGTCCACGCAAATCAGCATCTTCTCGGATAATCAAACGTTGAAAACTCTGAGCGGCTATCCTGCCAACTTCGCAAATCGATTCATCTGGCCGATCACCCGGTACCGTTATACAGCCCACCAGCGAACTCCCCTTGAACTGTTTAAGTGTTTTTGCCACTTCTTGAATTCCAGCAGCATTATGTCCATAGTCAACAAAAACATGAACTCCATCCAACTCATAAAGATTTAGTCGCCCTCGATTGTGTTCTGTATCCGAGGAAAAATCTTGAAGAGAATTCCGAATCGCCGCAGCACTTAGTCCTAATGCCCATCCTGTTGCAACTGCCGCTAAGGCATTATGAATATTATGTTTGGCTTTCCCTTCCCAGGTCACAGGAATCTGTTTCACCGAACAGATTTTAAAACTTTGTGAACCCTGACAAATTAAGATCATCCCTCGGCGCACAAAGACGGCTGTTCCTCCTAACCCCAAATGTTTACGAACATAAAAGTTGTCCTTTTCAGTACTAAAGAGGATAATTTTCCCTTTCGTACGCTGCGCCATGTGCACTACATGGAGATCATCCGCATTCAATACCACGTAGCTATGAGGCTTGACAACCTCAGCGACCAGACTCTTGACATGGGCTATATCTTCGAGCGTCTCTATACCATACTGACCTAGATGATCATTGGAAACATTCGTTATAACCGCTACATCGGCATATTCATAGCCTAAGCCTGCTCGGAGAATGCCACCGCGTGCTGTTTCTAGAACGGCTACTTGGACATCAGGATGTCTCAAGACAATTCTTGCACTCTCTGGTCCGGTCATATCTCCCTTAATCCACAATTTTTGATTGATATAGATCCCATCTGTGGAAGTCATGCCCACTAAAAGATGCTGATCTTTAAGCATTTTGTTGATCATACGAGTCGTGGTAGTTTTCCCGTTAGTACCTGTTATCGAGATGATAGGAATTCTTCCATTTCCCGAAGGTAACACTTGCTCGACGATGGCCTTGCCTACCTCACGCGCTTTACCAACGCTCGGAAAATGATGCATACGAATTCCTGGTGCTGCATTGACTTCAATAATATGTCCATTTCCTTCGCGATAGGACGATTCAATATCCTCAATTACTAAATCAATGCCTGCAACGTCCAAACCAATCAGCTTGGCTGTGCATACTGCTAAATCTACATTATCCGGATGTACCAAGTCCGTCACATCCTCAGCGATTCCCCCAGTGCTTAAATTAGCACTGTCACGCAAATAAACCACTTCCCCAAGTTCAAGAACGGATGATAGAGTCAATTGCCTTTGGGCAAGAGTTAAAAGCACCACGGGGTCAATTACAATCTTTGTTAAGGCCTTCTCATGGTCATCCCCACGTATAGGGTCCGCATTCGTTTGCTCCACCAACTCGGCAATCGTAGACGAGCCATCTCCAATTACATGGGCTGGAACCCGCTTCGCCGCAGCAATTAGACAATCTCCTACGACAACCAATCGATAATGTTGCCCCGCAATGTACTCTTCAATGATAACCCAATCCCCATAAGTTTGAGCGACCCTAAACGCAGCCCTAACTTCTGACGCGCTCGTTAGGCAAAGGGTTACCCCTTTACCTTGGTTTCCATGCAATGGTTTAATTACAACAGCCGTTTTCATATCCAGGAAGGCTTGAGCAGCTTCCTCTTCCGTCCTCACAATATAGCCCCAAGGTACGGGAACCCCACCATCGTTCAGTATTTTCTTAGTCATTTCTTTATCACAGGCAATGTCTACAGCGATACTAGAAGTTGCACCCGTTATTGTTGCTTGAATACGACGTTGATTCCGTCCGTACCCCAATTGCAGCAAGCTCCCCTCATTGAGACGATGTACAGGAATTCCTCGTTCCTGACATGCTTCAACGATAACTTGCGTTGAAACCCCTAACTTGTATTCATTCATTACCTTTTTTATGCAATTTACGGCATATATTACATCAAAAGATTCTTGATTCAGAAGAGTCTTCACAAGAGCGAACCCTTGTTTAAAGGCCTCAACAGCTCCCTCTTTAGCCTCGTAGTTAAAAATAATCTTATACCAACCTGGTTGATCCAACATTGCCATAGTCTTACCATATTTAATGGTTTGCCCAGCTTGTGTCAAAAGGTCGATGGTCACATGTTCAATGACATGTCCAATAAGGGTTCCCTCTTGTAACCGCTCTAGAAATCCACCAAGTTTACCTCTTGAACAATAGTGATCTGCCAAGGTCGGTAAATGCTCGACGAGACGCAGACTAAAATCTCCCAATTCATTACTAAATCGTTCGGTCCATTCTTGGAGATCCACAATCGCTCGAATAATCGGCCGATGACTGTAAACATTGGCCCCTTCGATCGCTTGGATTTCTCTAATCTCCATTATGTTGTTGTTCTCCCTTCCGCAGCAATGGGTAATATACACCCCTAGTTTTAACCCTTTTTCCTCTTGGTATTCCCTAATTAGGTCAATCTCTTGTCTAAAGTAAGGAAACTCGACGTTTTAGATCAAATCCATAGCCATCGGATAGAACATGCATCAAAATTGGACTCAAAACCAAGGCTTGCCCCGGTGTCGTTTCCGAAACGTTCGTTGTGGTGGAGGAAGACGCATCTACCACAGTTACCGTATTAGTTCCAACGACTAAAAAACGCGCATCAGACTGTACTAAAATAGCCGTATCTTCATCAATCCCCACACCGAGAACATAGGGATTTTGAGAGATTGCCGATAAGAGACGTCCGATTCGCCCACGTTGAGCAAAGTGTTGATCAATTACGACGGAACGTAACAATCCCAAGCCTGGTGCCATCGTCAAGGTATCCTTCTTCGCCGTTCCTGCTTCTCCTCCGACAATCATCGTATCCGACATAACAGAAGCCCCTGCACTCGTTCCCGCAATAATTACGCCCTGTTCATATAGTCGCTCTAACATCCTGCCGAGCAAGGTCCCCCCCAGCAAACCAGTGATCCTCAGTTGATCCCCCCCAGTGAAAAAGACCCCCGTCGATTTTTCCAACTCCCTTTCGATCCCTTGTCTATTTGCCTGAGTCCGGTCTAAAACATCTAAAACCTGCACTTCTTGGGCTCCCAGTTCGAGAAACAAGGAATGATATTCTGTCCCTACTTGGAGCGGGTATTCTGTCGCAGCTGTCAGGACCGTGATACGGCTTTCCCTACCACCCGACTCCTGGACAAAACGTTTAAGGATTTTACACTCGTTCTTTTTATCTTCTGCACCACCGATGATAAGCAGTTTTCCTTCCACATGTTCAGTCAAACTGATCCCTCCAGTCCGTATATTTTCCACCTAAAGAGGGTTTAATTATGCAAAGAACATTAATTAATTGCTAACATACCATGAGATATAAAGAAAACTTGGCTGGCGCCAAGCGCTGACCATGGATGGTCGAGTGTCCCTGAAGCCATGACTCGAACACGACGTTCGAGGTTAGAGCGCCGCCCGAAGACACTGTCTTCGCACATATTAGCCTTCTTGCAGGATGGCTAGGCGCCGTGATGGCGAGAAGGGACCCTTAGCGAAGGCGACTGCCTAGTTGCACTTATGCTTAGAAAGTATATAACGGAAGTTTATACTTTCTGATAGTAGAACTCAATTACCCAAGAAAGGAGGCTCCCGCTCAATGCCCAACCGTTTAATTGTTATTCATACCGCTCGTCGACAGTTAGAGCTTTATGAAGGAAATCGACTGATCCACCATTACCCAATTGCAGTTGGCAAAGGAGCAACCCCTACACCCCATGGCCACTACACCATTGCTACTAAAACAGTTTATCCCGGCGGTCTCTTTGGTAGCCGGTGGATGGGGCTTTCAATTCCTCATTATGGAATTCATGGAACAAATAACTCAGCAAGTATTGGGCAAGCCGTGTCCAAAGGATGTATCCGTATGCATAACCACGACGTCGAAGCCCTCTTCCAACGCGTCGAAATTGGAACTCCAGTGATCATTGAACGTTAAAAAAGTGTGATCCAGGCAGCTCTTATTTTACTACTGCCTAGATCACACTTTTTCCTTGATGCTACAAGTAGACAGGGGTGATGGTACCTCTCCCTCGCCCCTTTTAATAAGGGCTTCTAGGATATCCCCGCCGCATCTGCCCTCTCGTCTCAACCCCTCCAATCCCATCCGTCCCAGTAATAGTATGCATGAGAATATCCTTCACTGAAACAATTTGGTCAGTTGGGGTAAAGGCAATTCGCTCAACGATGAAGACTGGGTCAAAGGCATGAATCAACATGCGTTTCGGTGATGAAGCAAAATTGGCCCCGGCTGAAAGAATCGCCTCATAATTGGATTGACAAGCTCCTGCAAAGATTACTAAAGCATCCCGGTTATGCTGAAAACGCCGGGCCTCCAAGACAGATTCCACAAAATAGCGTGAACTCCGATAACTGTCCATACTATGAAAATCTATTTTTCCGTTAATAAATCCGTCATGACCTGTTAATACCAGGATATCAGCCGGATTCTCTTGTAATATCTTGCGAATTACTCTTGGTTGTTCTATCTCAGATTTGCAAATCCCTTTAGCTTCAATTCCCATTTGTCGATACGTCTTGATACACTGGCTTAAATAATCTTGGTCACCGTCAAGCTGCAACACCCGTCCCGGAATCTCGAAAAATTCCCTTTGATCATCTTGATCCACTTTCCTTTGACTGGTTAGCTTGTGTAGTTTCTTATAAATCATTTTATTATCTTCACGCTCATAGTTCGCAATCTCCATCGGCCTCTTCGAAACAAGATCTGTGACCGGAGCATCTGCTAATAGCCTTAAATTGAGCCCTTTGAGAATGGCCGAACGTTCCCCATTAACATTCGAGTTTAACTGGTCAATGCGAAAGAAAATATCCTGTCGGTGTGAAAGCCGCGCCACAATATCCCCAACGTGAAACATAGCCTAACCTCCTCGTGGTTCGATATTCGTGGTTTGTAGTTGGAACTACGAACTACGAATTTACTATATACTATGTCAAACAGAAATAAATGGCATAGATTATAGTAATTGTAAATAAAAGGAGGGCCTAAGATGTTCGCAGCAGTCATACCCGCCAAAAATGAAGAAAAGAGCATCTTGGCAGTCTTAACCACAGTTTTACGTCTCCCAGTCAGCTACATCATTTTAGTTCTTAACGGCTGCACAGACCGAACATTAGAACTTGCTCGTTCGATACCCGATAATCGTATTCATATTCTTTATTTTTCAGACCCCTTAGGAATTGATATACCACGAGCTGTTGGCGCTCTTTACGCTCGAAATTTGGGAGCCAACGGGGCATTGTTTCTCGACGGCGATATGTCTGGGGATATTTATCCAAATCTCATGTCTCTTCTAGCTACCGTCCATTCTGGCATTGATGTCGCTTTAACCAATTGCTATCCATATATTACACATCGCCAAAAACTAGCTAACCTTGTCCTTAAATTCCGGGCAAAGCTCAACCGAGAACTTGATCTCTTTAAAACACTAGGCCTAGCTACTCCAACGCATGGTCCACACGCACTTTCCCTGCACGCGTTACGACTCCTTCCTCTCGAAGCCATTGCAATCCCCCCACTCACCTTGTATTGGGCCAAGGAAAGTGGCCTGAACATTAAAGTAGCTACATCCATACCCCACGAAACACTGCATTCTCCAAGAAAACATCGGCAGCATGCTCGCCTAATTGCTGAAACGATCATTGGGGATTGCCTCATGGGATTAGCTCTTGTTCAAAATAAACCTCTAACTCGCACACTCGGCAAACATGAATTACTGGGTTATCACCTAGAACGACGATTTGATCTCCTTCAGAATTGGGATCAGTCTCTAAGGTCTCATGACATGTTTTATGAACAGCATGTTATTATCCCTGGATCTTTTACTCCAATCTTAGGTCATTCCGACTCTATTGACCTTAGTAGATCCAAATAAGACTATCAGAAAAAAATAATGTAACACAGAATAACCAAAGCAAAGGGCTGGGACACATTGTCTCAGCCCTTTATAACCTTGCAATTATACAATCATGATATTTTATTGAGCTATTTTGGTTAAGTTATGCGCCTAGCTCCTAATTTTAGGATCAATATCATGCTTCTTAAAGTATTCTAGAATTTTTGCCTTTTCTTCCACCCGTACGTGCACAGTGGGTTGCAATTTTCCCTCTAGAACCCCATTCCACTTCATGTAAATTGTTTGGTTGAAGGATTTACTTAAGATGGGATCATCATACTGTAAGTCAACAACTACATATTGTGCATTAACATTAGGTTGTTTAGGATTAATCTTATCACTAGGTATGATCATAACTAAGCTCGACGAAGCATCCTTAGAAATTTCATTAACAATGGCTGATTCATCATGATGAATCGGGTTTCCGGATAAACGATCATCAAAGACAATTGTCTCGCTTGAAAGATTGACAGCAGGATGTATTCCCACATTATTGAATTTCAACTCCAAGCTGAGTTCATTATTTAGGTCAACTATAGGAGACTCTTTTAAAACGAAATAAGGTCGTGAAGTATTCTGTTGTACTTTCCATGCTGTTATTGTCAAATAGACGGTAATCAATGCAGTGAGCGCTATCACTGTAGTCGCCATTGTGGCGATAACGCTCGACCATCTCATGAAACGTTCGTTGCTTATTTTACCCAACCCTGGTTCACCCTCCGTAATCCTTATCGCCGTGACCCTAATTACTTTAGATACACTTAGGCTTTCTTATAGTTCGGGAATTTCGCCTCTTTTATGCTCTCTTTTAAGAAAAAAAGAAAGACCCTATCGGAAGGGACTTTCTTAAACTAAACCTTTGTAATATTCTAACTCACTCAAGCTAAAGTTTAGACTAGTAAGATTAGACAATCATTGTTAGGAGTTATGTTGCGAAAAAGCTTTTGTTAATGCCTGAAACTCATCAATACTCAATGATTCTGCTCGCCGCCCATCAGATATTCCTGCACCTTGCATTCGTTCGATGACCTCTTCTTTTCTTAGCCCTAATCCACCCGCTAGTGAATTACCTAACGTCTTGCGCCGCTGACTAAAAGCCGCTTTGACCACTTGAAAAAACTCCCTCTTATCCACATCAAACCCCGAATAAGGTCGAAGGTCTAATCTAATTACAGCAGACGTGACTTTTGGAGCTGGCCAAAATGAACTAGGTAAAACATCCATTATTTTAGTAACTTTGGCTGAAATCTGAACTGCAATGGATAAAACACCGTAGGTCTTACTTCCTGGTAGGGCCGCAATTCGGTCAGCTACTTCTTTTTGCACCATAATCGTCATCCCACTTAAACGGTCTGTTTGCTCAAGAAAATGCATGATTAACGGACTTGTAATATAGTAAGGCAAATTCCCTACCAAATAGCCCATTTGATCTCCCCATAATTCATTTAGATCCAGCTTTAAAGCATCTTGATTAATAATTTCTATAGGAAGGCCCTTGAGTTCTTTGTTCAAAACTCCAATTTTATGTCTATCTAGCTCTACTGCCCACATCTTTTGAACTTTTGTGGCAAGAATTCGGGTTAACACACCAAGACCTGGCCCAATTTCAACGAGTGGAACCTCCGGGTGCAACGTACTGGCAGCAACAATACAATTGATCACTTCGTCACTCATCAAAAAATTCTGACCCATAGATTTCTGAGCGCGAGCCCCGCTCTTGATTAGACGTCGTGTGTAATCAGCTGCGCTCTCCATGCTGAACCTCCTCAATCGCTTTAATAAAAGCCTCACGAGATATCCCAAAACGGTTCAACCGATGAAGAAATTGTTTGGCATTAGTGTCCCCGATTCCCAGCTTACGCCCAAGTATTAACCTATATTCACTCGCCCGTGATGACCCCATAAGACCATACAAGAGTAAATCCTCTATCGTAAAGTTTTCAACAAGAGCCCCCTGCTCTTGTTGTATATGAGCAAAGGCGCGTCGAATTTCATGTAGTGTTGCATTTTCTACCCCAATATCGCCTTGTTTGGTGGCTGCTTTTCTAGTCAGGTAAGTGTGCTTAGCTTGAGGAACATAGGTCCGGATACGATTTCGGATCTGCTCTCCAACCGTATCCGGATCTGTAAAAACGATCACTCCTTGACGATTTGCCATTTCTGCAATATAATCTAACTTTTTCTTTGTCAGTCCATAACCCTCCGTCCAAATTATATCAACTTCCCCGAGGGCTTGTCGTACCGCATGGGCGTCATTTTTCCCTTCAACAACAATAAGTTCCTTGATCATTCTTAATTTCCTCCATTTCCAACTCTTATATCTTAACTGAGAATGTCCAAAGACTCAAATTTTTTAGAGTTAAGAAAATAAATAGAGTAGGGCACGATGCTTCGTGCCCTGCGATGAGAACTCATATAAACCTAAAATAAGGGCACGAAGCATCGTGCCCTTACGGTCGTTATTTCCTTGTTTCTTTATTAGTTCCATACGTTTTTATCAGCGAATCCCAGATCGCGGGATCTTCCATACCTAAACGCCAAACTGCAACACCATGCAATTTGTGGTTGAGCGCATAATTCATTTTTATCCTCAAACTGGCGACATTCTCAAAAAAGACTTCGTGTCGAATACCATTCGACGTGTATATAAATTGTGGCACTTTAGCACTAGGATCCGTAAGGATTTGTACCCCATGTTTTTTGGCCCGATCAACTGTTTGACTATAGGATAAATAATCTGGCAGTAAAGGCTTGTTCGATCCCCAGTCAAATGAGTATACTGGCAGACCCATTACGATCTTATCTTTAGGTATTTTTCCTACTGCAAATTCAATAACGCGATTTACCCATCCTTGGGAGGCAATGGGTCCTTGGGTTGTGCCCAGACCATGCTCATCATATGTCATGAGAATAATTTGATCAGCGGATTTTCCAATCGCAGCATAGTCATACGCACCTGACCACAAATCCGAAGGATAATCGACAAACTTGGCCGGAATGGAAATGTTCAAAACTTTGTCTTTAGCCTTTAATGCTTTGCTAAGCTCTGCAACAAAGGAAGAAAAGTTGTTTCTATCGCCAGGAGGTGTCTTTTCAACATCTACTGAAATACCGTCCCAACCATCCTTTGTGGTCAGGTTAACCAGGTTCGTCACTAATTTAGCCCTTGTAGCAGGATTAGAAAAAACCCGATGAGCTAAATTGGCATCAAAACCAACCGAACCGCTTAAGTTCATGTTATGCACCAAGGCATAAGCTTTGGACCCATTTTTTTGAGCCTTATTTTTAATACTCAAATCGACTTTACCGCTCGGAATGACTTTACCTGATGCATCAAAGGAATACCAGAAAAACGCAACCTCATCGAGTAATTTAGCATTTTTGAGCATTGATTCTTTCGAACCAGGTGTAGGCCCCTCAGGGTCAGTGTAAAATCCCATAACAACCCGTTTTTCTGATCCTAATACGGAATCTCGTGTTGCACCAGCCTCAGCTTGCGGCGGTTGTGTATTTTGCGTGGTTTGCTGCTGGTTTTGTGGTGGAGAAGTTGGTGGTACATTTGTACATCCTGCCAAGGCGAGGCCCAAAATTAGGGCGCTGCTCATCATAAAAGTCAGAAATCGTTTCATGCTGCTCTTCAACTCCTTAATATAAATTTGATAACTGACTTTATTTTTCCCGCTTCAAAGGGTGTTATGTATTAAAATGTTAAGCGTTATTTTTATCTATATTAAGTCAATTATGGAAGTTAAGAAATATAAGTAAAGTCAAGCCTTCTAACGTTGACGTTGACCTTGTATTTCTAACTAGTAGCCAAAATAAATAGCAATTCCTTTTGCAATGGCACGTGATAATTGTTCTTGATACCAAGATTGTTGAAGCTTTTTTTGTTCTTTTTTGCTCGATAAATAGCCCATTTCTACAATGACTGCAGGCATACTTGTGTTTTTGATCACATAAAAATCTCCCGGTTTGGCAATTCTTCGATTCATTCCCGGTATTTTAATCAATTCTTGTTGAATCAATTTAGCTAACCCTTTTCCAGATTCAGATCTATAATGATAAAACGTCTCCGCTCCAGAGTTCTGTCCAGTTGCCGTAGCATTGACATGTAAACTTACAAACACATCTGCATTTGCCTCATTCGCCATATCAATACGATGATTTAAGTCAATTTGCTTTTTTGTGTTTTTTCCTTTGACTCTATCTGGGGCGTAGTCAATATCTCCTTCCCGAGTAAGGAAAACCTTTATTCCACTTGGTTCAAGCAAAGCTTTAATCTTTTGGGCAATCTGGAGATTAATCGATTTCTCATAAACACCCTGAGATGTAGTTGCACCCGGATCATATCCTCCATGACCTGGATCTAACATCACAACACGACCTTCCTCTGAATGGCTAATTACAGCGGTAGAACCCTGCCAAAGCACAGAGAACACCAGCATGCTCATGACGCACAAGACAAGTATTATCGCAGTTTTTTTCTCGAGTATACCTACTGATTTATGCATCCGATACTCCCCCGTTTCACGGTTACTGTTAAAGAGTATGTGACGATAAATGAAGTTATACTTCCTCAATAGTATAAAGAAACTTGGCTGATGCCAAGTTAATGTAAATAAGCCCCCGCTATAAACGAAGGCTTATTTACAAAATAATTAAGATATTTTACTGGACATATACCATGACCTTGCGAACACCATATGAAGATGCTGCCTCTCGAGAATTCATATAAAGGTCGATGCGGTTCCCTCTTATTAATCCTCCAGTATCTAAAGCACGAGCCTTTCCATAACCCTCAACATAGACACTCTTACCAAGGGGAATTACTCTTGGATCTACTGCAACTATCCCCCAACGGACAGCTGCCCCAGTTTTTGTTCTCCCTCCGGGTATACAATAGGCTGTTGCTCTCATGACATAAGCTCGCTTAAAGCGTATAGTCTCCCCACCCCGTGAAACTGAAGTTTGGGTACCCCGCGAAACTACTTGATTGGTCGGCGCTGTAACAACTCGCTGATCAAGTATCTCACGCTCGACTTCTTTTCCATCTTCTAACCTTAGTCTCACCGTCTGTTCTTGAATTCCATTTGAACCACGACTCACGACTTCGTCTGGTAATCCGACCGGAAAATCCGCAGCCTGTAAAACGATCTGATACGGAATCTCACTTTTTACGGTTTCTACTCGCTCCGCAACTCGAACCACGCTCACCTGTTCGTTAGGCTCTAGTAGATGATCAAGGGCCAGCGAGACCTTGTCTTTCATTCCTAAGACAATGCCTAGTTTCTTAAGCGCATCTGCAACGGTTCGTGGGGCGATATACGTATCTATAGTCTTGCCATCCACATGAACAAGAATGGGAATAGCCCGGCGTACCTTAATTTCCATTTGGTCCGTGACAGCTTCCGAACGTGAAACATTAACCTCATCGACGTCCTTAATCTGAAGTCCATACCGTTCCGATAAATCGACAAGTGCTTCCCCCACAGTTTTAGCCGGTGTTCTAGTCGTGAAAGTTTGTTCATCCACTGAAAGATGAACTGGTTTGCTTTTTGTCACTTCTACGATTAATCCACTTGTAACTTTAGTTTCTCGGGAGGGGTTTACAATATCTTCTGGATAAGACTCTAACCTAGAATGAGCTATAGCCTGACCAACGTTCCCAAAAATTGTAGTAATACGTACGGTTTTTCCGTCAATGTGAGCATAGATCGTTTTGGCATTGTAAAGAAACGCCACAACGGCAATGAGAAAAATAGCAGATACCGCAACAGTCATTTGGGCTATACGAGACGTCCGAACCAAGGATAATGCCCGAGTTCGAGTTAAATGAATCATTGAATCCCTCCAAAGACCTAATATGACCTAGCAACCCCATTTTAATGGATAAGTGGTCTGTTGTCAAAGTTTTTTCCATTAAATGGGTTTTAATACATAAATACGAACTGGTCTTCGCCCCCAATCAATACACTGTCGAAGGGTAGAGAAGAACACATCAATTCGATTTCCACGAATATCTCCACCAGTGTCTGCGGCTATAGCATATCCATACCCTTCGACATAGACCTTGCTTCCCATTGCAATGACTCTTGGGTCAACTGCAATCAAACCTTCTCTCGAAACGAGACCGGTAGCCGTTCTATTTCCTGTATACGTATAAGCTGTAGACTCAACTTTCAATGTTTGACTAATTCTCATTTTATCTAATTCGAAATCTTCTCCTACTACAGGTTTAGAATTTTTAATAATCACTTTTTTCTTAGGACTTTTGAGTTCGAAGCTGGATTGAACTTGCTGGTCAATGGGTTGTCCACCGACCTCAAACGTCTTTACTACCTGGCGCACCAAACCTTTTTCTCCTTCTTCCTGTATTTGGCTCATGCCTGGAAGAAGTTTATCGGACTCTATGTATAAAGTGTCAAAGGGAATTTCCTTTTCTTCCACCTGGGTTCTACTGGTTACCCAATCTCCCACTTCTTGGCTCGCTGTTTCTTGACCATCTGCTTCTCGATCATTTGCTTCTCGATTAGCTGCTTCTCGATTAGCTGTACTTTGGCTTGATGCTCCTCTACTAACTTGGATTGGTATTCCTCGACTGAGTGTGCCTTGGCTATATGCCCTCTGCCTGAAATCTAAAGAACTTAATTTGGAACCTAATTCACCCGTATTTGATGGTTGTGTAGCCAGTTGAATAGGCAATTGCAATGTTTGCGTTATATCTTGGGGACCCAGCGTTGAATACCGCGTACCGGCTGTGAACAGAGCCAAACCGCCTAAGTACGAGCTCCATACTTTGGTAGCACGCCAATAATCAG
The DNA here is from genome assembly GCF_001707885.1 of Desulfosporosinus cupriresistens. Taxonomy (GTDB): domain Bacteria; phylum Bacillota; class Desulfitobacteriia; order Desulfitobacteriales; family Desulfitobacteriaceae; genus Desulfosporosinus. The sequence goes on along the minus strand of NZ_MASS01000014.1, from coordinate 62,305 downwards.
AATACGTGGTAATCGGTAGCGAATACATTTTATCCCCCCTTAACAAAACCTATGAAATAAAATAAAAAAAGAACCTTCTTGCGAAGGTCCTATTTCCCCAGCCCAAAAATAATTTCTGCGTTACGCATCGTTTGAGAAGCAACGTCTTCAAAAGTCAAATTTCTAATCTCCGCAATTTTCTTAACAACTTCTCGAACATAAGTCGGTTCATTACGCTTTCCACGTCGTGGTTCGGGAGTCAAATATGGGGAATCTGTCTCTACGAGAATCCGATCTATCGGAACATGGCCTGCCACCTCAACCGCATGACGAGCGTTTTTATACGTAACTGGTCCAGCAAAAGAAAGATAGAATCCTAAATTCAAAAGAACATTTGCCATTTCCAATGACCCAGAATAACAGTGGAATACGCCGCCATACTTAGGAGGATTAGCCTTTACAATCTCCAAAACATCCTGATGAGCATCACGGTTATGGATCACAATTGGTAAGCCGACCTCATTTGCTAATTTGATCTGATGAATAAATACCTCTTTCTGAATCGAACGCGGAGACAGATCGCGATAATAATCTAGCCCGATTTCACCCCAGGCCAACACTTTCGGCTGTTTTGCCAAGAATAAGAGCCTAGCCCAAGTTTCATCTGTTGCCTCTTCGGCATTGTGTGGGTGTATACCAATTGCAGCATGAATGAAATCGTAGTCGCGAGCTAACTTTACGGATCGTTCGGAGGAAGAGAGATCAAATCCCACATTCGTCACCCGGGTAATCCCAGCTGACTGTATTCGTTTGATAACTTCTGGAAAGTCTTCTGCGTAACTCAGATCGTCTAAGTGTGCATGTGTATCCCAGATCATTTAACCCGTGCTCCGCCGGGAAGATCTTTGGTGACCATAAGGACTTCCAACACTTCCCCCTGAGAAGCCGCTAATATCATGCCTTGAGACGTGATGCCTCTCAACTTGGTAGGTTTCAAGTTAGCGACCAATACAACATATCGGTTTACAAGGTCTTCTGGAAGATAGTGTTTGGCAATACCTGAAACAACCGTTCGCACTTCGCCAGCAACCTCGACTTCTAACTTCATAAGTTTATCTGTCTTTTCGACTTTCTCTGCACTTAGGATCTTCGCAACACGCAAATCCAATTTGGCAAAATCGTCTATGCTGATTTCTTCTTTGATAGGCTCAAATTCGAGCGCTGGAACAGATTCGATGGTTTCTTTTGGTGCTTGAGTTTGGCTAAGGTTTAGGTCTAGGTTTTGATTTTGGTTCAAATCCAATGTTTTCGTCTCCTCTGCCGTTGTAAATTGAGAAATATCAATTCTCGGGAAAAGTGGTTCTCCCTTTTGCACTTGAATTCCATGCTCTAATATACCCCATTGGTCCGCTTCCTGCCAGCGAATGAGCCCCTCATCTTTGCCAAGAAGCGCGCAGATTCTAGGTGCTAATCCCGGCATAAATGGAGCAGTCAAAACGGCCATAACCCGTATACATTCCACAAATGTATAGAGAACCGTGTCTAAGCGTTCTTTCTGATCCTCATGTTTGGCAAGCGACCATGGAGCCGTTTCATCGACATATTTATTACAACGAGCCACAAATCGCCAAATTTCTTCGAGTGCTCGGGCGGGATCGAGTACTTCGAGGCTTTTCTCGACGGTATTCTTGATTTCCCGACTTAATTCTTTTAATTCCCGCTCAAGTGCGCCTTCTTGCCCAGTACGAGGAACAATCCCTTTACGGTACTTGACCACCATAGCCAGACTCCGAGATACAAAATTCCCTAAATCATTGGCCAGATCACTGTTTAGGCGTTCGACCACGTTATCTTCAGAATATGTACCATCTGATCCCACTTGCATTTCACGCAACAGGAAATAACGGATGGCATCTGAGCCATATCTTTGAATCAACTCAAAGGAATCCTGCACATTTCCCCGCGATTTCGATATTTTGCCGCCTTCCTTACTCAAGTACCAACCATGACCATAAATAACTTTAGGTAGAGGAATATCTAAGGCCAGCAGAATAATCGGCCATATTACAGCGTGGAAACGGACAATATCCTTGCCCATTATGTGTACATCAGCGGGCCAGTAACGTTTATAGTTTTCTCCATCAGGGTAGCCCAGCGCTGAAATATAATTAATCAAAGCATCTAGCCATACGTAAACAACATGTTTTGGGTCAAAAGGCACTTTGATCCCCCACTGGAATGTAGTTCGTGAAACACAAAGGTCTTCTAAGCCACCCTCAATAAATCGCAACATCTCGTTACGACGGGAAATCGGTTGGATAAATTCTGGATGGTCTTCAATAAATTTGAGCAAAGCACCCTGATATTTTGAAAGACGAAAGAAGTAACTTTCTTCTTTCAGTAATTCCACATCTCGACCACAATCCGAATTAGGGCATTTACCTTCAACTAATTTGTTTTCCATCCAGAAAGTTTCACAAGGAGTACAATACCAGCCCGAATACTCTGATTTATAGATATCGCCTTGTTCAAATAGTTTGGTAAAGATTTCTTGGACAACATCTTGATGACGTTCCTCTGTTGTCCGGATAAAGTCATCATTAGAAATATTTAGGGCTCTCCATAATTCTTTAAAGCGTTCAACGACGCCGTCAACATAAATTTTAGGGTCTGTATTATGTGCTTCCGCTGTTCGTACAATTTTCTGGGCGTTTTCATCCGTACCAGTTAAGAAGTAAACGTCATCCCCTAGTAATCTATGGTAACGGGCGAGCACGTCTGCTGCAACCGTTGTATAAGCAGTTCCAATGTGCGGACTTGAATTCGGATAGAAAATCGGAGTAGTTATATAATATTTCACCTTTAAGTCTCCCATCTTAATATCTTTGATTAGTAGTATAGGAACTCAGATTTGTCAAGTATTCCCACAATTAAAAATTTATATGTAAGGACCCTTTATCTTGTTTATTGGGTATACAATAAACAAAAAACCGAAAAAAAATTGGTTGACTTTAAATGGAACGATTGGTATCATAAGTCTGTAGTTTCCTGTCGAATGTTGTTGTAAAGGGAGAGGGGTCAATCAGATGATGAAATCAACTGGAATCGTGAGAAAAGTAGATGAACTTGGTCGTATTGTTTTGCCGATTGAGCTTCGCCGTACTTTAGGTATTGACGAAAAAGACGCTCTGGAGATTTATGTGGATCAGGAAAAGATCATTCTTAAAAAGTATGAGCCCGCTTGTGTATTTTGTGGTAATGCAAGTGATATTCAACTTTTTCATGGCAAGAATGTCTGTCGTGAATGTGCCGTTGCTATGGGAGAAACCGTGACAGGAAATGTTGATTCAAAAGCTGTTTAATTCTTTAAACTACTTACTTACTTACTTACTTACTTACATAGAAAGAATCCGCACGGACTGTCAGATCCATTGATCAATTTAACTTTGAAGGCCTCTAAGGCCTTCTTTTTTATATCTCTGGCCTCTGATCTCCACCCCCTGTTAGTCATCCAGGAACGCTTGGTAAACCTCTGACTTTTTTACCCCATAGTGCTTCGCAACTTCTTTCATGGCATCTTTCTTACTCAACCCTCGGCTAATTCCTTCTTTGACTTCTTGGCACCATTCTTCAGGCCCTCCAACTGGCTTAGAAGGAATATACGGTGCAATAACGATACAGCACTCTCCTCTTGGTGCTGTGATCTCAAAGGCTTCTTTTAACTCTAAGACGGTTCCTTTATGCACCTGCTGATGTAATTTTGTCAACTCGCGTACAACCGCCACATCCCGTTCCCCAAAACACTCTGAAATTCCTTGTAAAGTCGCTACTAAACGATGAGGGGCCTCATAAAAAATCTGCGTCTGAGGAAGATTAGCCAGTTTCTCAAGGTCTTTTCTCCTTGCTCCAGTTGTAGCAGGCAAAAATCCGTGAAAAGCAAAATGCTCTGTCGGCATTCCCGATAACACTAAAGCCGTAAGTGCTGCATTAGGTCCCGGCAAAACATCGACCGGAATATTCTCTGCAAGGCAAAGACGAATTACTTCGCATCCCGGATCTGAAATCCCTGGTAACCCCGCATCAGAAATAAGCGCGATCGTTAGACCGTTTTTCAGTTTCTCCACCAATTCAAGGGATTTCTTCTTTTCGTTATGCTCGTGATAACTGGTCATATGGGTAGTAATCTGGTAGTGTTGCATAAGCTTTCGAGAATGCCGTGTATCCTCAGCCGCGATCAAGTCAACTTCCCGCAACGTATCCAATACTCGCACTGTGATATCACCCAAATTTCCAATCGGCGTTGCACATACATACAACGTACCTTTAGCCAACATACTTTTGACTCCTTGTTCTTCGAAGATTCTCATGGTTAATTAATCTTTCCTCAAAAAGCCCATACAGAACAGGCAATCCCCTTCTAGCGGTTGCCCAAAATGCAGGTGGCAGACATGGAAGCCTTCTTGATACAGGCGCTCAAGATTATCATGGGCGACGCCTTGAATGTGTTCAGCATTGGCTATAACACGTTCAGTTTCTTTTTCGGGAAGGGTCCATTCCCGTTTTAACTTTATGTTTTCTTCCTCCAACGCTTGAACATAAGGCTTTAAACGATTAACCTCTTCGAGAAGAGAACGCAACTTTTCTTCCACTTCTGTAAGGGCCTGGGTCAACTGACTCATACTCTCTCACTCTTTCCTTTGGGCTTTTCCCCTTTCCTATTGCGTTGCACTTTCCCGTCGGGTTTAGCCGAGAAGGCGCTTTCCGCACGAGGGTTCAGGTCATCCGAAGCTTCAAGCATCTTTTCCCCATCTTGAGCGTTATGACGTGCGCAATGCTCCTTATCTTCAGATTTGTAACAACCATTTTCATACTTAAGGCAACACATGAGTCGACCACAAATTCCGGAAATCTTAGTTGGATTAAGCGAGAGTTTTTGATCTTTAGCCATTCTTATCGAAACTGGCTCAAAGTCTCCTAAGAAGGAAGTACAACAAAGAATTCGTCCGCAAGAACCGACTCCCCCGAGCATTTTGGCTTCGTCACGTACTCCAATTTGACGGAGCTCTATCCGCGTCCTAAATATTGCCGCTAAATCCTTCACCAATTCTCTGAAGTCAACTCGTCCCTCTGCCGTAAAAGAAAAGATAATCTTATTTCCATCAAACGTGTATTCGACATCAACCAATTTCATTGGCAACTGATGTTCTGAAATTTTCTTTAAACAGATTTGAAAAGCTTCTTTTTCTTTAGTTTTATTTTGTTCTACAAACTGTTCATCCGCCGTTGTTGCCTTACGCATGACCTGTTTCAATGGTAGAACCACTTCTTCGTCAGCAACTTGACGAGGGGAAATGACCAATTCCCCAAATTCAATACCCCTTGCTGTTTCAACAATTACCTTATCAGATGCAGCAAGTGTAAGGTCTCCCGGAGAGAAATAATATATTTTCCCAGCGTGTTTAAAGCGAACGCCTACAACCTCAATCACAGAGAGCCCCTCCTTGTTGAAATAATTCTAATGCTAACACTTCAATCACAAGTCTCGGATTTACTTGTTGTCGTAGTACATCTGTAGCTTTTCCGATCGCCAAAAGCTCAAAAGGACGAATAGTACCTTTTTGAATACCCTCTTGTGTCTGTACTGCCATGACTTGCAAATAAAGAACGGCTTGATTCTTATCAATCGGGAAAAGAGAAAAGAGTTGAAGGAAATCTCTTTCTTCTATCGCAGTTCGAAACTTCTCGACCCATTCTTGCACCATGGGTACACCCTGCTCAAGAATAGCAGTCGCTAGATTCTGATTTTTCCCACTTAAACGAAAAGCCTGAATAGCTTCTTGTTGATCCACTTCTCCTAATCCCGTCAGCCAATTTTCTTCGGAAAGATTAGGAAAATAAACAAGCTGTGCACGACTCTGTATTGTGGGCAAAATTCCTTCCGCATTTTCGGCACTTAAAATAATAATCGTCCGTTCCGGGGGTTCTTCAATGACCTTTAACAGTGCATTTGCAGCTGGCAGCGTCACTGAATCAGCATGCTCAATTATAGAAACTTTATAGTTTCCCTCATAATGCTTACGGTATACCTTTTCTTGCCAAGTAAGGACCTGCTCAATCCCGATCGTCGTTTTAAGCGGTTTTAACCATAAAACATCCGGATGGTTTCCGCTGAGAATCTTACGACAAGCTGAACAACTCCTGCACGGCCCCTCCGCTGAAGGCTGACTACAGTTTAAAGTCTGCGCTAACCGTAGAGCCACCTTCCTCTGATGCAAAGCACTTCCTCCATGAAACAGTAAGAGATGTGCTAATCGGTTTTCACGTGCCGCCTTTTCTAAAAGTGCTAACTGTAGATTCATATCGTCACACCTTAAAAAACTGTTCAACATCCAAAACAAATACTGTAGCTCCACCGACTGGGACTTCTATCGGAAAAGGAATATGGGTATCCACTGGCCCCATGATAGGCTGGGCCTGCGTCAAGATCTCCTCACGTTGGTGACAGGTCTCGCGGATCATCGATAGGAGGCCTTCTAATCGTTGCTCCTCAACCCCAAAGAGCAACGTCGTATTACCCGAACGCAGAAACCCCCCCGAACTTGCCAGACGCGTTGCCCGCAATCCCTCTCGTGTCACACATTGCAGAAGTCCACCGACATCTTTGTCCTGAACAATCGCAATCACCATCTTCACCCTTTACCCCTCCTCTACAACCCAAATTGTTTGGCTTGCAAAACCGTCCCAACCTTGCCATCGCCCCTCTCTCACAGCGAGTAGCGTACTCAGCACTTCGTGGGTCATTTGTTCACCCATCACAATGACCGGAATCCCCGGTGGATAAAGTGAGATCGTTTCTCCAACAATATGACCTAAACTTTCCTGAAGAGGGATTTGACGTTTATGTGCAAAAAAAGCGTCCCGTGGAGAAAGCACCAAATGAGGCAAAGGTGGAATTATAAACTTATCGTTTCCCATTCGCTCTCTTGATTCAGCAGAATGAACCGAATGAGCAAAACTTACTAAACTTTCTAACCCCTTCGTGAGCCATCGGATATCCTCCGGCATGTTCCCGATTCCTAACATGAAGAGAATGTTTTCCTCATCCCATAACTCTGGTTCAATACCGTAACCTTCTCTCAGATATTCCACACAGCGAGGGGCAGAAACACCCAACCCTGACGTATTAATCAAAATTTTTGACCAATCTACCTTATCAATACCATAAGACCCAACATCTTTTTCAGAGAGAATACGGAGGCGGTTCTCCACTTTTCGATGTAACACTTCAACTTCTTCTTTAAGACACCTCCAACGTTCAAAATCCAGAGCAAATTCTCCGGCCCGTTCCAACGAGGCCAGAAGTAAATAACTCGGGCTTGAGGATTGCAGGAGTTCAAGACTTTGCCTTAAATGGCTACGAGAGACTCTATGCCCTTGAACATGCAGCATAGCTGACTGAGTCAAAGCACTTAACGTTTTATGACAACTATGTAAGACAAGATCTGCGCCAAGCGTTAAAGCACTTGGGGGAAATAGCGGCCCCAGAAAATGCGACCCGTGTGCTTGATCAACAAGAATCGGTGTACTAAACCCCAAACGCATTCTTTCATCTAATAGTTGGTTTAACTCAAAGGCTGTTCCATAATAACTGGGATACGTGACATGACAAGCAGAAACCGTTTGCCAAGGAATCTGTTGCTTCTCTAAGTTTAGCCCTAATGGAAGGTTAAAATCCGGATGAATTGTAGGCATAACATAGTCTGGTTTCAATCCGCTTAAGACCAATGCCGACATAACGGAACGATGGGAACTTCTCTCCACGACAACACGTTTATCTGCTGTGTCCTCTAAAGCGAGAAACATTGCTTGATTTCCGACCGTTCCCCCATTAATAAGGAAAAATGTTTCCTCCGCCCCGAAGATACCCGCCGCCTGTCTTTGTGCCTCAGCAATTATCCCACTTGGTGAATGAAGCATATCGAGTCCCGGAAGCTCGGTTAAGTCAAAACCTAAAAAATCTATGCCATTAAAAAACTCCTGTCGACCTTTATGGCCAGGAGTATGGAAAGAGCAAAATCCTTGTTTTTGATAACGACTCAATCCCTCTCCAAGATCACCCACCAATGAACCCCCATTCACCTGATCTGCCACGCTAATAATATAGTCTACACATGGTATTCCATCCATTTTATCATAAGTTAGGAAATTTTTCATCCACATTGGTTAACCCGCGATATATCTAACATCCCGGGTTTATCCAATGTGATACATTATAGGAGTTTGGGGGCATAGTTTATATTTAAAGATCCCCCTGTCCATCAATTACTAAATAACATGTATGAGACTATAAATAGGCTCAAAGTCGAAAACTTAAATTAAAAAAGAAGCCCTTTAACTAAACATAAAAATTCTTGATATTCGGGAGAGTCTTGTTCAGCGGTGAACAGCTCGTGCTGACAATCTGAACAGAAAAACATCCCCTCTACCCGAAACCCATCATATAGCCCATTTTTAGGAACCTGTGCACAGCGATAACACACTGGCAGAACTTTTCCCTCGTTCAGAACAATTTCCTGAGCATTAATTTTTCCATCAATCTCTGTAGGGCTTGGCAACTGTGTATTGATCGTCTTAATCATCTTGATATTCCCCCTATTTACTTCTACTCCTAGTCTTACCTCTCTCCATTTTAATTAGTCATCGCATTGCTGCTTGACATTCCCGCATGATGTATTGTGACTTGCACATCTAGCGATATTGGGAAATCCACAATCTTCTCCTGCCACTGCTCTTTCACTGTCTTCCAATACGCAGAATTTTTCTGTTCGATGTGTCGGCCAATTCCTAAAAAGTCAAGTCCCAATTCTCTTTGTTTCTTAAGAGAAAGCATACATTCTTCCTCGATCTCTTTAGCAAAACTCTTTTCTGCCACTTTCATGAGATCTATCCATTCCGCTTCTGAAAGCTGTTTCTTTAAACCCATAACTTCATCAACCGTAATGCTTGCTTTGATCTGATATTGAAACACTTTTGTTCCATTATTATCTTTTACTTTATACTTTGTTGTTGATTTCAGGACTTGCCCTCCAAAGTTAACCTCACTTTCTCCCATACCTACCGTGTTAATTAAGCGATGTACAACATTGTTCTCAAGCCACATATACCCTTTAGTTTCTTTATCCGTAAGAAAATCGACCAGACGATCTCCTTTTAAAACCCCCGCACCTTGGATATGTATCTCTTCACCCTCCTTTCCATCTTTGTATTCAATACCTCCTTCTCCTGACTTTAGACTGCTAACTACCGGGATAATTGGGGCCGTAATTTTTGTCCCTAAAACGGTAAGATAATGTCCTAAACGAACTGTCGGAAACGTCGATAAGTTTTCCCCTTGCTCCATGTGATTTTTTATACTCATGGCAGGCAGTTGTCCGTTGCGCAATTTCAAATTCAAGAAACTTTGCGCTTTTCCTTTGACTAAAACCAAGAACATTGTCCGACGAAATTCAGAATAACGTTGAGTAAAATCCAAGATATCATTGAACCCAGCTTTTGCGGCATCCTCACCAATAACAATCACCTTCAAGGAACCCATAAACGGAATGCGATTTGAGATTTTATAAACCTCCTCATACGCTTCTCTGGCGCTCGAGGCCTCAATACTAAATGTCCGGTCTTCAACTTCTGCCGCAGTTGTCCCACCTTGTTTCGGCCTTGCTAATTGTTGAGTAATCAGATAAGTCCCTGGTTTTTTCCCCAGATCCAAGCCTACCCCAATGAGGGGAGCCAATTCCTCGACTTCCGTCTTTCCCCAGCATCCCGATAAAGACAACAGACAGATAATCAGGCTCAATATTAGCCCTAGATTACGTTTTGCGTTTCTTTTACTTTTCATTGAACACCTGCTCCCTTCTTCCAACGCGAGACTCCCCAAAGGGTAAGTATCCAAACAGATGTAAACGGCAAAATGAGGTAATTATCAATGAACCCAATTTCAACTAATAAAGAAGCTCCCCTTACAAACCCGAAAGCAATCCCCATGAATACCACAGAAATTGCGACATTCCATTTCAATCCTTTCAAGTTAAAAACAGTTTCTAAGCCCCAAGTCACTGTGAAGAAAAAGGCGCTGACCTTGATGACTAGTGAGCCAAACCAAACACCTAAAAATAAGGACTCAACGCCAGCAACTGTCCGACTAATTTCCACCATCTTCCCTAATACAAGTAAACCATAAGTCATTCGAATTGTTTCCGTGGGTCCAAAGATGAGAATTTGCATTAGGACAACTAACATGTTTAAAATTCCTACCAAGAAAACAGCTCGCCAGACGCCTGTCTTTAATTGTCCAAGCTCTTTCCTACCGGTAGGCAGAAAGGTAAGGAGTCCTCCTAAAAAAAGAATATATTCCATTGCAAATGGGGAAACTTTGACCCCCCCTTCAAAAAGCGGTCCTAATCCCTCGCTTAAAATAGGCAGAAGTTCCCCCTGTTCAACCCGCGGTATAGAAAGACTAAGATTCAAAATTAGCGCAATCACGATTCCTGGAAAGATTACCTCAGAAAAGCGCGCAAATACTTCGATTCCAGAATTAACCAAATAAAATACAAGTAATACTCCGCCTAAGTAAAACAACCCGATGGGAGTTAAGGGCATTACGGAACGCTCATAAATATCCCCCGCTTGAGCCAGTAACAAACCACCAAAATAACCCGTAATTAAAATATATATAATGCCAATAATTTTACCGATCCATTTGCCAAAAAGTATTTCTGAAATCTGCAACAAATTTTTGCTTGGATATTGGAATAGAAGGGAAAAGACCATTAAAGCGTAAGGTATTGCCACGGCGAATCCCGGCAAAACAGTCATCCAGCCGTCTCTGCCACTGACTCCGGTAACCAATGACGCTATTGGAAGAAACGTTGTACCCAGGAGGACGGCTGACCCTAAAATCATGAATTGGTGCGGAGAGATTCTTTCCATGTTACCCTTTACCTTTCCCTCCTGATTTGGGCTCGTCAACATCTAGAAGTTGAGGACGACGTTTCATTGCCCACCATGGTGCCCGTACAAACGTATCTTGCAATAAAGCTCGGATTCGCAACGGGGCAAACGGGCTAGTATACGGCACTCCAAAAGAACGGAGACTTAGGAGATGAATTAAGCCTGCATAAAGACCGACAGATACTCCAAAAAAACCAAGAATTCCTGCTAGAATCATTAATGGAAAGCGAGTGAGCCGAACGGCCAGACTTAAATCGTAGTAGGGGATAGCATAGCTTGCTACAGCTGTAATACCAATGACGATAACCATCAAAGGACTCACCAAACTGGCCTTCACTGCCGCATCTCCCATGATAAGTGCTCCGACAATACCAATTGTCTGTCCAATCGGTTTTGGTAAACGGAGCCCCGCTTCTTGTAATATTTCTAAAACAACTGTCATAATTAAGGCCTCTAATAGGGCCGGAAAAGGCACTCCTTGACGACCTGCCGATATACTCATCAAGAGATCTGTCGGTATAATTTCCTGATGAAACGTCGTAACTGCAATATAGACGCTAGGGGCCAAGACGGCAACCATTGCGCCAACATAACGAACAAAACGAAAAAGAATTGCTGTCATGGCTCGTTGGTAGTAATCTTCATTCACATTTAAAAACTGAGTTAGAATTGCTGGTAGCACTAATACAATAGGGGTTCCATCAAGAATAATACCTACTTTCCCTTCGAGAAGCTTTCCTGCTAAGACATCTGGGCGCTCTGTATAGGCAATCTGTGGAAAGGGAGAATAGGGAGAATCTTCAATCATTTCTTCAATATATCCATTCCCTATAACCCCATCCATTTTAATCCTGCTCAATCTCCTCAGAACCTCTGAAACAATATCCGGACTTGCGATTTTATCCATATAGGCAACCACAAGATCAGTATTCGTTAAATCACCTATTTTTAAAGAAATTAAACGTAAAGATGGGTGTTTAATCTTGCGCCGCAATAGAGAAGTATTAATTCGGAGCGTCTCTGTAAATCCTTCATGCGGCCCTTTGATCACCGATTCCGCGACGGGTTCATTAATGCCAGAATTAGCCCACCCTCTGGCCCCAAAAACGAGCGCTTCTTTAGACTCTCCGAAGAAAATAACCGCATCTCCGGACAAAATCGCATTAATTGCTTCTCCCATTTTAGAAACTTTTCTAAATTCAAGGCCTGGAAGAATACTCTGGAGTGTTTTATCAACGACATTTGCTATTGTCAGTTGGGCCATTTCGGGATGTCCTGCCAAATCCACCATCAGTGTCTTTAAAACAAAGAAATCAAGTTGATTTTTATCCACCAGCCCATCGACTGCTGTTAGCATACAAGGAATACGCTCTTTTCCTTGGAGGAAAAATTCCCGGAATACAACATCGCTACTCTTCGATAAGATTTCCTTCACTGTTTGCCCTGATAAAGGCTTATTCATATCCTCGTCAAAAGAATACTCGGGAGATTTTCGTACCTGCTGTACCTTAGGGCGAATAGTGAGTTCTTTAATCATTTTTAACCAACTGGGCACCTTTTCCCCTCCTTATCAAGTTTATTTTGTCCGACAACAAGTTGATTATGCGCAAGTCTTTGGCCCTCTTCACCATTAGAAAAAACCTAACCCCTAAGTCCATTAGCAGTTACAGGACAATAAAATAAGAGCATTTCACTACTACTGTGTGTGAAACACTCTCCAAAATATTACAAAAGGCAATCATAATAAAATTTAATGACAAAATGATAATAACCTGCACATATATTTGTACAAGTTTAGAAAAGGCGAAGTAACAATGCTGTCGCTCCAAGAGAAAACTGTGAAAAAAGATTACCCGCAAGGGCATCATCAAATGATGAGGTTTGTATTATCATCGGGTAGTAATAATAAGCTCTAAATACGATGAAAAGAATAGTTTCAAAAAATAGGGTTGTTCCAGTTAAAGTTAAGTAATAAGCTAAAACAAACTTTCGCTTTTCTTGCCTGACAAAAACAACGATTAATTCCACAACTGTTAAACAACTCAGTAATATATACCAGATTGTATTAGACCAAAAAAAGTTTCCCATAATGATACATCTCATCCCCACATTACTTTCTGTACTTCTAACTATAGATCATCGATCCGATAGATTATAGAATAGAACAGGATTTACCTTTTATTTTCTGGTACTTAATCCTATTCTATACTGCTAATCTGCTGGTTTCTCTAAAATATAATAAGATAGCCTCTTTAGGGTAAAATCCAGCTTGCTTAAAAATAGCGCGCTCTTTCATAAACCATTTGTTCGTCGTGCATAGAACAATAGCGGATGAGGTGCTCCAAATATTTATGCCCCTAATGTGATTCATGGAAACCAATGGATGCCCGAGTGTCCCCCTAAATTGCTAGTTTATGCTTGGCAAAATAAAAGAAAGAGCAGGGTTAGCTGCTCTTCCAAATCAATATCTATGAAAACTAGTTGATTAAATTTTTAGTCCCACTTTTGGTCAGCAAGACGTTTGTAGGAATCATAACGCATCTTAGCGTATTTTTCAGCCCCCACAAAGAGTTCCTCTGCACTTTCCGGGAAGGTATTTAGCAAGGAAGAGTAACGTACTTCGCCCATAATAAACTCACGGAAGGAAGTCGTAGGTTCTTTGGAATCGAGGCTAAATGGATTCTTACCTTGTTCCATCAAGTCTGGGTTGAAACGATAAAGATGCCAGTAACCGGATTCGACCGCTTTCTTAGCCTCTTGGACACTCTTAGTCATTCCTGCCTTGAGACCATGGTTAATACAGGGAGCATAAGCAATGATCAAAGAAGGTCCTTTATAGGCTTCTGCTTCTTTCATAACTTTAAGAGTATGAGCCATATCTGCACCTAAAGCGATTTGGGCTACATAAACATAACCATAACTCATGGCAATAACACCTAGGTCTTTTTTACGAATCTTCTTGCCTGCTGCCGCAAACTTAGCTACTGCAGCACAAGGCGTAGATTTAGAGGATTGTCCACCAGTATTAGAGTAAACTTCAGTGTCAACAACTAGCACATTCACATCTTCTCCGGAAGCTAAGACGTGGTCTAATCCCCCGAATCCGATATCATACGCCCAACCATCTCCACCGATAATCCACTGAGATTTTTTGATGAGATGATCTTTCTTCGCTGCAATTTCAGCAAGGACTTTGTTATCGCCAGCGTATCCTTTGAGACCCGCCAGAATCTTTGTGGTTGCCGCCTTGGAGACATCTGCATCATCGGAACCTTCGAGCCATTCTTGGAAAGCAGCTTTGAGCTCAGAACTAATTTCAAGTTCTAGCGCTTGATTCATCAGATCAGCTAGTTTTCCACGTTGTTGACTAACGCCCACGGACATACCATAACCAAACTCGGCATTGTCTTCAAATAAGGAGTTAGCCCAAGTCGGGCCTTTGCCTTCTTCGTTGGTTGTATAGGGAACTGCAGGAGCGCTTCCAGACCAGATAGAAGTACAACCCGTAGCATTAGCAATCATCATACGGTCGCCATAAAGTTGGGTAATAAGTTTGATATAAGCAGTCTCCCCACAACCTGGGCAGGCTCCATTGAACTCCAGTAAAGGCTGAACAAATTGGCTAGCTTTAACTGTCGTCAAGTTAAACAGGTTGCTCTTATTTGTAAGAGTAACTGCATACTCCCAGTTTCCAGCTTGACGTTCGACTTGTTCAGCTGCTGGTTCCATGACGAGAGCCTTTTCTTTAGCCGGACAAACCTCTGCGCAATTGCCACAACCTGTGCAATCTAAGGGACTTACTTGAACACGGAATTGCAGACCAGTCGCCTCTTTGCCAGTCGCTTTCTTAACTGCGAAGGTTTCCGGAGCGTTTTTGACTTCTTCCTCGTTCAATAGGAACGGGCGAATCGCTGCGTGTGGACAAACATAAGAACATTGGTTACACTGAATACATTTATCCATCTGCCACTCTGGAACAATGACAGCAATGCCCCGTTTTTCGTAAGCAGCAGTTCCCAACGGTACTGTTCCATCTTCACGGCCAACGAAAGTACTAACTGGGAGATTGTCTCCCTCCATAGCATTCACTGGACGAAGAATATCAGTTACGTAAGCAGGCTCGTTAACCGTTGCAGCAGCTTGAGCTTGCGCATTGTCTGCATTAGCCCAGGAAGCAGGTACTTCGACTTTAACAAAGGAAGACACTCCTTGATCAACCGCCGCAATGTTCATGTCCACAATGTTTTGGCCCTTCTTACCATAGGACTTCACAACAGAAGCTTTTAGATAGTCGATGGCCTCTTCAACAGGAATAACATTGGAAAGTTTAAAGAAAGCAGCTTGCATAATCATGTTAGTGCGAGTACGGAGTCCAATTTTGCCAGCAATTGATACAGCATCGATAATATAGAAGTTGACATTATTTCTAGCAATAAATTGTTTCATGGCAGCTGGAAGTTTTTCTTCCAATTCTTCCATTGTCCACTGACAATTCAAAACAAAAATGCCATTCTTTTTAAGACCTTTTAATAGGTCATATTTGTAAACATAGGATTGGTTTGAGCAGGCAATATAATTTGTACCTGTCACATAATAAGGTGATTTAATTTCTTTCTTGCCAAAACGAAGGTGGGAAATCGTAATTCCGCCAGATTTCTTACTGTCGTATTGGAAATAAGCTTGTACATAAAGCTTTGTATGATCACCAATTATCTTAATCGCTTGCTTGTTGGCACCGACAGTACCGTCTGAACCGAGTCCCCAGAACTTACAGGAAATTGTTCCTTCGGGAGCGGTATCAATCGTTACGTCTTCAACTAAGGAGGTATGGGTTACATCATCCACGATCCCGATAGTAAAGCTATTTTTCGGGCTTTCAGACATGAGGTTTTTGTAGACAGCCAGCACTTGAGAAGGAGTTGTATCTTTAGATCCTAAGCCATAACGACCACCGACAATTACCGGTTTTATATCGCTCGCATAGAAAATTTCATTAATATCTAAATAGAGTGGTTCACCCGAGGAACCTGATTCTTTGGTACGATCAAGAACCGCAATTTTCTTAACGGTTTTGGGCAACACTTTGAAGAAGTAATCACTAGAGAACGGACGGTACAGGTGAACTTTAACGACCCCAACCTTCTCTCCTTTGGCTACCAGGTAATCAATGGTTTCCTCAATCGTGTCGCAAATTGAACCCATCGCCACGATAACATACTCTGCATCTTCAGCGCCATAATATTGGAAGGGGTGATATTCTCGACCAGTGAGTTTCTTATATTCTTGCATATAATGCTCGACCATGTCAGGAATCGCATCATAGAAAGGATTGGATGCTTCACGGCCTTGGAAATAGATGTCAGGGTTTTGAGCTGTTCCGCGGAGAACTGGACGCTCAGGATTTAAAGAACGATCACGGAAGGCTTGAACTGCCTCCATGTCGACTAATTGAGCAACTTCTTCATATTCTGGCACTTCTATTTTTTGAATTTCATGAGAAGTGCGGAATCCGTCAAAGAAATGAAGGAAAGGCACGCGAGACTTGATCGTGGCTAAGTGGGCAATAAAGCCTAGATCTAATGCCTCTTGAACACTATTTGATGAAAGCTCAGCAAAACCAGTCGCCCGCACTGACATAACATCCTGGTGATCGCCGAAAATCGAAAGTGCGTGGGTTGCCAAGGCACGAGCGCTCACATGGAATACGCACGGCAGAAGTTCACCAGCAATTTTATACATATTAGGGATCATTAGAAGTAAGCCTTGTGACGCTGTATAAGTAGTAGTTAACGCTCCAGCCTGGAGTGAACCATGTACTGCACCAGCAGCACCAGCTTCAGATTGCATCTCTACCACTTTAACAGTTTGTCCAAATACATTTTTTCTTCCATGAGCAGCCCATTCATCGACTAATTCAGCCATCGTCGAAGAGGGGGTTATCGGGAAAATTGCGGCAACTTCCGTAAACGCGTACGACGCGTGGGCAGCCGCTTCATTACCATCCATAGTCTTCATTTTTGCCATTATTTCGTACCCTCCTAATTATGTAATTAATTTAACTTTGAGACTTTGTGGACGGTGATCCCCGCTCTATTCCCCAAGTCCAAGTGTTAGAATTTAGTTTGTGAAAAGTTAAACAATTTGGTTGAGGATCAATGGTCTGACCACCTGACCGTTCTCTTATATAGCATAGCATAACATTCGCATTTCTACAAAAAAAATATAATTCACAATCTATATCTTTTATACCGTTCGCACAAACAGAATAGCTTAATAAATAGTATAAGAATAGACCGTGGGAACTCCTTAGTTCTTTCCAAGGAGTCCTCCCTGCGAAGACATTAGTATATCCTTTATTGTTTTATTCGTCAATGATCATAATTTAAAGATTTGGTAATTTTTACTTATTCTTTATAACCATATTCTAATGCAAAAAGAGCAGGTTACCCTGCTCTTTTAAACAAATCTATTAAATTGTTTCTCA
This sequence comes from Desulfosporosinus cupriresistens, assembly GCF_001707885.1. Lineage (GTDB taxonomy): Bacteria > Bacillota > Desulfitobacteriia > Desulfitobacteriales > Desulfitobacteriaceae > Desulfosporosinus. The sequence continues at coordinate 44,835 of NZ_MASS01000014.1, read as the reverse complement.
ACTAGATTTTAGTCCCACTTTTGGTCAGCAAGACGTTTGTAAGATTCATAGCGAATCTTGGCATATTTTTCGGCACCCACAAAGAGATCCTCAGCACTTTCTGGGAAGGCACTCTGCAAGGAAGAGTAACGAACCTCACCCATAATGAAATCACGGAAGGAACTCGTAGGTTCTTTAGAATCGAGGCTAAATGGATTCTTGCCTTGATCTATCAAATCCGGGTTGAAACGATAGAGATGCCAGTAACCGGACTCAACCGCTTTCTTTGCCTCTTGTACGCTCTTAGTCATTCCCGCTTTAATACCATGATTTATGCATGGAGCATAAGCAATGATTAAAGAAGGTCCTTTATAAGCCTCTGCTTCCTTCATAACTTTGAGGGTATGAGCCATGTCCGCGCCCAAGGCGATTTGCGCCACATAAACATAACCATAACTCATAGCAATTACACCAAGATCCTTCTTACGGATCTTCTTACCTGCTGCCGCAAACTTAGCTACAGCGGCACATGGCGTCGCTTTGGAGGATTGTCCGCCAGTATTAGAATAGACTTCCGTATCAACGACAAGCACATTCACATCTTCCCCGGATGCTAAGACGTGGTCTAATCCTCCAAATCCGATGTCATACGCCCAGCCATCTCCACCGATAATCCACTGAGATTTTTTAATGAGATAATCTTTTTTAACCAAGATTTCAGCGAGGACTTTGTTGTCCCCAGCGTATCCTTGAAGAGCGGCAAGGATCTTAGCTGCTGCTGCTTTAGAGGCCTCTGCGTCATTCCAGCCGCTGAGCCATTCTTGGAAAGCCTCTTTCAACTGGCCATCAATATCCATCTCTAATGCTTGCTCCATCAAACTGACAAGTTTTTCGCGGAGTTGGCTAACGCCCACGTACATACCATAACCAAACTCGGCGTTGTCCTCAAACAACGAATTGGCCCAAGCGGGTCCTTTACCTTCCGCATTGGTCGTATAGGGAACTGCAGGGGCACTTCCAGTCCAAATAGAAGTACAGCCCGTTGCATTAGCAATCATCATGCGATCACCGTGGAGTTGGGTGATAAGTTTAATATATGGAGTCTCACCACAGCCTGGGCATGCTCCGCTAAATTCAAGTAAAGGCTGAGCAAACTGGCTGTTTTTAACTGAACTGAGTTCGAAATACTTACCCTTATTTGGTATGGTCGTAGCATACTCCCAATTTTTAGCTTGAAGTTCAGTTTGCTCATCCGCTGGCTTCATGATAAGGGCCTTTCCTTTAGCCGGACAAACTTCTGCACAATTACCACACCCAGTGCAGTCCAGAGGACTCACTTGAACACGGAACTGGAGGCCTTCAGTCCCTTTACCCGTTGCTTTCTTGGTTGCGAATGTTTCCGGAACGTTTTTAACTTCTTCCTCGTTCATTAAGAACGGACGAATCGCCGCGTGAGGGCAAACGAAAGAGCACTGATTGCATTGGACACATACTTCTACCTGCCACTCTGGGACGATGACAGCGATACCACGTTTTTCGTAAGCAGAAGTTCCCAGCGGTACCGTTCCGTCCTCACTGCCTGAGAATATGCTGACCGGAAGGCTATCGCCTTCTAAAGCACTAACTGGACGAACAAAATTCTTAATGTAAGCAGGCTCTTCGACTGCCGCAGCAGCTTGAGCTTGAGCATTGTCTGCATCAGCCCATGACGCTGGTACTTCAACCTTTACAAAGGCAGACACACCCTGGTCAATTGCTGCAATGTTCATATCCACCACGCTTTGACCGCTTTTGCCATAGGCCTTTACGACCGAAGCTTTCAGATAATTGATAGCTTCTTCGACAGGAATCACGTTTGCCAATTTAAAGAAAGCCGCTTGCATGATCATGTTAATGTGCGAACCGAGACCAAGTTTATTAGCAATTGCTATTGCATCAATAATGTAGAAATTGACATTGTTTTTGGCAATGGATTGCTTCATAGCGACTGGAAGTTTTTCAGCCAGTTCTTCAGCCGACCAGTTACAATTCAGGACAAAAATGCCATTTTTCTTAAGGCCTTTTAAAAGATCGTATTTATAAACATACGTTTGATTGGAACAAGCAATATAATTTGTGCCAGTAACATAATAGGGAGATTTAATAGGTTTCTTACCAAAGCGGAGGTGGGAAATCGTGTTTCCGCCGGATTTCTTACTGTCATATTGGAAATATGCTTGAGAATAAAGTTCAGTGTGATCTCCAATAATTTTAATGGCTTGCTTATTAGCTCCAACAGTTCCGTCTGAACCCAGACCCCAGAACTTGCAGGAAATTGTTCCTTCCGGGGCAGTGTCAATGATTTCGTCTTCAGCTAAGGAAGTATGGGTAACATCATCTACAATCCCAATGGTAAAGCCATTTTTAGGACTTTCAGACTTGAGGTTCTTGTATACAGCCAGTACTTGAGAAGGAGTCGTATCTTTAGAACCTAAACCATAACGGCCTCCAACAATTACTGGTTTAATCTCGTTAGTGTAGAAAATTTCTTTAATGTCTAAATAAAGAGGTTCACCTAATGAGCCTGGTTCTTTGGTGCGCTCTAACACTGCAATCTTCTTAACCGTTGTTGGCAACACTTTGAAGAAGTATTCACTGGAGAACGGACGGTACAGGTGAACTTTAACAACCCCAACCTTTTCCCCTCTGGCCAAGAGGTAATCAATGGTTTCCTCAACCGTGTCACAAATCGAACCCATTGTCACAATGACATACTCTGCATCCTCGGCACCATAGTATTGGAAAGGATGATATTCGCGTCCAGTAAGTTTCTTATACTCCTGCATATAATGTTCAACCAAATCAGGAATTGCAGCATAGAAAGGATTGCAAGCTTCACGGCCTTGAAAGTAGATGTCAGGATTTTGAGCTGATCCACGCAATACCGGATGCTCTGGATTCAAAGCACGGTCACGGAAACCTTGAAGAGCCTCCCAATCTAATAGTTGAGCAACATCCTCATACTCAGGAACTTCAATTTTTTGAATTTCATGAGAAGTACGAAATCCGTCAAAGAAATGAAGAAACGGTACACGAGCTTTAATCGTGGTGAGGTGAGCGATAAAAGCTAGGTCCATAGCTTCTTGCACGTTATTTGAAGCAAGCTCAGCGAAACCAGTCGCCCGCACAGACATAACATCCTGATGATCACCAAAAATTGAAAGTGCATGGGTTGCCAAGGCACGAGCGCTCACATGAAATACGCAGGGTAGAAGCTCACCAGCAATTTTATACATGTTAGGAATCATTAGTAATAAGCCTTGTGAAGCTGTGTAAGTGGAAGTTAAAGACCCGCCTTGGAGTGAACCGTGTACTGCACCAGCAGCCCCCCCCTCGGATTGCATCTCCACAACCTTAACCGTTTGTCCAAATACATTTTTTCTCCCAAAAGCAGCCCATTCATCGACCAATTCAGCCATTGTCGAGGAGGGAGTGATCGGGAAGATTGCGGCGACTTCCGTAAACGCGTACGACGCGTGAGCGGCCGCTTCGTTACCATCCATGGTTTTCATTTTTGCCATTATTTTTATCCTCCTAATCATGTGCTTATTTTAATTTTTGGGATTATGTAGGATGATTCCCTTCTGTTATTTCAGAATATTATCAATCATCCGTCTTCCCTGTCTTATAACAGCATAGCATAACAGCAGCACTTCTACAACAAGCTATCTGGTTTATAACTCGCCTTATCTCACAAAATCGCCAAAAAATCAATGGCATAAGAAAAAATTATGGCACCTAATTCAGTCCAATTCTGAATAGTGCCAATATACATAATTAATATAACCTGTGAATACATATTTTGTCAAGTATTATAAGTCAGATACGCTTCACTTCCAATTTCCTTACCCCTAAGCAGCACTGAAAGATCTACATAATCAGATTCCTAAAAACTGCAGCACAACTAAGGCCAAAACTCCAGGAAACCCTAAAAGCCCAACCAAGGTAATCGTAAATAAATTAATGGGCACTGCAAATCCAAGAATACTAAGCAGAAAATCGAACAACCAAAGGCCGACGATTCCTCCTAACATATGAATAACAATCTTCAAAAATAAATTAGGCCTACCAAGAGTAGAACGAACAACTAATCCTATTAGCAAGATAAGCAGACCAAGAAAGATCAGGGTCATGCATTTTCCTCCTCGTCCCGTGCTAGTCCATAAATATGCACTCGTTGGACAAAGAAGAACTCTAAGTTAGATAAAAGTTTCTAACGAATATCTAGCTAGAACCAAAAGAACAAAAGCGTGCTCACTGAATTCTTTACTTATCAGTGAACACGCTTTTTATTAATGACCGGATTAGAGTTGTCTTCGTCCCTCTAAAGCCCGGGCAATGGTTACCTCATCGGCATATTCCAGATCTCCACCCACGGGTAAACCATGTGCGATCCGAGTTACTTTAATTCCCAAAGGTTTTAGCAAGCGAGCCAAATATAAGGCCGTTGCCTCTCCTTCTACCGTAGGATTCAGGGCCATGACGACTTCTCCTATTCCGTCTAAACGTTTCAGGAGTAAGCTGACGGTTAATTGCTCCGGCCCAATACCATCCATTGGCGAGAGGACACCATGAAGAACATGATAAAGACCTTTAAATTCTCTAGTTTTCTCTAAGGACACAACATCTCGCGGATGCTCAACAACACAGAGCAATGTTTGATCCCTTTGCGTATTCTGACAGAGTCCACAAGGGTCTTGATCAGTAAAGTTCGAACATATGGAACACTTCTTAATATCTCGGTTAGCTACAACGATTGCCTGTGCTAAATCCTCTGAAATTCGGGGTTGTTGAATGAGGTAAAAGGCCAACCGCCCTGCTGTTTTAGGTCCAATTCCCGGGAGGCGAGCCAAACTACTAATAAGGTCTGCCAAAGGTTGTGGGTATTGTAAGAAATCCATAGATCGCCTAGAACAATCCGGGGATCTTTAAGCCACCGGTCAGTTTACCCATTTCATTGCTAGCCATTTCTTGGGCCTTTCTAAACCCTTCGTTTAAAGCTGCTTTAATCAGATCTTCCAACATTTCTACATCCTCTGGATCAACGGCTTCAGGTTTAATTTTCAACTCAACTAATTCCATTTTCCCACTCACGACGACCTGAACCATTCCACCGCCAGAGGAGGCATCGACTGTTTTAGTCTGAAGTTCTTCCTGTACTCTTGCCATATCCTCTTGCATCTTTTGAGCCTGCTTTAACATTTGGCTCATATTGCCACCCATTCCGCCGCCCATTCCTTTTAAACCTGCCATTTTAACACACATCCTATCCACTATTTTATCGTTTACTTTATCTATGATAAAAGCCCCTAAACTATTTTAATATTATTCCTCTTTGACAACCACTAGATCCGCTCCGAACATGTCCTTGGCTTTATTAATCAAGGTCTGTTCTTGAGTCTTCAACTCTTGGCTATCAGGTGTATCCTTGCTTTGGAACTCATTTTCCATAAAATTCTGCAAGGTTAAGGAAATTCCGAATACCTGTTTTAGGACATCTTCAATCGTCTGTCGATTTTCGATTTGGCTTACTTTGTCCTTATGAAAGGAACATCCCTCGCGAAAGAGTATCGTCAAGGTATTACCCTCAAGTTGAATCGGTTTTCCTTCCAGCAAAAAAGCCTGAGTTGATTTCTTGCGCTTTTTGACTTGTTCCAAAACGTCATTCCAGCGCCCTTGAATCTCCTCTATTCTTAGGTTGGGTTTGGCCTCTTCCGCGGTGTTACCTGAATCAACTGTTTTGACCTCTGCTTTGGGTGTCTTTGGAGACGGGCTTAGATTGTTCGGAGTTGGATTTATTTTAGAGCTGACAGGAGATTTCCTTTCAGGAATTACTTCGCGTACTAAACGTGCCCCATGGATCTGTTGTTCCATGTCTGATAATCGCTTTAAAATTGCTTCCTGGCCACTAGTCGACGTTGGTTCACTTTCATGAATGGTCTGAACTAATAAGAGTTCGGCAGCCAACCGAGCGTTAGACGCATATTTGAGCTGACCTTCTCCTTGTAATAGAATGGAGATCCAACGCAACATTCGAGAGATTCCAACCAGTTGGCTCTGTTTAACCAGCTGGTCCTTAATATGGGGTGCAACCAAAGGTATTTTTCCTGTAGCACCGGTTAAGAGCATTTGACGAAGATAATCCAAGAGTTCTCTGATAATCTGCCGAGGATCACGACCTTGTTGAATACCTTCTGTTAAAAAGTTCAAACTCTTAGCGTAATCAGAGGTGATTAGCGCTTCAACTAACTGAGCACTAAAGGTCTCACCGACCATCCCCAGTACCTGATACACTTCTTCCACCCCAATCGGGTCATTCTGAAGGAGACATTGGTCTAGAATACTTAAGGCATCCCGAAGGCCTCCTTCTGATTTTTGAGCAATTACCACTAAGGCACTGGGATTGACCTGCCGATTTAGAGACATGCATACTTCAAGCAATCGTTTTTGGATATTTTCTATAGAGATTCGATGAAATTCAAAACGTTGTACACGCGAGAGAATTGTCAAAGGTATTTTCTGAACCTCAGTTGTTGCTAAGATAAAAACAACCTGTGCAGGAGGCTCTTCTAGTGTCTTTAGCAAGGCGTTGAAAGCCTCTGTTGTTAACATATGTACTTCATCAATAATATAAACTTTATGTTTACCTTGTATCGCACTTAATTTAACATTTTCACGCAGATCGCGAATCTCATCAATTCCACGGTTTGAAGCGGCATCAATCTCAAAAACTTCCATGGCTGAACCATGGTCAATACTGAGGCAGGAAACACAATGATTGCAAGGTTCCTCCCCATCCCGCTCTTCACAATTCAAGGCTTTTGCTAGGATTTTCGCAGCAGTTGTTTTACCAGTACCTCTTGGTCCACTGAATAAGTACGCATGCGCAATCTTTTCTTGTTTTAGAGCATTAACCAATGTTTTTGTAATATGCCCTTGCCCTACGATGTCTTTAAACTTCCTTGGACGCCATTCACGATAAAGTGCCAAATAAGCCATACTTTCACCCTCATGCATAGAGTGTGCCATATACCAAAAAAGATGGTACGTTGACCACCTTTATCTTATTCATAAATAGCCGTACACCCTTGATCGAACCATCGCCTCCGAACGTTACCTTGGTCAGCAAACTCGATTCAGGCAACCTTACGGCACACAAAACGCTCTCCTTAGTGCTGCTTCCGTCAAGATCTGACACGGTTCGGAGTGTCCTGTTGCGTAAGACCAAAATCTCATCGCCGCCAACCAAAGACAGCTTCACAGGCGAGGACCTATCGCGGGAATTCCACCTTGCTAGAGCGGACTGCAAGTTACAGGGAACCGCTACCTCCCCATCTAGTACGGCTAAATCAATTATAGCAAAATATAGAAGACTTGGCTAGCGCCAAGCCCACAGGCGACGGCGGTCGCCTTAGTTGCACCTAAATCTTTTAAAATGGCGGAGAGAGAGGGATTTGAACCCTCGACACCGGTTGCCCAATGTACCCGCTTTCCAGGCGGGCGCCTTCGACCACTCAGCCACCTCTCCATGTCCCTCAAATCTTAAAACACTATTAATATTTCGCTAATTTAGTGAACAAGAGAGATTATATCGTAAAGTTACAGGTTCGTCAATAGTTAATCTAATGTAAATATATGTTAATTTCAATGTTGCTTAATATTACAAGCCATTCTGAATTTTTATCTTAAAAATTATAGCTGTTTTAAGTGCATCTAAGACGATACTGAATATTTTTACCTTAATTATCGTAGAGTATCCTGTATATCTCCTTTTAATCAAATAGTTCAATCAATTTTTGGAGGGCACAATGGAAATTAAACCACTAAAGGAACTCAAACTATATGGTTTTAATAATCTTACAAAAACCCTAAGTTTTAACATGTATGATATCTGCTATGCGAAATCAACCGAGCACCGTCAAGCCTATATTGAATACATTGATGAAGAATACAATTCAGACCGTCTTGCCCGGATTCTTACTGATGTAGCTGATATCGTTGGAGCACATATCCTAAATATAGCTAAGCAGGATTATGATCCTCAAGGGGCAAGTGTCACTATGCTTATTTCTGAGGAACAAGAGAAAGAGCCTCTATCTGGAGCTCAAGCACTAGATCTAACGGGTCCCTTGCCTACGGCTGTTGTTGCTCATCTAGATAAAAGCCATATCACCGTTCACACTTATCCAGAAAGTCACCCTAATAAAGGGATTAGTTCCTTTAGAGCAGACATCGATGTCTCCACTTGTGGTAAAATTTCTCCCCTAACAACGCTAAATTACCTCGTCGATAGTTTCTCTCCAGATATTGCTATTGTTGACTACCGAGTTCGAGGATTTACTCGAGATCTGAATGGTAAGAAATTTTTTATTGACCATAAAATAAGTTCCATTCAAAACTATCTGTCCACAGAACAGAGAGACCTATATCAAATGATTGATGTTAATGTCTATCAGGAAAATATCTTTCACACTAAGATGATGTTAAAGGACTTTGATTTGGATAATTACTTGTTCGGCATGGCCAAGAAAGAGCTCCTGCCTCGAGAAAAGAAAAAAATTAAACAACGATTAAACAAAGAAATGGCAGAAATCTATCATGGCAAAAACATCCCGAAAGTGTAATGCGTATATCAGCCTAAAATTCGATTGATCATTTCCCAGAAATAAAAACGTACCTTTGGTGTACCTAATGTGGAGCTTGCTGTTCGTTTTAGCGGTTGATCTATTGATTTGTTATTAATTGGAGTACCCGGCTTTCCATCAACTTGAACAGCCGTAGAATGATCAATATCAATAAAGCAAAGAGGAGGGAAAAGCACGCACCACCAGTTCGATCCTCGCCCTTCTCCTATCACAACACGTAATGCTTCATAGTCTCCAGCTGGTAGCACCAATGAACCATAGGATTTCGTAGGAAAGCTAAAATGACCATACTGTGTATGCACCAAATAATCCTTACCCCAAGCCTTCACTACCGAACGTCCAATATCCTCCATATTTGGTCTAATTTTTTTAAGAATTTGCCGTGATTCATCTAATGATTTAGAAACTGCTAACTGAGGAGAAACCGCTTTTAGAATGGCATCTCTAACAGCTCGCTTCAATGCTTGATCCTGTTCACTATCCGAATTCGCGAGAACATGAAACCGAATCAATTGATCTGGTGTTGAAGCGAGTGTCTCTTCATCAGAAGTTTCATTGATATTAGAGAGCTCTATCGCACGTCCTTCACTGATAGGCCTCCAGAAAGATCCAATTGCTAAAATTCCAATTAAAATTACTATAATCCGTACTATTTTCATAAGCCTAAACCTCTCTCTCCTGAACATCTGTATTTGCTCTCTTTATTAGAGTTTCTTTAAGGCATCTTTTACTCTAATAATAGTCTGTACAGGAATGTGAAGATTTAAACAAGGTAGCGAATTAAAATCCCTAGCTCCTCATTTAAAGTTAAGGAAAGCTAGGGATTTTTTCTACACAATAGTGTGCAGCTTTATGAGCTAAACTTTTTCAACATTTTAATAGTTTGAACGTGCATACCTTCATGATACATAGAAAATGTAAGAAACTCGCCAATCGTCTTTAAGGTCAAACCTGAAGGCATGGTTAATGGGTTGACAACAGCTTCATCCAACCGATTAAGTAATTTTTCTTTGATTCGATTTGTTTGATCGTCTAATAACTTAATTAACTCCGACAATGTTGGTGGTTGTATCTTCCACTCAGAGGGTTTAGTGTCCTTTCCAAACAAATCTGTAAATCCGTCCGGCATTTGTATTGGTTCTTGTGTGAAGCCGAAGGCAAATCGTTCTTGAACTAGATAAACATGACCTAGATTCCAACGGATGTTATTGCTAAACCCTTCAGGTACAGAATCCACTTGGCTTTCACTGAGTTCCTTCACTGCGTTAATTGTGTTAGTTCGTACGACCTTTAGTTGATTAAATAAAAAATCTTTCAAATCTATCACACCTCCAAGATTATTATATCAAATTATAATCAAGTATCACATGAAACTCGGCTATTTCCTAAACCCTAGGGCGAATGTAACTTAGTTACCTAGATACGTTGGGCCACAGATGGTCGAGAATCCCTACTAGGCGATCCTTTCGTTTTGTTCCTGCTCCTTATTTGGAATAGGAAATAGTATAAAAAATGTTGTCCCTCTAGGAGTAGAGTCAATGTGGATCTTAGCGTTATGAGAGTCTGCAATTTTATAGCATGTTGCCAACCCCAACCCAGTTCCATTTTCTTTCGTCGTGAAAAAGGGAGTTCCTAGTTTACTAATATTTTCTTGCGAAATTCCACTGCCCTCATCGGCAATTGCAAGCACAACCTTGCCTTCATGTGAATAGATTTTAACAGTTAGACAACCTCTCTCCTGCATTGCTTCCAGTCCATTGCGGGTTAAATTAAGAATCAGTTGGGAAATCTCTTTGGTATTTAGTTCTAGGTTGGGAACCTCAGCTGGAATGTAACAGATTTGTTTATTTTGGTTAAAAGCATCGGCTTCTAAAAGAGGATATAAATTATCGAAAATATGGTTAAGGTTTTGGGATTTCAACTCAGTTTGTTTTGTTTGCGCCAGAGAGAGAAATTCCGTAATAATTGAGTTTGCACGATCTAGTTCCGAAATCATTAGCTCAAAAGTAGATTTCTGAGCTTCATAATCAGGTTTTAAACTTAACAGTTGGATATAACCACGCACAGTAGTAATCGGATTCCTTATTTCATGTCCTATTCCGGCGGCTAATTGCCCCACAAGGTTGAGTCGATCAAGTCTAGCAATTTCGATTTCTGTTCTCTTACGGCTTGTGATATCTCGGAAATAACATGTCATTCCAGTTTCTGTAGGGTAAGCATTTACCTCAAACCATTTATTGCCTAGAGCCTCAGAAATAATTTCGAAATTAACCGATTTATTCTCGTTCATTACTTCCTGGTAACGTAATAGGGCGGCATCATTGACCTTAAATACTTCGGTCATTTTTTTGCCCAACAATTCATTACGAGATTTACCAAAAACTATTTCTCCTGCACGATTAATATAGGAGAACTGCCAATCTCTATTAATAGCATAAAAACAGTCTGTCATACTTTCTAGAATAGAGGTCATTGCATCTTGAGATTTAATCAACTTTTCGTGTGCTAATTTTCGTTCAGTAACGTCTGTATAATAAACTGACACTCCAAGCGAAGAGGGATATACATTAACTTGGTACCATGTGTCTTGATGTAAGAAGCTAAGATATTCAAACGTCATGGGTAGGTAATTATTCTTTGAATTCTGATAATTCAGTTCGAGTATAGATCCCTGGACTTGAGGGATTACATCCCCTAAAACTTTACCCAAAAGCTCTTCTCTTTTTTTTAATAATAACTCCTCTGCCTTTTTATTAACAAATGTAAAACGCCATTGATTATCCAGAGCATAGAACCCATCAGGCATATTATTGATAATATCTGCAATAAGCTGGTTACTTCGAGAAAGTTCTGCTTCTAATTTTAAGTGTTTACTGAGTTGTTCAACCCTTTCTGTTTGCATTCGTTTTATTTCAGTAACATCGTTAACAATTGCTACACATGCGTATTTACTACTAGGCATCTGAAAATTAGACAAGTCAGCAGTAAAGTGTCTTCCGTCTTCTGTCGTAATTTCTTTGTGTTGTTGTTTTGTTGTATCCAACCAAGTTGAATCGGAGTCCAGTAATAGATTGGGGTGTTTAATATAAGGGTAACACTGGAGTTGAGTCTTTGTATTTTTACTGGACAATATGGGGCCAAGGCCATCAAAAATTATTATATTTAACGGACTGCAGTTTACTATAGCGTTCAGCATTGCTGCTTTAGCAAAAAATTCATAGGTCCAGAAATAGAAGTTAAATATTATGGTCGTTGCCAACGGAGTTATAATTAGATACGGAGCAGCAACAACTCCAAGAATCTTTGCCAAATTACTCTTCCATGGAGGTATAAAGGCAATAATGAATATTAAAACAAACGCCATGACAATGCCGATTACCAACCAAAACAATACTTTCTTTCCATTCTGGTTGTTCCTTAAATATCTACCTAAGATACTTCCAAAACAAGCAAAAGTGGTAATGCTCGCAATACCGCCCATCGAACCACTTCCGCCCACATTATACCGGTATAGACAACTAATTAAAGCAGCTATCAATGCAGTTACTGGACCACCTATAAAACCAGCCATAGTCATGGTAACATGTCTAAAGTCATAAAATCGGCCTTCGACAACCGTTATTCTACCGTGCATTACAAAAATCGTAATCAGACCAAACATAATACCTAGTATGTAAGGCGAGTATTTCTTCTTGAGTGATAGGTCTGTCCAAATAGTAAAGCCGCAAAAAAATAAGACCACTAGAACATTAGTAACAAAGTTGTAATACAAATACAAGCCTCCCTTTAACAATTAATATAAGTTAACTATTTCAATTGTACCTCCACTACTGGCAGAAATTTGTCGTATAACAATAATTTTTCAATGATAATTTGTAATAACTTAGCTTCATATGTCAAAGATTACATTGCAAACATTAGTTCATATCAATTTATGTAATTTAAGATAGCAACTCCTAAAAGAAGAACAAGTTTTCTCTTATTAACCACTTTAAATTTTAACCTATATTTTTATATTTTGACTGCTAATCGTGAGCATCACCAGTACCTTTACTTCTTTTACTCTCACAAAATTTTAATATAAAAGAAAGGCCTTCGCCTTGGCGAAGACCCCCTTATTATATGTTATTCTCCTCCCACCAAGGAATTTCACTGAATTAATAGTTTCCATTAATGTTGTATTACAGGATTTGAATAGTCATTCGTATTTTGATCTGAAATATTAGCATTAGCCCATGAAGTATCTAATTGATCTTGGGATGTATTCTGGTCTTGAGCTATTTGAACATTTTGAGTTAACAATGATGAATCAGACAACGAAACGACTGCTTGAGCAGTAGTTATGCCATAGAGAATATTATGCCACAAGGCACACTAAAGTGACTTCTTGTCATATGTGGTTTACTTGAAAAAAGTTTGGCCCGTTGACCAAAATTATATAAAATGCCCCAAGCCATCGTGCCGGCAAAGGCGCCCTTAATAATATGGTGATCTTTTCCTGTGCGTTTGAGCATTTGATAGATCGGTATCCCAAGTGCCGCACCTGTAACCATGTGTAGAATCTGTCCAAGCGCAAAATTCTCTGTGCGGTTCGTTCTGAAGCCCCTCATAATTATGGAACCTGAAAGATGTCCATAAAGCATATCAGTCTTATTGGTTCTCCATAGTAAGAGATTAGATATATCCATTGCTATTGTGCCTATTAGACCCCCTAAAAGACTTATTATCAAGGAATCCTTTAGTTTAATTCCTCGATTAACTACACTCCATATATTTCTAATTCCCGACAATTTACTTATAATAATATATTTTGTAAAACCCATTACTGACGACCTCCTTCCAATTTTCATTATTACTATCTTTATTTACCCGGCCATTACGTTTTCTACTCTGGAAATTATTTTATGTAATGGAAATGATCTTAATAATAAAAGGATCTTTGCGTAAATCCACAAAGACCCTTTATTTCTATGTAATTGGCGGAGAGAGTGGGATTCGAACCCACGAGAGCCCTCACAGGCCCTACTCGATTTCGAGTCGAGCGCCTTCGACCAACTCAACCATCTCTCCATATATAGAAAACTTGGCTTACGCCTAGCCTTCATGCTCCGATAACTGATTCAACGCAATTTCCTGAAAAACATTCTTAAGATATCAACACATTCTTCTTCCAGAACACCTGCGACAATATCTACGCGGTGGTTCCATAGCTTGTAGTCCAATACATTCATTACTGAACCTGTAGCTCCGCCTTTTAGATCCATCGCGCCATAAACAAGTTGCTTTAAACGGGACTGTAGGATTGCTCCAGCACACATCGGACAAGGTTCTAACGTTACATATAAGACAGCATCGGATAAACGCCAACTCCCTAATACTTCAGTCGCTCGTTGAATCACTAAGACCTCAGCATGAGCTGTTGGATCGTTTCTCTGCTCCTTTTCGTTATGAGCTGCGGCGATTACTTGACCATCATGAACAATAATTGCTCCGATCGGAACTTCTCCTTGTTCAAAAGCCATCTGAGCTTGCACGAGTGCAAGATGCATCCAATCTTGATGAAACATATATACCTCGATTTTGGTGACCCCGGGAGGAGTCGAACCTCCGCAAGACAGGGTTTAGGAAACCCCCGCTCTATCCGCCTGAGCTACGAGGCCTTGTGATTGTCAAAGAAAATTAATTTAGATAATCATCTGAGGTAAGGTAGGTAAAAATCGCCTACAAGTCGCTAAATGTGCGATTTTCGATCCTCGAATATCGCACATAACATTGATTAAATGGTGCGCTCGGAGGGATTCGAACCCCCGACATTCAGATTCGAAGTCTGACGCTCTATCCAGCTGAACTACAAGCGCAAAAATAGTTAAAAATCCATAGGAAGCACATTGACTCGAACACCGAGCTTCGAACATCGATTTTCGAAATTGGCGGAGGGGGTGGGATTCGAACCCACGGACCCCTTACGAAGTCACCGGTTTTCAAGACCGGCTCCTTAAACCGCTCGGACACCCCTCCAAGTTAAACAACCGAAAATTAGTATATCATATATATTAGATAAATACAACTAAGTTTCTGGTACATCACTGTATTTATCAAATGGGTAAATCATCCAACCCATTATCCAATATATTCAACGCCCATATAAGGCCGTAGTGCTTTAGGAACACGCACCTTACCATCATCATCCTGGTAGTTCTCCATAATAGCAGCAACTGTACGCCCAATGGCTAATCCGCTGCCATTTAAAGTATGCGGATACTCTGGTTTATCTTTAGGACCTCTTCTAAAACGGATGTTAGCGCGACGAGCTTGGAAATCTTCAAAGTTACTACAAGAAGAGATTTCTCTATAGGTATTGAAGCTCGGTAGCCACACTTCCAAATCATATGTCTTCGCCGAAGTAAACCCGAGATCACCTGTTGATAACGCCATAACACGATAAGGAAGTTCTAATTCTTGAAGAATACTTTCAGCATCTCTAGTCAACAATTCAAGTTCTTCATAGGAATTCTCAGGTAAACAGAACTTAACTAGCTCTACTTTATTAAATTGGTGTTGGCGAATCAATCCTCTGGTATCCCGTCCTGCAGAACCAGCCTCAGAACGAAAACATGAACTATAGGCACAGTGATGAATCGGCAATTGACTTCCGTCTAAGATTTCTTCACGATATAGGTTTGTGACAGGCACTTCTGCCGTAGGAATCAAGAAATACTCTGTCCCGGCAACTTTAAATGCGTCGTCCTCAAATTTTGGAAGTTGACCTGTACCAATCATTGAAGTGCGATTAACCAAGTATGGTGGAAGTATTTCTGTATATCCCTTTGAGGTGTGTCGATCAAGCATAAACGATATAAGGGAACGTTCAAGCTTAGCACCTAAACCTTTATAAAAGGTAAAGCGTGCACCTGTGACTTTAGCTGCTCTGACGAAATCTAAAACATCCAATTTTTCGCCGATCTCATAATGAGCTTTTGGCTCGAATTCAAAATGGCGAGGAGTTCCCCATGAACGAACTTGAACATTAGAGTTTTCGTCTGGACCAATTGGTACCGAAGCATGAGGGATGTTCGGAATCTCATAGAGCACTCTTTCCATCTCTTGCACAATGTCTGCTGATTTTAGTTCCAAATCTTTAATAGTTTGACCTACCTCACGCATTTCTAAAACAAGACTTTCCGCATTTTCCCCGGTCCTTTTCAAGCGCCCAACTTCTTCAGAGACTGTATTGCGACGGGCTTTTAAAGTCTCAACTTCAAAAAGCAATTTGCGTCTATCTTCTTCTTGTCTTAAGAAGTGGTCTAAACTAATTGATACGTGACGCTTTTCCAAAGCTTCCTTAACCACTTCAGGGTTGTTACGAACAAACTTAAGATCCAACATGTTAAAAAAACCTCCCATGCCAATAGAGAAAACTCGGCTGGCGCCCGCGCGAAACAATGTCTTCGCACGTATTAGCCTTCTTGCAGACACCTGTCTTCACACGTGTTAACCTTCTTGCAAGCTTTAGCAAAGGCGGCAGCCTTAGTTGTACTTCTGTTTCCTGAAAGTATCGAACGAAAAGTTTACTTTCGGATTAGTATAAAAAAAACTTGGCTAGCGCCAAAGCGCTGGCCAAGGATGGCCGAGTGTCCCTGAAGCCATGACTTGACAGGACATCCGATTTAGAGCGCCGCCAAGACTCAAACAAAGTTGTTCAAGGTATAAAAACACCGCCCGAAGACACTGTCTTCGCACGTATTAGCCTTCTTGCAGGATGGCTAGGTGTCGTGATGGCAAGGCGACGTGACGGCCAGAAAGGACCCACGGGCGCTAGCGTAGTCTTAGTTGAACTTAGATGCAGTTATAAAACGTTTTTACTTCGTCCAATGTTCATCAATCATGTCCAAAAAGTATTTATGAACCCTTTGGTCTGGGGTAAGTTCTGGATGAAAAGCACTCGCTAATAGATTTCCCTGTCGGGCAAAAACTATCTTGCCCTCATACTCCGCCAAAATACCCACATTTGGTGCTACTTCCTGCAGATAAGGAGCTCGAATAAATACTGCCCGTAAAGAACTAGAGCCCATGGCAGGAACAAAAAGATCGGTTTCAAAGCTTGCTACTTGCCTACCAAACGCATTTCGTTCTACAACGGTATCCATAAGGTTCAATGAATATTGATCACTGTTAATAATAGTTTTACTAAGGAGGATCATGCCTGCGCATGTCCCAAAAATAGGTAAATCCTTAGCGCCAAGCTCCTTGATCTTTTCACCTAGTTCATCGATCATTAACAGTTTACCAATAGTCGTACTTTCCCCACCTGGAATAATCAGTCCATGAATTCCTTCAAGATCGCTTGTTTTTCGTATTTCAACAACATCACAACCCAATTGCTCTAAAACCTGCCGGTGCTCGCGGAAAGCGCCTTGCAGCGCCAAAACGCCAACACACTTTTTCATTTTTACCAACCCCGTTCTTGCATACGCTGAGAATCAGCCAAAGTAGAAATTTCAATTCCTGACATGGGCTGTCCTAAATCTTTAGAAATTTCTGCAAGAAGTTTTGCATCCTTATAGTGTGTTGTTGCTAAGACAATTGCCTTAGCACGTGCTTTAGGATCACCGGACTTAAAGATTCCAGAACCAACAAAAATACCATCTACTCCAAGGTGCATCATCAGTGCGGCATCAGCTGGCGTAGCAATACCACCTGCAGCAAAGTTAACAACTGGTAATTTTCCGTGTTCAGCGACATATAAAACCAATTCATAAGGCGCGCCCATATTTTTGGCAGCTGTCATCAGTTCTTCTTTTGGCATTAAGGTTAACGAACGTATATCGGTCATAACTGTACGCATATGTCGAACAGCTTCAATAACATTACCAGTTCCAGGTTCTCCTTTAGTACGAATCATTGCAGCCCCTTCTCCAATTCGACGCAAGGCTTCTCCTAGATTACGACACCCACAAACAAAGGGCACTTTGAAGTCATGCTTATTAATATGATAAGCATCATCTGCAGGTGTTAATACTTCAGATTCATCAATGTAATCAGCACCTAATGCTTCTAAAATTTGGGCTTCTACAAAATGCCCTATGCGTGCTTTCGCCATGACAGGAATAGTAACCACTGCCATGATACTTTGTATGATTGAAGGATCTGCCATGCGGGCTACTCCACCTTCAGCTCGAATATCCGAAGGGACACGCTCTAAAGCCATTACGGCACATGCTCCAGCCTCTTCTGCTATAATAGCTTGTTCAGGAGTCGTCACATCCATGATGACGCCACCTTTTAGCATTTCTGCGAGCCCTGTTTTGACCTTCAAAGAACTAATATCAGTCAATTTTATTTCCTCCTTATTTTAAAACAGTTAAGATTATTGTAACTTAAACTTCATCTTAAGTATGGTTTGCTTTTTAGGGAGAATATGTCAACTTATGCCTGTACCATTATTTTATCAGTCAATGTCTGGTTCTTACCTTCGACATGGTAACACTTAGCTCGAATTTTGTCAATTTAATCCTCTTCTTCAGAGCCATCCAGATCTTCGGTCTCATCAATTTCTTCTTCATCTTTCATCAAAACCTTGGCCATCGCTACAACAGTACTTGTGCCGGTTCTCATGGCCAACACCCCTTGTGCGGAACGACCTTGATTAGAGATACTTGAAACCTGAATCCGGAGCATAATACCGTTATTCGTAATGACCATCAATTCATCTTCTACTTGAACAACCTTGATTCCAACCAATGAACCTGTCTTCTCATTCAATTTCATACCAATGATTCCCTTGCCTCCACGTCCTTGAACACGGAATTCATTGAGATAGGTACGTTTAGCAAACCCGTTTTCACTCATGGTCAAGAGCTCGCCTTCATCGCCGATTACATCCATACCGACAACCACGTCGTTTTCATCAAGTGTAATCCCTTTTACCCCTCGGGCTGTACGTCCCATGTATCGTACGTCAGATTCCGCAAAGCGAATCGCTATTCCATTTCGTGTAGCAAGAAGAATATCATCTAACCCCTGGGTTAGTTTAACACCAATAAGTTCATCACCTTCATCAAGGGTTAAAGCAATTAGTCCATCACGCCGTGATGAATCGTACTCTTTCAGAGCAGTCTTCTTCATTATACCCTTTTTCGTAGCGGTAATTAGAAAATAATCGGAACTATATTCTTTTATCGCCATGACTGCCGTAATCATCTCATGCTGGCTTAAATTCAGAAGATTTATAACCGCAGTTCCTTTGCCAATTCTACTAGCCTCTGGAATTTCATGAGCCTTTAAACGGTACACTTTACCCTGAGATGTAAAGAATAGAATATGATGATGCGTTGTTGTCGTAAAAAGATGTTCCACAAAATCTAGTTCTTTTGTAGCCATCCCGTGGACACCTTTGCCCCCTCTGTTCTGACTCTTATAAGTATTCAGAGGCAATCGCTTAATATACCCATAATGGGTTACTGTTACTACTACGTCTTCTACAGCAATGAGATCTTCTATATCCATCTTGCTGACATCAACCGTGATGCGTGTCCTTCGTTCGTCGCCAAATTTATGATTGATTTCAGTCAGTTCAGTTTTAATTATCCCAATTACCATACTTTCCGAGGCAAGAACCGCTTTTAAATAGGCAATGGTATTCATCAGTTCTTGATATTGGTTTTCTAATTTTTCTCGTTCAAGCCCAGTTAAACGCTTTAACCTCATATCAACTATAGCTTGAGCCTGCTTTTCACTCAAACCAAAACGAATTGTAAGATTTTCTCGAGCAGTCGCCTCGTCAGCGGAAGAACGAATGGTTTCTATAACCTCATCAATATGGTCAAGTGCAATGCGCAATCCTTCGATAATATGCGCTTCTGCTTCCGCTTTATTAAGTTCAAATTGGGTTCTCCGAACAATAACGTTCTTTTGGTGTTCTATAAAATAATGAATCATATCTTTAAGTGTAAGAGTCCTCGGCTGCCCATTTACCAAAGCAAGCATATTTACGCCAAACGTATCTTCTAACTGAGTATGTTTATAGAGTTGATTCAAAATAACTTGCGGATTGACATCACGCCTTAATTCAATCACAATACGCATCCCTGATCGATCTGATTCATCTCTCAAATCAGTAATACCATCTAGTCTTTTATCACGCACAAGTTCAGCTATTTTCTCAACCATTCTAGCTTTATTGACCATAAAGGGGATTTCTGTCACGACAATTCGATTTTTCCCTGTTTTCTCCATAGGTTCAATATATGCCTTTGCTCGTGTTTTAATCGAACCTCTTCCTGTCGTATAGGCAGACCTAATCCCTTCATAACCCATAATTGTTCCACCAGTTGGAAAGTCGGGACCTTTGACATAGTTCATCAATTCATCAATTGATAACTCTGGGTTATCAAGTAGGGCAATAGTCGCTTCGATAACTTCATTTAAATTATGAGGAGGAATATTCGTTGCCATTCCTACTGCAATCCCTGATGAACCATTAACAAGCAAATTGGGAAATTTAGCAGGTAATACAGTCGGTTCATCTTGTTTCTCATCATAGTTAGGGGTAAAATCGACGGTATCCTTATCAATATCAGCCAACATATAGGACGCAATTTTCGCCATACGAAGCTCAGTATAACGCATAGCAGCCGCAGAGTCTCCATCAATAGAACCAAAGTTTCCATGTCCATCAATGAGCGGATAACGACTAGCCCAGTCCTGCTCCATTCGTACCACAGCATCATAAATTGAGCTATCCCCGTGAGGGTGAAATTGACCCATACAATCCCCGACAAGACGTGCTGACTTACTATAGGGTTTATTAGGAGTCAGACCCATCTCATGAAGGGTATATAATATTCTGCGATGCACCGGTTTGAGCCCGTCTCGAACATCGGGCAAAGCACGGCTAACTATAACGCTCATCGAATACTCAATAAACGATTTTCGCATTTCATCAGCAATTTCAACAGGAAGAACTTTTCCTCCCAGTATTTCATCCGACATGAATGAGCACTCCTTTAAGCATCTATATTGCGTACATCTTTAGCATGGAGATTAATAAAGTCTCGGCGCGGTTCGACTTTGTCTCCCATTAATACCGTAAACATTTCTTCAGACCTAATAGCGTCTTCCATCGTTACCTGTAAGATCGTGCGCTTCGCTGGGTCCATTGTTGTTTCCCACAACTGTTCTGGATTCATTTCTCCCAAGCCTTTATAACGCTGGATTTCAACTTTATCTTTACCAATTTTCTCAAGAATTTTACCAAGTTCGAAATCCGAATAAGCATATTGAATATCTCTCCCCTTCTTTACCTTAAAAAGAGGGGGTTGCGCAATATAAACATAATGGTTTTCGATTAAAGGCCGCATATAGCGATAAAAGAAGGTTAGTAAGAGTGTCCGTATATGGGCGCCGTCAACATCAGCATCTGTCATAATGATCAACTTATTATAACGCGCTTTTTCTATATCAAACTCATCGGAAATTCCTGTGCCCATTGCGGTAATCATGGCTCGTATTTCTGCATTTTCCAATATTTTATCCAGTCTTGCCTTTTCCACATTGATAATTTTCCCACGTAGAGGCAATATGGCCTGGAACCGTCGATCTCGTCCTTGTTTGGCAGAACCACCTGCGCTGTCACCCTCGACGAGGTACATTTCACACAGATCCGGTTCTTTCCATGAACAATCCGCAAGTTTACCAGGTAGAGAAGTTCCCTCTAAAGCACTCTTACGTCGTGTCAATTCCCGTGCTTTACGGGCAGCATCACGCGCTCGGGCTGCTTGAACAGATTTATCAATAAATTTTCTGGCGATCGCTGGGTTCTCCTCAAGAAAAGTACTTAATCCTTCTCCCGTTGCAGAGTCCACAATACCACGTATTTCACTGTTCCCCAGTTTTGTCTTTGTTTGCCCTTCAAACTGAGGGTCAGGCACTTTGACAGAAATCACGGCAGTTAATCCTTCCCGGATGTCATCTCCGGTCAGATTAGAATCAGCGGCTTTAATGATATTATTTTTACGGGCGTAATCATTAACCACACGCGTTAAAGCAGATTTAAAGCCAGCTTCATGCGTTCCACCTTCTTGGGTATTAATATTATTAGCATACGAAAATAGATTTTCAGCATACCCGTCATTATATTGCATACTGACTTCAACCTGAACATAATCCTTAATTGTTTCAATAAATATTGGTTGAGGATGTAGGCAATCTTTGTTTTTATTAAGATAACGAACAAAATCCTGAATTCCACCTGTATGTAAAAACGTTTCTTTAACGTTAGTCCTTTCATCCGTTAAGTTAATTGTTACACTTTTATTTAGAAAAGACAGTTCTCTTAGGCGATGCGCTAGAATATCAAAATCATAAACTGTATCTTCAAAAATATCTGCATCTGGAACAAAAGATATCTTTGTCCCACAGCTTTCAGTAATTCCGATATTAACCAAATTCGACGTTGGTTTTCCAATCGCATACTCCTGATGATAGACATGTCCGCCTTTAGATACCTCTACAACCAACCATTTTGATAAAGCATTCACAACACTTAAGCCTACTCCATGTAAACCTCCAGAAACTTTATAAGCACTTTCACTTCCACCGAATTTTCCACCAGCGTGTAATACCGTTAAAGCAACTTCAACAGCGGGTAAACCTGTTTTAGGATGTATATCTACTGGAATTCCACGACCATTATCTACAACGGTGATGCTATTGTCTACATGAATAAAGACATCAATTTGATTACAAAAACCGGCTAAAGCTTCGTCAATACTGTTATCGACTATTTCATATACAAGATGATGAAGGCCTCTGCTACTCGTCGTACCAATATACATTCCGGGACGTTTACGAACAGCCTCTAGTCCTTCAAGAACTTCGATTTGCCCTGCATTATAACTATCACTAGGGTCCTGAATTTGTTTGTCTTTGTCTTCTTGCAAAGCTGTTTCCTCCCAATAAATACCTTCAACCTTATTATTGTACACTAAATAGTTATCTGTTTCAATTTTCAAGCCTGCGGGACGCAGTGTGACACGAAAAAGACATCTTACGTAAGTAAAATCAGCAAACTCTTTGAAAGCAATCGATCATGGATATGGGTAGCGCATAGAGTCCTGCTAGTTTGCTCTACATCTTGAGACCGAGCACTATATCACACAAGTTCTCCCATATTAAGAGAAGAACGCTTGAATAGAGTTATAGAAGAAATAGGTGATAAAAAATATTCTTGAGACGTAATAATTAATGTTTTCTCCTTCCCTGGTGCAGAAATGTAATTAATATTTTTATTTTTTTTGATATTATCTAAGAATTTTTCATTATTTTTACCTTCTGTAGCAGTTTCTAAGTCGATGATAGCAACTACTTTATCCTTTTTAACCAGAATATCACCACCAAGATGTAAATACATTTACGGTTTCCTCCTTATATGTCCTTGCTCTACATGGTATATTGCGCCTGAATCAAGATTCGGTTCAGCACTTGTCATAGTTAATAAGGTTTGAATACTCGATGATTCAATAAATTTTATTAAGTAGTCTCTCCTAAAGCTATCTAATTCAGACAATACATCATCAAGTAAGAGGAGGGGGTATTCTCTTTTTTCCTGATGAATAATTTCTAATTCAGCAAGTTTCAAACTTAAAACTAACGATCTTTGTTGCCCTTGTGAAGCAAAGAGCCGTGCTGGTTTATCATTTAAAAGAATTTGCACATCGTCACGATGTGGACCAACGAGTACCATTTGACGTTCTATTTCTTGTTCTAGCTTATCATTAAGTAATTGAGGAAATTCAGAGATAGCTTCATCTATATTTTTCTTACCCAAAGCTATATAAATAACCTCCATTTTTTCTTTCTGAGAACTCAGGTCGGCATAGATTTGATCAGCTACATCTTGTATTCGTAGCGTCAGATCCGTACGATTGCGAATTATTTTCTCTCCTAATTCGATTATTTGTTGATTCCAAAGTTGCAATTGAGAATATTTAAGTGATTTTTCAACATATGTTTTCAAGAGTGCACTTTTTTGCTGTAAGACTTTATTGTAAGCATTAAGAATACTTACGTGACCTGGACGCATTTGGGCAATATGCAAGTCTAAAAATCTCCGTCTTTCTGAAGGACCTCCTTTTATCATCACAAGGTCATCTGGAGAAAAGAAAATTACATTTATCGTTCCAACAAAATCAGATAAACGTTGACAAGGTATATGATTTATTTTGACCATTTTCTTTTTATCTCGATAGTGGCTCTCCAAAAAAATTTTATGGTGAGCTAGTAAGAAGTCGCCATAAAGATGGAATTCACTTTCTTCCCAGCGCAAGAGTTCTTGTTCGCGTTGTACCCGATAAGATTTGCCTGTAAGAAGGTAATATATTCCTTCGATTAAGTTAGTTTTTCCTTGGCCATTATCTCCAACTAATATATTAGTTCCAGGCATGAACTGTACTATTTGATCCTGATAATTACGAAAATTTTGTAGACGTAATTTATTAATCATCATAATTTAAATTAAGATGTTCGAACCGGTAGTACAAGATACAGATAATTTGGATTATCTAAAGGACGCATAACTCCTGGACTAAATGGACCGGAAAGTTCAAACATAATTTGTTCGCTATCAATGACTTTCAACGCATCAATAAGAAACTTAGCATTGAAAGCAATCATCACATCTTTTCCTTCCATTTTTATTTCTATTTGCTCCGATATTTTACCTAATTCAGACGTTTGGTCAATCCTTAATTCGGTTTTTTCTACATTTATCCTAATAATATTGGCTCCACTTTTATCACGAGAAAGTAACGATGCCCGTTCTACGGCTTCTAAGAAGCTTTTTAAGGATAAATTTACTTTAGTTTCACATGTCTGAGGTATAACTTGTTTATAGTTGGGAAATTGACCTTCGATAAGACGAGAAACTAAATAAATGGCTCCAAATTGGAATACCACTTGAGTATCACTAGAACTGATAGTCAAAATTTCATCCTCCTCATGCAAGAGACGATAAATTTC
Organism: Desulfosporosinus cupriresistens; assembly: GCF_001707885.1. GTDB lineage: Bacteria > Bacillota > Desulfitobacteriia > Desulfitobacteriales > Desulfitobacteriaceae > Desulfosporosinus. The sequence continues at coordinate 20,155 of NZ_MASS01000014.1, read as the reverse complement.
TGACAAAGTTTTAGCGGGAATAATTCCACTAAACTGTAATTCTGAGGGATTAGGCATTTCAGCAATGCTATAAGCTAAACGATGAGTATCGGTTGCAACTAAACGAATACTTGATCCTTCAATTTGTAAGAGGGTTCCCGTAAAAACTGGTCTATTTTCCTCTATAGCACAAGAAAATACGGTTTGTCTAATCATATTTTTAAAAATCGTAGTAGGCAAAGTAAATGAAATAGGATCCATCAGGTCCGGTAACAAGGGGAATTCATCTGGATCGTAGCCATTTAAGGTTATCTCAGATTGATGATAATAAATGGTAATTGTTTTGTCCCGTTCTTCTAATGTAATAGTTGTTTCCGGTAATTTACGTACAACTTCCGAAAAGAGTTTAGCGGGTACGACCACTGTGCCTTCTTCAGTAACCTGGGCAGGTACTTCACAACGAATCCCCATTTCAAGATCAGTCGCTGCAAATTGTAAAGACTGTTGTTCGGCTACTATTAAAATCCCTTGAAGAACAGGTAAAGTGCTTTTACCAGATACAGCCCGTTGAACAGCATTTACACCTGAAAGCAGTGCGTCTTTTGAGCAGAAGATTTTCATATGAATCGAATCCTCCTAAAATTTTATCCTCATAGTTCTTAATTCGTTTATTAATAATAAGATATTAGATAGTAGTTATAGTAGTATTACTTGTCAACATGTGGATAAATTGATTAGTAGTGCTAGAATACTGATAAAACCTATGTTGAAAAAGGTGTGGACAAACGGATTGATGTTATCCACATGCCCACAAGTAATAAACAACGCTTTTTTTATTCATATAATACTAACAGGTTATACACATTACGAATATATTTATCAATTTTAGTTTCAATCGGATTGAATATGTTGAATTATTTCGTTAACCTTTTTTTCTAGTAATGGGTCATTACGTAATGCCTGCAATATTTTATCGTGCGCATGCATAACAGTGGTATGATCTCTTCCACCAAATTCGTCTCCGATCTTTGGCAATGAAGAGTCCGTCAATTGACGTGACAGATACATGGCAATTTGTCTGGGAAAAGCAACGGCACGAGTTCTTTTCTTAGCTTTGAACTCACTTAACGATAGGTGAAAATAATTTGCTACGGATTGCTGAATCATTTCAATGGTTATTTGTTTTGTGTTATTAACCGGAATAATGTCTTTCAATGCTTCCACTGCAACTTCAGTGTTTATGGGTATTGAACTAAGGGAGGCAAATGCCATGACTCGGATGAGTGCTCCTTCGAGCTCACGAATGTTGGAATGAATTTTATCAGCTATATATACCATTACTTCGTTAGGTACTTGTAAGTTTTCCATCTTAGCTTTCTTTCTTAGAATGGCAATTCTGGTTTCTAAATCTGGGGCCTGAATATCTGTGATTAGACCCCATTCAAAACGAGAACGCAAACGGTCTTCTAAGGTTGGAATCTCTTTAGGAGGTCGGTCTGAAGAAATAATAATTTGCTTATTTGCTTCATGTAGTGCGTTAAATGTATGAAAGAACTCTTCTTGAGTTCGTTCTTTGCCGGCTAAAAATTGAATATCGTCAATAAGGAGGATATCCACGTTTCGGTAATGATTACGAAACTCAATGGAGTTTTCGTCTCTGATAGAATCAATCAATTCATTCGTAAACTTCTCACTAGAAACATAAAGAACCTTCGTATTTGGTGATCGCTGAAGGACATGATGACCAATAGCATGCATAAGGTGGGTTTTCCCTAAACCAACTCCTCCATAAATAAATAGAGGATTGTAGGATTTAGCCGGTGATTCGGCGACTGCTAATGAAGCAGCATGGGCAAAGCGATTACTGTTTCCAATGACGAAGGTGTCAAAGGTATATTTATTATTAAGAGAATTAGGAATTGGTTCATCTTCTATAGGAGTTATCGGAGAAATTGAGACTGAGAGATTTAGATCTTCTCCGTAGGATCCTTCTGGAGTGGGTATGATAAAACGGAGGCTAACAGAATGTCCTAGAACTGATTGAACTGAAGATCGAATCAGCGGTGCATAACGACTTTCCAACCAATCCTTTGCAAATTCATTGGGAACACTGATAACAAGTGTATCACCATCAATATGAAGAAGCCGGGTGGAACTTAACCAAGTTTCAAAGCTCGGCTTAGAAAGTTCATTTTTCAATTTTTCTAGAGTTTCCTGCCACAATAATTGAGGTGAGATTGACTGTGGTGGCATGGACGGACCTCCCTTGTCTAAGTATGTAAGAATTATGACAATAAAAAAGTTATACACAAACTTATGCACATTTGTGGATAACTCAGTCAAATTACGTGATGTGTATAAAAATTATATGATATATAGTTGTCGTAAGGTGGTACTCAAACATAATATCAAGTTTTCGAAGGGTTATCAACAGGAAGATAATGAGTTTGCCTAAATTATTCACAGTGGATAACTTTTACGGTCGAATGTTATCCACATCTTATCAGATACCTTCGCTTGACAGATTAAAAATTATTAGAGTATAATCTCTAAGTAAGTTTGATTGCTTCGAATGCTTTTTTCGTTGAAATAAAAGGAGGTGTCGTTGAATTGAAGAGAACGTATCAACCGAAGAATAGGCGTCATAAGCGAGTTCACGGTTTTTTGAATCGGATGAGCACGCCAACGGGGCGAAATGTAATAAAACGCCGTCGATTAAAAGGTCGGAAGAAATTATCAGTTTAAGGCCGCAAATATGTGGCCTTTTTTTAAATAAATTTTTTCTTTCTAAAACTATTTCCTGTATAGGTTTAAACTTAGTCTTGGAGAGTTAGAATATTATAGAATCTAAGGTATGTAAGCCTGGAGGAATTATGTTAAAAAGAATATTTCGCTTACGCAAAAAATCTAGCTATCAGGCGGTATTTGCGGATGGGAAAAACTATTCTGTAAAACACGTTGCCATTTATGTACTTAAAGGCCCTAAACGATTTGGTTTTATTGCCTCCAAGAAAGTGGGTAATTCAGTTCAGAGAAATCGTGCAAGAAGGCTTATGCGTGAAGTTATACGTCTTCATTTGTCTGAAATTAGAAATGATATACAAATAATTCTTATTGCTAGGGCAAATATCAAAGGAGTTTCCTATATGGAAGTCGAAAAGTCTATAATGAATATGTTAAAGAAGGCAAATGCCTTAAAAAAAGTGCAAAAGCTATGAAACGTTTGCTTGTTCTTTTGATTGGCCTATACCAAAAATTTATTTCTCCTTTAAAGGGACAAACGTGTCGTTTTTACCCAACTTGTTCTGAGTATTCTGTTCAGGCTTTGCAGAAATACGGTCTTGTAAAAGGAAGTTGGAAATCATTAGTTAGGATTTTAAAATGTCATCCATTTCATCCTGGAGGAAATGACCCAGTTTAAGGAGGGCTTTTGTGAATATTATTGTTCAAGGGATGACTTATCTATTAAATATACTATATAATCTTTCTGCTGCTATTGGTCTCCCCAACTACGGTGTAGCAATTATAATCTTGACTATTTTGATTAAAACGCTTATTTACCCCTTAACTTATAAACAGATGGCTTCCATGCGAAAAACTGTCGATCTACAGCCGAAGATTAAAGCTATTCAAGCAAAGTATAAGAACGACAAAGAAAAAATTAATACAGCAGTCATGGAGTTATACAAAGAACATAATGTTAACCCTATGGGTGGTTGCCTACCTATCGTTGTTCAGTTGCCTATTTTTTGGGCTCTTTATAGTACGCTGCGTAAATTTCCATATGGAAATTCTGCAGCAGCGGCGCATTGGTTTTTAGGTTTTGATCTGACCAAAATTTATGGATTTACACCTTCATATCATATTATTTTGCCTATCTTTGCTGCAGCTACAACATTTTTACAAACCAAAGTTACAAATCCAAATGCTTCAACAGACCCAACTCAAAAAACTATGTTATACATAATGCCAGTCTTTTTTGCTTATATCAGTGCCACGGTACCTGCAGGTTTAGCATTATACTGGGTAACGATGAACTGCGTTTCAATTCTACAACAGCTTTATATTAATCGTAGATTGACGAGCCAAAAAAATAACGCGGCATAAATATCGCGGAAGACGTGAGGAGGATCGTTAATGAGGGTTGTAGAGAAAACCGGAAAAACGGTTGAAGAAGCGATCACCGCTGGGGTTCTAGATTTAGCCGTTGATCGAGAGCATGTTAAAGTTGAGGTTATTGTTGAGCCTACGAAGAAAGGTTTATTCGGTCTCTTTGGAACACGGCTGGCTAGAGTTCGAGTGTCTTATGAAGATAATCCAGGTATTTTAGCTTCGGAATTTATTCATAAAGTATGTATAGCGATGGGTGTTAAAGCGGATACTCAAGTGAGTAAGGACGGAGAACACTGGCATGTTGATATTAATGGGCCAGAGCTTGGAATACTTATAGGCAGACGTGGTGATACTTTAGATGCACTTCAATACTTAACAAATTTAGCGGTTGCTAAAATTTTGTCAGAACGTGTACGTATTGTTGTTGATGTGGAAGGGTATAGACTACGTCGTGAAGAGACACTTGTGCGTCTAGCAAAACGATTATCTGAAAAGGTAAAAAGGACAGGTACAAGAATAGTCTTAGAGCCGATGAATCCTCATGAGCGAAGGATTATCCATACATCTTTACAAGATGAAGCTAGGATATCGACATTTAGTGAGGGTGATGACCCAAATCGACGTGTTGTCATATCTTTAAGAAGAGGGTAATCTATTTTTAGAAACAACATAGATTTCTTTGATTAGGGAGAGGGGGGGAACCCCCTCTTTTTTTATACTAACAGAAAGTATAAACTTACGTTATATACTGCAAGAAGGGCTAATACGTGCGAAGACAGTGTCTTCGTCTGGAGCATAAGGGCAACAGGGCGGCCGCATTCGCCAGAGGCTTGCAAGAAGGTTAACACGTGCGAAGACAGTGTCTGCAAGAAGGCTAATACGTGCGAAGACGGTGTCTTCGCGGGCCCCAGCCAAGTTTTCTTTATACTAGTCAGAACGTATAACTTTTAGTTCCATACTTTCTGGAAGGTCCCATCTAGCCGTCACGGCGCCTTGCCATCCATAGTGGTGCTCTAACTCTAACCTCGATCGTCCTGTTCGAGTCACGGTGGCACACTAACCTTGTGGATATCCTGTTCGAGTCTTGGCGAGCGCTGAAGCGCAACTATGGCTCTTACCGTTGCAGAGACTTTCCACAAGCAGAGTTTATTATAGATCTTAGATGAAATGTCAAAATAATTTCTTACTTATTTTATGGAGATGATAAGATTTGGATGATACTATCGTGGCGATGGCAACTGCTAAGGGTGAAGCAGGTATTCATATCATAAGATTGAGCGGCCTTAAAGCGGGAACAATAATTGAGGATTGCTTTAAACCTCAGAATAAAGAGCGCTGGTTAACTAGAGAAAACTATACCTTAAATCTTGGGGTTTTTCATGATGAAGGTAAAGTTCTTGATCAAGTACTCGTTGGTAGAATGTTGACTCCTTACTCCTATACAGGTGAAGATGTTTTTGAAATCAATTGTCATGGTGGCCCGTTTGTTGCTCAAAGAATTTTGCAAGCCTGTATTAGACATGGTGCGAATCTTGCGGAACCGGGTGAATTTTCTAAGCGGGCTTTTTTGAATGGAAAACTTGATTTAGTTCAGGCAGAGGCGGTAATTGATTTAATTAGTTCACGTACTGAGACATCTGCAAACTTGGCTTTAGCTCAATTAGGTGGCGGACTTTCAGATACAATTATTAAATTGCGGGAAGAAATTTTAGAGATACTTGCCTTTATTGAAGCAAGTATTGATTTTCCTGAAGATGATGTTGAAAATCTGGATAGAGAAACTCTTGAATCTAAAATAGATAAGGCTTTTGTTGACACCAAGAATCTATTAGATGGTAGTAAGACAGGTAAAATATTGAGAGAAGGATTACTTACAGTTATTGTTGGCCGACCTAATGTTGGCAAATCGAGTTTACTTAATTCACTATTACATGAAGAACGGGCTATAGTGACTGATATTCCGGGTACGACACGCGATATAATAAGAGAATCAGTCAGTGTAGGGGGAATTCTTTTACAACTGATGGATACCGCAGGAATTTGTGAAACTGAAGATTTTGTGGAACGTCTTGGAATTGAGAGAACGTGGAATGCGTTAAAAACTGCCGAGCTTATTTTGCTTGTAGTTCAAGCCAACATTCCGTTGACTGAAGATGAGTATCACATTTTAAAGACTTATGCTGCTAAAGTAATTGTTATTGTAAATAAAATAGATTTGATGGACGATGATTATCATATTGAGAAACTTAATCAAAAAGGGTCTTGGATACCTTTTTCTGTAATTCAGCATAAAGGTTTTCAAGAACTTGAAGTTGAAATAAGGAATAGAGTTTTTCAGGGAGAGGCTGTTCTTGAATCTGACCCTCTTCTCTCCAATGTTCGACAGATTTCATCTTTAGAGCATTGTTACACTGCTTTGTCTCAAGCATTATTAAGCATACAGAATGGTTTGCCTTGGGATATTCTGTCCATTGATATTCGAGAAGCCCTACAATATGTTTCTGAAATTACCGGACATAATGTTCAAGAAACTCTCTTAGATGATATTTTCTCTCGATTTTGTATTGGAAAGTAGGATGTACTTTGGAATATTTTGCTGGGAAATATGATGTGATTGTGATTGGTGCAGGACATGCGGGCTGTGAAGCCGCTCTTGCTGCTGCGCGATTAGGGTGTGAAACACTTTTACTCACCTTAAACTTGGATACGATCGCTCATATGCCATGTAACCCTTCACTAGGTGGACCTGCCAAGGGGCATTTAGTTAGAGAAATTGATGCCTTAGGTGGACAAATGGGAATTGTTGCTGACGAGACTTCTCTACAAGTAAAGATGTTAAATACTGGTAAGGGGCCCGCTGTTCATGCTTTACGCATTCAATCAGATAAACAGGCTTATCAAAATCGAATGCGTGATGTTTTATTGGAACAGGACAGATTAACTGTAATTCAAGGGCTGGTCGAGCGTCTAGTTGTTGACAATAGTGGTCTGACCGGTATCGTTACTCGAACAGGTGCGCGCTTTGAATCAGAAAATATTGTATTGACAAGTGGCACGTATCTGCGGGGAAAAATTATTATTGGGGATTCTATGTATGAAGGTGGGCCTAATGGCCAGATTCCTGCTATGAATCTTTCAGCTTCACTTAAAGAATTTGGAATTGAACTAGGCAGGTTTAAAACAGGGACTCCGCCGCGAATTCATCGCCAGTCTGTGGACTATTCAAAATTCCGCATTCAACCTGGTGATGATACACCCTGGCGTTTTTCATTTCTGGCTACTGAAAGCCAATTCTGGCATAAGGATACATCTAATCAAGTTGCTTGTTGGTTAGGATATACAGCTAATCAAACGCATGAGATTATTCGAGAGAACCTTTATCGTGCGCCTTTGTATTCTGGAAAGATAGAGGGGATCGGTCCTCGATATTGCCCTTCAATTGAAGATAAAGTAGTGCGCTTTGCTTCACGAGAAGCACATCAAATATTTTTGGAGCCAGAAGGCTGGCAAAGCGACGAACTTTATGTGGCAGGTTTATCAACAAGTATGCCAGAGGATGTTCAAGTTAAAATATTAAAGAGTATCCCAGGATTGGAACATGTAAGAATGTTGCGGCAGGGATATGCGATTGAATATGATTATGTTTTGCCCCATCAACTTTCGCTTGGTTTAGAAGTAAGGCAGCTGCCAGGATTATTCACAGCAGGCCAAATTAATGGGACTTCTGGATATGAAGAAGCTGCTGCGCAAGGGTTAATGGCTGGAATTAATGCAGCACGTCGAGTTTTGGGAAAGGATCCGTTTGTGCTTAGACGTTCGGATGGATATTTAGGTGTCTTAATTGATGATTTGGTCACAAAGGGTGTTAAGGAACCTTATCGTTTATTAACTTCACGAGCGGAGTACCGCCTTGTTCTTCGTCAGGATAATGCTGATTTAAGGTTAACCGAAAAAGGACATGCTGTTGGCTTGGTTAACGAAGAACGCTGGAAACGTTTTCAAGAAAAAAAGGAAGACTTTCAACATATTCTTGGACTCTGGAAATCCACTGTTTTCTCTCCATTGAGAGAGGACTTACAACAGGTTATGGTTGAGGCTAAATCGACTCCGATTCGTGGGGGAATAAGTGCCCAAGATTTAATCCGTAGACCTGAGATTACTATTGTCCATTTAGTTAGACTTCTACCGGAATTGGAACATTTTGATTTAGAAGTCTTAGAAGAAGCTGAGATTGAAACGAAATATGCTGGGTATATTGAAAAACAATGGATTGAGATCGAGAAGTTTTCAAAGTTAGAGTCACGTTCTCTTAATCATAATCTTGAATATGAAAATATTCGTGGTTTATCTACGGAAGGTAGACAACGTCTAATGGAAGTAAAACCTCTAAATGTTGGGCAGGCTTCACGTATCACAGGGGTCAGCCCTGCTGATATTTCCGTCTTACTCGTATATTTAGAACAACAACGGAGAGGGGGGAAGTAAATAATGTTTAGAGAATTCTCATCTTTTCTACAAGAGTCAACTTATAAGCTTATTGGCTACGAATTATCTGATTTACAAGTTAGTCAACTTTGTCAATTTGGTGATCTCTTGCTTGATTGGAACAAACGATTAAATTTAACGAGAATCACTGATCCTCATGAAGTAATCTTAAAACATTTTATTGATTCAATGGTCCTTTCTAAATATATCTCGGGAGTATCCTTTGCAGACATTGGAACAGGCGCTGGTTTTCCTGGGATTCCACTAAAGATAATACGTCCAGAGTTAACGATCATTCTAATGGATTCTCTTAAAAAACGGCTTAATTTTCTTGATATCGTTATTAAAGATTTAAATCTACATGAAATTAATACCGTCCATGCTCGAGCCGAGAATTTTGGACAAGATGTGCAATATAGAAATTACTTTGACAACGTAAGTTCACGTGCTGTAGCTCGTCTTCCTGTTTTATTAGAGTATACCCTACCAGTTCTTAAGATCAATGGACTGTTCCTTGCCCCAAAAGGATCGCAGGTTGATGATGAGTTAGCAGAATCTCAAAAGGCTTTGAAATTATTGGGTGGTGTTGTAGAAAGTGTTGAACATTTTAGTCTGGGTGAAGGTGCAGAGCACCGTGCTGTCGTGTTAATTCGAAAGGTTAAAGAAACACCTATCCAGTACCCACGTCAAGCTGGAATTCCTACCAAAGACCCTATTTGTTATTTCAAAATGAAAAAGGGATAGTGTATGAGCCTGGTTTTCCATTTCTTCAGGGCTTTACTTTAAATAGTAAGGCTCTTTTTTATACTTATAGTGAAGGATATATGAGAAGAACGTCGAATTGTGATATATGTATCAATTATTTATCAGGATAGATTGATTAGGGGGGTGCGATTTGGACGAGTCATTTGATCAAAGAGCTAGGCAACGAATTGGGGAAGGTGAAGCTATCGATTTATATGGCAAAAAATATAAACATACTACAAAAAGGCGTCGAACTAGTCTAAATCGTCTTCAGAGAAATAGATCTTTCTCTATTGCTATTGGAGTCCTTTTAATTACATTAATTTTAGCTGCAACTTCAATCATGGTCTATACCTGGGATCAACATACAATTGTTGAAGGAGTTACAATATCTGGGATTAATGTTAGTAATTTAACTCAGGATCAGGCTAAAGAAACAATCGATAAGGAAATTCAGCGTTTAATGAGTCAAACGGTGAAATTAAATGCAGACAAGAAATCTTCTGAGGTTAAGTTAGAAGATTTAGGTCTTTCCATAAATGGAGATATAGCAGTACAGGAAGCTTATGATATTAGTAGGGAAGGTTCATTCCGAAAAAAGGTTGTATCAAAAATGGAAGCGGCGAAAGGGATAAACTTTCAATTGACCGAAAAATGGGATGAACAAAAAATGAAGGAGTGCCTTAATCGAACCTTGAAAGAGTTTTCTAATCCTGCAACGGATGCTTCTTATGAGATAACTAGTTTTAATACCATGAAGATTCATGGTGAACATATCGGTACAACCTTTGACATGAATGCACTTATTTCTCAGATCAAGGGGCTTAATATACTTAAGCCTGTTTCAGAACTAAAAGTTGAATTTAAAGATCTTCCACCTGCTCTGACTGCAGCTCAGTTAGAAAACCAGAAAATTACTGGTCTATTAGCCAGTTATACTACCCGGTTTGATTCTTCACAGGCTGCGAGGACTGAAAATGTACGTTTAGCTGCCAAGGCTTTAGATATGGCGGTCGTTAAGCCTGGGGATACGTTATCTTTTAATCAGATCGTTGGTGAAAGGACAGTAGAAGGAGGATATAAGGATGCTTATATTATCGTTAATGGTCAGTTTGTCCCTGGACTAGCTGGTGGAATATGTCAAGTTTCCAGTACTTTATACAATAGTGGTTTATTAGCAAATTTAGCTGTAGTTCAACGCTCTAACCATGACTTAGCTATTTCATATGTTCCGCTTGGACAGGATGCGACAGTTGCTTACCCAAGTCTTGATCTAAAATTTAATAATAATACTGGAGGATACCTCCTTATTCGAACTAGGACTACTTCGAATACTCTTACAATCGATTTGTATGGTAAGGTTAAGCTAGGACAAGAGGTGACAATCTCTAATACCGTTGAATCTACGATTCCCCCTGAAGTACAACATTTAGTTGATGAAACACTTGCCCATGGAGTATCGGTTCTTAAGCAATTAGGACAACCAGGCTACATTGTAAAGTCTGTTCGTAATGTAAAGTTAAATGGAAAATTTGTGAGTAGTGAGCCACTTCAAAAAAGTGTTTATAAGGCATTACCTAAAATCTTTGCAATTGGGTCATAACTATGAAAAATATTTAATTTATTTAAAAAAAGCGTTTATAACGCTTTTTTTATTGGGAGGGGTTTGATACTATCTAGAGTATAAGTAATCGTAATAATTTTCTATTCGATATAGAAGGAAGTGTGTGCTCATTGATGACCAAAGTAATCGCTATTGCCAATCAAAAAGGTGGTGTTGCTAAGACGACGACAGCGATAAATTTAAGTGCTTGTTTAGCCGAACTTGGGAAAAAGGTTCTTCTTGTAGATCTTGACCCGCAGGGAAATGCAACCAGCGGTATGGGGCTTGCAAAACATAAGCTTTCGCGTTGTATCTATGATGTATTGATCAATGATGTCCCTCTTGAACAGGTGATTCAGAAAACGGATCAAAAGAATCTAAAAGTTGTCCCTGCTCGAATTCAGTTGGCTGGGGCAGAAATTGAATTAGTTTCTCAGATTTCACGTGAAGGCAAATTGAGAATTGCCTTTGAAAACATAAAGGATAGTTACGATTTTGTATTCATAGATTGCCCACCATCACTTGGACTACTGACGATAAACGCTTTAACTGCTGCCACGGACGTTTTAATTCCTATTCAATGTGAGTACTATGCACTTGAAGGCCTAACACTCTTAATGAGCACATTGGAAAGAGTTCGCAAACATCTCAATCCAAACCTAAATATATTAGGAGCTCTGTTAACTATGTTTGATGCTCGAACAAATTTAGCTATACAAGTAGTGGATGAGGTAAAAAAGTACTTTCCACAGAAAGTCTTCAAAACGATTATTTCCCGCAATGTTCGCCTCAGCGAAGCTCCAAGTCATGGGAAACCGATTAATGCTTATGATACTCGCTCTAGAGGAGCTGAAGTTTATCGAGAATTGGCTAAGGAGGTTTTAGATCGTGTCTAGTAAAAAGGGACTTGGCCGAGGCCTTCAAGCGTTACTATCTGATGAGTTAAGTGATAACCATAGTATTAAAGAAATACCTGTCTCGGATATTGATCCGAACCCCGATCAACCTAGAAGAGATTTTGATCTTGATTCATTAAATGAATTAGCGAATTCTCTGCAAGAGCACGGTTTGCTTCAACCTATTTTGGTCAGACCAGAAGGTGAGCGATATTATATTATTGCTGGTGAACGACGATTACGAGCGGCTAAAATTGCTGGGTTTTCTAATATTGAATGTATTGTTCAATTGTGCAATGATCAAGAAATGGCTGAAAGGGCACTTGTTGAAAATATTCAACGCGCAGATTTATCCCCTATTGATGAAGGAATGGCTTATAAAAAACTGATTGAAGAATACAGTTTAACTCAAGAACAAGTCGCCCAACGCGTTGGAAAAGCGCGAACAACTGTAGCTAATCTCCTACGTGTGATTTTGTTACCTGAAATTATTCTTCAATTGCTAAGAAATGAAGATATTTCTTTAGGGCATGCTAAAGTGTTGCTTAGTGTTAAAGATACATCCTTGCAAGTTTTGATAGCTCAAAAGGCTGCAAAGGAAAAGTTATCTGTGCGGGAGACTGAAGAACTTTTGAACAGAGTTTCAGGAAAAGTTGAGAAAAGTAAACCTACTCGCGAACATTCTCTTCTTCTTCATAACGTTGAAGAACGTTTGCAGACTAGCTTTCAGACAAAAGTCTTGTTGAAAGGAGACTCTAAACGAGGAAAAATTGAAATACAATATTTTTCTGAAGAGGAATTAAATCGTCTTCTTGAACTGTGGAACGTACGGATAGATTAAAAATCAATGTTCCATGTGGAACAATCTAGGAAAGGAAATTAACATTTTTATGAGCAATTGGATTGGAATATGAACATAGATTAATATATAATAACCTTTAGTTATTGCTAATTTATTTCTATCCAATTTAAAAATTTTGACACACAGTGATTTATATATTCCAGTATTGTTCCACGTGGAACATTTAATAATGAAATGTTTTCAAAAATAATAATGTTTGATTTTTTTAATTTTGTGTTAACAAAATTAAGATATTTAAAATATCCAATCTGAAGTTATACTCAGAGAGGATATTTTTATCCTATGGTTATGATGTATTTAATACTTACCTATGTATCTTATATAGTTTTGTATATTACTGGTATTAAATATGTAATTCGCGGCTAGGAATCTCAATTGAACCATTTTACTTGACCCTGTGTCCAATCATATATATTTGAAGCGACCCAAAAGTATTATCAGTAACCTTAGATTAGATTTCAGTATTATGAATAAGATATTTTGCTTTGTAAATAATGGATTTATGCATTTATGTTCCACATGGAACATAAGGTTTAGTTTAAACAGAAAATAGGTCAGCTATGACGAAATTTTAGACAATAAACAAAGTGTATTTGCACTGATAAGTAAAGTGTTAATATACAATTCTTTCCGAAAGAATTTAAGGCCTAAAGAAGGCGGTGATGTTAGTGTTGGGAACTATTGTAAATACAGCAGCTATTGTTTTAGGAGGATTAATAGGACTTTTGTTTGGACAAGCCTTACCTGAAAAAATGAAAAGGACAGTCATACAGGGAATAGGGCTGGCTGTCTTACTAATTGGAGGAAGTATGGCTTTGCAAACTAAGAATCCGTTAATTGTTATTGCCAGCCTCGTGTTAGGTGGCGTAATTGGGGAATGGATAGATATCGAGCTTCGATTACAACATTTTGGTCAGTGGTTAGAAGGTAAATTTTCTAGAAATGGTCAAGTAACTGGATTCACTAAAGCATTTGTAACAGCAAGCTTAATTTACTGTGTCGGAGCAATGGCAATAATGGGCTCACTTGAGAGTGGCTTAAGGGGAAACCATAATATACTTTTTATGAAATCTATGCTTGATGGAATATCAGCAATAGTTTTCTCCTCTTCGATGGGGATTGGCGTATTAGCGTCAGCTATACCTGTGTTTATATATCAAGGATCTATAACTATGGCAGCGGGCCTACTCCAAGGAATACTGTCTTCTCAAGTCATCACAGAAATGGGCGCAACGGGTGGTTTGCTTATATTGGGGATAGGATTTAATATCTTGGAAATGAAAGAAATTAAAGTAGGCAATCTACTACCAGCAATATTTCTAGCAGTTCCAATAACCATTTTATTCACAAAGCTCCATTTGGGTATGTAAAACTGTAGAATCGTAAATAATCATTAGTGAACGTATCTAGTTAATTGAAAAAGGAGGCAAAAGGGTTGACAAGTCTAGGAAGCATTATGCCTATAATATGGTGGGGTATCAGTGCTTTATCGATACTTATATTGATTTTTATTCTAATAATTATATTGCTTTTTCGCCGAATGAAACGCTTTGAAGCTTCTTATGTGACGTTACAAACATTCATGTCAGGGAACGAACTTGAACCAATACTTCAGAAATATATAGAGACGCTGGGTGAACAAAATCAGGAAATAAAAACTTGTGAAATACGGCTTGCACAGATCGAAGCGAAATTGCGCGCTGCCGTTGATCGTGCAGAATTGTTGCGATTTAGAGCCTTTGATAACGTAGGGAGCGATTTAAGTTTTGCCTTTGCGCTTTTGAATCAAGAGGGAAGTGGAGTTGTGCTCAGTGCTATTCATAGCCGTGAAGAATCAAGAGTATACGCTAAACCCATTGCTAAAGGGCAGTCTTCGTATTCATTGACCGATGAAGAAGTTGAAGTTATTAGAAAAGCAATGCTAGGAGAGAAAATATAACAACTTATTTCTCATAACGCATTTTTAAATATGAATGCGTTATGAGAGAACTAATATTTTCGGACATCCGCCACACCAGATTAAGGCGGGTGTTTTGCAATACCATGTATTCCATAAAACCACCGACATTTACGATTCCGGTCAAATGAGCCTCTCCTACTTCAGGAAGCTGTTTATGGACACCAGCGCCTGGTTTTAAAGGCCCATTAGCTAGTATGATACACCCTATAGAATCCATACGTCCGAGGCAGGCATCAATTGCAATAATAAAAGGATTCACGAAGGATTGTTTGATGAATTCGATGTTTTGTCCCAGATTAGTAGCATGTACAGGTTCATCGAGCGTACCGTAGACATGAAGCTGAGGTAGTTTAAGGCGCGAAAGATGTGTTCCTATTAAAGGACCTAAGGCGTCTCCCGTAGATCGATCAGTTCCAATGCAAAGAATAACTGCAGGGCGCTTACGAGTTGATACGAAGAGATCAGAAAGCCGCGTTTCTAATTTCGCCTTGGCGGAATAGTCATCAACGTGGGCTTTTATTTTTTGAGGTTCAGTCCATAAAGAAAATAGACTCACGAGTTACCCCCTAAGAATTAAGAACTTGAATACCTATGAACTTATAAACGCCTAGTAAATTCCAGTTCAATAATATATATATAAATATTTCCCAATTCCTGACCTTTTTATGCATGAGATTCCTTTTCCAGCCATAAGCATGATGGCGAGGAGGGAAGTGTTATGAACTGGAAAACAACATTACAAGTTGCCGCAACTTACGTAGGTGCCGTTATGGGGGCAGGATTTGCATCAGGTCAAGAAATACAGCAATTTTTTTCTCGCTATGGTCGTTGGGGTTTAGTCGGAATTATTGTCAGTGCAGTATTGTTTGCACTTATGGGTTGGAGTATGTTGGATTTGCAGGCGCGCTGGAAGATAACATCCTATTCAGAGTTTTTTAAACGTCTATTAGGGAATAGGTGGGGTCTATGGGCAGATGGACTCGTAAGTATACTCTTATTTCTAGGAATGCTGGCGATGATTTCGGGCAGCGGGGCACTCTTTTACGAATATTTCGGATTCACCAGGTGGTTAGGTATTATATTGACAGGAACTGTAATAGCTTTAGCTTTATGGTTTCGCGGAGAGGGAGTTTTATGGATTAATTCTGTCCTAATCCCATTGAAATTTATCATTTGCTTAGGTATCGCAACTGCGGCTGTATTTTTTGCAGCTTCTGGAGATGGTGAAGGCATTGTTGTGTTGCCTAACCCAATTGTTCAACATTGGGCTCTCTCAGCTATATTATATGTATCGTTTAATTTCACTCTAGCTATGGTAGTGTTCGCTTCACTTGGCCGTGATGTCCAACGGCCAGGAGCACGCATAGGGGCAGTTCTTGGCGGTGTATCACTTGGAATATTTGCTTTCTTTATAGGGTCTGCATTACTCAGGTTTCCAGAGGTAATAGGGTTAGAAATACCAATGGTTGCAGTTGCAGGTAAGTTAGGAGATTGGCCAGCCTTTTTCTATGTAGTCGTATTATGGTTGACTATGATCACAGCAGCGATAGGAAATGGCTTTAGTCTTGTCAGTAGAGTGGTACAAACAAATAAATTGAGTTATGGAAATGCCACACTCTTAATATTGCTCTTGTTGTTACCAATAGCAGGGGTAAGATTCTCCCAAATTGTACAGTTCGTATATCCTTTGTTTGGTTATTTAGGACTTGTCTTCTTACCGACAATTTTATACTTTTGGCGTAGAACATAAAGGATATTTACTTTGATTGTCGAAGTTTTCAAATGGCTGGTAGGCTGAAGATAAATTTGTCTTGAAAATTTATGGGAAGAATCTGAAGTAGTAATAGCCGAATATGAGATTGATAGAAACGAAAACAGATTAAATACCTTGAGAAGAGGCCAAAATAAACAAGCGAATGAATACTTAGAGTACAGAAGGGTTATTAATTACAAAGAGAAACCTACCTGCAAAGATGATCTAGACAGATTTTGGCCAAAATCACGTAATAAGGGGAAGAAAAATGGGTGAACGACACTATTTAGTAGGTACAGCAGGACATGTTGATCATGGGAAAACGCAACTGATTCATGCTCTTTCAGGTATGGAAACGGACCGTTTAAAAGAGGAGAAGCAACGGGGAATCTCAATTGAGCTGGGATTTGCTCATATGACAATGCCCAGTGGGCGACAAGTTGGAATTGTAGATGTTCCTGGGCATGA
This sequence comes from Desulfosporosinus cupriresistens, assembly GCF_001707885.1. Classification (GTDB taxonomy): domain Bacteria; phylum Bacillota; class Desulfitobacteriia; order Desulfitobacteriales; family Desulfitobacteriaceae; genus Desulfosporosinus. The sequence goes on along the minus strand of NZ_MASS01000014.1, from coordinate 3,292 downwards.
ACGGTTTGTCCGCCAAATGCTGGCAGGAGCAAGCGGAATGGATGTAGTGTTACTCGTCATTGCCGCAGATGAAGGGATTATGCCACAGACTCAGGAGCATCTGGACATCTTGACATTACTGGGTATACCGCGAGGAATTGTTGTTATTAATAAAATAGACCTTGTGGACGAAGAGTGGCTTGAACTGATAGAAGAAGAGATACGCGAGGAACTTAATGATACGGCATTTCAAAAAGCACCCATTTGTCGAGTTTCAGCACTGACAAGTGAAGGGATTCTCAACTTGCGTCAAGTCATTGATGGACTGCTTTCGGAGGTTGAGGGAAAAAAAGCGACCGGACCTATTCGTATGCCACTTGATCGGGTCTTCAGTATTCAGGGATTCGGCACCGTTGTTACTGGAACGCTTCACAGTGGGACAGTGAAAATGGGACAGGAGCTGGCGATTGAGCCAACTCATATTCTTACTAAGGTTCGCTCCCTACAAGTTCATAAAAACAAAGTGAATTCTGCAGAGGCTGGGCAACGAGTAGCCATAAATCTAACTGGGGTGGATGTTGCTGAAGTTGAGCGAGGTTCAGTACTTGTTATGCCAAATGCGTTTAAGGTCGGAAAAATCTTAGACTTGAAGGTTTTAAACCTATTCTCGGCTAATAAACCTATTATACAAAGACAAAGAGTTCGTTTTCACCTTGGAACCACAGAGATCCTCGGCCGCATTCATCTTCTGGAGCAGGAAGAACTGGTGCCTGGACAAGAGGGATTCGCCCAGATACTATTGGAAGAACCTGTTGTTGCAGTACCAGGAGATCGTTTTGTACTTCGGTTCTATTCCCCTGCCCATACAATTGCAGGCGGAAAAGTTCTAGGTGTGGCAGAGTTTAAGAATAAACGGTTTAAAGAAAATGTTCTTGCACAGATGAAGATGAAAGACCAAGGCGACCCCCTTGACCTATTGGAAAAAGAAATGATCGAACCTCGAACGGATAAGGATTTAGCTGCACGTCTGCATGTCAGTTCAGAAGAACTGGAGGAAAGTTTGATATCACTAGAGCAATTGGGACGAATGGAAATTTGGATGGAAGATGAAACAAAGCTCTACTGGGGAAAAGTGCCGGCGGAACTTTGGCGGTCAAAATTGATAGACACCGTCAAGTCTTATGAAAAAGTAAATCCTCTGCGCAGAGGAATTAGCCGAGAGGAACTAAAAACTCGTTTAGGAATATCGTGGACACATCGACGTTGGCAGACAATACTAGAACAAGGGTCTATTCGAGGCTTCTATAATATATCAGGAAGTAAAGTCCAAACAAATGAAGGAGCAGAAATTCCTGCGAATATTTTGAAACGGTTAGAAGCATTACGTGTTAAATGGCAAAATGTTGCACTTATGCCGCCTGACTTGGCAATGACAGCAGAAGAATGTGCAATTCCTAAATCTGAAGCGCCAGAGTATGCTCAGTACTTGTGTGAAATTGGAGAATGGGTACATATAGATCAATTTTATTATAGCCAAAAAGAGCTAGCTAAGGCCCAAAAACTCTTAACAGAGTTTCTAAAGGATCATGGTGAAATAGGTGTCGCAGAGGCGCGTGAAACGTGGGGTACTTCAAGAAAATATGCGGTTCCCCTACTAGAATTTTTTGATAATCAGAAGCTAACTAAGCGCTCTGGTGACAAAAGACGTTTGTACTAAAATCTATGTAGTGACACAGAATTTATTAATTGACACAATGGTGTAACAGATATAAAATTAATCGTTGTTAAGCAAAAATGTGTCGAGATCTGTATTATAACTATTAAGCGGGGTTTATTTTGGCATCAAGCTTTGCTTAGACCAAGGTAAATTCTTAATATGTGAAGCGGAGGTGTCGTTAGTAATTCCTTAAGTTTCTATTTAAACTGCAACATAGAATTTTATTTTAGTGATGGGGGTAAACAAATGAGAAAAAGTAAAGTCGTGTTAGGCATAGCAGTTATAATGTTAGGCTTGATCTCAGGTTGTGGTAGTTCAGCAGCACCAGCCGCTTCTGAGGAAATTAAGATTGGTGGCGACCTTGAATTATCAGGTGGCGTAGCAACTTATGGTCAATCAGTTTTAAATTCAGTGAATCTAGCTTTTGAAGATCAAAATAAAAAAGGTGGCGTCCTGGGAAAACAACTCAAATTCATTACAGCAGATAATAAATCAGAAGCAGGAGAGTCCACGTCAGCCATAACAAAGCTAATCACTCAAGATAAAGTTGTAGCTGTTCTAGGAGCAGTAACTAGTTCAAATACGAAGGCAGCTGTGCCTGTTTCTGCGGACAATAAAATCCCGTTGATTACGCCAACTGCAACAAATGCAGAAGTTACAATTAACAAAGATGGATCACTGAATTCATGGGTTTTCAGAAGCTGCTTTTTAGATCCTTTCCAAGGAAAGGTTGCTGCGAATTTCGTAATGAACACGCTTAAGGTAAATAAGGCGGCAGTATTTATCGATCAAAAAGATGATTACTCAAAAGGTTTAGCTGCGGAGTTTAGTAAAGTCCTTACCGGTGCTGGAGGAACTATTACCGATACCGAGAATTATGTTGGCGGAGATAAGGATTTCAAATCTACCTTGACCAGAATCAAAGCTAGTAATCCTGAAGTTGTATTTGTCCCTGGCTATTACAATGAGGTGGGACTGATTGTCAAACAAGCTCGAGAATTAGGAATAACAGTTCCCTTCGTTGGAGGAGATGGCTGGGATTCTGAGAAATTACCAGAGTTAGCTGGTCCTGCGAATCTAAATAACACGTATTATGTTAACCATATGTGGGCGGAAGATCCGGCTACAAAACCTTTCGCAGATGCCTATAAAGCAAAATATAATGCAGAACCAGATGCTTTAGCAGCATTGGGTTATGATGCGGCTGAAATGCTTATTGCAGCAATCAAAACCTCAGGCAGTACGGAACCTGAAAAACTCAGATCAGCCTTAGAAAACACCAAGGATTTTCAAGGGGTTACTGGAGTCATCACGGTTGATCCAAAAACACATAATCCTGTGAAGAGTGCGGTTATTATTAAATTAGTTGACGGCAAGAAGACCCTGCTCACTCATGTTAATCCATAATTCGAACATTTCAGACGAAATATTATGTTATAACAGAATTTTAATTGACTAAATCATGTACAAAAGCTAAAATATCCTTAGCATTGAATTATTATTCAAACTTAGAGTCTAAGTCTTGAATACTCCTCGACAAGGCAATGAAGCCCCAGTCACGAAGATTTAGCGTTGACTGGGGCTTTTAATAAAAGA
>NZ_MASS01000013.1 GCF_001707885.1 Desulfosporosinus cupriresistens | reverse complement strand
TTTCGAGTTAGCTGCTTTTGTGTGAGCTATAGGCTTTTGTCTCATTGAAAAAACAGGCTACGTAAATAATGGCGTCTAGGATGTTTAGTGGTATAATCGAAAAATAGCAACTTGTTTAGCGTCAATCAGAGATGAATAGCATCGTAGGCATCTACGGTTAAAAGAGGAGAAAGTTCAAATGCGACTCAGAAAAAAGTGGTGGGCTAAGCCTGAATTGGAAAAAGATCACAAGGTCCTTTTTACTCCTGCGGAGTATAAAGGGAAATGGAAGGAGTTCTTTGGCAATGATCATCCAATCCATCTGGAATTGGGATGTGGTCGAGGTCGTTTTATCAATCAACTAGCAACCATGAATACAAATATCAACTACATTGCGCTTGATGCCCACAATGAACTTTTGGTTCATGTTTTAAGAAAAGCTAACGAAGCCCACCTGAAAAATATAAAAATTATTCCAATTAATATTGAGAACATCGGAGGAATCTTTGCTCAAGATGAAATCGAGAAGATATATATTAACTTTTGCAATCCATGGCCCAACAAAAGACATCATAAAAGAAGGTTAACTCATCCCAATTTCCTTAGACTATATCAAACTTTTGCAAAGCATGGATCAGAAATCTGGTTCAAAACTGACGATCAACTACTTTTTACAGATAGTCTGGGGTATTTCGAAGGTGCAGGTTTTAATGAACTATATAGGACGTATGATTTATATCAGAGCGATTTTCACGGGAATATTGTGACGGAATACGAAGAGAGGTTTTGTAAGCAAGGCATCAAAATAAAGTTCAGTAGGTTTAAAATTAACACTTATAACATTTTAGCCGATGCGAAGAAATAGTCGTTATCGATTTTGCCATTAATTATAAAGCAGAACTGGAAATCGATGATATTCAAAGTCACTTGCAGCGTATTGAAGAGAATGGAAAGAAAAACTTACAGCAAATTAAATCTGAGTTTTTACAGATTGCACGACACCTTGAGTCAATCGAATCCAGGCTAGAGAATCAAACAAATAGGGATCAAAGATAGATTCGTTGTTGTGCTTGCTATTGACATAAAAGCATGTGTTCATCTATACTAATAGTTTAGATAAAATCGCCCAGCGTAATATGAATGTCCATGTGAATTTAGTGAATCGATAATATGAGAAATGAGTTAAATCGCATCTAAAAATGATAAGGAAGAAGCTAGCCAAGCTAGCTTCTTCCTTTGTTTAACCTTAGTAAACCATAACTCCACTCAAGCTATGGCAAATACCTCCTTAACAAAAGAAAGATACTCTGGAGCTTTGTTTATGTCGGGTTCACCGTGAGTTTGGGCTAATCCATGTCGTATGGCTCGTTTGATGACCGTGTCAAATACCTTTATGTCTGGGGTTTCGGCAAAACGTCTCCGTAGATCTTGGAGCATCACATTGTGAAGATTAGTATGATCTTGGACCATTGTAGGCAATATGCCTAAAATATTTATCTTAGCACCTTGTTCCTGAATACTCTTAATCAGAAAAATTGTATCGAAGATGCCATCAACGGATAGTCCCTCAGGAAGGGCAGGGATGATGATATCTGTAGAGGCTAACAGGGAATTCATAGTTGGCATGTCATTGCTCGGAGATGTATCAATTAGAATGTAATCGTACTGAGTTTTTATTTGCCCTAATGCGTTTTTCAAAAGGTATTTAGGGGCCGGGAATAGCTTAGAATTAAGATTGGACATTACCTTTGGGCTAAGATTAGAAAGAGAATTGTTTGATAAGTACAGATCCACTCCAAATGCAGTCTGCTTGATATCTCTCATTTTTGCTTCGCCAATCAATACATCATAAATTGTTTTCCTTAAGTCAGCCTTCTTGATTCCGAACGAAAATGCAATGTGGCCTTGAGCATCCATGTCAATGACAGCTGTCTTGTATCCCAGACTAACTAACCCTACTGCCATGTTTGTGACAGTTGCCGTCTTGCCAACCCCGCCCTTCTGCGAGGCAACAGAAATAACTCGTGTAGTTTTGGAATTATTAGCATCATTAGCATTATTAGTAGTTTTAGGATTTCTAGCCATACGACAACAACCCCTTCTTAAATATGTATTGATTTATTTTACCATATTATGCCAAATGGGTAAATACTCAGGTTGATTAAGCAAAGTATTTGATAGTCGGATGGAAGAGTATTGTGTTGGGATTTCGGGAAATGAGGCTAGACTTGGTAAAAATAATTCTTGACAGTACAGGACAAAGAGTGGTAGACTATCAAAGCGTTAAAGAACACCAAACGTCAGAACAGTTGTCCACTTACAATATGCGGGTGTAGCTCAATGGTAGAGCACTAGCCTTCCAAGCTAGCCACGTGAGTTCGATTCTCATCACCCGCTCCATTATGTTTACAAACCGCACTTTCGGGTGCGGTTTTTCGTATTTGTTCCTTTAGCTAGAGGGTTTGTCTTTACACAACAGGCAACCTAGGTGATGCCTGTTGTGCTCTTTCATAGTCGCCTACTAATGCAATCAATCCGCCAACAAAGGAGGTCCAAATGCCGATTGTAAGCCAAATATTCGGAATTAGTGGTCCTTCCAGAGGTTCGTTTCGCATCACCTTTTGTATTAGTAGAATAAGACGCGCGTTGTCGTGTTAGTAGCAATAAAACCTGCCAAGACTAAGAGAATGCGTCCAACTAAAAGTTAAGTTAAAATGATGAGAAAGCAGCTATTTTTTACGTTTCCGTTGTTCCATTATTAAGTTGTAATTAATTTTGGTCTCCTCAAGCTCTTTACGAAGAGCTGCTTTCTCATCTTGACTAGTGCAGACGGCTAATCGCTCACGTAAATTCTCGATGTCCTTTAACAGTTGCACCTCATCAGGTAAGAATCCATTATTCTTTAACAACATATATCCAGCGCGTATTCCTTCTGGAAGGCTTGCCCAGTAATTAAGATTGATTGGTTTGCCTTGTGATGGAAGGTTATCAAACTCGCCGTTTCTCATGGCTTCTTGAATTCTGTCTTCAACAATTTTATCGAAAATGTTTAACATCAAGCTTCAGCTCCTTATTTGGGAATACCTCAATCAGTAATTTCATAATTACGGACAAGAGTTGTCTTCCACATGTTTTTTCAATTTCCTGCTAAGATTGAGAGAGAAGTAAGAGCTTGCACAATTTTCTCTCATATGCTATGTTTAAGAATAGTACAAACTGAATATGACGGGAGCTTAAAAAATGGGCTGAGAGGGTGGTTGAGTTTCCACCGACCGAACCTGATCTGGATAATGCCAGCGGAGGGATGCAAGTGTAGACATTAAGGAAAACCGCGCAGACCATGTGCGGTTTTTATATTTCTTCGCCTGAATTGACCAGACGTTAGTGTATAGATATCGAGCCAATTCAGTTTGAGTGCTAGAAGGACTACATAAGTAATTATAAGGAGTGGTTAACACAATGGCCAAAATTATGATGGCATTTCAGGTGCTGCCCAAAGTTGAAGATGCTCGATTGTTCGAAGTTGTGGACGAAGCAATCGCTGTCGTAGCAGCCAGCGGTGTAAAGTATGAAGTAGGGCCGATGGAAACAACGATGGAAGGTGAACCCGATCAATTATGGGCTATCATCCGTGAAGCACAGGAGGCATGTGTTAATGCTGGGGCTTCTCGTGTCATGACTTATATCAAAATGGATTATAACCCAGGTCGAACAACAATAGATGAAAAGATCCAAAAATACCGGGAGAAGTAAGGGCATGTCAGTACGATCGAGGCGGCTTCATAAAAAATGGCGGGATGGTATTCCAAATCTCATATTTCTATTTCTATGTCTTGCCGTTTGGCAGATCAGTGTGGACTTTTTTAAGTTGCCCCTCTGGCTCATGCCGTCGCCTGCAGCCGTTATAAAGGCTTTTTGGCGCACCCGAGAACTGCTCTGGTCGCATACCTTGACAACCATTTGGGAAACAACCACCGGGTTTATTCTTTCGATAGCTCTAAGCTTAGTGGCGGGGTTGGCTATGGTGCTTTCACCCATGGCAAAGCGCTTATTTTACCCGTTGCTTATCGTGTCTCAGACGGTACCCTTGATTGCTGTGGCCCCTCTTCTGATCCTATGGCTGGGATACGGCTTGCTGCCTAAGATTCTTACGGTTGTCATAGTGTGCTTTTTCCCAATAACGGTTAGCCTGATTGAAGGTTTGGAGGTAAGCGATGATGACTTGCTCAATCTCCTCAAGAGTATGGGGGCATCGCGCTGGCAAATGTTATACATGATTCGTTGGCCCAACGCATTGCCATCCTTCTTCGCCGGACTAAAGATAGCCGCGACTTACAGTGTCATGGGAGCTGTGATTGGAGAGTGGCTTGGCGCTAGTTCTGGTTTAGGGGTTTACTTAACACGATCTTCCCACTCATTTAGGACCGATCAGGTATTTGCTGCTATTGTGGCAATCACATTGCTCAGCCTTTTTTACTTTGTACTAATTACGGGAATTAGGCGTCTGGCGTTGCCTTGGTTAAATACTAAGCAAGAGTGAGTCTCGAAATATAGCCGATGATTTTAGAAAATATTAAAGACGGATTATTGAAAGGAAGTTTAATTTATGCAGATTATGCGAGCTAAAAAAATATTGAGCTTAACGTTAATGATCAGCTTGTGTGTTCTTCTCTTGGTTACTGGCTGCGGCACAAACACTCAAGTGCCGAGTGCATCAACACCAACACCGTCCCCAGATAAAGTGACGATCATGCTGGACTGGACCCCTAACACAAATCATACCGGTCTTTATGTAGCCAAAGATAAGGGATACTTTAGCAAGAACGGCTTGGATGTTCAAATTGTTCCGCCGTCAAGCCAAGGTACGGTGGAGCAACTTGTAGCTACAGGCAAGGCGGATTTTGGAGTTAGCGCCCAAGAACAGGTCACGGATGCCCGTGGACAAGGTTTGCCTTTAGTCTCTATTGCGACTATCTTGCAACATAACACCTCTGGATTCGCCTCGTTGGCAGATAAGAGTATTCACACGGCCAAGGACTTTGCAGGCAAGACGTATGGTGGGTGGGGGCTCCCATCAGAGACTGCGACAATTAAAGCTTTAATGGACAAGGAAAAGGCAGATTTCAGTAAAGTCAAAATGATAAATATTGGTGACGCTGATCCGGTCGTAAGTATGGCTAAGGGAGATATAGATTTGACCTGGATTTTTTATGGCTGGGAAGGGATTCAAGCTGAGCTGTCCGGAACACCTCTCAATATGATCTGGCTTAAGGATGTTAACTCTGCTTTAGATGATTATACCCCTGTCCTCGTCACGAACGAAAAAATGATTCAAGAAAAACCGGATGTAATCCGACGCTTCATGAAAGCAGTCAGTGAAGGATACCAATATGCGATTAACAAACCGGATGATGCTGCCGACATTCTGATCAAGAATGCTCCGGAAGCAGACCCGCAATTGATTAAGAAAAGCCAGGCGTGGCTTAGTCCTCAATATCAGGCTGACGCATTGCAATGGGGAGTACAGAAAGCCTCAGTGTGGCATGATTACACCCAATGGATGTTCGACCAAAAGCTGATAGACAAAATGATCGACACCGACAAGGCGTTCACTAACGATTTCTTGCCCAAGGCTTAAGACGATGACCTTAGAACTAAGAAAATTATCGTTGTCGTATCAAGGGGCTAAGGCCTCTGCACTGGATGTGTTGGTGGATATTAATCTAAAGATCGGAACTGGAACGTTTGTTTCCCTAATCGGTCCTTCCGGCTGTGGCAAGAGTTCAATCTGCAACCTGATTGCAGGTGTGGAAAAATCAGCTCAGGGGCAGATTTTGCTCGATGGCCGATCAATTCTCGGTCTGCCAGGTCAAGTGGGCTATATGCCACAAAAGGATTTGCTTTTACCTTGGCGCACGTTGCTGGACAATGTAGCCTTGGGTAATGATATCCGCCGAGAAGACAAACGCGAGTCTAGGGAAAATGCACGACGCTGGCTCAATCGTTTTGGTTTGGGCAAGTTTACGGAGCATTACCCCCACCAGCTATCCGGTGGTATGCGGCAACGAGGAGCACTTCTGCGCACTTTCCTCTTTGGACAGAACACATTGATTTTAGATGAACCGTTTGGAGCACTGGATGCTTTAACTCGACGAGAAATGCAGGAATGGCTTCTTAATGTGTGGAGCCAAACCAGCCCAACGGTTGTCTTCATTACCCATGATATTGAAGAAGCTATCCTGTTGTCAGACGAAATTGTTGTCTTAAGCCAGCGACCCGCTCACATTCTGGAGAGGATCACGATTCCTTTTTCCAGGCCTCGTAATCCAGATATCCTGTTTTCCAGCGAGGTACTTATGGTAAAAAAGCGCTTGCTAGACTTGCTGCGTTAGAGGTCAAAAGTTGAAGGGGATCAATCATTTTGTGGCAGGTGACCATGCACAGGGTTCCTGTTATAATGTATAAGGACAAACATAGTGGGGGACTTAAGTTGATTCACGAGCAGGATTTCTTTGAAGAGATCAAAGCCAGAGGCATTAATTTAACTCAACAGCAAAAACGGGCCGTGGTTCATAACCGAGGCCCTCTTTTGCTATTAGCTGTTCCTGGTGCGGGGAAGACGACTGTCCTGACCGTTCGCTTAGCCTACTTGATTCTTGTGGAAAACGTAGATCCTCGAACGATTCTTTGTCTAACCTTCGGGCGGGCAGCTGCCAAGGAAATGCACGAACGGTTTGTTAATAACTTTGGGACAATGGTAGTCGACCAAACCGAAGGCCGAGGAGAAATCCGATTTTCAACGATTCACAGTTTTGCCTATGAAGTAGTTCGGTCAGCTTTTCGTCAAAGAGGTGCTCGGTTCGAGATTATGGAGGAACAAACAGGCCCTGACAGCAAGAACGGAGTTCTACGTAGAATCTATGATAAGCATAATGTTTCAATCATCACAGACGAACAACTAGAGGGCTTGCAGAACACCATTTGTTATGTAAAAAATACTTTAATACAGCCCGAAGAGTTTAATGAGCAGGACATTAAAAACTTCTCATTAATTTATAATGACTATGAAGCGTATAAGAAAAATAACCAGCCCAGGCTGATCGATTATGATGATATGCTTTTCATCGCGTTTCAAGAGTTAAAAGAAAACCCTAAACTCCTTGAGGGTTACCGCCAGCGCTTTGACTATATTCTAACAGATGAGAGTCAAGACACCTCTCTTCTCCAGCACAAAATCATCGAACTCATCGTTAAACCCAAAGGGAATCTTTTTGTAGTTGGAGATGATGACCAGAGTATCTTTGGGTTTCGAGCGGCCGAGCCAGACTATTTATTAAAGTTCGAACAAACCTACCCTAACGCGAAAATTCTGCGTATGGAACAAAACTTCCGGTCTACTCCGCAAATTGTGGATGTATCCTGTCGGTTCATTCGTTCCAATAAGATGCGTTTTGATAAAGAAATGTTCACAAGGAACGCCAAGGGAGACAGCCTTCAAATAGGGCATTTTAAAGGACTAAGGGAACAACAGCAGTTTTTAATTCAGAAACTAAGGAGCGAAAAAGATTTATCCGGAGTTGGAGTGCTTTACCGCAATAATCTATCCGCGATCTACTTGGCAGAAGAGTTAAGTAGGGCTAATATTCCTTTTTATATGAGAGAAGCTGGTAAACAGAGATTTTTCTCGCATTGGGTCATTCATGATGTTCTAAACTTCCTCCGCTTTTCGTTTAGTGATAAAAGCTTGCCTACCTTGGAGAAAATTTGGACTAAACTAAGTTGCCATATTCGAAAGCAACAACTTGAATATCTTAAGCAAAGAACCATTGATTGTTCAATCTTTGAAATCTTAGCTGAACAACCGGAGGTTACCTCAAAGCGCAAAAATGAGTATTTGGAACTTAAGAAACAATTTAAGGAACTCAATACTCTGCCTCCCGCAAAGGCAATCCGTTTTATTCGCAACCAGTTGGCGTATGATAAAGCGATTGAGCAAATTTGTGACTCGTTAGGTTTTTCTGAAGAGTACATCGGAAGTTTATTGGACCTTCTAATTTCTATTGCTCAAAATGAGTCTACAATAGTGGACTTTGCCAATCGTTTAGCCTACCTTGAAGAACAGATGATGTCTTCTTATAAAAATAGGCACAGTAATGCTGTGACCCTTTCAACGATCCATTCGGCTAAGGGTTTAGAATGGGAACAGGTCTATTTAGTTGACCTGGTCGAAGGGGTTATTCCTGAGAGGGAGGCTATTAAGGCCGACCAAAGTGGGCAGAAAGAATCATTAGAAGAGGAAAGGCGCCTCTTCTATGTAGGGATGACGAGGGCCAAACGGCGTTTAACCTTATGTTCAGTGGATTATTATCATAATAAACGCGTCAAAGCTTCCCGTTTTGTTCGCGAAGTAACCCTAGTTATGGAAGGGAAAAAGCCGGGAGAAGTAATCAGAAAAGAAGCATCGACCCCGCAGAGCGATTTAGTAGCAGGTTTAGTTGTCCAACATAAAGCCTTTGGAGAGGGAGTAATTGCTAAAGAGGATGGGAATGTAATTATGGTTCGTTTTAAGGATGGGTCTCAGCGTACCTTCCTAAAAGACATCTGTGAAAAACAAAACCTGATCTGGGCGGTTTAGTTACCCAGCCAAAGCATCCAGGAAGTTTTCACCACCATAGCATAGCGATTTATTCGTTCGGAATGATATGTCACATTATGATAATTTATGGATATTTTAAGTTTAGATTAGCAGTGGTAGCGGCGCGTTAATGTAGATCATGCATAGCTTTAATTAGGATGGGGAATGATACGATCATGTAATGAGTTTACTGCTATATTGAGAAAGGTGGTTCTCCATGATCAGTCAAAAAGAACGTTTGCTATTTCAAGATCAGAAAGAACATGAAGACATGTGTGTTCAGAAATACACAAAGTATGCTAATGAAGCTCAGGATGCAGAGCTTAAACAATTATTCACCACGCACGCTGCTCATGAAAAACAGCATTTCAATACATTAAACGAAATTTTGAATGGGCAAATGCCGGTCATGAGTGGGCAAGGGCAACAGGCAACGACGGCACAAAATCAACCAACACAAAATCAAGCAAATACCGCTGGACAGACCGTTAACCCGAACGATGTTGCTCTAGCAAAAGATATGCTCGTGACAGAAAAGTACATTTCCGGTACTTATGATACTGTCATCTTTGAATGTCAGGACCACAATATTCGGCAAGCTCTCAACCATATTCAAAAAGAAGAACAGCAACACGGTGAAGACCTTTTTAATTATCTTAATAGTAGAGGTGCCTATCCTATTCAGTAAACGTCTTATATTTTAAGATTACTTATGCTTATTTTCCCTAAAAATCAAAACAGCTAATCCGTTTGAATTGAAAACGGGTTAGCTGTTTTCTATCTTTAACAAGATCATAAAACATTTAATGAGGTTTGCCAAGAACACTATGGCTGATGCCATAACTAAAATAAATTATTAACCCGATTACCAGCCAAACAATGAAGCGAACCCATGTTATTAGAGGAAGTTGGATCATTAGAACAAGACAGAATAGCGCTGCCAGAATTGGAACTAACGGTACCCACGGAACTCTGAACGAGCGGTGAAGATCGGGTTGAGTTGTGCGTAAAACGATAACGCCTATTGAAACGAAGACGAAGGCAGAAAGAGTACCGATATTAACCAGTTCTGCAACCGTATTAATAGGGGTTACCCCAGCGATAATGGACACGATAATACCGGTCATCCAAGTGCTAAGAAATGGAGTTTTGTACTTGGGATGAACGTTTGAAAAGACTTTGGGTAAAAGACCATCCCGGCTCATTGCAAAGAAGACTCTGGTTTGTCCATAAAGCATTACCAGTAGAACTGTGGTGATCCCTCCAATAGCTCCGATAGAGATGATTCCTGCGGCCCAGTCTTGATGAATATAATGGAGGGCAAAAGCAACAGGCGCTGCGACGTCCAATAGTTTGTAGGGAACTACACCTGTTAGAATCAGAGATACAATGATATAGAGGACGGTACATATTACAAGTGAAGCAATAATACCTATTGGCATATCCCGATTTGGCTCTATTACTTCTTCGGCGGCTGTCGAGACCGCATCAAATCCGATGTAGGCAAAAAAAACTATAGCCGCCCCACCCATAACACCTTTAAAACCGAAGGGAAGAAAAGGGTTCCAATTGGCCGGTTTGACATACCATGATGCCAGGAGAATAAACAACAGGACAACTGCGAGCTTTATAAAAACGATTACATTGTTAAATCGCGTAGCTTCTTTGACGCCCAATGAAAGAAGAGCCGTAATTAGGAGAGCGATTACTACTGCGGGAAGGTTCAAAATAGCACCTGGGACTGAACCTATGGAATTCGAAGCCCAAGTAGGAAGATAGATTCCAAAGCCATTGAGCAACATCTGAAAATACCCTGACCATCCTATTGCTACGGTGCTGGCCGCCAACAAATACTCAAGCATTAAGTCCCAACCGATTATCCAAGCCATAAATTCTCCTAGAGAAACATAACTATAGGTATAAGCACTCCCAGCAACGGGTATCGATGAAGAGAACTCTGCATAAACCAATGCCGCAAAAGCACACGCTATGCCTGAAATTATAAAGGATAGAACGAGACCAGGCCCAGCATAATTTGCTGCTGCTACTCCTGTTAAGACAAAGATACCAGTTCCAATAATTGCTCCAATTCCAATCATAGTAAGGTCTAATGCACCAAGCGTTTTCTTTAAACTGCTTTTGCCCTCAGTTTCTGATAGGAGCTGTTCAATGGACTTTTTTCGAAATAGTCTCTTAATGGCCACCATCTCCATTCATTTGATCATTGCTTCCTACATTGTCGACCAATAAAAAAGTTCAAGAAATAGTCCGTTTGGTTTAATTGAGATTAAACTACCCAGTGGAGAAAAAAGATATTCTATAATTTTGCCAGTGACCTTCCAGAATATATCGAACGCGTAAAAGGAAAGCTTACAAGGACCATGATTTTTACAAAATCATGGTCCTTGTACTGTGTTCAATTGTGTCCAAATCATTACTATGATCTTTTCTTTTCATCGATTACAGCTACTAAACCATAGCAACTGTTACACATCTTAATCTTTTCTCCATCAGGATGATCGGGATCCAGCCAGTCATTAGAATGCTTTGCTAACATTTCTGTGTCACATCTTGCACAATTATAGGCTTCTATTTTTTCTGCGTTCTTGAATCTAAGCACTCCATTCTCATTATTAAGCATCTAATTATAGTCACCTTCTCCGTAATCTTAATTTACTAGCTCGATCGGTCGGATACAACCTATTTTTCTCATTTGTGCTTTACTATATACGGGTGATTTTAGGGCTGATGGTGATTTTTTTAAAAAAGATCATTCGTAAATAGGCAGTATGAAGTTTTGGTTTAAGCAGTGAACATTATCAGCGTGATTGATGGAAAGACTAAAGAGTGAAGAAATTAGACTTAATTCATTAAACCTAGAGTCATCAGGATTTATCGAGGAATAGGAGTGAAGGATTTTGCCGACTGACGAGAAAAATAATTATGATGACAAAGTCTTAACATTTGATGAGATTGATGAAGGATTTTCCATTAAGGAAGCCATTGTAGAGGCAAAGCGCTGTCTTAATTGCCCTAAACCCCTTTGCCGAACAGGTTGCCCCATTGAAAATGAAATACCCAACTTTATTCAAGAGCTGGCCAAAGGAAATTTTGGTGGAGCAAGTTCTGTTATTGCCCGACGTAGTAACCTGCCTGCTATTTGTGGTCGGGTATGTCCTCGTGAAAAGCAATGTGAAGCTTCGTGTGTACTGAATAAAAAAGGACAGGGAATTAAGATCGGAAAGCTCGAACGTTTCATTGCCGATTTTGACGCTGAAATGGACATAAGCCCTCTGATAAAAGAAAGTGGAACCAAAGGCCGAGTAGCAATTATCGGATCTGGGCCAGCAGGTTTAACGGTAGCGGGTGATCTGGCAAAGCTGAGCTTTGAGGTAACTGTTTTTGACGACCAAAGTGAGCCCGGTGGAGTTCTGATGTATGGTATTCCAGAGTTTCGATTGAATAAAGAGGTGGTGCGGCGCGAAATTAGAAGAATTGAACGTCTGGGTGTTGTTTTCCGTACTAATCTTCTCGTAGGGCAGGATATAACCGTTGATGAGATGTTTCAAGAGGGTTTTGATGCTGTATTTATCGGAACGGGGACGGCATTACCCAAACGGCTTGAAATTCCTGGAAATGGTTTATCCGGAGTCATTCAGGCTATGTATTTCCTTAGAATGGCCATGCTAGCCAATAGTGGGGAAGTAAACTCCTTGGAAGTGCCGATTCATGATGGTGATAAGGTCATCGTTGTTGGGGCGGGTAATGTGGCGATGGATGCAGCTCGTACAGCACTAAGAGTAGGAGCAGCACAGGTTACGGTAGTTTATCGCGGAACGGAACAGCGCATGACTGCGTTGAAATCTGAGTATGAGGAGGCAAAGCAAGAAGGGGTTCAATTTAAATGGCACAGAAGTCCGATACGCTATATTGGCACCTGTCGACTAGAGGGGTTGGAATGCGAATACATGGAAAATGCCCAGGAAGGCTCTGTGCGAGGGACTGGTCAGATAGAACAATTACCTGCCAATAAAGTGATCATTGCAATCGGCCAGCGCCCCGCTGCCCGTATAATCTCTACCACATCTGGAATCGAGGTTAATGAACAAGGCTACGTTATCACAAAAGTAAGACCTTATGGAATGACGACCCGTCGTGGTATATTCGCGGGTGGGGATGTAGTTCATGAACCAGCCACAGTGGTATTGGCTATGAAGGAAGCTAAAAAGGTTGCTGAAGGGATTGTTCAATATATCGAGGCGAAGAAGCTTATGGAAGAATGTGCTGATTCATGAGTGACAGTTCTAACTGTAAACATTATAATAATTCCTGCGGAATATTTTCGCTTAGTGGCAAACTGTACGGCATGGTAAGGATGATAGGAAATTGATTGATAAACAATATGAGTTACAAGAAATATCGGGTTCGCATGAGTTAAAGAGTTTCTCGAATTTTTTACTTTTGCTGGTTGCTACAATTTTTTTTACCAGTACGTATTACATTTTACTGCCTGTTTTGCCACTGTACCTAGAGAGTCTAGGTGGTAACTATCTGCAAATTGGCTTTGTTATGGGAATATTTTCGATTAGTTCTCTAATATTACGCCCTATTAGTGGTAGTTTCGCAGATCGTATGGGACGAAAAGCTTTACTATATGCTTCAATTATTGTTTTTTTATGTACACCTCTTTTTTACTTGCTGACACCTTCATTATTGTTGGCTAGTCTTACCCAAATATTCTATGGCTTTTCCGTTGGCGCCTTTACAGTAGCTAGTACCACCATGGCGACGGATTTAACTCCTAATGAAAAAATTACACAATATGTAGGGATCTTTTCATTAGCCTTTGTTGCTGCTAAAGGCTTTGCGCCAGCCATTGGTAATTTATTGTTCATCAAGTACGGCTTTCATGGGGCTTTGTTATTTTCTTGGTTTGCGGGTTTGGTATCCTTATTGTTATTAATTCCAGTCAAGGGACCTAGGTTAATATCTTCAAACCAAAATGTTCATTTTAGTAAAATGTTATTTGACTTTCGTGTTCAAATGCCGATGATTACTCTCTTTTGCGGCATGGTCACATTTGGTATCATATCTAATTGGCTTTCCACATTTGCCACGAATCGAGGGATTGTCAATGTTAGCTCCTTCTTCTTTATAAACACAGCTTTTATGATTATTTCTCGTTTGTTTACCGCCAAGATTACGATAAAGGGATTGCCAAGGTTAACGGTTGTGACCGGAGTGCTCATGATTGTTTCCATATGGCTTATTGCTGGTGTGACGCAGTTGTGGCAATTAGCTTTGATCGGAATTGTTTATGGAATAGGTTATGGAGCTTATTACCCAACCTTGACTTCTATTGTTGTGCTCAGTGTCAATAAGGAAGAGAGGGGTACGGCTCTAGGAATTTATACTATGGCCTTTGATTTAGGTGTCACCGCGGGATCTGTTTTAGGCGGTCTCTCCCATTATTTTGGTTTCGTTTATGTATTTTGGGGTATAACGATAATCCCTATTCTTGGATTGCTATATTTTTGGCATCAACACCGTAGGTTACAAGCACTTGTTTAAAATATATAGCACCATGGTCGCTTGCTTCTGAATCTTGGCTACTAATCAACAGGCTTTCGTCTTTGGAGTCTAACGATCGAGAAAGGGCAAATCATACTTTTTGAACAGAATAACGTGCTCTATGTAGAACGAGTTATTATGGTGGGAAACCAATTAACCGCAGATATTGACAATTATCCCCCCCTGTCCCAGATCGGAGCTATGAAGAAAACTGTAACGCGACAGGAAGGGAAAATATATAAGTTCTTTAAAAGAGACAATCAATAAAACTGGTCTCACTTTAATGTTTAGATACATCTCTTTATAATTATGTAGTATACTAACGTATGCTTGTTTGATCCGATAGTGTTACATAGACCGTACACTAATGTTAGATGGATGCTAAGCAAAGAATGAATAATAAGGTGGAACGTAATGAGAAATTTAAAAATGACTATAGCATTTGACGGTTCTAAATATAAAGGATGGCAAAGACAAAAAGAAAATGATTTAACAATTCAAGGCAAAATAGAAGCGGTATTATCCAAAATGACAGGCGAAGATGTTCAGATAGTGGGTTGTGGACGTACGGATTCAGGGGTACATGCTGAAAATTACATCGCCAATTTCCATACGAAATCGACTTTTAGTACTAGCAGGATGTTGGATTATTTATACGAGTATTTGCCTGAGGATATAGGGGTTAAATCGATTGAAGATGTCGCTGAGAGATTCCATGCCCGATATAATGTGATATCGAAAACCTATGTCTACAGAATGAATACCAATAAATTCAGAGATGTTTTTAACAGAAAATATATCTATCACTTGGCGGAGAAACTTAATCTCGTCGAAATGAGAAAGGCTTCAGAGGTATTAATTGGCAGTCATGATTTTCAAAGTTTTACGAACTTAAGAAAAAGTGATAAATCGACGATTAGAACGATCAATTATATCAATATTATTGAAAAGGAAGGACATCTAGCAATAGAGGTCAATGGAAATGGATTTTTGTGGAATATGGTAAGAATTATTGTTGGGACACTTATTGAAGTCGGTAAAGGTAATCTTAATCCAGTGGATGTTGAAAAGATATTAGCCAAAAAGAAACGCTGGGAAGCGGGGCCGTTAGCTCAAGCAAAAGGCCTATACTTAAAAGATGTTCAATATTAACTCATACTCATCATTATCGAAAGCTCCCCTTGTTCCAATTGTACAAGGGGAGCTTTTTACACAACCGGGCACTATAATTAGAATCAAAATTTTGTAAAAAGGAAAATGTATTTTGTTAGCGAATAACTTAAGGTAGGATAACATAGGACGATAATGAAATTTGCGCACACAAAGTCGCAGCATGTTTGCGACTAATCTATGATAAATCGCATGCATGCAATATTAATGATCGAGACGAGAGCCAAGACGAGAGGAGAAAAATTTACTAGATGAAAACGAAAAAAATCTTAGCATCTTTAGCCATAGCAGGTATGACTCTGACGATGCTTCCTTTAAAGGCATTTGCTGCAGAGACGGTCCCGACTCGCTTAGCTGGTACAACGGCGGAACAAACCGCTATAAAAATTGCCGATCAAACAGGCTGGACAGGAACCGCGATTCTTGCTTCCTCAGCTTCCTATGGTATGGTTGATGCTTTGACATCCGGCCCGCTTGCTTCCTACCTTAAAGCGCCTATCCTTCTGACCGGACCTGGAAAAGCCCTTGACCCTGCCACCAAAGAAGAACTTGTTAAACTTGCAGTTACGAAAGTATATGTGACCAGTGGAACTGCTGTAATTAGTCAAGGGGTCCTCGATGAATTAAACGCTATGAAAATTACGGTTATACCCCTCGGAGGAGTTGATCGTATTGAAACATCCGTGAATATTGCCAAACAAATGGTTACCCTCGGCGCCCCAGTGACTAAAGTTGCTGTTGCTTATGGTTGGCTGATCCAAGATGCACTCTCGATAGCGTCCGTTGCTTCCCAAGCGAGTGAACCAATTCTTTTAACGAACTCCACTGGACTTTCTGCTGGTGCACAAGCATTTTTGGAAACCAACTCAGGTATAACAGCCTCGGATGTTATAGGGGGAACAGGCGTCATTCGTGATTCTGTATTAGCTCACCTCCCAACACCATCGCGCCACTATGGAATAACTGCTTATGATACCAATAAACAAGTCATTACAGACTTTGTCACTTCCCTCGAGTTTGATCAGGTATACCTAGCTAATGGCATAACAGGTATTGATGCACTCTCGGGTGCACCACTCGCCGCTCAAAGTAAGTCTGCTATTGTTCTTACGGACGGTGTCACGACTCCTGCAGCAGGTGCCTTCGTGAGAAGCAAAATGTCTGCTAGCAGTGTTGTAACAGCACTGGGCGGTGCAGCTGTTGTTACTGAGAGTCAGCGTAATTTTGGAGCTGTTGTCGTTGATCCAAGTGTACAAACTGCAATGATTGGTCAGAAAATAGAGGATATGGCCAATAAATATGATATTCCGCCTGTACTCCTCAAAGCTATGGCCTGGATGGAGAGCGGTTGGAAGCAATATAAACTGGATCCTGCGACGGGGCTGGCTTTAACAGATCAACCGTTTATCTCAAACGATGGTGGTATTGGAATTATGCAAATCTCCCCAGCAAATTATCCGGAATATGACGTGGAGAAACTAAAAAGTGATCTGGATTATAACCTTGAAGCGGGTTGCCAAATCCTTAATAATAAGTGGCGAGCTTACCCCAAGATTGGAGACGGAAATCGCAATGTCTTAGAAAACTGGTATTTTGCCGTATGGGGCTATAATGCTTGGACTGAGCAGAATAACCCAAATTATTTTACGGGTGAAGATGCCTATCAAGATAAGGTATTTAGTCTGATGGGACAGAAGTACAACAGCGCAATTACGTTTGCCCCGGGGGCCACAAAACTTGCGAAATCTCTTCTGCCTTCTGAAAATCCCCCCAACCTCTCCAGTTGCTGGACTACTCCGACCCCTGTGCATACAGGAGATCTGGCGTTCGATCCGGAATCGTTGATTACTAACGGAGATTACTGGTACGACTTTCACATTGCTTTAGAACCTAGAGGCGATTATTATGTGCAAGGCTTAGGATTTTATATTACGGATTATAAGAGTCCAGCGATCACGGCTGAAGATAAGACGATTGTCTCGCAGAAAATCCTAAGTTCCTATGGCAAACTCTTAGATGAAGCAGATGCTTTGGTCCTGGAGGATAATGCTACTTCGTACGCTACTGCCGCAAAATACTACTGGACTATTCTACAAGGGCCGAACTTGGATCCCACGATCATGGAGCAAGCTAGAACTGGCTATCAGAGCGCATTAACTAAGCAATCTTAGAAAATCAGGAAAACCACCCTCATGAAGGTGGAGATGATTAGTAAACTAATCAGGACTAGAATCATACTACAACACAAAAGGCTGGGGCAAAAAATATGCCTCCAGCCTTTTGATAGCTTTCACTTCTTTCTGGATCCTATCTGACTACCGAACTCAGCCTTTAGCATTCAAAGATATTCCCTTCAAATATATTGCGCAAGTCAATTGTTAAGTCCTCAAATATTCCATCTCTAATTGTTTCGACTGGCCCGTACACTGCTGGTTCAGTAAATACATTCTCGGAGAACATATAAACTTCCACAAGTTTATTAAACGGATCAACTATCCAGTATTCTCGAACTCCTGACAAGCGGTAACGTCTTAATTTGACCCGTTTATCTTTTAACGCTGTTGACGGACTCAAGACCTCAACCACAAGGTCTGGAACTCCGACGCAGCCTTTTGGGTGTATCTTCGATTGATCACATATCACAGTTATATCAGGTTCAACATAGTTGTCATTTTCATCATTCAACCAGACCCCAAAAGGTGCAGGAAAGGCCTTGCAATGTTTGCCTTTTAAATATGTATAAAACTCACCATATAAATTTCCCACAATAGCTTGGTGTTGGGATGAAGGAGGTGGTGTCATATCGTAGGTTACACCATCAATACGTTCCCAACGTTCAAACTCGAATTGCAAAGGTTTTTCTTCCAAATAAAACACCTTCTTTGTAAAATTATACCACGGTTCGCTTGATTTTAAAAGGCGAATGAGATAGCAAGATGATACTATGCTTCAGGTGCAGTGGGGAGTACCAGAGAAATTCTAGTGCCGATATCCTGCCGGCTTAAGACCTCAATGTGCCCGCCATGTCGCTCTGTGATCCATTTCGCTATGGATAGGCCCAGCCCAGTCCCACCTGTAGCTCTGGCGCGGGATTCGTCGGCGCGGAAGAATCGGTCAAAAATCTGAGGAACTGCCTCGGGTGCGATTCCAATACCTTCATCCTGTACGGTCAGCCGGGCATTGCCGTCTGCCCTAGAAACAGAAATGGTGATCTGTTTACCCAAGGGAGTGTATTTCATGGCATTATCAATTAGGATCCGTGTCGCTTGTTTGATGAGGCCTTTATCTGCTTTAATGAAAACGGTTGCAACCCGCGAATCGTATTCGTGTCCACCGTCAATCATTTGAGTTTCCCGCAGCACTTCTAGGGCAAGAGCGGACAATTCAAAACGCTCTATTTGCAGAGGCATGGTGTTATTATCCCCCCGTGCCAGGAACAAAAGCTGTTCCACCAGACCCTTCATATTCTCTGTCTCATCCTTGATGGCATCGATCGACTCTTGCAGTGTCTTTTCATCGTTCTTACCCCAGCGATCCAACAGATTTGCATACCCTTGAATAACCGAAATCGGTGTCCTTAGCTCATGAGACGCGTCCGACACAAAGCGCACCTGAGAACGGTAGGATTCGTTGATTCGGTCCAGCATTCCGTTTATGGCAGAAGCCAGGGTTTTCAATTCGCTTTGCGTATCACCTAGGGAAATTCTTGTATCCAGCCTTGTGGCGTTGATGTCGTCCAACTTGTCTGCCAGAACTTCCAACTGTTGTGGAGTAAAGACGCCGCTGGAATTCAAATTTTGTGCCGCTTCAGCTAAGTCTTGAATAGGGCGGAGAGTATTGCGGATCATTCGTGCGCCTGTGGAAATACTGCGCAATAACATTAAAAGCTCTAGAATCAATACTAGGGCAACCATCACTACGAATACCATAAGAGTCTTCCCAGGGCGGAGGGAAATACGATAAGAACGATTGTAGTCTTCGATCGTTACATTGTAAGTGACATCCTTAATTTGTTCCCAAGCGGTCAAGCCTTCTGCCTCAGGTAGGTTGATGTTTCTGATACCGGACGCTGTTAGCGGGGACAGGTCTTTCTGGAAGGGTGTGGGTATCTGAAATCCTATCGGGTCTTCCGTTTGCAACGAAATACTGCAATCAGAAAGTGCAAGCCATCTTTCTGTATCCGGGGTAGGCAGTCCTGTTTGATGCAGAATTTCGGCTGCTGCCGCTACATTCTGCTCCAAGCGTACAACTAGTCCAGTCGCGGCCCCTAGGCCTAGAAACACGTCAAGGACTAAAAAAAGCCCTAGCATCCGAAAAAATAGTTTTAGATTGAGCTTCCATACAATAGAAAAGCGTATTCTATCGCCGATTCGGATCTGCGGGCTGTTTAACGGCTCATCGTTCATCCTTAATCACATATCCCACTCCTCTTACAGTGTGAATTAGTTTAATATCAAACACTTCGTCAATTTTTCCACGCAGAAAACGAACATAGACATCGACTGCGTTAGTCTCTCCGGTAAAATCAAAACCCCAGACATTCTCAAGCAGTGATTCCCTGGAAATAACGATTCCTTTATTTTTTAGCAAAAAGTGAAGAAGGTCAAATTCGCGTTTGGTCAGATCAATGGGTTTGCCCATCATAGTAACCGTTCGCCGACCTGTGTCCAGAACCAGACCAGAGGCCGATAGCACCCCCGAGTCTTCCGGCATAGTTTTTCTGAGGGCAGAGCGGATTCGGGCGAGAAGCTCCTCAATGGCAAAAGGCTTGGTGATATAATCGCTTGCCCCGCTATCAAGTCCGGAGACCTTATCTATCACGCTGTCTCGCGCGGTTAACATGATGATAGGAACAGAGGACGTTCGGCGGATTCTGCGAAGCACTTCCATGCCGCTTAACTGAGGCAGCATAATATCCAGCAAAACGAGGTCGAACTCGCCGGTTTCGGCGAGTTCAAGTCCTGTCCGGCCATCAAAGGCCTTTGTTGTGGTATAACCTTCATAGCCCAGCTCAAGCTCAACAAATCGGGCAATTTTTTCCTCATCTTCAATAATTAATATTTTTGAACTCATGGAAGTCCCACCCATTCCCAATATTTTGCTTAGATATTTATGGATTTCTTAATGTTTTCAGCGGCATCGGCTGCGCTATTCATCGCATCATTGACCGTATTGTTGCTAAAATCGGGTCCATTAAAGCGATAGCGGAAGCCAAAAAACAGTCCGACAATGATCAGTGGAATCGTAACCCAAAACGCGAATATAAGCAGCAATCCAAGGACAATGACTGGAAAAGAGGCCTTGATTTCCTCGCCTTTGAGCACTTCAAAGGTATTAATATTACCCTTGCGAAGCATTTTTAAACAAAATTTGCCGATATCTTTTATAATAGAAATAATGGTTTTTCCTTTATGGCAGTTATGATGCTGCTCCCTACCATTTTCTTTGTAGGCTACGGCGCTTGTGTCAATAATTTTTTCACTGCTGTAATAGCCGCTTCCGGTCGGTGCGTGGATCTTACCTTGCTTCTCCAGATAAATAATGGCTTCAAGCAAATCACCGTTTGCTGCATCAAGGGCAGCCTTGGCTTCTTCGTAACTTATATTGGCTATTGCACAGAGTTTTTCTACTTGTTCTACGATTGTCATAAAAGTTCCCCCTTGTTTTTTAGGATTTCGCTGGCGTAAAAAACTAATTATTGTTTTTGGTGTTTTTTTGTGCCGCGATTGAGTATGAGTAAATTCTATCCTGAAAAACTTCAAGGACAATTTGACGAAAATTAAAATTGGATTAAAAAAATAAAAATTAGAAATTAGAAATTAGCATTATCCCCTACAGCAGATTTCTTTCTTTTTCGGTAAAAACACTTCTAGAATTTCGGGTTTCTCTAGATCAATTTCTACAAAATAATCTTTTTCTACTATATCATTCTCGCAGGCATATCTATAGAGTTGCCTAAATAAAAGTTGGATATTACTTAATGACTCCATCCCGTTTTCACAATTGTCAAGGACCACTTGCAAGTGGTCCTTTTTAAGTCTACAAATATTCATTGTATGAAGTGATTTTGCTTCCTTGTAAGAAGCAGCGATGTTCAATTCTTAAGTCCTAAAGGTAACGATACCTAGTGGGTAACAGAGAACATTCCATTTTGATCTGAATCTCAACAGGTTGGTTATGAAGCTAGTGGTTAATACGTGAAATACTTGCGGTGGGTGATGGACTTTTGCATTTTGGACAGACATAAGCAGGACATTTAGCTGCTGAAATAATGTCCATTTTCAAGGTATCTGCTGTGCATTTGACCCACTTACTTAAGTGGTCCATGCACTTGCAATTGGGGCAACGCAATAACACTGTCGCTTCACCACCTTAGGGCAGTCTATGAGCGACAGAGGACAAGTGTTACTGAAAAGGGAGGAAGCAAGATAGGTTATGATTACAAATCCTTGTAGCGCACCTTGAGACGGAATTTCCTAGCAATCACTATGGCTCAGATAAGCTTAAGCCCTGGACGTTCCATTGGGAGTACAAGTGATCAAACAGGGGGATGAAGGTACTTCTATATAGATCGGCTAGGAACTGAAGCCATTTACATTTAAGTCAGAGAAAGTACCTGCAGTGGTTTTTTTGGAAGATGTAGCATAAGTATAACTAAGGGCTCAGCTTAATAAGCCCCTTTTTTTCTTTAAGAAAGGTTCCGGATCTACAATGAGTTATAGGTAAGCGAGAGGGAAAGGAGGATGAGAAAAGTGCTCGACGCCAATGTAATAGTGAATTCTATAGTTAAAGGGGTGTTGCTTGGGGCAAAGTTGATTGTCTCATATACTCCTTGGTGGCTCTGGCTGATTATCTTTTTGTTAGGAGTACTTAAGGTTACGACGAAGAAGCGATCAAGGGGGTAGATAACTCTTTTGATAATAAGAGATGAGGAGGTTGGTTATTTCAAATATTTAAACATTTCCTTAAGCCGTTGATAATGATTATTACTCGCTGTATAATAATAGAGAGGAACATTTATTCTGACATAAGCAAGGAGAAAAAAGCAATGAGTATCTATACTAACATGAACTCTAAAACACTCAAGGTGCATCGCAACAAATTTAAACGTGTAGCAGAAAATATGAGGAATGGCATTTTTAAACATGATGGTGTGAGCAGCCAATTTAACGATGAGGTAAACAAAGCCGTCCATAATATGATTTTAGAACTTGAGAATGAAATAAACTCCAGAAATTAAATCGATTTATTTCGTTACATTGGAGACAATAAACCCCTTCCTCTTCGAGTATTTCCATCACTTTAAGATTAATATCTTCTTTGACCTTCATGAACGCTACCCCCATGGTTTTCTTGGTAAAGAAGTTAAGTAAGATATCCAAACTGCTTTCATTATATTGATCGATCGAATGTCACCATAATCGTCTCTTGGTCAACATCATTATGATTTCTTACTAATTCATCTATCCTCCAATGATGTCAAGTTTTCTATAGTGAGGTGGTGCAGTTTGTTGTTGTTCTCCCTGTCATTGGCTAGAGCCATGATAGGGAGTTTTTTATTGCTCAAGCTACATTTGTCATATTCACTCTTCTTGTTTTAGATTGAAGTGCACTAAAAGAAATTGGGGTTTTTACAAATTGTTTACAGTTCAAACATAGGAGTTTTACAAATCGCGATTATACTATGATTAATCAACATGCGGATAGCTGAAAATGAATTGAGGGTGGACTATGAAGAAACGGATTGCTCTATTTAGTGTTATCCTTGCGTTAAGTCTTTCTGGCTATGTGGCTTGCACTAAAAGTACAACCGTTCCCCTATCCAAAGAAACAGCACAAGACCAGATGAAGAGCACTGAGAAAATGAAGCCACTCGGGGAAGGTTCGACGTCAACGGTGGCTTGAAAGGGGGTGAGAAACATCAGGGGGTACCCTTTGGTTCTGCATACCAAAAAATATAATAAATGAAAATAGGAGGAAGAAATGAAAAAGATTATCTTTACCACGGTGTTAATTGGATCAATGTTACTGTCTGCTGGTTCAGTGTTTGCTGCCGGGAATGGAGCCGGAATGAAAGGTTTTGGTGATCAAGTTAAAGATCAGTTAAGAGATGGATCATGCCTGGTGGCTTTAGGTGATCAAGTTAAAGATCAGTTAAGAGATGGGTCATGCCTGGTGGCTTTAGGTGATCAAGTTAAAGATCAGTTAAGAGATGGGTCATGCCTGGTGGCTTTAGGTGATCAAGTTAAAGATCAGTTAAGAGATGGATCATGCCTGGTGGCTTTAGGTGATCAAGTTAAAGATCAGTTAAGAGATGGATCATGCCAAACCGCATAAGAGGTAGCAAATAATATAAGGCCATCCACTCAAGTGGGTTTAGAAGTATAGGGATATTTAAAGAATGCAAATATATACCAATAGAAGCTCCGCCTGTAAAAATTGGTTGGAGCTTCTATTGATAACGGATAAGGAGGTAATCTTATTAAGAAAATGAAGAAAACTGGTTACATCTTGTTAGTAGCATTTTCATTATTATTAATGATATCTTCACCTGGGTGGGGTGCGAACCTACCTATGTTCAAGGGAAAAATATGTTTGTTGAAACGGGCGTGGATCAACCTGATCTTGAGCCAACATGGTATGCTTCCATGGTGGCTATGCCTTATTCTCCCGTGTTTCAGATGTTGGATACTCAAGGAACCCAGGGGCGGTATTATTCGTATACCTATGCCGTGACTATCAAGGATCTGGTAAAAACTCATGGGCATGACTGTGAGGGGCTTTCTCATGCTGCTAGCTGCAGCAAGGTTGTCGGGATGGAAAAGGATATGGAAAATTAATTTGGGCTATTTAGTTGGCACCCTCTACTTTGAGGAGAGGACTAAATAAAGCACCCGCAACATGTTATAAACTTGTTGCGGGTGTTTGCCCTTTCAGATTTAAGGATGTAAGAGGTTTCTTAGACTTTAACTCTAGTGTTGTGCTGCCCGCCAAAGCCTAAGTGTCAGGCAGCGAAGGCTCCCACCGCCTGCTAAGAGGGCTTCGGGATGAAATTCTAGTATTTGGACACCACGTTGCTGCAATCTTTTTTTGGTCTGAGCGTTTAGAGCTATATCGTAGTGGATGAGTATCTTGGGTTCTAAAGGAACAAAACTACAACCCCAATTTTGTTGTTCCTCATCATTTATTTCTACAAGCTCGATGTTTTTCTCTCTTAAATAAGATCTGAAGTCAATTTCGCTTCTCTTATGACGGTTAATCAAGTATGAATGGAGGAAAGCCGGAGGAAAATACAGAGCTAGATCCTCACTGATCCTGTTAAAAATCATATCTGCATGCATGAACCTTCGTGCTTGAGGTGCCTTTATGTAAATGACTTCCTCAAAAAGATCCAAGGCTTTAGCAAAAAACCGTTCAATTGTGCTGGGGTCAAGTCGCTCAGTATCCACGATGATTAATGTGGCAGGAGATAAAATTAGGCAACCTTCAAACTGTTCGTGGGTTTCGAATTCATGGAAGATAGGTATGCCAAGATTTGTAAGAGCCTCTTTAACCACTTGTTCCTCACCCGCCCTGGAGCCGGGGCACATTTCCGATAAAATAGCACCTTTACTCGTGACTACAGCAGTGTCATGAAGATAAGGTAAATTCGGAAGTTTAGCTAGTAAGTCCTTTGTTTGGTGTACAAAATCTCTGACTTCAAGTACCTCTACATTGTGGGCTTGCAACAACTGAGTATATAGCTCATGCTCCCTTAAATACTGATCAACCTTTGGAACAAAATTGAATAAGTGATACTCATAATTCTCTTGAGTGATGGTAGACAGCGATTCGATTGGTTTATGAAGTAGGACCCTCTTTAGCCGCGCTAACTTTTCAGTTCCAAACGTAGTTTCTATACCGCTCATTTTTACCCCCTGTCCATTCCGTAGTTATCATTATTATTTCTTCTACTCTAAAAAATATCACGATCGCTCCTCAGCTACTGGCAGCATAGGTTGCTCTATTCGCTGATTAACCCTAATTGTTGGATAAGATAGGGAATCGCTTTTTCAAAGCATACTCCATATCTTTCTTCTTGTCCTAATTTTTCAGTCATACGTATGCATTTGAGTGTATAGTTCACGGCTATTTGTATGGCTTCTTCCAGGGGGAAATCATTTAATAGGCCAGATAATAAGGTACTGCTAAATACATCTCCTGTACCATGAAAATAACCATCAATCCGATCATTGAAGGCATAACTAACTTTACTTGTGTCACTATTAAAGGCAGCAGCACCTAATTTGTCCTTTTCGAACGAAACACCCGTGAGAACAACCTGTTTCGCTCCTAAAGCAGCAAGCTTTTTAAGTAATGTTTCAATATATTCCTGTGAGTAACTTTCTCCGATATAGTCTTCATCTAAGAGGAAAGCCGCTTCGGTTAAATTTGGTACAATAATATCCGCCTTGGCACACAATTTGGTCATTCCCTTAGCCATTTCTGGGGAATAAATGGAGTATAAAACGCCATTGTCAGCCATTACAGGGTCAACCATGACTATTGTGTCGTTGCTTCTAAATGTATCAAAGAAGTCTGCTACTAAATCAATTTGTTCATAGGAACCCAAAAAACCGCTGTATAAGGCGTCAAATTTAACATTCAGTGATTGCCAATGATTAGAGATAGGTCTAATATCATTTGTCAAATCCCTATATGTAAAACCCTCAAAACCACCGGTATGAGTAGATAAAATCGCCGTTGGTAATACGCTTGTGTCAAACCCTGCTGCAGAGAGAATTGGCAGTGCAACCGTAAGTGAACATCGACCGACACAAGAAATATCGTGAATTGCAGCTACCCGTTTTTGTTTGGACATTTTAAAATGTCATTCCTTTCGATATGCTCAAGGCAAAAAATTGAGCTTTTAGATTTATTTATGCAAATCCGCTACCATTATTTTTTATCACAATTCCTTAAAAAAGTAATTTAGCTACAATTTACACAGAAGAAGTGACTTTATTTTTTGTGATTAACCGTAACAGCAAAACCCGCTTGAAGCGGGCTTCAAAAAGCAGTCCTGGCAGCAGGGCAAATGTAATCATAACATGAATCATGACTTGAACAATATTTATTTAGTTTCCCCGGATGTTACTAATTCTTTCCGAACTAAGTATTCCATCAGCAACTTCCCGGTATTACCAGTAATTTTTATACAGTTTTTTAAATGTTCAGGCGTGTCAAAAGGGTGAGGGTTAAGTACCCGGCAGCAGGTTCCGCCAAAACGCTCACTGAACAGATCATGGAACTCATGGGCAGCGTTATAACCTGGCTCCCGGTCCTCCAGGTTGCTGGTACGACCCTTAAATAGGCCGATAATCATTTCTGCTGTGTTCAGAGCCCCACACATGCAACCTGCGTGACCTAACCCGCCTCCAAAACCGGTAACCATCCTTACCAGTCCAGCATCCAGTTCAGGGGCCACGAGTTCTCGGAAGGCAAGAAAAATTGATTCGGCACAGTTATATCCTTGTTTAAAATTATCACCAGCCTTGTTTCTTGCTTCGATTACAATATCATCGCTCATATTAACCTCCTCAATTTCTTGTTGCAAAACTACTGGTATTGCTAATACTCTTTCGACACCAGAATTTTTTCCCCTTCTAATGTCAGAATTATCGTTCAGGCAATAACGGTAAACTGCACTAATGGCATTATAGTTTGAGTAGTCAGTATTTAACAAATACGGGTAGCTGCCCTTGTTATAAGTCTTGATTTGTGCCAAAACTAATTGGTTAAAGGGTAATGGACTCTCTTGCACCGTTGGTTTAGGCTGAGCGATGACTGCTTTTGTTGTCGGTTCGATCACCGCAGACGTTTCCTGTGCAGGTTCTTCGTACGTCTCTACGGATGGCTCAACCGTTGTATCCTCTTGGCTCAACTTATTCTGATCTATAACTTCGGCGCTAAACATTCCGGTATAAATAACAATACCGCCTATCAATAAAGCGGTAACCAAAATCGAAACGAAAAAGATTTTCTTTTTGTTGTAACCTAGATGTCTATTTGTCATGGGTACTCCTTTGATGCAGTGTAAGATAGTTTGTCTACATAGTAGCACAATGAATCAAAGGGGAATATAACGAGAATATTCCATTTACCTTGTTTATGTAATCTGCGAGGGAATTGTTAATTAAAGTAAATTTTATATTGGCGTACTTCGTGTAGTATTTGAAAGATTTGGTGATTGGTGGAAGGGATCAAGTAAGATCTGTCGAAAAAAGAAAGGTATAAGTTAACCGTTGACTTATTACCTATAAGAGAAACAGGTTCATTTTTAATCTAAATGCATTATGAAATAGAAAGGATTAATGTAAATATGGAGATAAAAAAGGTATCCATCATTGGCTTAGGAGCATTAGGAATTCTGTTTGGCCATCATTTGACCAAGAGAATGCCCAAAGCGGATTTAAGGATTATTGCTGACCAAGCAAGAATACGAAAGTATGAAAATGACTTTGTGTATTGCAATGGCGAGCGTTGCGAATTCAATTATCTGAGACCTGAAGACATAGGAGAACCCGCCGATCTGCTTATTTTTGCTGTAAAGTACGATGGACTGAGCGACGCTATCCAAGCTGTCAAGAATCAGGTAGCGGAACATACAATCATTTTATCCGCATTGAATGGGATCACGAGCGAAACGATTATTGGCCAGACTTATGGGATGGAAAAAATCCTCTATTGTACAGCACAGGGAATGGATGCAGTTAAAGTTGGGAATCGATTAACCTACGATCATTTGGGGATGCTTGTTTTTGGAGAGCGAGAACCAGGGTTAATTTCACAACGCGTAAAACAGGTCGCTCAATTTTTTGAAAGCATGGCGGTACCTTTTGAAGTGGCTACTGATATGAACAAGCGGATCTGGGGCAAATTCATGCTCAATGTAGGGGTGAACCAAACGGTTGCGGTCTACGAGAGCAACTATGGTGAAATTCAAAAAAAGGGTGCGCCGAGAGATACTATGATTGCAGCAATGCGAGAGGTTATGGTTCTGTCCGAAAAGGAAGGCATTAATTTAACAGAGACGGATTTAGAATATTGGCTGAATGTTTTAGATCCCCTAAGTCCAGAAGGTAAGCCCTCCATGCGTCAGGATATGGAGGCCAAACGTTTGAGTGAGGTGGAGTTATTTTCAGGTGCGGTATTGGAGTTAGGAAGAAAATACAATGTGGCAACACCTGTAAATGAAGAGCTTTATCGGCGAATTAAAGAAATCGAAGCTAAATACTAATTTAAATTCTATTGCGAGGCTGTTCATGCATCTGCAAACTTATTTAGCCTTGGCTTCTATGGAAAAAGAATCTACATCAGACGTAATAAACATGATTAAAAGTAATGAAAATATTAAAAAATATATTGATAAATAAAATTGAAGAATTGAAAACTTATTGAACCTTTTCCTCCGTTAGAAGCACTCAAGGTGATTTAAAAACGGCCGGAAAATAAAAGTCCTCTCTTGTTGCTAGCAGTTAAATTAGAGGAGGGAAAAATATGAATTGGCAATATGAAAATGGACGTATTTACAGTACTGATGAAAACAGTGAATTGATGGCTGAAGCTACTTTTATCCGTAAAGAAAATGGAGAGATGGATATAGATCATACCTATGTTAATCCTGTTTTGAGAGGGCAGGGTGTAGCAGCACAGATGATGGAAGTAGTGGCTGAGTATTTTAGGAAAGAACAGTTAAAAACTACGGCTACGTGTTCATACGCTAATATTTGGTTGAAGCGGCATGAAAAGCAGTATCCTGATATCCTCTCCGAGGATACGAGTGATCAAGCTGCGGCCTGTAAGATTGACGGAAAACATTAACAAGAAGCAGTTATATTAGTTATTAAATATTTAAGCATTATCAATGTCTGAATTGACGGACTTGATAGTGCTTTTTATATATTAATTTAGAAAGTATAACCTCATTAAATCCTTTCTGAAGCATAAGGGAGTAAGTAGGGAGTAAGTTAGGGAGAAAAATATGCAATATATAGTTTACATATTGAATAGTATAATGTATAATATGCAATATAAGGAGGGGAGATATTGAAGAATCTAAAATTGAAATCAGCAAGAGCTATTTTAGATATGTCACAAGCTCAATTAGCGGAAGCTGTGGGTGTAACAAGACAGACAATCGGAATGATTGAAGCGGGAAAATTCAATCCATCATTACAGTTGTGCGTTGCTATATGCAAAGAGTTAGGTAAAACATTAGACGAAATATTTTGGGAGGGGTAATAGTGAAAGACGAAAGAATTGAACAGGCTAAGCTAAAAATAAGAAGTGAAATGGCAATTATTGTTTTATATGGCGTAGCTCTATCATTTTTAGTAAAAACATTAGTGTTTAAAATGAGTTTGCAGGATAGTTTGATAGAGTATTTAATCTTGATATTTTTCCCGATCTATCAGTTTATAAGAATGCATATGATGAAGGTAAGTATTTACAGTGAGCGTGGAAAAAAGACATCTATAAAGAATCTGATTATAGTAATTGGAATCCTAGTGGTTGCATCAATGGTGTTAATTTTTAATTCGATGAAGAAGTCAGCAATGTATGACTGGCAAAGCCCAGTAATTTTCCTCTTAATATTTATAGTCTTATTTTTAACCATCTTTTTTCTTACCTATAAGTTCAATCGGTATAGAAGCCATAAGTACGAGGAAGAATTTGATGATGATAAATAAGGCAGCATCAGAAAAACTCAACGGAATATGGGTTGATCGAAAATCGCTCAGTTAACTTAATACAAAGAAAATGACGCCCCTATACAGGGGCGTCAAGTCGTCTATCCTTTTCCGTGGTCATGGCCATTGCAAATTAGAATTTGTTCAGGAACTACCTCTTCTTGTTGGTGACAGTAGGGGTAACAACATGCAATGCTTATCCAACTATTCTTGAAAGTCGTGGGTTCTAAACTATTCATGTTATAATGGAAGTATCGTTTAAGAAAATTTAGGAGGATTACAGTGGATAATAATGATATATTAATTAGATTAAGATATGCGTTAGATATAAGGGATAGGGATATGGTAGAGATATTTAAACTTGGTGACACTGAAGTAACGGAAGAAGTAGTGAGAAAGTTACTCATAAAATCAAAAGAAACTTACCGCTACAATAATGAGGTTGACGCTCATGACGAAATAGATGATCAGGAAGAGAATATAAAGTGCAAGAACAGTATGCTAGAGTCCTTTTTAAATGGTTTGATTATCTTCAAAAGAGGGAAGCAAGAGGCAAAACCAGGTCAACCTGAAAGACCAGAACTTAAGAATAATGAAAAACCTAATAATATCTTGCTTAAGAAATTGAAAATAGCGCTATCACTCACCAGTGAAGAGATGATCGACATATTAGCAGAAACAGGAGTCATCATAACTAAAGGTGAATTAGGTGCTCTTTTAAGAAAGGAAGGACATAAGAATTATAAAGAGTGTGGTGACAAATACGCCAGAAATTTCTTAAAAGGATTAGCTAAGAAATACAGGGGATAGATTGCTCTCCAAGGCACAAAGCAGTATTGGGCGAGAAAAGACCGTTTAACAGAAATAATCTCAGCTAGAATAAGGTCACAGTGCGAAGTTGCCGTTGCGAAAGATCGGAATCTTCTTACCGTCTAAAGTCATTCCTAGGATTTCCAGGTCGCTTGTTCCGATCATAAAGTCTACATGCACTAGAGACTCGTTGATGCCTAGTGCCAAGAAGTCGTCGCGGGTCATCTTCTCGCTATTTTTCATACATACAGGATAGGCTTTTCCGAACGCTAAATGGCAGGAGGCATTCTCATCGAAGAGAGTGTTGTAAAATAAGATCTTGGAATTTGAGATTGGAGAATCATAGGGGACCAAAGCGACCTCTCCGAGAAAATGTGAGCCTTCATCGGTCTCGATAATTGACTTTAGAGTTTCGTAGCCTTTTTTCGCACTAAAATCTACTACCTTGCCCTCCTTAAACGTCATGGAAAAGTTCTCTATCAGGTTTCCATTATAGTTTAAAGGCATCGAACTGATGACTTTGCCATTCACTCCTGTCTTTTTAGGCAACGTAAATACCTCTTCCGTAGGCATGTTAGCAATAAACTCTATCCCTTCAGGAGTAAACTCAGAGCCGCCCAGCCAAATATGATTTTCAGGAAGCTCAATGTTCAAGTTAGTCCCTAAGGAATTTTTATAATGGAGGGACTTTAAGGCTAGCGAATTCAAACAATCCATGCGGCGTTTAAGATTCGCTTTATGCTCTTCCCAAGAAATAATAGGATTCTCAGTGTTGACACGTACTGTCTTGAAGATGACATCCCAGAGCTTTTCCATGGACTCTTCCTCAGAAAGGTGCGGAAAAACTTTCTTGGACCAAGACACGGTCGGTACTGAGACAACGCACCAGGTATTTTTGTTGCTCATAAGCCGATCTCGGTAAGCTTTAAGGGCTGTATTGCTTGCTTTTTGAGATTTGGTGATTCGTTCGGGATTGACATCTTTGAATAGCTCGGGGTCTGAGGCGGCTATGCTCAAGAAAGCGGCTCCCTGATGGACATAGGAAAGGTAAAATTCCTTCTGCCATTCAGGAAATTCCTCAAAAATCTCTTCCGGTGCATGGAGAAAGCGGATCTTGGAAGATAATTCATCACGCCATTGGATTACAACATCTCGTGCGCCTTCTTGATAAGCCTTTTCAGCGATCAGGCGTGTGAAGGGAGCACATTCGATGGGAGCAGAAATTACAAGCGTTTGTTTCTCTTGGAGGTTGATGCCTGTTCTGACGATGAGCTGAGCATATTTTTCTAACAAATTATTCTGCATAAAGACTCCTTTTAACTTTTAATAAAACTTTAATAGCATCTTTCTATCCTAAACTTGAAAGAAATTATAACATATAATTTTTGTTTAATACAAAGTTATAACGTAGCTATTCGTTTTTAAATCAATAAGACATTTAGACGTAATACATTAACACTCTGCTAAGTCGGCGCGGTTGGAGTTACTATAGTCTTAGGAGATGATGTGATGGACCTAAATAGTATCAAACAGTACATAAGATATATCGAATTAGATAGAGAAAAAGTTCCATCATTTTCTGAATATCCTTTTAAGCTACCAGCGATCAAGAATTTACATAGGTTATCATTTCATCCGCAAGTAACGTTTATTATTGGAGAAAATGGCTCCGGAAAGTCAACAATCTTAGAATCAATAGCCGTAGCCTATGGATTTAATGCTGAAGGTGGAACCAAGAATTTTAATTTTACGTCCAAAGCTACACATTCTAAGCTGAATAATTATATTAAAGTTGTTAAAGGCACCAAAAGACCTCGGGATGGATTTTTTTTACGAGCAGAAAGCTTTTATAATTTCGCCTCAAATATAGATGACTTGGATTCAGAACCTTTCGGCGGACCACCAATAATTAAGTCCTATGGCGGCATATCACTACATCAGCAATCACATGGAGAGTCATTTTTTGCTTTATTTCAAAATAGATTCAGTGGTAATGGTATATACATTCTGGACGAACCTGAAGCTGCCTTATCGCCAACGCGGCAAATGGCGATGCTTTCCATAATGCATGAATTAGTTGAGGAAGGGTCTCAGTTTATTATTGCAACCCATTCGCCAATAATAATGGCCTATCCCAAGGCCCGGATATACGAAATTAAAGAAGGTATTGAAACGGTAACGTATGAGGATACTGAACATTATCAAGTTACGCGTGCTTTTATTAATAACACCAAGAAGATGCTAAAAGAACTGCTAGAATAAGCTTTTTTTACTTCTAGTAACGTAGGGTTATCTGTAGAAAAGATAGGGATTCAAATCCTTTAAGCTCTTCTGAAAGGAAAACTTTAATACGGAGCAGCATCTATGGGTTATGGAGATAATGAGGTAAAGACTATGGTATTTCAACCACTAAGCTATTCGTTTTTCCAACAACCCACGCTTAGTTTAGCTCGTGCTTTGTTGGGAAAATTGCTTGTTAAAGAAACAGAGTTAGGTATGGCGTCAGGATGGATAGTAGAAACCGAAGCCTACATAGGACCTGAAGATCGTGCGGCACATGGTTTTGGAAATCGAAGGACTAAAAGAACTGAAGTAATGTTTGGACCACCTGGGTATGTCTATACTTATGTTATGCATACCCATTGCCTTATTAACGTGGTTAGTGGAGAGATCGGGTGTCCGGAGGCGGTATTAATTAGAGCACTAGAACCATGTTGCGGAATTGACCTGATGTATCAACGGCGCGGAAAAGAGAAAAAGGAACTAGAGCTAACCAATGGACCAGGAAAATTAACGAAATCCCTAGGTATAGTAAAGGAAGATTACGGGAGAGCGATGTTTGAGTATCCACTATTTATCGCAGAAGGAAAAGAAATCGGACCCATTGCAGTTGGTCCGAGAATTGGTATCCATAACAGAGGAGAAGCTGTACACTATCCTTGGCGTTTTTGGGTACAAGATAATCGCTTTGTCTCTAAATAAAATATACTTAGTTTAAGTTTTATCTTAATCGGCATTTTGCTGAGCTATAATACTGCGATGCGAGGGTAGTAAAGCGCTTATCATTAAAGTTACCACTGAAATGGCGAATACTAAAATAAAAACCACGTGCAACCCTTGGGCCATACCGTAAACAGCGCCGCTCCCCAATAATCAATGGTTTTCTTCGAATTATATCACTGCCAAGTCTGTAACATAACCCAGGGTTAGAAATAGAAGCTTGCGAGGAGGAGAAACAAATGTATACATTCTATTGTTTTCCACAGTGAACGACTTGTCGTAAAGCAGAAGCGGGTCTTCTGCAAGAAAATGTTAAGTTTGAGTATCGAAACATTGTTAAAAACCCTCTCTCAGTCGATGAATTGTTTGACTTAGCAAAACTCGGGGGGATTACGGTTCAGGGTCTCCTTAACAAGAAGAGCAAAACTTACAAGGATCTAGGGAAGGAACTTGAGGAGTCCAACGAATTGGCTGTTGCGAATTTCCTGGCCGCCAATCCAAAAGCAATGATCAGACCCTTAGTTGTAGGGAACAACGAACTGATTATTGGATTCAAGGCAGGAATGAAGATTAAAGACCCTTCAAAAATATTTTGAAGTAAGCATATATGAGTCCGCTTTTTTAACAAGAAAAAAGTAAGCAGGAGTTAATAGCTATCCTGCTTACTTTTTTTAATAGGTCCTCTTCACAATGCCTACCCAGTGGTTATGGGCTAAGTCTTTCTCCTGATTAAATCGCCTCAGTGCTTAATTCAAAACCTTCGAGGTTTGCTGTCTCATCAATTTCAATCAGTAAGTACCGCTTGCCATCTTTCTTGACTTGCTTAATGTTTTTTAGGTCTTGGGGACTTACGGAAATGCTCACTGTATTATTTTCGATTTTTATGGATTTTCCTGTAAAGTTAGGGACGATGTTTGATGCTTTAAACTCATACTTATCCGTCCCAGTGATTTTCAGGAAAGCTGTCTCTAAACTCTGAGTAGTTTCAACGCCGCTGGCTTGAAGAATCTTTTCCATATCCTTCAAGCCAACACTGGCGATTTCACTGCTTTCTTCTTCCTCATTCCGCGTTAAAATGTAGTTGACGCTCTCATAGATGTTGGCTATCTTCTCAGCTTCAATCTCTTTACCTGCAACTTCTTGAACAATTTCAAGAAATTGAGCTTTTTCTGTTTGAGCTGTTGAATGGAGATCGCATTCTAAGACCTTTGCTAAAAACTCCAGGTTTGGGGTATTCGCTTTATTTGAGTAATAAACGACACAATTAACATCTGCGGAATTATCATTCCATGAGGGAAATATAAATCCGTCTAAGGGAGTAGTTAAGTTAATATTGACATCCATTGGAATATCAGCTTTAAAGGCTTTACCTTCAAAATCAAATCTGAGGGCAGTTTTAGGGATTGTTACGGGATTAACACATGCCATAAAAAATTTAAAGGAGAATACTACGTCATCCAGGCCTGACTCATCTTCTCCTCTTTCCGTCCGCATCGGTTTAAAGACCTCACCTCGTAAAAAGGAAATCATAAAATCACTTGGATAATCACAGTTGTTGATAACTTTAAGCGCTATTTCCTCAGTTTGTTCGATAAAATTAGTGGCGTGGAGTGTATCAATTAACGCTCTTTGGGTAGGGTTTTGTCCTAATTTATTGTCCGAAAATTCAAGTTCAAATAGTTTGGAGTCAAGTTGTCCGGTTAGAAGCTTTTTGAAATTTTTGAGATAAAGGTCTTGCTTCTCTGTATCCATCCTGTCAAAATACTCTTTTTCGAACCCGATGATTTGCTTTATATCCCCCTTAACGTAAATACCTACAACTTCTTCGAGTTTTAATTTCGGATTATCTAATTTAAATTCTTTTCTAATACTTGAGACATCGTTTTTCTTCATCACGTTATTCCTCCTCTAAGCTGCCTATCTAAAATAGCAAATTTCTTGGTTTATAGCAATAAAGTGAAGGCTAATAATATCTGGCGTTGGGCAGACGACGCACATTTTATTGCCTATTGACAATAAAGGAAATTCCTGCTAGCATACAAACTGTATTAACTGTACTAATGAATATAGAACAGACGGGTGGTAACTATGTTTCAATTGGATTATATGGATCATAGCCCTTTGTACGAACAGATTAAGGATAAGATGAAAGCACTCATTATTAGCGGAGTATTGAAACCTAATGAGAGGGTTCCATCTGTTCGTGAGATGGCCCAGTCCCTCACAATTAACCCCAATACCATTCATAAGGCCTACAAAGAACTTGAGCTCGAAGGATACATATACTCCATCCGGGCCAAAGGAAGTTTTGTAACCCCTATAAACAGTAAACTCAATCAAGCAAGAAAGGATGAATTAATACTGGAGATCGACAAACTAGTCTCAGAGCTGGCCTACATGAATATTCCAAAGGAGCAGCTCATTTGCAGAATTGAGGAAATATATAGTAGAGGGAGGCAAAGGGAAAATGATTGAGGCCCAAAAACTAACGAAATCCTTTGGCAAATATAAAGTTCTGGATGATCTGAATTTGAGGGTCAAGAAGGCATCAGTCTATGGTCTGCTAGGGCCTAATGGTGCCGGTAAAACTACTCTGATTAAACATTTAACTGGATTATATCGTCAGGATCAAGGAATAGTGACGATTGATAATCAACCAGTCTACGAAACTCCTGAGGTTAAGGCTCAAATGGTATACATTCCTGACGATTTGTACTTTTTTTCTCAATACAGCATTGATGAAACAGCAAAGTTTTACTCGAAAACTTATCCTGAATGGAATTGGAACAGATACGAGCAATTAAAGCAGGTATTCCCTATAAACAGCAAGAGAAGGGTTGTCAAACTGTCTAAAGGAATGCAGAAACAGGTGGCCTTCTGGTTGGGAATTTGCACAATGCCGAGGGTTATGATCCTTGATGAACCTGTCGATGGTCTTGATCCTGTCATGCGCAAAAAGGTATGGAACCTTATACTTCAGGATGTAGCTGAAAGGCAGGTAACCGTATTAGTATCATCCCACAATCTGAGAGAACTAGAAGATGTTTGTGATCATATCGGAATACTTCACAATGGGAAAATCGTTGTTGAGAGAGAACTGGATGATATGAAATCGGATGTTCACAAGTTTCAGCTGGCATTTTCTGCTGAAATTCCAGCAGGATTCCTTGAAGGTCCGGAGGTTCTGCACAGAACACAGACAGGAAGCATCCTGTTGCTGATTGCCAGAGGGGATAAGCATGAGTTGTTACAAAAGGTGAAATTAGCTAATCCAGTTATTTTGGATGTACTTCCTCTGACACTTGAAGAAATATTTATTTATGAATTAGGGGGAATGGGTTATGACATTCAAAATATCATTCTTTAAAAAAGCTTTGATATTAAGTGATTTAAAACGTTATTGGTGGGTAAGTGCTCTCTATACACTGGCTCTTATGGCTAATATTCCTTTCAGGCACCTGATGGAAACCATGGAAATCGACATGCAGAGAACTCAATGGATCCAAGACAATATAGACAGAACTCTAAATCTTTCACAGGATGAGGTTCAAATTATTCTAATGTGTATTGTGCCAGTTGTTATGGCAGTTTTAATCTTCAGATACTTACAGGTAGACAAGTCATCCGTTATGATGCATAGCCTGCCCTTTAAAAGGAGCTCGCATTATGTCAGTCATTGTTTTTCAGGCCTTGTTCTTTTATTAATACCTTCAGTTCTAAATTGTCTAATTATGATATTGTTAAATTATTTGACCGTACTGGGAAGCTTTTATACTCTGCCTAAGATCTTTATGTGGCTTGGATTCAATACATTTTTCAATGTTTTGTTTTATAGTATCGCTGTATTTGTAGGTATGTTTACTGGATCTTCCGTAGCTCAAATCGCATTCACTTATATCGTCCATATTCTGCCGGTAGGAATTTATACTTTGCTTAGATTTAGTTTAGCGCAATTGTTGTACGGATTTGGTAATGCCTCCTATTCACTTTTTATCGAGGATAATTATCCATTATTTTTGCTGCTCAATGGAACCTCCTTGAGAGACGTGTATACTGTTGGATACTTTATGACTTACATAATTGCAACAGTCCTGTTTTTAGTACTGGGATGGTTCGTATATAAATATAGAAAGCTGGAAACGGCCGGAGACATTATTGCATTTCCAGCCTTATACCCGGTATTTAAATATGGGATGACGTTCTGTTTAATGCTGGTTGGAGGAACCTATTTTTGTGGTTTTTCCAGACAATCCTTTCCCTTGCTGATTATCGGATATATTTTGGGTTCGGTTCTAGGGTACTTCGTTGCGGAAATTTTGATCCATAA
Organism: Desulfosporosinus cupriresistens; assembly: GCF_001707885.1. GTDB lineage: Bacteria > Bacillota > Desulfitobacteriia > Desulfitobacteriales > Desulfitobacteriaceae > Desulfosporosinus. The sequence continues at coordinate 51,234 of NZ_MASS01000013.1, read as the reverse complement.
ATCTTTCAAAGTTTTGCATTTCTATAAGGGTTATCTGTGCTATTTAGCTGTAGTTTTGATCCTTTTTGGAGGTATATCACTGGATGCTTTTGGTTTTGTTAACCGTGTACCAAACCCTGAGGAAGTAAACAAGGTTTATTTTGGCAGTAACTTTGATGAGTGGATTTATTTTGAAAAAGAAAAAAAACCTGAATATCTGGAGTATAGATACGGGAAGGGATACTTTGAAAACAACAAACCCCTGTTACTAGAAAGCAAGGAGAATATTGCCGGAATTACTGAACTTCAGAGACATTTAATAAAGGAAAGGAACAAGGGGGAAGGCTCATCCCGTTATATAATTTATACGCTGAAGAATGGAGGATATATCATTCGGCAATACAAAATTAATGAAACTGATCAGAATGATGCCGCTTTGCTTAAGCCGATATATGAATCCGTTGAGTATAAAAAATTTAGATTTCCGGCAATGGGTCTAGTGCCGGATGATATAAAATTGCTGACACTCAGCGACTATCGCAGCGGCAAAAAGCCAGTAATTCTCACAGAAAACACGGATATTCAGGAATTCACAGAACTTCTGGAAAATGAAATAATTAAGATGCCCTATGAGGATATGATATCTGGAAAGGACCAATATATAAGGATATCTGTATTAGACAATAATGCTAAAGAAACAAACATCTTAATTCAAAGCAGTTTTACCTCACTGATAAATTGGCTTAAGAACAAGGGGTATTATGACAGATTTGCACTTTTATTGGACGACATTGAATCTGTTGAGCTGGAAAAAGCAGATAGTACAAGAACTCCAAACCAAGCAGTAATTCCCAAAAGAGTAGAAATTAATGAGCGAGAAGTGATTGAGGAATTATTAAATATTGATTCTAGTACTGATTACAACAGCAACAATACTGTCCTTGTACGCTTTAACATACGGAATAGTACCTGGGAAAGACATGTCAACATTAATGCAGCTGTTTCAGAAAGATTAAAAGGATATTTCGGGGAGTTGGAAAAGAATTAGCAACATTTATCCCAAGTTTAGCAATCAATAGACGGAAAAGTCGAGTCAAATAGGTAGACACACCACGATATTCCTCTTCGAGAGTATTTTCGTAAGAAAATGAAAATTCTCCTGTGAACAATGATCACTTGTGGAAGCATAATCTGAGCGACTTGACAATCTATTCAGATTATTATAAGCTCAATTCAATTATATAATCCTATTAAGGTGCCCCGTTAAGAGGGGAGAATAGGAAATTCGAAAATAGCTTATTTAGGCTATTAAACGGAGCGGACCCACCACTGTAATCGGCGAGCTATCGAATGGTCACTGGCATAAGCTGGGAAGGCCTTGGAAATTAGCAATGACCCGTTAGCCAGGAGACCTGCCTTATTATTATTGTCTTCGGGGATGAAGGTAAAGTCCTACGGTCAAATTATTTAATTTGATTGTAGGACTTTTTTGATTTTAAGAAAAAAGAGAGGTAAAGGAGTTTTAGTTTATGTTAAAAGGGAAGAAAGTTGTTATTATTGGTGACCGGGATGGGATTCCGGCTCAATCTTTAGAGGAGTGTGTCATTAGTGCTGGCGGAGAGGTAATTTATGCGATGACGCATTGTTACGTTTGAACATCGGCTGGAGCAATGGATCAAGAAAATCAGGTTCAAATCCGAGCACTTGCTCAAAAGTACGGTGAAGAGGAACTTATAGCTGTACTTGGTAGTGCTGATCCTGAAATGGCAGTTATCGCAGCTGAAACGGTAGCAGGCGGTAACCTTACGTTTGTTGATTCGTTCGCAGGAGCCCAGTTAGGGCTCAAAGCTTATCATATCGTAGAACTCAAAGAATTTATTGATCATCAAGTCTATTTAGGACATATGGAAATGATCGAAATGATCCTTGATATCTCAAGAATTATTCATGAGGTCTCAGCCGTACGGAAACGTTATTTCCCATCGGAAGTGAGCCTATGAAGTATCCAGTCATCAAAGGGACAGGCTATGCGTTAATTCAAACCCCCGGACTTCTTCTGCAGCAAGCAAACTTAGAGGGTTCATCGTTAAGTCATTTGCTTACGGATCAACTGAGAAGTTTTGATAGTGCAGTCCGTTATCCACCGAATCAAGCGTTTATCGGTAATCTTTTACCTGAAGATTTACCAAATATTCCTAGACCCTGGTATAATAGTCTTTTGCCCAACGCAAAGCGCCAAGGTCATTTCGGTGAAATTTTCCCTGAGGACGAATTTTTAGGTTTGCTAAATGCGGTTGATGTTTATGGACTCGTGTGCTTGGAAGCAGGATTTAAGCAGGCCGTCCTAGAAAAACTTCGTTCTCATCCTGCTTTATGTAGGCTTAAAGGGATAACAATGGCTCAAGATAATAGGTTCTCCTCTGAAGAAATTGAAGAAATGATTAAAACACGTGAAGCCCTGCCACTAACTTTTGGGGGAAGGATTATCGGGTGTGTTCGGAAGGCGAACGCGTCGGATTCTAATCTAGCCGCATCTAGGGTATTGGAAAACCTTACGGCAAAAGCTTCAGCTGTAGTGGCTATTCAACTCCTCCTTTGGAAGACAGGGCTTAAGTCCCAGGACGTAGACTATATCATCGAAGCTTCCGAGGAAGCCTGTGGAGACATTCGACAGAAGGGAGGCGGTAGTTTTGCCAAGTCTATTGCCGAAGCCTGTTCTTGTTCCAATGCCAGTGGGGCCGATACGCGTGCATTTTGTGCTGCCCCAGTGCATGCTTTGATGCAAGGTGCAGCGTTGGTTCAGTCAGGGATTTTTAAAAATGTAATTGTGGTCGCCGGGGGATGCAGCGCGAAACTCGGGCTTAATGCCGGGATTCACCTTGAACACGAGATGCCCATATTAGAAGACATGCTAGGAGCATTTGCAATTCATATCAGTGAAAATGACGGGATAAACCCAATCTTGCGTACTGATCTGATCGGTGGAATGAACGTTGGCTGCGGTGATTCACCTCAACAGGTTTATCATTCTCTTGTCGCTGAGCCTTTAACAAAGGGTGGATATAAAATCTTAGATATTGATCGTTATGCTGCAGAACTTGTGAATCCAGAAATTATCGAGCCAACGGGGTGTGGTGATATAGCTAAAAAGAACTATAAAATGATCGCTTCTCTAGGTGTTCTAAATCGAGAGCTAGATCGTACCGAGATCGAGGAACAGATTCACCGCTTTGGTGTACCTGGATTTGCGCCAAACCAGGGTCATATTCCTTCAGGTATACCCTATATCGGGCCCGCCCGTGAACTTATACTGAGGAACAAAGTGAAGCAAGTGATGATTATTGGTAAAGGGAGCCTTTTTTTAGGTAAACTCACTCGTCTCTATGACGCTATTTCTTTGATTATTCAGAGGAACCCGAAACAAACTCCAAAAGAGCAGCAAAAGGTGATCCCTGAACTGTAACCCGAAGATAATAAAATGCAAATTTTATGTTTGTCTTAATATTTACATAAATGTTTATTTGTGTTAGCATGAAATAAGAAAATTCAATAATTTTGTTTACAGGTGCCCGTTATAGGGAGAATAGGGAACCGGGTGTGATTCCCGGACGGACCCGCCACTGTGAAGGGGAGCTTTTACTTATACCACTCTATTTAGTATGGGGGAAGGAAGTAAAATGCTATGATCCTAGTCAGGAGACCTGCCTGTAAATTTTCTATGTCGGCTTCGTGAATGGGTCGGCTTAGGTGAGGATGATGGAAAAATCTGCACCCTATTTGGGATGTGGATTTTTTTTATTTATGCTAGGGGGGAGAAACTTAGTAAGTTAACTTATATAAAAATTATCTTAAAAGGGGGAGAAAAAAGTGAATGCCAGTACCATTTTTATCTCAATATTATTACTATTTTGTGGCTTAGCGATAGGAATATCAATATTTGGTAAGAGTTTCTTTAAAAAGTTTGACTAGACAATTAACTAATTAAAACCTTTAAATGAAAGGGGAATTCTCTATGGAAATAAGTAAAATAGCAGCATTATTTGTGTTTTTTATACTATTACCGGGCTGGGCTTTGTTTTACACACGGAGTGGTTTAAAAAGTGTTGAAGGCTATGTTTTTGGTGGCCGTTCATTAGGTCCTATCACATCAGCCTTTACGGCAGCAACTGGAGCGACTAGTGCCGGTTTGTTTGTTGGTGGTGCAGGTATGGCATATCAGTATGGTTGGGGTGGAGGTACATGGCAGATCGGAGCTGCTTTTGGTGTCTTTATCTGTTGGTTCATAGTAGCTCCAAAAATTAGAGAAGTATCCCATAAAATAAAAGCGATTACGACGCCGGAACTATTTGTTAAACGATACGGATCAAACCGCTTTTACCCAATTGTTGCCTTTTGGATTGTGTTTTTTACTCTTCCCATGCTTGTTGTACAAATGAGGTCAGCAGCATTAACAATCGAAAGTTACCTGGGTATACCATACATTTGGGCATTAGTCTCATTTAGCATTGTGTTAGTAATTTTCTCTTCTCTTGGTGGACGTTCCGCAATTGCCTATCTGGACACTGTACAGGGGATGATTATGATTATTGGCGTTACGGTAGCCATAATCGTTGGTCTAAAAGCCGTTGGAGGTATCGCTGGGATGGACCATTTATTAGCTCAGCAGAAGCCCAGCTTGACCACCTTTTTTGGAGAAATGCCCCGCTCTCTCTGGTACAATTTAGCGTTTGTATATCTCTTTGGTTTGTTTAGCGGCCCTCATATTATTCCGGCTTTTTATGGGATGAAAGACGGCAGGACCGCACGATTAGCTTTCCCAATTGGGGTCGTTATCTCCCTTTATTGGACTTTCGCTGCTGTTTTAATTGGTTTGGTTCCCCGGGCGTTAGGCATCAGCATAGAAACCCCGGACAAAGCCTTCGCTGTATTTTTAACTCATGTTGCTCCGGAAATCGTTGGTATGCTGTTGGTTTTCTGCCTATTGGCCGCTGTTTTTACGACTTTGGATGCTTTGTTAATGGCAGCTGGGTCCAGTATTGTGCACGACATTATTGGTCGTCTAAAAGGGCAAAGTTTTACGGAAAGTGAAGAGCTGCGTTACTCAAAGATAGCTACTGTAGTTATAGGCATCTTGGCGTTAATCTTAAGCGAAATGCAGATGCCCCTAATTTCAATCCTTAACGCGTTTGGTTTTGGGGCATTTGTTATTGTGATTGGAGTACCATTGATCATGGCGTTGTTTTGGGATAAGGCCAACCGTGAGGCGGCTTTTTTTTGCACCACAATAGGGCCAATTATTTATATGCTGTGGCGTATCTATTTGGTTAAAATCACTGGCCTGGGTGAACTTCCCGGGACCCTTTTAGTCGTCCTGACTGTATCGATCCTATGCAGTTTGGCCAAACCGGCCAAGAATGAAAGCTATTTCCAGGAATATCGGAAAACCTACTTTAATAAAATTGGAGCTTAATGAGGAGGTATAGTCGTGAGGATACTTTATTACATAAATCAATTCTTTGGCGGAATAGGTGGTGAAGATAAGGCCGATCATTCCTTATTTTTCGTGGAAAAACCTATTGGACCGGCTGCTGGTCTATGTTCACTTCTAGACGAAACATTTTCCGTGCCGGTTGTCGCTGTATGCGGAGATAATTACTTCAACAATAATAAAGATGAAGTATTACGAAAAATAGTTGAAAGGGCCAAGGAGTATCGTGTTGATATGATCATAGCAGGACCGGCATTTAACTCAGGCAGGTATGGTCAGGCCTGCGGAGCTATATGCGAGGCAGCTGTCAGGGAACTTCGCATACCTGGGATCACGGGTATGTATCAAGAAAATCCAGCGGTAGAAATTTACCGGCAAGGGGCTTACATCATACCAACATCTGGAAAAGTAATAGGTATGAAGGATGCACTTCTTAAAATTGCGAAATTTGCTGAAAAAATTGCGACTAATAAGACCTTGGGTCCTGCCCGGGAAGAAGGTTACATCCCTCGGGGGATCAGGAAACTTGTTTATCGCCAGGAGGAAGCTTCCAAGCGGTTGGTAGATATGCTTGAAGCAAAGCTGCAGGGCCAACCTTTTATTACCGAGCTGCCCATCCAAAAAACTGACAAAGTAGCACCGGCACAGCCAGTTGCCGCGCTTAGAGAAGCGACAATTGCCCTTGTGACGACCGGGGGACTAGTGCCTCGGGGTAATCCTGACCGGATACGTTCCTTTGGAGCCGATGTTTGGAAAACGTATGAATTTTCAGAAAAAAAGATGCTGGATAGCTCGGAGTATGAGACGATTCACGGGGGCTACAATCCAAACTTTGTTAATATGAACCCGAATTATGTAGTGCCCGTTAGCATTATGCGAGAATTGGAAGCTGAAGGTTTGATCGGGCGTTTGTACAACAGATTTTATTCGACTTCTGGGGTAGGGGCGGCAGTTAACATCTGCCAGAAAGACGGCCGGGAAATGGCTTCACTACTGCACCAGGCCAAGGTGGATGGAGTTATTCTTACCTCTACCTGAGGTACTTGTACTCGTTGCGGAGCAACGATTGCCAAAGAATTAGAGAGAAACGGGATACCAACAAGCATTATTACTGCCATGTATTCCTTAGCCTCCAATGCAGGGGCCAATCGGGTGGTTTCAGGTACAAAGATTCCTCACCCCTGTGGTAATCCGGAATTACCGGCAAAGCGTGACCAAGAAATCAGCCGCAAAGTATTATTAGCGGCACTTGGATTACTGGAAAAAAGATTGGAAAAGCCTCAAATTGTGATAGTAGATTGATGGGGAGTTGGATCATGAAATTAGAAATGGGTTCTTTTAAGGTTAAACAAATTATATTTACTGATAGAACATGCTTAAATAATGGGGTATTAGAAATCCATCGTGAAGAGTTGATTGCCTCCCTTTTGGAGGATAAGACCTTTTCCGAAGCTGGTATTGAAATTGTCTCTCCTGGAGAAAATGCCCGGATTGTTCACGTGGTCGATGCGGTTGAGCCACGGTTCAAGGACGGCGACGCGGCACCTTACGCAGGAGTGGCCTCCCCGGTTGGACAACTGGGTCACGGGACAACCTATCGGATGGAGGGCGTTGCTGTGCTCACTTCCTGTGAATTTCCCCTTATCCGACATGGAGGGTTGAATATTGTGAGGGACAGCGTCCTGGATATGATGGGACCGGCTGGACCCATTACCCCATTTAGTTCAACAATTAATGTGGTATGTACTTTGAAATTACAGCCGGGAATGGATGAGGACCAGTACGAACAGTCGGTAAGAATTGCCGGAATTAGGGCAGCCCGGTATTTGGGTAAAGTTCTGCGAGGTCAGGTTCCGGACAGCATCAATACATATACTTTGGAGGGAGCAAAGGATGGTCTCCCTAAAGTAGCCTACATTTACCAGGTCCACTCGGTGGGACTTAACCTAAGTAGTTTCTTTTACAACATGCGCTTTGACAATTTACTTCCGATAGTTGTTCACCCCAATGAAATCCTGGATGGCGCTGTGGTTGATGGTAATTGGAGCCACCCCAATGTTAAAACACCTACCTGGTTTCATACGAATAACCCTTTAATCAAGGAATTATATCAAAGACACGGGAAATCCCTAAATTTTGTTGGCGTAGTGTTATTTCGAGGACGTTTCGAGGAAATGGAGGGTAAAAAACGCTGTGCCAATCTCGTTGCAGCATCAGCTCAGTTATTAAACGCTAATGGTGTCGTGGCTAGTTGGGAAGGGGATGGTAACGCTTTTATCGAAACAATGTTGAGCCTAAAGGCTTGTGAAGAGAAAGGAATCAAAACGGCGTTGATGACCTTTGAGCACGGTGGGGCTGAAGGCGTTGACGACCCCTTGTTTTACAGCGAGTCTGAAGTTGATGCTATTGTAAGCTTAGGAAGCTGGGACCCTCCTATAACCTTGCCTCCTGTGGATAGGGTAGTTGGAGGTGATTACCTGCGGATCAGTCCAGAGCAGGGGGGAATCAATTTACCTGCTAAAGATGAAATAAAACTGGTAGATCGGTTGGAATACTTTACAGCTGCCAATGAATTGGGCTTCTCTAAACTTAGTTGTGACCAGTTTTAAACGTTTGAACAAAAATCAATGAGAATTTGCAAAGTTTAGTGATTTGGAAATGCGAAAAGGAAAAGTTGATCAGTTTCAGATTTAGTCTTAAACCAACTGAATAGGGAAATCCGGCAGGATGAGCGGGCGTACTTAAAAAGGAAGGTACGTCCGCCTTTTTCCAATATCCTGGAAGGGAATAAACAAATCACGCGGAAATATTAAAGGGATAACTCGAAAAATAGGATTAGGAAGATCCACGGCTTCTAAGGAACAGTTAATACTTTATTAATATCTTGTTAAGAAATAATCAAGAGCATTAGGATAAAATATACATAGAAAAATGCCTCAATAACCATAGCACTACCTGCGGCCATGCCTATCTAGAGGTGCCTTCTAAATGTTGAGAATCATTTCAACGTTACTTATAAATGGTCGAAAAGAATTGGTCGAATAAAGTGAGTATGATTGGTAAGTTTGATGCGTTAAACAACAGTTTGGCTGAACGTCCTAAAAATATAATACTAAACGAGGTGTGTAATGCTTAAAAAAGTTTTAACAGTGTGGATTATCATCATGGTTTTTACTTTAACAGGTTGCTCTCAAGAAACGAACTCTCAAGAAACGAAAATCGAGAATGAGGAAATATCAAAGGAACTAACAATTGTAAATCAGACAGCACAGAAAAAAGTCAACGAGATGAAAAATTCTGCGGTACCTAATTTCGAAGAAATATATAAGAATACAGTTGAGATAGATGTCAATTTTGACTCAGAGGGTATGTTTCGTACATATAAAGCAAAAATCGCAGATAACAAAATGCTGTCAGATATTTTAACGATGATTGGCAAAAGCCAATTAATAAAGGACGAATCAAAAATCAAAAAGATGAGTGGTATGGCAACAAAGAACAATAGTTTGATACTTGTAGCAGGAAATGGGAGCAAAAAGGAAATCAAATTTGCCTTTGATGACCCAGCCTTTGCAGTGGGGTATTTGGAAATTGATGATCAGAAGTATGACCCTGGTTTTAGTTTTTTTAGGTATATTAAGGACTTTACAGAATATAGACAGTTTGATCCAAACATAGACAATCAGGTTGAAGAATTATTTAAAAAATATAATTGGACGATTGACTATCGAGTCAATACAATGAATGAGACACTCCCGTCTAACCTCAAACACGATGCGGGAGAGTATCCTGTGAAGATATACTGGGCTTACAATAACGAACTTTCTAAAAATATCGGCCTGGACTATAGTGAATACCTAGGGAAGGAAGTAGAGGTTGATATTTACAGGCTTAGGGAGCCCTTGCCTGATTATATGAATCCAAGAATGAATTCACGAGGAATCGTTTTGCAATACAATAATAAAATCGTTGGAGCATATATAGATGCGGGGAGACACGACTGCTTTGCCTGCTCACTTGATAGAAAAAGCTTAACAGATATCACCAATAACGAATGGGATCATTGGATTAGTGACTATATCAATTATAATAATGAACTAGAAATAGAATTATCTAAAATGAAACCAGAGGACATCATCAAACAATATTATAAAGCGATAAATAGCCATGATCAAAAAATGCAGTTTGCCTGTTTGACTCGCCAGAATCTATGTAATTATTTGTCTACAAATATGGATAATAATCTGCTAATGAACGCTGGTTATAATAATGTTTATATGGATGGCGAACAGAATGTAAAATCAGCAAAATTTATTAGTTCGCGAGAAATAAGCGGCTTGGGTAATCCAAAGGGGGCTGTGGAGTATGCAGCAACAGTAGATTTCAAATTTAAAAAAGAGATTACTTCAAACAGCGGGAAGCAACCCAGATTTATTATTCTGAAAAAGGAATCGGATAAAAGCGGTTGGAGGATTGATAGTGAAGGAACAGGACCTTAAATAATAAGCTGCCGAGAGGCTGTGAGTCAGATTTAATGGCTCTTACTGGGGTGTGAACATTTGAAGACAAAAAGCAAACCAAATTGATAGTGACCAGCTAAAATAACAGCAATATCTGCTTGGGTACGGGGCGCTGGCATTGCAATGTTAGCATTTAACAATGCGTACCGATTTAGGGATCTGGTATATAAACAAATATTTAAGTCCAACGAAGAAGATATCAGGCCCCAACTGCTTGTTACTATCGGAAGTTGGATATTACTGATCGGGATAATTATTATTGCCATTGCTTCTCAACAGAAAGCAGAAGAACCTGGGTTAAAATCTATACTTGGTTAGAAGCTATCAGATTTAAAGGATGACCCAAGCAAACAGAAATTGCTTGGGTTACTTCAATCCCTTTTTTCATGTGTGCTATGCTATGTTCAAGCGATTAAGTAGAAAAACCGAGGTAATCAGTCCTCGGTTTTTTGTCGCCGTAGAGGAAAATTTGTCTTAAGAAAAATCATAATTAGGTATTGACACACCAGTAAAAAATAAAGATAATAAAAATATACACATTGTGTAATTACACCCAATGTGTATTAAATATCTACATTAACATTGGTTTTTTGTAAGAGAACAAATACAGAGGAGGCGTAGTGTGGAAGCAAGAGATATACCGGTCGAAGGCAGGGTCGAAAGAAGGAAAAAGGAAACACAGCAAAAGATTATTAAAGTAGCGATGGATTTGTTTCAAAGCCAGGGATTTAGCAATACAACTATGGAGCAGATAGCTGAAGAAGCCGATATTGCAAGGAAAACTCTATACAATCACTTTCCTGTTAAAGAGGCTATTGTCGACGACTATGTCAGAGGCTTTTCCAAAGAATTTGCACAGCAGGCCTTGGCCACACTGCCTGGCTTCCCTGATACAAGGTCGCGTCTGCTAAATACATTGGACAATATATATGAACAGGTAGAAATTAACCCGGAGCTTATAGGAATTAGCTTAGGCTATCGTTTCAAAAACATGTCTCAGGGGGCAGGATACGAAAACGGCGGTACCCATAGCCTTCTTGCCGAGGTTATTAAATTAGGCCAGGAGGCAGGTGAAATCAGGCAAGATATCTCGGCTAAACTGTTGGTCAAACAATTAGACTTTCTGCGCGGCTTTATTGTAATGGAGTGGTTGAATGACTCATCAAAGATAGAACTGCGCAAAGAGATAGCTAATATGGTCGATCTATTCTTAGAGGGAGCCAATTTCAGAGGAGGGTCCAAGATATAATTCCGTACAGGCAATATATAGTTTGAGGGGAGTGGTTTAAGTGATTAAATTCACAGAAAAATACTTTTTAACGTGGGATGAAGCTTTCCAGTGTGGAAGACAAGAGGTCGGCGGCAAGGGCTGGAATTTGGGACGTCTAGCTCAATACGGCTTTAAAATCCCCATGGGAGGGGTCCTTGCTACCCGTGCTTACGATGAGTTTATCAAGCACAACAGATTAGAGGACAAGGTTAAAAACATTTCTGAATCAGTAACTTTCGGCAACATAGAGGAACCTGAAAACCAGGCCAAATTGCGTCAATTAAGGGAAAAAATCAAAGCGGGCTTTATACCTCAGCTTATCATGGAAGAATTAAGAACCATGCTCGACAGCCTGGGGATTCTTGAAAGACCAATGGCCGTAAGATCGTCCGCTTCAGCGGAAGATTCCGCACAGGCATCCTTTGCGGGGATCCATGAATCGTTTCTAAATGTCCGTGGTTTGAGTAATATCCTTGAATCTATCAAAGGGTGTTATGCCTCACTGTGGTCTAATCAGGCTATAGTATACCGCAGGAAACTAATGATCAGTGATGATGAGGTAGTTACTGGGGTGGTCGTGATGGAGATGGTGGACGCCCAAGCTGCCGGAGTCGGTTTTACCTGTGATCCCCAAACCGGACGGCGGGATATTTTGGTTATCAATTCTAATTTTGGTCTGGGCGAAAGCGTTGTAGCGGGCAATGTGGAGCCGGATACATATTATCTGGAGGCCAATCCAACGTGTGCAGTGCCACAGTTAATTGAACGAAAAACTGGGCGGAAAGAAGGAGTGACCTGTCTCAAAGAGGGTGGAGGAACTCAATTTGTGCTGACCACAGAATATTTTACCAGACAGGTGTTGTCGGATGAGAAAATTGAGAAGTTGGGCTTAATTCTTTTAAGGGTTTTCGAAGCTCTGGGGCATTGTGATCAGCACCAGGATGTGGAATGGGTTTTTGACGGTCGGGATTTTGTTTTAGTTCAGGCCAGACCGGTAACTTCCTTACCCCGTAAGACCTTTGATGCTTTAAAGAACCAAGCTGACATCTGGTCCAACGGAAACTATAGGGATGCCGTGCCAATGGTTCTATCACCACTCAATCGTCGTTTAGCGATTAATACCATCGATACAATTCTCAAATTAAATTTTACCGAAACCGGTTATCGCTTGCCGGAAGGATTACAATTCTCCAGGTTTTTCAACGGCCGTCTGTATTGTAATCTATCGGCGCTGCAATGGGCTATGTTTGATGTGATGGGGACATTGCCAAGTGCCTTTAATGTTGGATGGGGAGGCCACCAGCCGGAAATTGAGCTAAAGGACCCCAAACCTTATGAAGGGCTTATTGGCTTGCAAAGATTAGAGCGTGGAAAAAAATACATGGATTTAGTTAAAACGGCAATGAAGAATGCCTCGACAATTCATGCGCGGGTTGAAGGTTCCGTCAACCACCTGACCAAAGATGGATTTGGGCATTTAGCAGATAAGGATTTTATTCAACTATATAATGATCTTGGTAAGATTTCCGGAGGATTTGCCGGGGAGTTCTCCTTTTTAAGCGGAGCGGCTTCTATGGCCATATTTGGGCTGACTCAAATCCTCATGGAATATTTCGCTTACAGGACCCCGATGATTATCAATGGCTTAATGGTTGGTGGAACGGCGGACATAACCAGCGCAGATCACGGCTACAAACTTGTAGAATTGGCCGAAATTGCTCGCCAGGATAACGATGCTGTTCAATTTCTAACCGGCTCAGCCTTTGACCCGATGGGCTGGGAAGTATTACCTGAACGATCACCTTTTAAGCAGGCCTTCCGGGAGTTTTTAAAAGACTACGGGCACCGGGCAGTCTACGAGCTGGATATCATTAACCCCAGGTGGAAGGAAGATCCTTCTTATCTAATGGACATTATACGTAGTACACTAAAAACTGCTGATCTGGCTAAATTGAAGGCCAAGCAAAAGGAAAAATTCGAACAAGCTTGGCGGGAAATTGAAAATAAAGTACCCTCTAATATGCATAGTTCGATTAAGAAATTAATTAGGGAAGCTCAGGAAGGAGCTGCCGTGCGGGAAAAGAGCAAATCGGTGATGGCCGAAGTGATGGAGGCTTACCGGATGATAGCCCAGGAGGTGGGTTCGCGTTTCTGCGAACGGGGTATTATAGAAAAACAAGGCGATATTTACTTCTGTACCTGGCCTGAGCTGGTAACGATATTAATGGGCGAATGGGAAGGTGACGGGCTCCGGGCACTGGTTGCCGAACGAAAGATCTTCATGAGTGAAATGGAGGCCATTGCACCGCCTGATGTTATTATGGGAGATACTCCTAAGTATTCGGAACCTGCTGCCCGGACTTCCGGTAATTTCTTGGCAGGCGTGCCTGTTGCCGCCGGAAGAGCCTCCGGTACAGCCCGGTTGATCCATCATCCGGATGAAGGAAGGAGGTTGCAGCCGGGTGATGTAATGGTAGCGCCATCCACTGATCCGGGGTGGACGCCGTTGTTTTTAAAAGCCAGTGCGGTGATCATGGAAACCGGAGGTTTCTTATCCCACGGGGCCATTGTGGCTAGGGAATATGGCATTCCCGCTGTGGTGAATATACCTGGAGTCATGCGAGTCATTAAAGAGGGCTGGAAAGTAGATGTCGATGGGGATGAAGGTAAAATATTTCTACATTAACTAACAAATAACCGTCCATTTTCTTTGTTTCGGGTTGAATCGGATAGAACCTTGTAGCATTCCTCCTACTTGAGTGGGAGGAATCTTGCTTTTTCATCGAGTCAAACTGGAAATTCGGAAAATTATCGTCGCGTTTAATAAGCGAAAACGCTTAAATATTGGGAATATTTATTGAGGATGCATTATGGTATCATTTGTATTATGATATCATTTATGGAGAGAGGAGCGTAGGAACAGTGTATTTGCGCATATCATTTATCGATCGTGTCGGCATTGTCTATGATATTACGTCGATTTTGACGAAGCGTGAGACTAATATTGTATCAATGGAAGTGGAAGAGGGCGTCGTATTTTTGGAGTGCCAGACTGTTCTCCAAGACCAACGTATCGGGTTTATTCAAGAACTGAGTAGCATAAGTGAGGTGCAAAAAATAGAGGAAATTTCCTTTATGCCATCAAAAGGACGAGCTGAACAACTAGATGCCATCTTAACCTCTGTACATGATGGCATTTTAGCTGTTAATCAGGATGGTATTATTACACAATGCAATCCCGCGGCAGTTCGTATGCTTAGGTTGTCGGCTCAGCAGGTTCAGGGACAACCTTTAGGATCTACGCTCTTTAAAAATTTGCTGATACAAGAAACTCTCCAAACTGGTTGTCAGCATAACAATCGGGAAGTATTCATTGCCTTAGATCATGGTTATTGTGTTGTCAATACCATACCTCTAAGGAATAAAAGTGGTGATGTGGTTGGTGTGGTTGCAGTAATTAGGGATACTCAGGATGTAAGGAACTTGATGCGTAGTATGACAACTTCTTTACCGATGACCTTTGACGACATTCCTTTTGCCAGTCCAGTCATGGAACAGGTGCTGGGACAAGCTCGCCGCTATGCTGCAAGTGACTCAACGATACTCATTAACGGCGAAACAGGAACAGGTAAGGAATTATTTGCCAGAGCCTTACATAGTGCTTCAGGAAGGGCTAATGCTGCCTTTGTACCTATTAACTGTGCGGCCATTCCGGATACGTTGCAGGAAAGTGAACTGTTTGGGTATGAAGAAGGCGCTTTTACTGGGGCGGTCAAAGGAGGTAAGCCGGGGCTATTTGAACTAGCCAATGGCGGAACTTTATTTCTTGATGAAGTGGGAGACGTATCTGCTCATTTACAAGTGAAGTTGCTGCGTGTACTGCAGGAACAACGCGTACGGCGGGTGGGGAGCAACAAGGAAGTAGCCGTTGATGTGCGGATTATTGCTGCTACTAACCGTAATCTGGAGGATATGGTGGCAGATAAGACGTTTCGAGAAGATTTATATTATCGACTGAATGTGATCTCCTTGGTAATACCGCCTCTGAGGGAACGATTTGAAGATATCCGATTGCTCAGTGAACTTTTTCTAAAACATTTTGCCGACAAATTACAGCGTTCGGTAAAGGGGTTTTCTCCCTTGGCCTTACAACGCTTAGAGGGTTATAATTGGCCAGGTAATGTGCGGGAATTAAAAAACATCATTGAGCGGGCAGTGAATCTGGTTGACGGCGCCGAAGTACAGTTAGAGCATATATTTTTAGGTCGTCGGTTATCTGGCTCATCGACAGTGCCAAATTTAGTACAGTTTGAAACATATCAGACATTAGAAGAACGCTTAGGGGAAATAGAGCGCGTTATTCTACAGGAAACCGCACTGCGTTTCCCATCATCCAGGCGTATGGGGGCGGTACTAGGACTGTCTCATACAGCAGTACTAAAAAAAATGCGCAAATATGAGTTGTCTTTAAAATAGTAACTCGTTCAGCTAAGTTGAATAAATACAAGCAGCATCTCTAATTTGAGGGTTCTGCTTGTATTTATTTTGGAAACTTTTCGTAACAGTGGAATCATCTTTGGAAACGGAAGTTTACAGAACAAACAGATAATTATAGTTAATTCAGACAGAATGGGCGTTGGAGAATTGGCACGCTTCTTGCATTAATAAGTCGACAGGAAGATAAAGGTGGATTTAGAGAACCGCAAACAGTGTATGATGCAAGAAGAAATAAGGGGGATTAATCATGATTATTGGTGTTGTAAAGGAAATTAAAAACAATGAAAACCGTGTAGGGCTGACTCCAGCAGGCGCAGAAGATTTGTGCAGAGCAGGGCATACAGTATTAGTTGAGCATAGTGCCGGCTTGGGCAGTGGTTTTTCAGATGAAAGTTATACTGAAGTTGGCGCAACCATCATTGATGACAAGAAAGAGTTATTTGATCGTTCGGAAATGATTATCAAAGTGAAAGAACCATTAGCTGCGGAATATGATTTATTTCACGAAGGGCAAATCTTATTCACATACTTGCATTTAGCACCTGAGGCTGCGCTTACTAAAGCAATGCTGGAGAAAAAGGTCATTGGCATTGCTTATGAAACCATTGTAGGACGGAATAATACCTTGCCTCTCTTATCCCCTATGAGCGAAGTTGCGGGCCGTATGGCAGTGCAAATTGGCGCACAAATGCTAGAAAAACCTTGGAATGGCAAAGGTATCCTCTTAGGTGGCGTACCTGGCGTAGAATCAGCCCAAGTTGTCATTATTGGTGGTGGTGTTGTAGGCACCAATGCAGCTAAAATGGCTGTTGGTATGGGTGCCCGGGTTACGATTATTGATAACTCAGGCGACCGTCTTGCTTATCTGGATGATATTTTTGGTGGTAGAGTCACGACGGTCATGTCCAACAGTTATAATATCGGAAAGTGGGTTGCAAAAGCTGATCTTTTGGTCGGGGCAGTGCTGATTCCTGGTGCTAAAGCTCCTAAGCTTGTGAGTGAAGAAATGGTCAAATCCATGGAAGCTGGTTCGGTGATTGTTGATGTAGCCATTGACCAAGGCGGTTCTATTGCGACCATTGACCGGGTCACCACTCATAGCGATCCTACCTATATGAAGTATGGTGTAGCGCATTATTCAGTTGCCAATATGCCTGGCGCAGTGTCGCGTACTTCCACCTTTGCTTTAACGAATGCTACACTCCCATATGCTTTGAAAATCGCCAATAATGGTTGGCACCAAGCTCTTAAGGAGGATGCTGGATTAGCACGTGGGCTTAATGTTTATAATGGCCAGGTAACCTTTAAGGCTGTAGCTGATGATCAAAATCTACCTTATACACCAGTAGAAGAAATCCTGGCTCAGAACCCAGAAAAATCATTGCCTGCAGCAAGATAATTAGTGATAAGAATACTAAGGCTTGAGCCACACACTGACCAAGGCGGAAGTCTTAGCTCTTCTTTACTTGCCGTGGGAAACTTCGATATAAGTTTTAATCTTTGTAAATCAGTTTGATTAAAAAACATGCTCACGTTTGTATCATGGGTATGTTTTCTTTTTCAGGGGAGTTATCAGAAAAAATAGAAAATACTGGCTATAAAATCGAATAACTGGAGGCGTAAGTTTGTGGAAAACAATAATGCATTGCATGAGGATTTACACCGTGGCTTAGAAGAACGTCATATTCAATTGATTGCACTTGGTGGGGCTGTTGGTGTAGGGTTGTTCCTTGGTTCTGGCGCCGCGTTAAAAACTGCTGGTCCATCAATATTGTTTATGTATTTCTTGGCAGGTATCGTTATGTTTTATATTATGCGGGCGCTGGGCGAAGTAGCCGTTGAATATCCGGTTTCTGGTACGTTTAGCGCACACGCGAATACTTTCTTGGGACCACTTAACGGTTATATTACTGGCTGGACTTACTGGTTTATGTGGGTGGTTACGTGTATGGCAGAAATTACTGCAGTGGGGGTTTATGTTCATTACTGGTTGCCTGAAGTTGCTCAATGGATTCCTGCTTTATTGGCTCTTGTTATCATGACAGGTGTTAATTTAATTAGTGTTCGTCTCTTTGGTGAATTTGAGTTTTGGTTTGCCCTGATAAAAGTTGTAACGATTATTGCCATGATTATTGCTGGTGCAGCCATGATTTTCTTAGGTATCGGCAATGGTGGTATAGCAATTGGGATTTCCAATCTGTGGTCACATGGTGGTTTCTTCCCACATGGTGTCACTGGTATGTGTATGTCTCTGGTTATGGTCATGTTCGCATATTTAGGTATCGAATTGATTGGCGTTACAGCAGGTGAAGCTAAGAACCCAGAAAAAACATTGCCTGCGGCTATCGATAAAGTATTTTGGCGGATTTTGATTTTCTATGTTGGCTCGTTGTTTGTTATTATGTCTTTATATCCGTGGGATCAAATCGGTACCATTGGTAGCCCCTTTGTTTTAACCTTCAGTAAGATTGGAATACGGTCAGCTGCTGGAATTATTAATTTCGTGGTGCTGACAGCGGCGCTGTCTTCTTGTAACAGCGGGCTTTTTAGTACAGGACGGATGCTTTATAATTTGTCACTCCAAGGTAAGGCGCCGGTGATGTTTAGTAAATTGAATAATCAGAGTGTTCCCAAAAATGGTATCTTAGTGTCAGCTGCGTTCTTGTTGATTGGTGTAGTGCTTAATTATCTGGTTCCTGCACAAGTGTTTACCTATGTTACTAGTGTAGCTACTTTCGGTGCACTCTGGATATGGGGAGTCATTTTGATGATTCAACTGAAATATCGGGAAAGCTTGACTGCTGAGCAGATTATAAAGATTAAGTATCCTATGCCTCATTCTCCCGTATCAAACTGGGTATGTATGCTTTTCTTGGCTCTTGTCGCGGTGGTCATGTTCTTTAATGAAGGTACCCGCATTGCCCTATATATTGCCCCAATCTGGTTTGGTCTTTTAGTTGCTTCATATTATGGATTCGGCATGAAAAAGGTGACGCGCGTAATAGCCCCTGCAGCTACTAAGCCCAGTGTCCCTGCAAAGCGATGATAACCATAACAAAAATTAATTCCATTAAAGTCAAAACACCTAATACAACATACCATATTGTGTTAGGGCCTCTTAAGCTGTTTCAAACGCTTACATACAAATTGTGGGCCGTTATCAGTTGGGTGGTTTGGAGAGCATCCTTTTCAAATAGTTGGCGTTTCACAATGTCCTTTGGACTAGCTGAGCTGATATACCGAGAGAGAGACCGCATTAATTTGTAGGTTTTCTCTCGGTATAGAAAATATACGTAACAAGCCCTAGAAAGGTAATTTGTTTATTGTTGGCGAATCAGCTTCCCATTAGGCTAAGTGGAAGTTATGACAAACCAGGATAAAGGCGCAAAAAGTAGGATAATGGGAAGCGGGTGTCTAATACTTATGTATGGATGAAAGTGGAGAGGAGTGTTTCAAATTTATAAGTATATTTATGTAGAATCGAAGGCAGCAGGCTATTTCTCATTTGGTAAACATAGGAAGATGATCGATGAATATAGTAAAGAAGGCTGGAGATTTGTCACTGCTATCCCAACAGTCTTTAATATTGTTGGGGTTATTAAAAAATATGATTTAGTATTTGAAAAGGAAGAATAAAGGTTCCCTAGTCATCTGTAATGAGCGGAAAAAGTACGTTATTCTTAAACCATGACTCAATGTAGGATAATGTAAAATAATTTTATATCGATGTAATAACCGTTAGATTTTTGCCATAAGAGGAGGGATATATAGTGCTAAGTGGTGGAGGTATCAAAATGAAAAAGCTTTTTTGGGTACTTGCATTGTTGTTATCGTTAAGCTTTATAGGCTGTAGTTCAAAACCTAATGTCCAAGTTGACCAATCAACCGTCCCTAGTGGAGAGTCGGTTGTACCTGTTGAAAAATCAAGTACCACAAGTGTTGGGACGGTGAGAAATCAGGTAAAAAGTAATTTGCAATATTCATTAGACCTAACTCATAATATATCCATGATGAAATTTATGATAATAAATAACTCATCTGAAAATATTGAACTAGTATTTCCCAATACCCATACATTTGATTTCATATTGACAAAGGACGGAAATGTAGTATTTGACGATTATAAAGATAATCCAAATGTTGCTAAAAATAATTGGGAAACTCATCAACTACTAAAAGCTAATGGAGATATAAATTATGTTGGGCAAGGCTATGACGTTTGGTATGAAAGTCTAACGAAGAAGGTTAGTAATGGAATTTATAACTTCGAGTTTTATTCTACATCAGAAAAGCTAAAAGATGTTCCTCACTTAAAAGGGCAATTAGAAATAAAAAATGGAAATGTAAATGTCAATAGTATCCGACTTAATTGAACCTCGCCGTTCCAATCAGTAGTCATGCCCAAGATATCCCGGTAAAATGGCGGGGGGCAATGCAAGTAACAACTTGATTTACCATGGTTGAATGATGAGAAGGGACATCACGGCTAGTGAAGTTGGTGGAGCTTATATCCTGTATGATATAATTAATCGATGTACTTGAGTATTAAAGACGCTAGGAGTTCTGTCTACATGAATTTAAATGAACTGAAGAAAATTCCACTATTAAGAACTTTAAGCGATGAACAATTGGAAATTCTTCAAGGCAATGCCCGGGAAAGAGATTATAAAAAGAATAAAAATATCTTTGAACCTGATAGCAAGGACAATTTCATCATGATCGTGCTGGAAGGTAAAGTACGCATTTATCTTGCCTATCCAGATGGAAAAGAATTTACCGTCGCCTTTTTAGAACAAGGTGATATTTATAGCAGTCATTCCAAAACCTTCGCCGAAGCGAGAGAAGCTACCAAGATCTTAACAATCAATGCTCAGGCTTTTCATCTTTTTATGCTTAATAACCCTGCCATACTCATTAGTATGGTTAAGGCTTTAGGAGACAGCTTAGGGAATACACTGCGTATTATTGAAAATCTGGCTTTCCTGGATATCGATAAACGTCTAGCTCGCTTTTTACTGGATGCAGCCAAGGAAAAGGGAGTTGTTGGACAAGAGGGCACGTTTATCAATCTAGGTTTATCGGTGGAAGATATAGCCCTAGCCGTTGGGAGTTCTCGGCAGACCGCTTCCATGCTCTTGAATCGCTGGGAAAGGGATGGGGTTATAAGACGTAATCGCAAAACCGTGTTTTTGTTGAATATGCTAAAGTTGCAAGAATTGGGAGGAAGAACAGAATAGATTTATATTGTCGAAAAAGTATGAAAACCGTCAGATATTTGATGGTTTTTTTATTTGTAATGCCCTAAGATGATTGTCAGAGAAGAGAAACTTTTTCGACAAGGAGAGGATACGATGTCAAGACAAGTATTAATTACTGATCTTTCAATGGATACCGGAGTTCAGGAATTATTAGTGAAAGCAGAACAAGAAAATATTGAGACAGCTTTTCAAAGGGCGAAGGAGCAAGAGCCCCATTGTAAATTTGGCTTAACGGGTGTTTGCTGCCGCCGTTGTCTTCAAGGGCCCTGCCGAGTGACCTTTAATGGGAATAAAGGGGTAAAACGTGGAGTTTGTGGGGCTACAGCAGACCAGATTGTGGCTCGTAATTTACTGTCACTGATTGTGGAAGGCACGACTCCTCACGTAGAACATGCTCGGGAGATCCTGCACACCCTTTTAGAAACCGCTGAAGGGAAAGCTCCCTATGAAATTAAGGGGAAAGAAAAACTTATCAGTATTGGCAAGAAACTGGGATTAACAGTGGATGGCGTAGAGTTAGATAAATTAGCCCAGGAAGTTGCTTTAATCGCTTTACAAGATTTTCAACAACAATCCGGAGTGTCTCACTGGCTACGTCTTCGGGCCCCAGACCAATCGATTGAAACCTGGGAAAAACTGAATATATTGCCCTCCAACGCTCATTTAGAAATAGCCAATGCCATTAATAAAACGGCTATGGGCTGTGAGAGTGATCCGGTTAGCCTTTTATTGGAAATTATGAAAATGGGATTAGTCGAAGGATATGATGGCTTGCATCTTTCTACGGATCTCCAGGATATTTTGTTTGGTACGCCACGGCTTGTCAAAACCCAATACAGAATGGGTGTTATTAAAGAGGATTATGTAAATATTGCCGTGCATGGTCATATTCCAATGGTCTCGGAAAAGATCCTGGAGTGGAGCCGAAAGTTAAATAATGAGGCCAAAGCATTAGGGGCAAAAGGAATTAACATTGTAGGGATTTGTTGCAGTGCTAATGAACTTTTAATGCGTCAAGGGGTTGCCGTAGCGACAAACTATGCGAGTCAGGAATTAGCGATTATTACCGGTGCCTTAGAGGCCATGGTGGTCGATGCTCAATGTATCATGCCTGGCCTGGTTCAAGTGGCGCAATGCTATCACACAGAACTTATTTCCACCTTGCCCAATATTAAGATAGAAGGAGCAAGCCATGTGGATTGGACACCGGAAGATGCCGATAAAATGGGAGAGGAGATTGTCCGTCGAGCTCTTGCCCACTATCCGGAGAGAGACCAATCTAAAGTCCAGATTCCAGGAGATACCGTAGAAGCCTACGCAGGTTTTTCCGTTGAGCAGATTGTGGAGCTTTTGGCCGCTTTAAATGGGCCAGATCCTTTACTCCCCTTGATAGAAGCTATTGCTCAAGGTGATATCTTAGGAGTTGTTGCTATTGTCGGCTGCACAAATCCTAAAGTAAAACAAGACTGGGCTAATACGGAAGTGGCCAAAGAGCTTATGAGAAATAATGTATTAATTGTTGCTACCGGATGTTCAGCTCACTCCTTAGGGAAAAATGGCTTATTGTCCCCTGATGGCTTGCAATATTGCGGTGAAAAACTAGCCAATGTTCTGACAGCCATTGGGCAAGCAAACGGTTTACCGGCCTTACCTCCAGCTCTTCACATGGGAAGTTGTGTTGATAATTCCAGGATTGATGATTTGCTGGTTGCATTAGCCAATAGAATGGGTGTAGCTGTGAGAGAATTACCCGTGGCAGGCTCCAGTCCTGAAAATCATAGTCCCAAAGCCTTATCGATTGGAACCTTCTTTATCGCTCAGGGAGTGGATGTTCACATCGGGGTTAATGCACCTATTACCGGTTCACCGCTGGTAGAACAGGCCCTTACAGCGAATAAAGGCGAGTTTTCCGTGACTACCGATGAGCTTTTCGGGGGAAAACTAATTTACGAAGCGGACCCAATTCAGGCTGCCCAAACAATGATTGCTCGTATTATGCAAAAACGCAAGGCTTTGGGACTTGTTTGTCCGGAAATTAAGGAAAGTGCCGTAAAATAAAGGACAGGGTGAGTATTATGAGGGAGAAAAGCATTAAGATTGCCATCTCTGGTAAAGGTGGCGTGGGTAAAACGACGTTGTCATCACTATTATGCTATCTGTACGCTCGAGATGGACAGAGAGTTCTGGCGGTAGATGCTGACCCTGATGCCAATTTAGGAACGGCTCTAGGATTTCCCCCAGAATTGTTAGCCCAGCTAACTCCTATTTCTGAAGAACGAAAACTGATTAAAGAACGTACCGGAGCTGAACCGGGAACGATTGGAGCCATTTACAGTCTCAATCCCCGGGTAGATGATATTCCAGATACCTATGTTGCAGAATATCGAGGGATTAAACTTCTCCGGATGGGGTCGATTACCCAAGGAGGAACCGGCTGTGCCTGCCCGGAAAGTACCCTCTTAAAAAGTCTCTTGGATCATATTGTCATGGAAAGAAACGAAATTGCTATTCTGGATATGGAAGCAGGACTGGAACATTTTGGGCGGGGGACAGCCAGGGGTGTGGATGCGTTTATTGTTGTGGTGGAACCTGGGCGACGCAGTATTGAAACAGCCCATGCGGTGGTAAAACTCGCCAATGACTTAGGGGTCAAAAAAGTCTATGCAGTCGTAAACAAAGTGCATGAAGGACAACTCGCCGAGATCGAACAGGTGATTGATTTTCTGCCGATTTTAGGGCATTTCCTCTATGATCCCGTTGTTGTAGATGCTGATTTTTATGGCAAAAATCTGTTTGATCTTAGCAAAAGTTTTGTTCAAGAAGCTGAAAAGATAAAAGATAAAATTGATTCGTTTCTTAGGTAGAAAACCGACCTTAGAACAAGACCTCCTTCTGTAGACTATAACCGTCTACAGAAGGAGGTCTTGTTTACTTTCCCTGAACCTAGGACTTACGTCGGCGATGGGAATGAGTATGCCATTTTAGGGGCTTTTCTGCTCGTTTACGCAAGTTGTTGATTAATAAGAAGGCAAATGCTCCCATCAGATAGAGTAACTTGGTGGCCAAGCTCTCTTGTCCGTTACTCAAAAGGATACTATATCCTATTCCAGTAGATGCCAATAAAACAGTCCACATCAGACGGTTTGCCAAGGTTTCTTGAAACCTCAATTGCCGAAGAATCGGCCCCATCTCGACCTTGACTTGGATGTCACCGGTACGAAAGTCCCTTAGAGTCTTTTCCAGCAAGGGTGGAATTTCCACGCCGGCTAGAGCTACAGTCTTTGCCTTTTGCCAAACCAATTGTAACGGCGTGAAGTCTTGACCAAGAACTTGCTTAGCATAAGGCTTAATCACGGATAGGATATTCATGTTGGGGTCTAGTCCCGCTGCGATCCCGGACAGAGTACCAACGGCTCTGCCTAAGAAGGTATAGTGGGCAGGAATTTGAAACGGTTCGGAATATATGAACTCCCGCAATTCCCCAAGAAACTTGTCAATCTGTAAGTTCCCTAATTCCTCAAATTGAACCCCTTTAAGCTCGGCCAGGAAAATGGTGATTGCTTTTTGCAGGCTCAAGAGGTTAGCGGCAGGCTTGATAAACCCCATTTCTTGCAGGGCCTGGGACAACTCTTCAGGATCACTGTTGATTACTCCACTGATCAGTTTGCGAACGGATCGTTTGTTGGCATCGGTAATCCGTCCTACCATCCCAAAATCAATAAAAATGATTCCGCCGTCCGGTCTCACAAACAAATTCCCGGGATGCGGATCAGCATGATAAAATCCATGGATTAATGCTTGCTTTAAGTAAGCATCGACTAAGGTTCCCGCTACCTTTTCAGGTTCAAGTCCTGCGGCCAGCAAACCGGCTCGGTCGGTAACCTTATATCCGTCGACAAACTCTAAGGTTAAAACCCTCTGCCTGGAGTATTTCGGATAAACAGCCGGCGCTGAAATCAGCGGATCGCCCTGGAAATTAACCCGAA
The DNA here is from genome assembly GCF_001707885.1 of Desulfosporosinus cupriresistens. Classification (GTDB taxonomy): domain Bacteria; phylum Bacillota; class Desulfitobacteriia; order Desulfitobacteriales; family Desulfitobacteriaceae; genus Desulfosporosinus. The sequence continues at coordinate 26,236 of NZ_MASS01000013.1, read as the reverse complement.
AACGTTCCAGATTAGCCAATTCCTGTTGGTAGTCCAGTTCTTCTCGGAGCGTAGCGCTAAATTCAGCATAGAGGTCGTCAAAATCCGTGTACTTTTCCCACTTGGTAAAAACTTTTAACATCCAGATCACGCCCCGGAAGGCTGTCAGATCAATGTTAATAATTTCCTCAATACGGGGACGCAAGATTTTTACGGCGACAACTTCTCCGGAACGCAAGACGGCCCGGTGTACCTGTCCCAGGGATGCTGCGGCGATATGCTTGTCCCCAAACTCGGCAAAAATAGTTTCCACCGGAGCGCCAAGTTCAGTGGAAATCACGTGCTTGATTTGGTCAGTTCTCACGGGCGGCACTTCATCTTGAAGCAGGGCTAGTTCTGAGGTATATTCTACGGGCAGTACATCTACTCGGGTGCTAAAAAACTGCCCGACTTTGATCAGTAATCCTTCTAAGTGAAGGGCAGTTTCACGGAAACGAATCGCCTGGTTACGATAAAGTTGGGGTAGCCGAGCCTCCTGGCGAGGACCATGTAACTTGCGCAAAAGTTTATACCAGGCGATTTCCAGGAGAAAGCCAGTAAACAAGTGCAGAATCGTCACTGTTCGACCTACTTTTGAGTGGGATGCCATAAGTGTTGCCTCAACTCCTGTAAAGTTATCTATTAGCACCTTTGAATCTAAGAAGCTTGATTTTGTTATTTAAACTCTTAATTTAATATACCATAGGTTCATAGGCAAACAACTTTAGATTACCCCTAGGGCAATTATTTTAGTATGCTAACCCATGCCCATAAAATTAATACACAAGTATTAAAATCAGATACCCCAGGGAAATCACTGCGCGCAATATTTGCAGTCTTCCGTGCAGCGGCCGCTTTTCCAAATATACGTCGAAACCGGGAAAAAATGTTTGGTACAATGTATATTGTTTATAAGGGGCTGCCCTGAAAACGATCCAAGGGTAGCCCCCGTTTCAGGAGCAATTATTTATACAAGTTTTTAGACCATTCATTATTATCAAATAGTACTTTACCATCTTTATCACTGACAATTGCATTGATTAATTCCAATTTTTCTTGCGGGAAGGGAATCAGAAAGGCAATATGATGATCAACCAATGTCGTTGTCGTTATGTTATTTTCGTAACAGCATTTCACCGAGTAAGCATGCTTCAACATATCAAAGTCGTTAATGATCACCTCAGAAAACCCAATATAGCCCTGCACTGATTCGTGATTACTGCAACCGATGGATACAGGTACAATATCTGAGTTATCATCTCCACTGCCGCCACCACAATTGATGATATTCTCAGCCTGATCAGATGACAGTAGGATTGTTTTTGTCAGCTTACGTATGCTTTCCGGGGTATTTATTTTTTCCTGATCACTTAGTAATTCTCTTTCAACTTTATAGAGCACTACCGTATACTTGCCAATGTTTTGGACAGCCAGCGGTGATATAGAATTTTCTTCCAGATATTTTTGGAGCTGGGCCTCTGAGAGCGAAGAATAGTTCTTTTCGCTTTCCCCGGTATTATTTAAGGCAATAGCTTTACCTTGTACGGTGTCGGTTTTATCAATCGCCCAGCCTTGATTGTAAGCAATCGTATAGAGATAATTAATTCCGTCAACTTTTTTGGCAAGGATATAGCCACTCTTGCCATCCTGTTTCAGATAAACGCTGGGCTTGATATCCCCGTAGCCCTGGGTTCTTCTGACCTGATTCAAAACACCCAACATGGTAGAAGCATAGGGATCTTCTTGTTGACCATATAGGGGCTTTTCATCCACCTTATTTAGATCTTCCAAAGAAAGATTGAATGAATCAGCAATATCCTTTTCCACATCCTGCATGAAATTGCTTGACTGAACGATCGTTTTTTGTGATGAGTAGGGTGAATTTGCCGATGTCTTGGCATTCGTCAGCAATACAGCACCTAAGACAATAATGAGCGCAAGAGATAATCCAGACCATCTATAGGAATACTTGCTAAATAATGATATCATTTTTATCCTCCTTTTTAGGTGGGATTTGCCTCCAATCATGCCAATAGTGCCATAAGCATTTTTCTGAGAACAGTCTTCCAGCAGTTTAATGATTAACCATCCGTAGTCGTCAGCATGGTTGGCACCTATTCTGGACAAGACATAGGCGTCACAAGCTATTTCAATGTCTTCACGCCAACAATAAAATGCATACCACAAAACCGGATTGAACCAGTGAATAATCTGCATTATTCCTATTAAGCAATTTATCCATATATCTTTTCGTTTAAGATGAGCCAGCTCATGCAAAATGATATATTTGAGTTCATCATTCGTAAGCTTGGTTTCAATGCCTGCAGGCATCAGCAGCTTGGGCCGGATGAAACCGCTGACAGAAGGTGTTTTATAGTTATCCGGTTGGAGGACGATGATGTTGCCTGATAAACCCAGACTGTTTTGACAGGATGTAATAAGAGCTAAGATATTCTCATCAGAGCAAAGCTTGTAACTTTTTAGTTGGCGTATGAAGCGCCTCCCTTTCAACAAAGTGTAAGAACCGAAGATCGTCGCTCCCAACAGCCAAACAGTACAGAGGTAAATATCAAGGTTACTACTGCTGTTTGCTAAGCCAGAGCTGCCTCGAAGATTATTCTCGTATACACTGTTATGTAAATCCGGTCGATTACCGTAATTATTTGGCAATAATACTGGATCATCAATATGTTTAAGCGGTTCAGCCATGATGACTTCGTGAGGTACATCAGAAAAAAATCCTAAAAGATTGAACGCACTGAAAGAGCACTCCGGAGCATATGGCAGCAATAAACGTATCAATACCAGAAACCAGACATAGTAATGCCATTTTACATTCAATTTATTTCTAAATACTAGTTTAAGTAAAATAATAACAATCGCCAGTAGGCTGGCCAAGGCTGATGAGAAAAGCATCCATCTGAAAGCCGGCAGCAAAAAACTCAAAATAATCCAATCCTCTCCTCAAGTTGTTTTTTTCTTTGTCTTTTCCTCAAGGATTTGTTTTAATTCGGCGATATCCTGTTGAGATAATTCACATTCACGAATGAAATTAGCAAGCAAAATATTAGGTGAACCGTCAAAAACGCGTTGTAAAAATGAGTGACTCTCCGCCTTGACACACTCTTTTTCTGCAATTAAAGGATAGTAATGATAGGTTTTTTTATCCTGTTGGTCGATTTTAAATCCCAGGACCTCTTTCTTGAGCAGCCGGTTAATAAGCGTCTTGATGGTTTTGGAGCGCCAGGCAGTAACTTCAGATAAATAGTCAACGACCTGATTAGCTGTACAAGGTGCTTTAGCCCATATTATTTTCATAACCTGCCATTCAGCATCCGATATCTGCGGTAATTGAGACATATCCAGTCTACCTCCTATTACTTTTGTAATCCATATAGGAACATATTACAAGAGTAATAGGTATTTGTCAAATAGTTCTTATTAGGTCTAAGGGGAGCATCCGTGCAGCCGAGAATTGCAGCCAATGCAGACTGGGAATGTTTTAACTGGCTACCTGATGTTATCATCATCGCAGTAATGATGATTTGTCCAGTCGGGAAAGGCCCATTCGGTTATCACAGATATATTCGGCACAATGATTATAAATATGATATATAGGTATGTACCCAGCGAATTTCATGGTTCGGAAGAAAATAGTACCCTGGGCAGAATGGGCAACATTAAGGGTATCTAACAGGTAAGTCCCTTGTCGTTTTTTACCCCAAATACTCATTGGGGGCTGGTGCTGCCGGAACATTTAAGTTCGAAATACCACTTGATTCGATAAAGGACAAATTGAAAATAGAAACATCAAAAATACGATTGTTCTAAGAGTGTTATTTAAGAAGAATTGAGTAGCAGACTTACTAGATAATGTAGAGCCAGTGAGTGACCTTAAGGCCCGCTCGCCAACACTCGCTTATGGGGTATATTGCTAAGGTATTGACAAAACTCCAATAGAGGATTACTATTGATTCGACAGATATCGAAGTATAAAAATAACCTTAGGGGCTATAAGAGTGGATACTAAAAAAGTTGCCAAGATATTTAAAGCACTTTCGCATCCAAATCGATTAGAATTGTACCTGAAAATTGCCGAAGCACACGAGGCTGGTTTTCAAAGCGGGTCTGAATGTTTTATTACAGACATCATCGATTGCCTGAACATTGGTGCGCCAACAATTTCGCACCATATAAAGGAACTCGCGAATGCTGAGCTGATTACCACTGAAAAAAGGGGCAAATTTTTAGTTTGCAAGATCAATGAAGAACTCGTTGACGAAGTTAGCAGGATGTTGACATTAAAACATAAATAGTCAACTGCGGCTTCATTTTTTTAAATTACGTTTCGATAGTTGTAAAAATGAAGAATTGTGATGTATAGGAGAAAAAAAATATAATGAAAGTTATAATTTTCGGTGCCACCGGTATGATCGGCAGAGGTGTCTTACAGGAGTGTCTACTTGATGCCGAAGTTGATGATGTTCTGACGGTGGGACGCAGTGTGACCGGGCTTCAGCATGAAAAGCTGAACGAGATTCTACACAAAGACTTGCTAAATTTGTCGGCAATTGAAGGTGATCTTGCGGGCTATGAAGCGTGTTTTTTCTGTCTCGGAGTTAGTTCAGTCGGTATGAAAGAACAAGAGTATCAGCGAGTGACCTATGATATCACAAGGGCGGTAGCGCAAACACTGGTTAAACTTAATACCGAAATGACGTTTATTTATGTATCAGGATCAGGTACCGATAGTACCGAGCAAGGACGTGTCATGTGGGCAAGAGTAAAGGGCAAAACTGAAAACGCATTGCTACGCTTGCCGTTCAAGGCTGCCTATATGTTTCGCCCAGCATTCATTCAGCCGTGTAGTGGTATTGTATCGAGAACTAAGTTATATCGGGTGCTGTATCGTGTGCTGGGCATTTTCTATCCTATATTGAAGAGGCTTTTCCCGCAATATGTTACAACAACAGAAATATTGGGACGGACGATGATCAAAGTAGCTAAACAAGGCGCTCAAACTTCTATTATCGAAAGTAAGGACATTCGTTTATAACGGTAAATTTTGAACAATAAATATAATAGGAGTGATTATGATGAAAACATTATTAGATTCGACGCAAATTGGAAGTATGGCTCTTAAAAACCGCTTTGTTTCTGCTGCTGTTGGTGATTTTGTGGAGGCTGGAGGTCATCTGACAAAAAACATGCTGAAGAAATATGAAACTCTTGCTAAGGGCGGAGTGGGGACTATTATTACAGGGTTCACGCTAGTAGATGAAACAGAAGGATCATTTAATATACCGGCCATGTATGCCAACTCATTTGTTGACGAGTATAAAGAGCTGATCGATACCGTACATGCTTATGAGGCTAATATCATTCTCCAACTGGTATATATAGGTTCCTATGTCATGGGTGATCCTGGAGTTCGTCCTATCCTTGGGCCAAGCGCAGTGGCAAATCTCAATAACGGAATTGTGCCGCAAGAAATGAGCCTCAGTGAAATCAAAGATGTCCAGAATAAATTCGCGCAAGCCGCCGTTCGTGCCCAAAAAGCAGGATTTGATGGAATTGAACTTCACGCAGCACACGGATTTCTTCTTAGTCAATTCTTAACGCCCTATTATAATCACCGAAGCGATATTTATGGGGGATCTATTGAGAACCGTGGGAGAATGATACTGGAAACCTACTCAGTTGTGAGGGAAGCGGTAGGAAATGACTATCCTATTTGGATTAAGATTAACTGTACGGATGGTATCGAAAGGGGAATATCTTTGGATGATTTCCGTTATATCTGTGCTGAGCTAACAAAATTAGGTGTAAACGCCATTGAGGTTAGCGGAAACTGGATGGATCGATCGAAAGATAAGACCGCATATTTCAAAAATGAAGCGGCGATGATATCTGAAGAAAATAAAGTGGTTGTCGTTCTAACTGGTGGAAATCGCGATTATACACAAATGGAGCAGTTACTCAATAGCACTAATATAGGATACTTTGGCATGGCTCGTCCTTTTCTATCAGAACCCAATCTGCCAATTCACTACGAAAAAGATTTTTCAAAGAGGACGCGATGCGTAAGTTGTAATGCATGTTTGAACCATGAAAATGCCGGAAGCTGTATCTTAAATCAGAATCTTTAACGTATCTTACGTTCACAAACAATACCCTTTTATAGATAAGGCACTTCCTATTTTCTTTGGTACTTCACGTATTGGCGAGGTATTTGAAATATCCACAAGTCTGATGCATTGGTAGGGAAATACGTAGCATTCCGTTTTTTGGATTGTAAACAGGTTGATTTTAAGAATAGTTCTCTTTGAAGTGCTGACTTCTACAAAGCTAAATTTTCAAAAGTCGGGTTTCACAATTCTAATCTACAACAAACTGGAATGTCAGGAGCAAGTCTAAAGGGAATTGATTTAAGCAGTTGTAAGATAGAGGGCTTAGGGGTTACCGTGGCTGATCTGGATGGCTGTATTGTTTCCCCTGAACAAGTAATATCATTTTCAAAATTATTAGGACTTATCATTAAGAGGTAATTTTCGGAAGAAAACCTTGGTTGCTACGGGCAAATATATACAAACGGTCAGGCGGCGTTCCTGTTCCTGTTGACCTCGGCACTTGCTCCCCTGATTCGTCTGTCTTACATGGAGATGGTGAAATTGGCTCTACCATACACCATCGGTATGTCTCTTACAGGTGTGCTGGCAACAATATACTGTTATAATCCTAAAGACTAGGAACCAACAGATCCCAGATGTTACTAAATATATTACCCTTTGCAAAACGCACTTATGGTATAATAAAAAGGCTAGAACCTATATAAGGCGGTGAACTTATGAATGAAAATCAGGTGGGTGTAATACTTGAAGAAGTTCGGGATATGTTCAAAACCCTGGCTGAGGGACAGCGGATTATTGAAAATAGGTTGGGCAAAGTAGAAGAAGGACAGAAAGTACTAGAAGAGGGACAGAAAGTACTAGAAAATGGACTGAAGGTACTAGAAAATGGACAGAAATCATTAGAATCTGATATGAAGAAAGTAAAATCAGATTTACAAATAATTAAGTCATTCGTTATTGCTGCTGATAATAGTTTTAACGACTATGAGAGCAGAATTAAGGCTTTAGAGAAAAAAACTGCCAATCTATAAATATAAGACAAAGCACCCGCGCAATTCGCTGGTGCTTTTTAGTTGCCTCGCAGTGTTTTCGATTTCTTTGCCTTCGTGTAGCAAGGGCCCATAGACAACAATCCAAATTCGTCATTGCTGACGAATTTGACCTACACCCGGCATACGATGATCTACTGAATAAATATTTGGTGATCGGTAGAAGGAAAAGCGAGAAGTTTGGCGAAGAAGTCCTCCCGAAGGAATATTTGCTATGATAAAACCATGTTCTAAATAATTGCCCATCAAAAAGGAGACTATTACGATGATTTTCAGACAGGCGCTACCCCAAGAGATAAATTTTATCTTCAGTGAAGGGTACAAGGAATGGAGCAAAACCAGGACGTTTGAACAATATTGTAGCGATAATGCCAAGGAAGATGTGTATGGTACAAGGTATGTCCTAGATGTTGATAACGAAATTGTCAGCTCTCTGATAATATTAAAACTTAAGGATATTATTGAGAAAAAAGCATATGGTATTGGGTCTGTATTAACACCAAAAATTTACGCCGGCCAAGGTTATGCCACGGAATTGTTAAAAAATTGCATCCAAAAAGAACAAGAAGACTCCTTTATTTTTTTATATTCAGATATAAATCCTGAATTCTATAAACGATTTAACTTTAAAATATTGCCTACGAAATTTCAAAGATACGAAAAAAGCGTCTGCATGGTATATTGTAACGATCTTAACTGGAATGAACTTTTATATTGTTCAATAGATTCAATACCAAACTATTTTTGAACCAGCCCAGCAGTGATCCAAAAACCGGGAAGTTTACTTGGCTCTCCTTACTAAAAAACAATTAAAGAATAACTTAGCTAATATGAGTGTACAATGACGCTAGGGAAATGGCGGAAAAAACCTAGTTTCATAATCCCCCTACTACTGGAAGTTATATGGAAAATAAAAATAAACCTCCTGTAAAATTTATTGTTGTAAAATACCAGAAAGATGGATAAAGACATAAAGGTAATTGCTTGTTACTGACTTATCACACAGTTATGGTATTTCTACTGGAAAATGGCGAGTATGGGGGGAAATGCCAAAGCTCCTGGTCAAGGCAAAAAGCAATCCTTGATGAAAAGGCAGCGATAAGAAAAGTTATGCCTATTCTAAAATGGACAGCAAAGTCCAATTTGGAATAGGCATTTTATATGAGGCATTTCACCCTCATGAGTCTGGCCACATTCAAAAAAGGAACAGTAGGGACATACAGGTACAGTGTCTGCAAGAAAGGCAATTTGTGCAAAGACAGTGTCTGCAAGAAGGCTAGTACGTGCGAAGACAGTGTCTTCGTGTGTGGGCGCAGCTAAGTTATCTAATTGTCCGGGATAATTGCAGAGAGGCGAGTTTTAATTCCTAACTCCAGGAAATAGAAGCCCATGCCTCGGGAAAGCTCGGCGTTAGACCCCCTTGTCTGCAGATAAGCGATTCCCAGCGCCCATAAATCCTGGCGGCTGCGTTTAGCTAAAATAGAATATCGCTTGCGGACATATTCATAGCCGATCTCAAAATCACTGAGGTCTCGTCTGGACATCGTTTTCCTCCTGCTGTTCAGGGGATTGTTCTCCGATCAGTTCGGAAATACTAACACCGAGGGCGGCAGCGAGTTTGGTCAGGGTTTGGATTGAGCCTGCTGAATGACCATTTTCCATTTTATTGATCATGCTCTCGTCCATATGAATTAAATCAGCAAGCTGTTTTTGAGTCAATATGAGTGATACTCTTAGCTTTCTAATTTGCTTTGCCATTGTATCCACAATAATACCACCCCTAATCAAAAGATTATAGAATTATATTCATTATGTCAATATATAAAGTGAATTAAAATCATGATATTTACATTTGTGTGATTTAGATATAATTGAACATGAATTATATTCAGGATGTGATGAGATGAATTACGGACAGCGAATCAAGTACTTTCGTACTACCGTCGGAATTTCCGCCAATGCTTTAGCGAAAAAAATCAGACTGGATCCGACTACAATTTATAAAATTGAAGCCAACGATTCAAAACCTTCACTGGGTTCCCTCGAAAGCATTTGTGCTGCTCTGGACATTAGTCTTGCCGAATTCTTTACAGAAGAAGAACAGGTCTTGGGCCCGGAGATCCAAAGACTGCTGGGTACCGTGAAAAAACTTTCACCGGAACAAATCGATTATCTGCAGAAGTTCTTGGAATCGCTGAGTAAGGATTGATTATTGCTTGAAAAACAATCTGTATGTGCTTGATTAACCTCGTGAGTCTGGCCACATCGGCTAAAAAATTACAGCTTGAAAGGGTGCCATACAGTTTTTAAGACTAACTGGCACCCTTTTGCATAGGGTTTAAGAATATTTGGTTATCTATGAAAGAAAAAGGCGAATCAATTGCGGAGGAGTCCGTCAATAGTATCTTTGATAAAGATAATTTTTTTTCGGTATATTCTAATGATGTTATGAATGCAGCAAGGGAGATATTGATTGTCAGCCCTTTCATTACGAGGAAGCGAACCTTACAAATGATGAAATATCTTACAGTTGCCTTGGAAAATAAAGTAAGAGTTATCGTGGTAACACGACCTGGTGAAGATTTTAAGGAAAAGGATAGAAGTAGGATACAGGAGACGGTAGATATAATGAAAAATGCCGGTATTAGCATTATCTTTAAATCACAGATTCATCAAAAATATGCAGTTATTGACCAAAGGCTTGTGAGGTACGGAAGCATTAATCTTTTGAGTTTTGGTAATGCAGAAGAAAGTATCATGCGGCTTGATAGCCTGAATATTGCTAGTGAATTGACATGTAGTATAGAGAACATGTAAAGGGAGGCGGTATTTCGCCTCTCATTCTTGTTGTGGTAGCGATGATAGAATTAGAACTCCGCCCAACGTTTTGTGCGACGCACTTTCTGTCGTACGCACACAATAGGCAATCATTATAGGTTCTGGAATACTGTAAAAATGAATAGATTTGGGCAGGGATTAGCAAATGAATGAAGAATTTGCTGAGTATTATGGGTCTAACCATTCCCTTTTTGGATCAGTGGTCAATACTTAAATCCGTGGATATTATCTTACCTGTTCCCCCTTCAATTCAGAGACCATTCCAACCCGCAGCGGAAATAGCTCGAGCGATTGCGACGTATTTAGATATTAGTTTTACAGATCAAGTGCTACAAAAACCTCAAATGATCAGGCTGAAAATATGGATAGAGGTCAGAAAGACTTATCCGGCACTATCATCGCAGTAAAAAAAGCTAAGAGGCCCTTTAGACTACTGCTTATCGATGATTTATATAGTACGGGTGAGACCATAACTGAATGTGTGAAAATACTGAGACAGGATCAGAATTTGAGGAATATCTATATACTTACCATGACAAAAACGAGGTGATCCAAAATGAAAGTATTTATAGCAGGACCTAGGGCAATTTCTAAGCTTAATAAGCGTGTTGAGGAAAGACTTAATAATATTTATTCGAGACAAATGAACGTTATTGTCGGTGACGCAGCTGGAGTTGATAAAGCGGTCCAAGATTATTTCTTTCGCATGAAATATCAGAATGTATCTGTATATGCAACTCAAGGAAAAGCAAGAAATAATATAGGAAGTTGGAAAGTTGTAAACGTAGAAGTTGAAAAGATACTTAAGGGGTTTGAGTTTTATGCTGCTAAAGATATAAGGATGGCAGAAGAAGCGGATTACGGTTTTATGATTTGGAATGGGAAAAGTAAGGGTACGCTTAACAATGTCATAAACCTTATTAATAGAAAGAAGAAGACATTAATTTATTTCGTCCCAGGTAACGAATTTTTTACGGTTAAAACTTTAGAAGATCTTGAACGTATCGTAAGTCTATGTGAGGAAGATACAAGAAACTTATTTAATAATTTATCTCAGAAGAATGTCCAACTGGTAAAAGATGAGATGAAGGAATATATCACCGAAGAGCAACTTTTATTTTAAACAATCTAAAATCATAAGAAGGACTAACCCAGGCTATTTCAATTTGGTGGGCTGGTACTTGCCCTATAAATAGAAAGCGCGAAGGAGTTTACAAAATGATTCAGGTATATACTAATTATGTTGCATGTGACACTTATGAGGAAGCCATCGTTGCTCAGGGGATTATAGTTAACGAAATTGTGTTTCATCCCCAAGATTTGCAACGATCGTGGCATGTTTTTAGTTGAACATGAACTGGATGAGAACCAAATGAAAGAGTTACTAAATCAAGTAGGTTTGAACTGCAAATAGATTACCTACGAACTGATGCTAACCGGGTTGATGAATTCAATCGTATGATTAAAATGAGGGTTGAAGTCTGTAGTATCTTCACCTAACGTTTCGAGGAGGAACGGAGTGGCAGCATCCAAATAGGAACGCTCTTTCGTTTGATGAATGCGGGCTGCCCTCAGCTACAGTTTTATAGAATTAAATAACTTGTAATATTCATATCTGAATTTAATTCTTCATTTATACCAGTATTACATATATTTCGAATGGTACGCTAGTAACAAACCCTTATAATGTCAAGGAAAGCCCACTTCATAGGTGGATACATTATTTGCTTCAAGAAAGGAGATTTTTATGTCTAAAAACTATGAGTCTGACTTTAAAGTCAAAGCTGCCTTTTTGCTAAAAGGGATACTGCCACCGCCTCCTGTAAGCGACGTTAATTCTATGAACAATCTCTTTTAGCCGGGTAAGGATTGCCTGACTTATACCATATCACCGGCATCCTCCTCGGCCGAAAAGGGTAAAAAGGAGGAGCTTACGAATGGTAACTATGCTTCGGGATAAAACCCTTTGGGGATTAATCTTCGCGGTCCTGTTAATGATGGTCGGAGTAGGCATGATAGTTGTGATATTACCACAACAAGTCGTGTCTTTGGATGGAAATGGGCATTCGGTAGGATATCTGGCTTCGGCTTTCGCCTTTTCCTATCTACTGTTTCAAGTTCCTATCGGCAGCTTGTCGGATAAATTTGGCTTCAAGCTGTTTCTAATCATTGGATATTTGTTGTGTTTTTTAGCCGGATTGGTATTTTTCTTTGCAACAAGTTCAGGCGTGATATTTTCCGCCCGGCTCTTGCAAGGAGTCGGCGAAGCGCCGGTTTGGGCGTTAGCTCCGGCGTTACTGTCAGTAAAATTTCCAATGAATAAGGGAAAGGTAATGGGGATATACAACGCCGCTATCCATTTCGGCCTAACTTTGGGGCCTGTTTTGGGATTGGTATTGGCGAAGGCGAAGGTATTGACCGGGAATGCGGTATTTCTGATCTACTCGTTTGGCTGTTTAGCTGGCGCGGTTGTCATCAGTCTTCTTGTGGAGCCTCTCACGAAGAAAGAAGCAACGAGGACGAGCTTGGTTGATCTTCAGACTATCTTAAAATTGATCAAACAGCGAAAGACTTGTATTTCTTTGCTGGGGATCACTTTATATGGAGCTGGTTACGGAATTTTCCTCACGACGATTCCTACGTTTTTATTGCAAGAAAAGTCCTTAAGTGCAGTGGCTATCGGCTTATTCTTTTCCTTGTTTTATGTGGCCATAAGCATTTCGCAAATTATCACCGGCTCATTAGCGGACAGATTTGGCTGGAATATATTGATGATTTTAGGACTTCTGGTTGCCGTAGGCGGGATAATGATTACTCCATTCTTAAGCGGCCTGCTGATCTTCTTGCCACTGACGGTCGCCAGTTTAGGAATGGGCGTTTTTTATCTTGCCTCAATGGGCTTCTTAAATGAAATCGTGCCCAACTCTTTAAAGGGTACCATTTCCGGGGCATATTATCTCTTTTGGGGAGTCGGGATGTTTTTTGGTCCCCCGATAATAACTAAAATTGCAGCATACTTCAGTTTTCAGGCAGCAATGACCGGTTATTCGTTGCTTATGCTGTTAGTCGCAGCCGGGATGGTGAAATTATTCGGTTGGGATAGAGCCGCCGGTCAAGCGAAGATTTCAGACTAAAAGATTTCGCTAATTTTTGAACCAAAACACAGGGATTATATGGTTACATTATTTTTAACTGCTTGGCGTCTATTTCAAAATGAATAGACGCCTATTTTTCAGCTTAAGCATGCTCACATATTCTATGAATGAAATTAGCTCCAAGGAGTGTGATATCATGCCTGATCCGGGAACGGATGACAGCAGTGGACGCACCACGTAGGTCAGCTCAGCTATCCGGACAGCTTGTCTCCTCAAATTCGGATTCGAATCCGAATTTGAACATTAACTCCACACTTGAGGTGGGGTTTATAATGACCTTGGGATAAGCCCAGTGACAGGATCTTGAGAGAAGTTCTATAATCCTTGCGGGGATGATGAAGTCAATCACTTACTGGAAATTACGGCGAGAGGAGATTGGCCTGACTCGCAGTAGGGCTTCAGGAGTGTATTGCAAAAAAAGATTTGTCAGCTTTTGAGCTAATAGTTGACAGCGCAAAATACCTAGGTGAAAGAAAGAGAGATTAGTCAAGATCGTTGGTGAGAAGTCCCAGGTACAGATAATATACTAAGCACCCATATTATGGTATAATTAGAGCGTAAGAAAGTATGGGGAGAATGGTTTATGAGACAGTTAATCGACCTGAAAATTGATTATGCTTTTAAGCTTATCTTTGGCAAAACGGGTAATGAGCCAATTCTTATAGCCTTCTTAAATGCTGCGCTCAAACTTCCCCGCGACAATCAGATAACCTCAGTTCAATTATTAAATCCTGAACTCGACAAAAACTATCAGGATGATAAAAAGTCTGTCTTAGATATCCGGGCAGTGACTAATGAGGGGATTCAAGTTAATATTGAAATTCAACTGGCCAATAGGTATGATATGGATAAACGGACGCTTTTCTACTGGGCCGAAATGTATACTCGTCAAATGCGGGAAGGAATGGCCTATCAAGAGCTGGCCAAGACTATAACCATCAATATCCTGGATTTCAGATATATTAAACAGACGAGAAACTATCACAGTGTCTTTAGACTTTTCGAAATTGAAGAGGGGTTTGAGCTGACCGAGGCCCTGGAAATACATTTCATGGAACTCCCCAAGCTCCTGGTAAAGTGGAGAGAAGGACTGGTTAGTCCTTGGGAAGATGCTTTAGTGCGCTGGCTGTTCCTGTTGGAAGGTTCAGAAGATGAAGAAATCTACAAAACCTTGGAGGAGATCGCTATGCAAGATCCTGTCTTAAATAGAGCCATGGAAGAGTGGGAAAAATCCAGTGATGACCCAAGAATCCGTGAAATCTACTGGTCAAGGCAAAAAGCAATCCTTGATGAGAAAGCAGCAATAAGGGAAGCAGAATTGAGATTGAAAAAAGGGATGGAGGAAGGCTTAAAACAAGGCTTGAAACAAGGAATAGAACAAGGAATAGAACAAGGAATAGAACAAGGAATAGAACAAGGAATAGAAGAAAGTAAACTTACAATAGCTCAAAAAATGCTAAAAAGAGGACTGGATATTCGAGTAATCTCCGACATTGTAGGTATGTCGGAAGAAGAAATAAAAAATTTAAAAGGATGAGTGGGATATAGGAATCAACAACGACAAGAGTTCTTGTACCCTTACAGAATTTTTTGCCGAGGAACGACCGCAGCTTGAGCCGGAACTTCGCCGCCTTGTGGATACAGCCAGAAAGCTGTCACCGGAACAACTCGATTATCTTCAGAAGTTATTGGAGTCCATGAGCAAGGATTGATTTTGTTCTATAGGCCATAGGGAAAACAGAGTAAGTGATCTAATTGAAGCCCGATTTTATAGTCGGGCTTTTTTTCTTTCAATAAATAAAGCTTCGACGCAGTTTGATATACGTGGCTTTATCATAGTGTCACTTGAAAATAGCAAAGAGATGTCATTCAGTTTTCGTGACTGACAAGCACCCCTTTGCTATAGTTTTTGAAATATTTGGTGAATGGTGGAAGGAAAAGAGAAAAGTTCGGCGAAAAAGAAACTATGCGTCAAAGGTTGTTCGTAAGGATTGATAAACAGTCTAGGGGGAGTATTCGGTGCATCGTAATATCGAACAGAAAAAATTAGGCCAAACACGCTCAGGAGCTCACGCCTTGATAAAAGAAGCTGACCGGTCATGAATGATCAAGAACTGAAACAAGTTGACATCTATACCGATGGAGGATGTATCAGCAATCCCGGCGGCAATGGGGGATATGGGGTTGTACTTTTATACAATAACAAGAGAAAAGAATTATCCGGGGGATACGCCAATACAACCAATAACCGGATGGAGCTAATGGCTGCTATCAAAGGACTGGAGGCTTTAAAGGAAAAATGCAGAGTGACCATCTATAGTGATTCGAAATATTTGACAGAAGCCATTGAACAGAGATGGATCATTAATTGGATGCGAAAAGGGTGGATGAGGACTAAGACAGAAGAGGTCAAGAACGTAGATCTTTGGAAAAGACTATGGGCGATGATCCAAAAACATGAGGTCAAGTTTATTTGGGTACGAGGTCATGCAGGGAATCCAGAAAACGAGCGCTGTGACCAATTGGCAACAATAGCAATGAATTTACCCAATTTAGAGGAAGACCTTAGAGAAGAGGTTCAAGGTTCTTCGCAAATCGGGATAGACCTTTTTAGCTAACCGCTCTTTTGGAGTTTTTCAATAAAGACTGAGATCTGATTCGTACTAAAATCAATTCCCAGGGTGTAGACGGAATGACGTCGTTGCAATCAGGAACCGTTCCGATAGATCAGGTTAGCATATTGCTAAACAACAAATCGGGACACAGATTTCGCAAAGATGCTGCTCAACCTTTTCAGCCGCATAACGCTCCAAAATCGGTCGTGTAGTGTCAGGAAGATAACCGCTTTCGGACAATACCGGGAAGATTTCTACCCAAGCCCGCTCTACAGCTTCGGCTGTGTGTTTCACTGTAAAAACCGAATACTTTCCTCCGGCGATTTCACCATGCTGTACATTAGCGCCTGCCGGAAAGTGTTCATCAGCAAGGAGAATGCAAGCATCATAGCGACAATTCTCAGGTGATGTTGTTTGCGGATTATCATGTGCAATGCCAAAAATCACCGCTTTACTGTTCATTAGGTTGTTGGCTTTTGCCCAGTGTTTCAATTGTTCCATAGTCTGAATATTTTCCTCACCATAAGCTCCTATTTGTCGTATATACGCAATAGAGCACGATTGGATAGTTTCAATATTCATGTTCATTGTCTGGTATCCTCTTTCATAACATTGTGACCGGTCCTTTTTCACCATACAATGCTTAAAAATGA
Organism: Desulfosporosinus cupriresistens; assembly: GCF_001707885.1. GTDB lineage: Bacteria > Bacillota > Desulfitobacteriia > Desulfitobacteriales > Desulfitobacteriaceae > Desulfosporosinus. The sequence continues at coordinate 9,777 of NZ_MASS01000013.1, read as the reverse complement.
AATGCAAACTAATTTTTAAAAGTTGTATATTTTACTAGTAATTTCACCATCTTTACGCAAGTATTGCCTGGCAAATCCTTAGAGTATAGTACTAAAACGGGTGGCGGTTTTATATCATATCGCCGCGCGCTTAAAGAAATAGAATTATATGTGAACGCCTGCGATTTTCCGCGGGCTTTTTTGTACTACCAGAAAGTATAAACTTGCGTTATATACTGCAAGAAGTCTTAATACGCGCGAAGACAGTGTCTTCGTCTAAGCATAAGTGCAACCAACGGTTTCGCCTTCGCAGGCTCGGCGAAGCCGGGTTTTCTTTATGTGTCACACCCCCTGCTTCAATGACTTCTGAAATGCGGTCCCTGATACGTAAATTGGCTATACTCAGGGATAGCCTTCGACGACATAACGGCGAAATCAATTATAGTTAGTATATTTTTATTACTAACTCTTGACGAATCAATAAGATAGTATTAAAATAATACTAACAAAAGATAGTAATAAATTAATACTAAGTAAGTTAAGGGGTGCTTTCAATGGAATTAAGAGACCATCAAGGGCTTACAGCAGAAGAATTTCTCAAGAGCTATGATGCCGGGAAGTTTGAAAGACCTTCCGTTACTGTTGATACTGCGATTTTTACGATTACCAGTGATGATGAAGTCAACCAACGAAACCTTTCGAATCGTGAACTCCAAGTGCTGCTAATTAAGCGCGGCGGACATCCTTTTTTGGGTCAATGGGCATTGCCGGGGGGATTCGTTAATCCTGCAGAAGATATTGACCAGGCAGCCGTCAGAGAGCTTAAAGAAGAAACCAACCTGGACTGCAGCTACATGGAACAGCTGTATACCTGGGGCGAAGTGAATCGTGATCCAAGAACCCGGGTGATCAGCATTTCTTATTTAGCGTTATTGGATTCCACAAAGTTTGATATTCAAGCCGGTGACGATGCAGCGGATGCCAAGTGGTATACGGTTAAAGATACTGTACTTAAAAAAGAAAAAACTCTAACCCAAGATGGTTTTATTCAGCAGAAATGGGTACGGCTTGAACTGATGAGTGATGAAGTCACGTTATCTGCGGTCATTAAGATCATCAAGATTGTCAAAGGCACTACCATTGAGTACCGGCGAGAAGTTGTTGAACAGACGGGAATTGCCTTTGACCATGGGCGCATCATTCAGTACAGCATCGAGCGCTTGCGTAACAAGGTTGATTATACGGATATTGCGTTTGGGCTGATGCCCCAACGCTTCACCCTAAGCGAATTGCAGAAGGTCTATGAAGTTATTCTTGGTAAAAAACTTTATAAAGCCCAGTTTCGTCAAAAGATTGAGAAGATGGTCAACGGGACCGGAGAGTTTCAAAGGGGAAAGGCACATAAACCCGCTGAACTCTTTCGATTTAACCCCAATTGGGATGAGGACGATAATTTTTAAGTGAGGGGGAATGGCAGTGTTTAACAAAGGTGACTTTTTAGGACTTGCGAATCAAGTTCTCAGCAAACAAGTGGATGTTCTTAACAACCTGGGAGCATTATCGGCCGGCGATTTAGACCAATCGAAGACAGCTCTGGTGGTCATTGACATGGTTAACGGGTTTGCCAAGGAAGGTGCACTTTACAGTCCCCGAATTGAAGGGCTTATCCCTGAAATCGGGAGAGTCATGCAAATTTGCCTCGATCGTCGTATCCCCATCGTAGCTTTTGCAGATAGTCACACCCCTGAAAGTCCTGAATTCAAACGCTATCCCATACACTGCGGGTATAACTCTAAGGAATCAGAAATCGTGGATGAGTTCCGAGGCCTTTGTCGGGTCTTTCCTAAAAACTCAATCAATGGTTATCTTGAAGAGGAGTTTCGTGAATGGCTGAATGCCCATCCTGATCTTAATACCTTCATCGTTGTGGGCGACTGCACGGATATTTGTATCTCCTCATTCGTTCTAACCGCTCAAGCAGATTTTGACGGTCGAAACAGGGACTCTTCGGTGATCGTTTTAACCCAAGGCGTGGAAACCTTTGATATCCCAGAGGTTCATGATGGCGACGTTTATCAGATGCTGGGACTAATGTATATGTCCTCGAATGGCGTGAGACTTGTCTCGACGTTAGTTGAATAGATAGAAAGGGGAGTGAAGAGGATATGAGTGTTTTTAATGGTCAACGACTGCCGGCTGAAATCTTTAAAATTGACACTGAACGGATGAGAAAAGGGTGGTACTCTGACGCCTATTTCTTAAATATCGTCAAAATCCTCGAAACTTTATCAGAAGAAGACTATGTGTTTGCAGGCAAAAGTGACCTTCAAGATTTTCAAGAGGATAAATTGGCCCAAGTAAAAAACGGTGATATTGTCGTTGAGATGCAATTTTTCACTCGACGGAAACCCTATAGTTTGGTGGCTGGGGTCGACGAGGCTTTGACGATTCTTAAAGAATGCACCGGTTATTTTGATGATCTGGGTGACTTTGTCAACATGTACCATACTCTTGAGATCGAAGTCGTTGAGGATGGGACATTCGTTAAATACGATGGAAACCCCATGGGCGTAGAGCCTGTGCTTAAAGTGAGAGGAATTTACCGTTATTTCGCCTTACTGGAAACTCCAATCCTAGGGGCTCTTTCGGAGGCATCACGTGTAGCTACGAACGTTTTTAATGTTCTTAAAGCGGCGAAAGGGAAAGATATTCTCTTCTTTCCGGCTCGTTTCGTTCACTACAAAATGCAGGCGCTGCACGGGTATGCTTATTCCTTGGCAGTACAAGGGTACAACGAGAAATACGGTAAGACATCTAATACCTTTGTTTCTACGGACGATCAAGGTGATTGGTGGGGAGGGAAAGCCGGGGGTACAATAGCCCATGCCTCCATCGCGGCTTTCCTCGGCGATACGGCCGAAACCATGATGCAATTTTCGCGGATTATGCCGGTTGAAGTCCCCAGGATTGCCCTCGTAGATTATCACAATGATTGCCTTGGCGACACTCTTGGGGTGATGAAAAGGATGTTCAACAAGTATTGCAGCCTTTTAAAAGAGGGTAAAAAGGAAGAAGCCCAAAAGTATCAGCTCTTTGGCGTTCGCCCAGATACCTCGGGGAATATGCGAGATGTGTCAATTCCTCCCCTGGGTGACAAGAAATTAGACTGTGGCGTAAATCCACGTTTAATCTGGGCACTGCGCAACGCGATCAATGATGCTTTTAAACAATGGGATATTCCATTTGAAGCGATTCAGGCAGCTAAAGAGTGGTGCCATGCGGTTCGGATTGTGGTTACAGGAGGCTTTAACGCCAAAAAAATCACGATGTTTGAGGAATTAGGTGTGCCGGTTGATATTTACGGGGTCGGTTCTTCACTTCTGGAAAACTCGGATGAAACAAATAACGATTACACATCGGATATTGTCCGAGTAAAGTTAGACGAAATATGGGTGGAAGTGCATAAAGTTGGCCGAGGCCCTTGCGATAACCCAAATCTTGAGCGAATTCAATAGGGGTGAGGGGATGGAGCAGCGCTCCGTGTCGCTGAACAACTGGGAATTAAGACAGTCGAAGTCAATCTGAAGGATGGTTATTCAGCGCTGTCACAGAGCCTCAAAGAAGGAATGGGGGGACCTCTTTCTCTGATGGCTTCGGCAAATATTAAACCGCGCCTTCGTATGACCACCCTTTATGCCATTGCTCAAGAAATGGGGTACTTGGTGGCCGGTACCGATAATCTCTCGGAAGCTGTGATGGGATATTTCACCAAGTGGGGCGATGGTTCCTTTGACTTTTGTCCGATTTCTGACTTAACAGCAACTGAAGTCGTGGAACTGGGCAAGGAACTCGGTATCCCCAAAGAGATTATTGAGAAAGCACCTTCAGCCGGGCTCTGGGAAGGACAGACTGATGAAGGCGAAATGGGGATTTCCTATCAAGAAATTGATACCTATATTCGCTTAGGTATCGCGAAACCGGATGTCATCGCAAGAATTAGAGAAGCCTACCACAAAACCGCTCACAAACGGCAGTTACCTTATAGCTATGGGACGATTGAGTCACCTGTTTTAGCAACTCTTTGAATAATCACACGAGCGCATAGTAGTGCCCATTTTATCCGCTAGAAAGTGACAAAATTAGTTGAAAAGAGAAAGGGTGCCAATCAGTTTTGCAAGACTGACTGGCACCCTTTTGCGTAGTTTTTGAAAGATTTGGTGAATGGTGGAAGGAAAAGATAAATGTTCGGCGAAAAAGTAACTATACGTCAAACGTTGTCCGTAAGGTCTACTACGCTATCTTGGATTATAAAGGGGTATCCCGGCAGGAATTTGAGTGGATCAGAAAGCAAAAGGTCGAAGAGAAAGGTGCTTTCCGGGATAAACTCCTGCTTAAAGAGGTTAGCGACAGTTGAGGGGTTGAAGCAAATTGTCAGAAAAGATCAAGCAGAAGGGCAGCCTGGGCAGCATCGCCGAAGACCTCTTTGTCGAGCTGTTCTGTGATACCTTTGGTCCGGATCAAGCGGAGTATCTCTTTCTGCAGTATCCGGTCACAGATATTTATGGACACAGACGTTCCCTTGATTTTGCACTGGAAAGTGAAGACTTGAAAATCGCAATCGAGATTGACGGTGAAACCTATCATAACCCCAGTAAGGTTTCTTCTAATAAATATTATGATGACCTCACTAAGCAAAACAGCTTGATCTATCAGAACTGGAAGGTTTACCGCTGGGTTTATACCCAACTGAAGCACCAACCGGAAAAGGTTAAGGACGAACTGCGGATTTTTGTGGGGGAAATACCTGCTTTTAGAATGCTGGAGGATTATCTGCCTAAGCAGAAGGGCAAGGTCATCGAACTGCGGGAGCATCAGCAAGCAGCTTTAGACAATCTTCAGACCATGCGCGAGCATGGGGAGAGTATCGCCCTGCTTTATCATGCTACGGGAACCGGAAAAACTGTGACCGCCGTCAGTGATGCCAAACGTCTGGGGAAACGAACCCTGTTTTTGGCTCATACCAAAGAACTAATCACCCAGGCAAAAGGCACCTTTGAAGAACTTTGGGACGAGGCGGAGACAGGTCTTTATGTAGCTGAAGAAAAGGTTGCAGACACTTATGTTGTCTGCAGCAGCATTCAGAGTGTGGCCAGAAATCTGGAAGGGTTCAAACCCAATGACTTTGGCTATATCATCGTCGATGAATGTCATCATGGCACGGCAGATACTTATAGGAAGGTTTTGAGTTATTTCAAACCTGAATTCACTCTGGGTCTCACGGCTACCCCGGACAGAGCTGATGGCGAGAGTATCCTGGAGGATTTTAAAAATGTGGCCCATAAACTGGATTTGCAGCAAGCTGTGGAATTAGGGGAACTTGTTCCCATCAGGTGTATCCGGGTTAAGACCAATGTGGATCTTTCCACGGTGAGAATCAATGGCATTAAATATTACGCCCAGGACTTAGAAAGTAAGCTCTTTGTGCCGGAGAGAAATAAGCTTATTGCAGAAACTTATCTGAACTATGTTAGGGATAAGAAGACCGTGGTGTTCTGTGCTTCCGTACATCACGCTCAGGAGATTTCTGACTTGTTTAAGGAAATGGGAGTTCATTGCGAGGCTGTTTCCGGTTCTATGAAGTCAGGAGAAAGGGCGAGGATTTTAGATCGTTATGAAAATGGGGATATCCAAGTCTTATGTGCCTGTGATCTCTTAAACGAGGGTTGGGACAGTCCGAAAACAGAAGTGTTGTTCATGGCTAGGCCGACTCTGTCTAAGACACTTTATGTTCAGCAACTGGGACGGGGGATGCGCAAGTGCGCGGGTAAGGACAACCTGATGGTCTTTGATTTTATTGATAATGCCGGATTGTTCAACATGCCTTACTCCCTGCATAGGATGTTCAACCTGAAGGAATATAGGGCGGGAGAGTACGTTGTTGCTTCTCGGAAACAGTTTGAGCTGGACAGGGATTTAATCGCCAGAGGAGAAAAACCTCCTGTTTTTCTGGATTTCCCGGTAAATGCAGCGGACTATGAGCTGATTGATCTCTTTAACTGGCAGGATGAAGTGAAAGGGATGATATCACAGCTGGAGTTCGTGAGGATGGTTGATGTGCAAACAGAAACCATTGAACGGTACCTGCGGGAAGGAAAGATAACCCCTGATTTAGAGGTACCCTTTGGGGATAGAAGGAGCTTTAAATATTTTAAGGAAGCAACTGTGGAGAGCTATGCTAAACAGTACGGCTGGGAGCTCATCAATCCTGCCAATATGAAAGATAAGTTTATGGACATGGTCAGGACCATGGATATGAGTTTCTCCTATAAGCCGGTATTGATCAAGGCCATGCTTGAGCACGTTGACGATAGGGGAAGAGTTAGGGTAGAGGACATGGTTAATTACTTCATGGATTTCTATAAGGCTAGAAAAGAGAGCGGCCTGGTTGTTGAGAAGAAATCCAGTCTGTATTGCAAAGACGGTTATACGAGAAAGGATGTTGAGAGAAATATCTTTAGCAATCCCTTTAAGCGGTTTGAGGATATGCGGTTTATGAGCCGGTGCCGGGATATTGAGTATGTGGAGTTTAATCGGCATGTTTGGAAGAGGATGACGCTGGAGGAGAAGGACTGGATTGTTGGGCGGTGTGATGAGAAGCTGGAGGAGTATTATAGGAAGCGGGTTTAGAGCTTAAAGAAGAGTGATTTTAGCCGTGCTTAGAAAAGCTTAGGGTTTAAAAAAAGACTATAGGCTTTGAATACGCCGAGAGATGAAAAGAGGGAGGAGACACTCAAATGATAAAGGCTTTCGTGGAGCTATGGTATTTGTGGCTTTTGGTTTTAGTGGTTTTTATTTATCGATTGTATAAGGCCAAAATCAAAGGAATCATTGGGGAGAAGACTATATCGGCGTTTCTGACGAGGTTAGATCCAACAAAATATAAGGTTATAAATGACCTAATGTTGAGAGTTGATGGGAAGACATCCCAGATAGATCATGTAGTCGTATCAAATTACGGGATTTTTGTAATAGAGACAAAGAATTATAAGGGCTGGATTTTGGGAGATGAGCACGGGGAGTCTTGGACACAAGTAATCTATAAACGTAAAGAAAAGTTCTTCAATCCGATAAGACAAAACTATGGGCATATTCAGGCTCTGAAGCAGAATTTGCAAGAATACCCAGAGTTGAATTACGTGCCGATTATTGTCTTTTCCGTTGATGCTGATTTAAAGGTTAAGACAAATACCAAGGTGATATATTCAGTGAAATTGCTTAAAACGATTAAAGAGTTTACAACGGAAACCATTACTGAGCAGCAAAAGGAAGAGATATATTCGAAATTACTAGCTCTAAATGTAAGAGATAAGGAAGCCAGAACTCAGCATGTCGAAGGAATACATAAAAAGAAAGCTGAAGCGGCGAACCAAATAAGCGCTAATAGTTGTCCCAAATGTGGTGGGGAGTTAGTTACCAGAAAGGGTAAATATGGAGATTTTAAGGGGTGTAAAAATTATCCGAAGTGTAGGTTTACAATTACCAATTAGGAGAATGCTATCGGACGGTTGAGAAAATAGAGCACAAGCAAACAGGCTGAGAAATAACTATACAGGTTTGAAATCAAATTACCGGGAAAGAAACCAAATATCAGCAATATTTTCAAGGCCTGAACCAGCTTTGGGATAAGTATGTATGACCTTTGATGATTTCCAAGCCGATGAATGAAGTGCATGTTCTGATTATCCCCAATTAGAGATCGGTCAGAACCTTCTCTAGAATAGCTTCAATATGTCCTTGAGTACAGGGCTTGCATACAATTTGTAAAGGCCGGACCTGCATGAATTGGTCGTGATCATCTGCTGATGTCACAAATACTATACTACACGCTGACATGGACTTGGATTGCCGTATTTGTCTGGCGGTTTCAAGACCGGTCAGCTTTTTCATACTGTTATCAAGAAAAAGGAGGTCAAAAACCAAGCCTTGCTTCTCAATTTCTTCGAGAAGCTCCTCGCCGCTACTGTATTCGCAAATATTAAATAAAACGTCTTTTTTTTCTTCAAATAGATGTATTAATGATTCCAATAAGAGACGGCACAATGGCCTGTCATCGCAAATGCCGATCGTATACAAAACATCTCCTCCAACATCAGGCTTTGTTGGAATAATCTTAGGACAAATAGTCCAATATGTCAATAGGACTAATCGTCCTAAGATATACTTGCTTTGGTGATGATAATGCGATTAAGAATACGTGATGTTCGAGAAGATCATGACTTAACCCAACAGCAAGTTGCGCAATACTTGATGTGCGACCAATCTTTATACTCCAAGTATGAGCGAGGAGAGCGTGATGTTCCGCTGAATATTATGATTAAACTTGCCCAGTTTTATAAAACCAGCGTTGACTATCTGGTAGGGCTTACAGAAAATAAAAAGCCTTATCGCTGAGGAGAAGCTAAATATACCTTGCTGTAATTACATAGTTATTGTAGGCTCCTCGAGGCACGTTGGTGTTACTTCATAGCAATAAACGCTGCACGGGAGACGGTAGTTCTCCTCAATAGAAAACACACCACAATATAATGTGTTAACCCAGTCATATCAACACTATATGCTGTGGTTTCGATGAAAATGGATATGTTTCCGTGTACATAAGGGGTAGAGTGGGGTATACCTTTTCTGCGGTCATTCAATTAATGGTATAAAAAGTTTTTGTCAATAAACGTAAATAATTAACGTTTTAACGATATTTTTACCCAATTCGTTAAGGGTTTTTTAGAATGTGCCATTTTTGGTCGTTTTGAGCTAAATTTAGGCTTGTTGAACTTTGTGGTCAAATTATGAACGAATTTGGGGTATTATCACCTGTTTTTATACTAATCAATAAATGGGTAATGGGTGTTATTTTAATTGATAATGATCTCCCACAAAATATAATGTATCTTCCATTTTTATTTTAGGATCCCCTAGCTCTAGCTTATCAACTTGCAAATAGCAATGTTTTTCTGTTTTCCCTATAATTAAAGGCACAAACTCAAGTTGCGAAATCAAATTATAGGGGAGGAAAGAACGATGTTATTTATGCTGGATCGTGAAGAAATCTTTGCTTTACTTAGGGACAATAATTTGGAGCCAGTTTATCTTGAAGGTTCTAAAACGGTTATTGAAACCAATCGCGGGGAAGTTTTTTATGTCCTTCAGTATTCGGGAGATTGCCGTATCGGTTGGACATTATCATATTCCGTTCTGAAAGAGTTAAAAAGCTATGCTAAAGCCACTATTCTTCTCATTAATTCTGGCGCAGAAGAAATTTTCATACTAGGACCAAGGTTCTTTAACACATTACAGCCCATAAACGGTTGTTACAAAATTGACCGAAACCAAGTTGAGAGCCGTAAGATTTCTTTTGAGAGCTTTGATGATTATTTATAATATCCCAAGAACTATAGTAAAATTTACCTTCCCGAGAACCTATGTTATACTACTTGATCCTACAGAGTTTATAGAAACGAAAAAGTAAGGGAAGCGTTCATTCAGGTTGCAATTTGGTTATTTAGCCATAAATTTTGGCTGGAAACCCGCATACTCGCAAGACCGGGTAAATGATAGGAGGGCAATTAATTGTGGATGCTGATTAGCTTGAAATCAGCTTGAAATCAGCTTGAATCCAGACGGATTGTGTTGGTGCGGGTGCAATAAAAAATGTTAAGGAATGTCACATGCTTTCTGATTTTGCGCGCTTTCGGAAAGTTTCTTTAAGAGAAGAAAGGTAACGATCACCGAACTGGCAAATCG
>NZ_MASS01000012.1 GCF_001707885.1 Desulfosporosinus cupriresistens | reverse complement strand
TGGGGTTCCACCCGTTCGGGATCCACATTGCTGGAGTTTGCGTTACGAGTCGCAATGTGGCGAAAGTCTCGTCCGACTTTCGTCACACTGCTGGAGTATGCGTTTCGGGATGCAGTGTGGCGAAAAGCTCGTCCGCCTTTCGTATCGCCAGGTAACAAGCGAAAAGACTATCTCTAACGAGGTAGTCTTTTCTGTGTTCATGAAAGTAAGATTTATGCAATGAATGGAACGAATGGGCCGTGGTTCCACCCGTTTGGGATCCACACTGCAGGAGAATTTGTTTCGGGATGCAGTGTGGCGATAAGCTCGTCCACTTATCGTCACTTTGCTGGAGTTTGCGTGACGAGTCGCAATGTGGCGAAAGACTCGTCGACTTCACACGGCTGGAGTATGCGTCTGGGGACGCCGTGTGGCGAAAAGCTCCCTTCGCCTCAAAGCGTTCCTTTAGAGTGGTGGTTCGGCGATGCTAATCCTTCAGCGCAATAGTATGCGTGAAAGGTTATGCGCTTTCGGCGATAGTGTCCACCGGACACTATCGTTACTGGAGACTATCGTGCTTTTCGTATACTGAACACGGAAGTTGAGACGTACGGGGCAGAGAACACTTGGGGGGCATCCAGATTTTGAGCTGTTGAGAAATTATAAGAAGCTTATTAAGGTGGTCACAATAGCTCCAGAGCTTGAAAATGCAGAGTGTTTCATAAGAAAATGTGTGGATAGCTAGCGACATCGTTATCTCTCTAGGGCATAGCTGCGGAACCTATGAAGATGCAATAAAAACGGTGCACGAAGCATTACCCATACTTTTAATGCAATAACCACTCTAAACCATCGGGAGCCGGGAATTGTTGGGGCAGCGATGTGTAGTTCGGAAGTATATTGTGAATTGATTGTTGACAACATCCATATACATCCTGCAGCTCAGAGGATATTACTACAATTCAAAGGAATTGGGACGATCATAAAAAAAACTAAATATTTTGGTATTTTCCTCCTGTAAACCTATAATGTAACTGGTCAGACCATCAGACGATATGGTATGATATGAGGAGACAGCTTACTTGAAATGGAGAGCCAGAGTATGGTGTGGAAGCTTAGTGAAAATATTGCTCAAAAAATAGTAGAATTTATTAATGGACAATGTGGCTATGCTGTTATTGTCTGCGATGGGACCGGGACGATTATTGCTGATTCTGCCCGAACGAGAATAGGTATGCAGCATAATGGGAGCAAACAAATATTAGCGACTACTAGTGATTCTGCTATTGTTACAGATTCAGACGCTGAAGCATCCGGGGGTCGACTTAAGGAAGGGATTAGTTTAGCAATTAAAGCGGACGGCATAAAGATTGGTACATTTGGAATCGCGGGACCGTTGGCAATTGTTAAGCCAGTTGCGAAGATCGCAGCTGGCATGGTCGTTATGATGTTAAGGGATGAAGAATTGAAAGTTGTCATTCGCAAGCAGGTCGATATACTAAGCACTTCGCTGGAACAAGCGGTTAGTGCAGTGCAACAAACTGCTGCTTCTGCCCAAGAGGTGGTTTCTATTAGCAATTCGATCGCAGAGGAAGCTCAGGAAGGAAACAATCATCTTCAGTATACTTCGAGTATATTAGAGCTTATACGAAAAGTTGCTAAACAAACTAATCTGTTGGGATTGAATGCCGCAATCGAAGCTGCCCGATCAGGGGAACAAGGTCGTGGTTTTTCGGTGGTCGCAGGAGAAGTACGCAAATTGGCGGAAGAGAGTAATCGCTCAGCCAATGAGATAAGTGGGATTTTGCAGCAATTTCGAGTCATAATCAGTAAAATTACGGAGAGCTCTCAACGTAACCGTGCAGTTACTCTAGAGCAGGCGCAGGCCAATCAGGAAATAGCTATTTTGGTTGACGGGGTACAACAAGTGAGTCGTGAATTACAAACTTTGGCTGCTAATTTATGACCCCTAATACAAATTTTTCCAAGTGTGTTTTAGAAAAACTAAAAAACTATAAAAACTTTGTTAATTGGGAAGAATCTTTACTTATAATAAATAATGATTAAGGAGATGTCACAATGGAAGTTAGTTTGGCTTATGGAAAAAATGGATTGAAGGTTAACGTTCCTGAAAATTCGAAAATTATTGAACCAACCCACCAGCAGCCACCAGAGGATGATCATGAAGTTGTATTGAATGCTCTGCGCAACCCTATCGGCACCAAATCCTTAAAAGAAATGGTCAAATCCAGTGATCGTGTTGTCATTGTGATTAGTGATATTACCAGACCGACGCCAAATCATAAATTGATTCCCTGGATACTTGAGGAACTTCCTCATGTCCCTTTAGAGAATGTTACGATCATTAACGGGACAGCTACCCATCGTGACCAAACGAGAGAAGAATTTGTTGAGATGTTAGGGGAAACGGTTGTAGATACCGTTCGAATTATCAATCATCACTGTCACGATAAGTCTGAGCTAACGCATCTCGGAACAAGCCGTTTCGGCTGCGAGGTATACCTTAACAAAGAATATGTTGAAGCTGACTTTAGAATTGTCACAGGATTCATTGAACCTCATTTTTTTGCGGGATTTTCTGGAGGGCCAAAGGGGATTATGCCAGGGATTGCGGGTATTGAAACCATTCTTACATTTCATAACGCCAAGATGATTGGGCATCCAATGGCTACTTGGGGGGTCTTGGAGAATAATCCCCTCCAAGAGATGACTAGAGAAGTTAACACCTTCTGCAAACCGGATTTCCTTTTAAATGTTGCTCTGAATGGCAAAAAAGAGATTACGAATGTATTTGCGGGCGAGTTAGCTGCAGCTCATGCAACAGGGTGTGCTTATGTTAAAGAACATGCTATGATTAAGTGCGATCAACGCTTTGATGTCGTTATTACGACGAATTCTGGCTATCCGCTTGATCAAAACTTATATCAAGCTGTAAAAGGTATGAATGCTGCTCAAAAGATTGTCAAACAGGGGGGGACTATTATTTGTGCAGCAGAATGTATCGAGGGTATGCCTGAGCATGGCAATTTTGTTAAGATCTTAGACATGCGTGACACGCCAAGCGAACTCTTAGAAATGATTAATGAACCATCTTTTCAAATGTTTGACCAATGGGAAGCTCAAAGACTGGCAATGATTCAGGAATGGGCGGATGTCCATATCTTTTCAACGTTGCCGGATGAGTCTGTTAAAATAGCCAAACTGACACCGATTAAGAGTATTGAACAAACCTTGAGAGAACTTACAGATAAATATGGCGAGAAGATGAGTATTGCAGTATTACCACTTGGTCCCCTAACGATTCCCTATGTAGAAGAATAAAATTGTAAGGCCGTAGTCAGTTATACTGGGGATATTCTATAGTAAAGCTATAGGTATCTGAGCGGGTGTCTATTTCTTTAAATAGAGTGCCCGCTCTTTATTTTTGGTAAATAAGTGGCCAAGAGAAAAAACTAGTAAAGATATGATATGAAAGAGATAGAATAAACAAGAAAGAAAACAAAAAAACAAGAAAACAAAAATCAAAAAACAACAAAAATAACAAACAAACTATTATTCATACAAATAAGAAACGGAACGAACGTTTGTGTACGATCGTCCCGTTGTGGGCATATTAGAAAAATAGGTTTTGAGTGAATATAAGTTTGGATGGAATAAACTCATATTTGTAAAAAATAGTATTGTGCTGGACGACAGTTTTCTATAATAGTTAGTCCATTATATCGGCACCCTGTTCTGCCATTTCTTTTTCAGCAAAAGTAACCATCTTTTTGACCATGTTTCCGCCGATTTGACCTACTTCACGGGTAGTCATATTTGCGAACCCTTTTTCTTGAATATCATCATCTAAATGAAGTTCTTCAGCTACTTCCCACTTTAGTTTATCCAACTGTCCTTCGGATTCAGGAACTTCAGGTGTATTACGGCTCATTTAACCATCCTCCTTTTTCAGTTGTTTTAGTGAACTCATTATTATATTATCCATCTCGGTCGACTCTATACACGTTTATAATACACATAATTATACAGATTTTAAGTAAAGAATACCAAGGAAAGGATACAGTAGATTTGGTGTTGAGTGCCAAGAATTTATAATGTGGGGTTCAAAGAGTGCCTGCACTTGGAAGAGTTTGACCTCCACCTCACAAAGGGATATTTGCTTCTCCTGTCGAATTTAGACATAGTATCAATGTATCCGCTCAAATGCTCAGAAGTTCACCTATGACCGAGAAGTACAACAGGAACAGGACACTTAGAATTGGGATAGTTACTTCATAATACGAAGGGGTGATGATTTGCACGAGATGTCTTTAATGGGGGGAGTATTTGAGGTCATCGAACAGACCCTTTCTTTACATGAAGTTAAGCGCGTACTTCAGGTTAAACTAAAAGTTGGAGAGCTTACGAATGCAGAACCAGATGCTTTGGACATGGCGTTTGAAGCATATAGCAAGGATACCATATGTGAGGGGGCAGAGCTAATTATAGAGCGTGTTCCTATACGCGCTCGATGCAGGAATTGTCAACATTTGTTTGCCGTAAAAACTATGTTTTTTCTTTGTCCAAATTGTCAAAATACGGGCATTGAAGTGATTCAGGGAGAGGAACTTTTACTTGAAAGTCTGGAGGTTGAATAGATGGATCATACTCGCCGTGAAATTGAAGTGATGGCAAATTTACTTAGTGCTAATGATATGCAGGCTGAAGTAAACCGTACCCACTTCCGCAAGAATAATTGTTTAGCCATTAATGTCATAGGCTCGCCAGGAGCAGGGAAAACGACGCTGTTGGAAAAGACGTTGCCTCATTTAACCTTGGATCTCCATGTGGGGGTTATCGAGGGAGATATCTTTACCAGTAAAGATGCTGATCGCATCGCCATTCACGAGATTCCAGTCATTCAAATTAATACTGGCGGAGGTTGCCATCTTGATAGTAAGATGGTTAATAAAGTTTTGCCGGAATTTGATTGGCAGGCAACGGATCTCATGATTATTGAAAATGTCGGAAATCTAGTTTGTCCAGCTGATTTTGATCTAGGGGAAGCGTTTAAGGTCATTGTTTTAAGTATCGTCGAAGGAGATGACAAGCCATCAAAGTACCCTGTGATCTTCCGCAATGCCAAAGCAGTTGTTCTCAATAAAATGGACCTTGAGCAGTTAACTGATGTGAATATGGAGACTATGAAACAAGATATCCTGAGCATTAATCCTGAAATTAAGATCTTCGAGGTATCTTGTCGCTCAGGGAATGGTCTTATAGCTTGGACAAGCTGGTTAAAGCAAGAAGTCAAGGTCTATCAGCAAAACATAGCGTAATTTCTATACAAAGGGGCACGACGCATCGTGCCCGAAAACTTTATCTATTATGTAAATACCATGATTGATATCTAAATATCGTCAGAAACTTTTAGCTAGGAAAAGAAAGGCTGAAGTAAATAAAACAGACTTATAAGGTGCATTCGTTATATGAACCTTATAAGTCTGTTTTATTCTGATTTTCCATGAGGGGTACGTTTTTAGACTCATCAAGTCGTCAAGGTCGAAGCAAATTTCCCTTCATGCTGAATGGAGTCAATTTCTTGGAGAACGAATTCTCTAAGACGGGGAAAGAGCGCTTGGATCTCTGGGCTGATGTCCATTCCCCATTCCAAACTTTTGGGTTGAAGGCCAAAAATTAAAGTTTGAGGAGCTTGCCCCAATACATTAGCCATGGCAAGCACCTCAATGATCCCGATTTGATGAAATGAAACCTCGAACTTTTCCGGGAAGATCTGAATATCTTCCGGTGTGAAGCGAAATAATGCCCCGGGTTCATCTTTGGCGTCTATGGCATCAATAATAATTAGAAAATCGACTTCTTGTATGAGGTGAACCAGTTCAAGTCCGGCTGTGCCCCCTTCAAGGAGCTCCACGTTATCAGGAAGTGGCATTTTAGCCATCTCGTCCAAAAAACGGACGCCTAAACCTTCATCGGATAAGAGGATGTTGCCTACCCCCATCACCATAATTTTTGGTGAATGCATGATTAGATTCCCTTCTCATTTCTCATTTTGCCAAAGAACATGAATAGAAACTGTTCATAGGCTGCTGTAAAGACAAGATAAATATGAATGCCAACGACTGCTATAAATAACCACATAAAGACGTAGTGAAGTCCACGAACAGCAGCTAAACCGCCAAAATAGCCTGCGAGATTTGCCAGCTGTTCCGGCTTGTAGAGTATGGCTCCAGTAATTGCTTGGGCGACAGCCATTATTGGCAGAGCGATATAGGCCATTTTCTGAAGAGGATTATACTTCCCTACTTTTGGGTGTTTGCCGATGAACAGATAATACTTAATTTGAGGCCAGATAGTTTTAAGATCTTGGGTATTGAGTAAAATATGACCATAATCCTTATGCTTTCCAAAAAAGGAATAGTAGAAACGTACAATTCCATTAATAATTAAAGAATACATAAAGATAAAGTGTAAGTTGCGGACTAGATTCATGGGCATTCCAGGATAAGGGGAGTGTATAAACCAACCCGTGAGGCCTAACATCAGAAAATTAATTAGATTTATCCAGTGGCTTACACGCTGGAATAATGGGTGGTCAAGTGGGTCAACCATGTCCTTTCCTCCTTTTCTACCAGCCAATCCGGAATTTTTTAATGTCGTTGGTTACTGGATCGATGAGGTGAATTGCACATGCTAGGCATGGGTCATAGGAACGAACTACTCGTACGATATTGACCGGGTTTTCGAGGTCGGGAACTGGGACGCCGATTAAAGCTTGTTCAACCGGGCCACGTACTCCATTGTCATCACGGGGTGAGAAATTCCAGGTAGTCGGAACAACCATTTGATAGTTCTCAATCTTATGATCGGCGACCTTGACAAAGTGGCCAAGTGAGCCGCGGGGTACTTCGGTCATGCCTGCCCCTTGCCCAGTTGCCGGAGCTTCCCAGTGCTCGGTATCATGAATGCGGAAATCCTTGGATCCCATTTCTTTCTCTAAAGCATCTAACCAAGTGAACATATCCTTGACCAGAAGGAGAGTTTCATAAGCACGGGCTGCATGACGGGCGACAGCACCTGGTTTGATATTATTTTTGGCGATAATGTCCAGAAGACCTTTTGGTTGCATGACAAGCATCCGGGCGAGAGGCCCAACTTCGATAGGTTTATCATCATAGCGAGGAGCTTTAACAAAGGTGTAGGCACCCTTCTTATCGAGATCGGGTATTGTATCCTCAGTATAGGGTGTTTTACCATTTGCGCTGGCTTTATACCAAGAATATTGAACATCCTCCGTAATTTTCTTTTCATCCACAGGTAAGATATTGCTTAGATCCCCATTCATGATCAAACCCGCTTTGAAGAATAAATCTTTACTCTCATTATCTCGGGCGAAACCGCCATAAGACATGTAGTTGAGAGCCCCGCCACCAACTCCTGCTTGAGCCAAGGGGAGCAACGGACCAGTACCGAAGGTTAAAACATCTTGGAGATAGATCTTTTCAATAAAATCAAGCTGCTCAGAAAGCATCGAGCGGAATTGTTCAATTACTTCAATATTGGGAAGCATAGTAACACCACCAACAACTATGGAAGATTGGTGGGGCTGTTTTCCGGCAAACAAAGCGGACATTTTCTTGGCCTTTGCTTGCATTTCCAAAGCTTTAAGGTAGTGGGCGACGGCCATTGTCACTAACTCTGGATCATTGACACTGAAGGCATCCGGTTTGTAGCGAGGGGTTAAAGGAGCAGTATCTCCGGCGACAACGAGCTTCACAATTTTATCTTTAACAGCCAGAAGTCCAGGGTCTTTTCCTTGATACTTGGCGACAGCCATGACATCTAAGTAGTCTAGTGCACTTAGATGATAGAAATGCAGCGGATGGTCATGTAAAAACATAGCCCCAATGATCAAGTTGCGGATAATCCGACCACCAGCAGGAACGTTCGCCCCAAAAGCTTTGTCTAGGGCCATTGAGGATGCCCAACCATGAGAACCTGCGCAAACTCCGCAGACACGTTCTGTAACATACGTAGCATCCCGAGGATCGCGACCGCGCAGCATAGCTTCAATCCCACGGTACATGGTCCCGATGACATGTGCTTCAACAACTTTACCATTCTCGACTTCAACTTCAATCCTTAAATGCCCTTCAATGCGTGTTAAAGGATCAACAACTACTTTCGCCATCTACATATCCTCCTTACGATCATGATCCTTACTGCTCAATCTGCCGCTGGCTGCAGTTGCAATCAAGTGGGCACCAAGGCCAACTGCTGCTGCTCCTCCGATAACGGCCCCGACGGTATCGGCATTAATCTGGCCGATGCCCGGTAGCTTAAACATTTCTTGTTTTGCATATAAAGGGCTAAATTCTTTATAAAAGCTTTTCTCTGAACACCCAGAACAAGGTGATCCGGCGTTAATACAGAAGTTAGCGTTATCATTCCACCATACTTGAGCACAGTCTGTGTAGGTTTGCGGGCCTTTGCAGCCTTTTAACATAAGACAATACTGCTTCTGGAGAGGATCGTTCCAATCTGTGAGAAATTCGCCATTTTCAAAATGGCCGCGGCGTGGGCAGTTATCGTGTAATAATGTGCCATAGAATGCTAGAGGTCGATTTTGCGAATCAAGGGGAGGAGCTTTATGATAAGTTAAATAATAGACGATAGTACCAATTAAGGTTGTGGGTTTAACGGGGCAACAAGGAAGATTGATAAGCGGTGTGGAAATTCCGGCAGTTCTAAGGATTTCTCCTACCCCAACGGCACCAGAAGCACAAGCGCCCGGAATACCAGCCCCTTCGGATGCGCAACTACCTATGGCGATAATCGCCTGAGCTTTGCGGGCAGCTTCAATGAGGGTTGTGCGGAATGGCTTCCCTCCAACCATACAGAAACGGTCATACTCCTCTTTAGCTGGGCAAGCACCCTCTACGATGAGAACGAAGTTTTCTTTCAGAGCTGATTGGTAGGCTTCCTCGGATGTTTGACCGGACCCGGCCATGATCGTTTCATGATAGCGAATTGAGAGCATGTCTAGAACGAGTTCAGCGGGCGAAGGGTTTAAGGTGGCTATGGCTGACTCAGTACATCCTGTACAGTCCATACCTTCCAACCATATAACAGGTGGCTTCTTAAGAGCTTGTTCTAGAGCCGAGGCTGCTTGGGGAACAAAAAGTTCAGGTAAGCCAAGTGCCGCGGTCGTTGCAGCTACTAACTTCATAAAATCTCGCCGAGAAACACCTTTTGCTTTGAGCAAATCAAAATTTCCCATAATTTTCAGAACACCTCCTGTAATATGCTCATCTCTTGTAATCAGAAATATTTATACCTAGAATATGTATTCGACTCGAACTATTCTATTCCTCCTTATATTTTAGAAGAATCTAAAAATTTTAATTATTATTTAAAATCTATTTATTAATTCCTCTGAATTTGTCGAAATTTAATAGTCTTATCATCCTCTTGAAGAAAATAGAGATTGGCGTGTACAATATAAGGAAGTTAATAGGATTTCTGTCATGAATTGAACGCTCATTTTATAGAAGCAGCGTCTTAGAACAGGAAGAATCAAGAAAGCTATTGAAAGCTGGTTGTTGTATCATATGAATCTTGAAGCAAAGACTATTTACTTTAATGGGATTGTTCAAGGGGTGGGGTTTCGGCCGTTTGTTTTCAAGCTCGCAGAAGAACTAGGTATTAAAGGGTGGGTGAATAACTCAAGCCATGGTGTGACGATACATGCAGAAGGTGCTAAGCTGGAGTTGTTTTATCATCGTTTGCTAGAAGAGGCCCCGCCTTTGGCTAAAATTGTGACAGCGCAATCCGTTGGGGCTGAGTTGGAAAATTATGCGACGTTTGAAATTGTTGAGAGTGAGGCGGGGCAAGAAGTAGATGTCTTAATTTCGCCCGACGTAGCAACGTGTGGAGATTGTCTTAAAGAAGTGGCCGATCCTGAGGATCGGCATTACCGATATCCTTTCACAAATTGCACGAATTGTGGCCCTCGCTATACGATTATCCGTGATGTACCTTATGATCGGGCACAAACGACCATGTCAGGGTTCCCAATGTGCAAAGGCTGTGCAGTTGAGTATAGAAATCCAAGAGATCGGCGTTTCCATGCTCAACCAGTGGCCTGTAAAGAGTGTGGGCCGATGGTCGAACTCAGAAATGATGTGGGTCGCGTGCTCCCTGGCATTGGCGTAGATCAACTGTCCCAAGGTAAGATTATTGCAGTAAAAGGATTAGGTGGTTTCCATCTTGTTTGTGATGCTCAAAATGTGCAAGCAGTACGGCGCCTGCGTGAGCGAAAAGAACGAGGAGCCAAGCCTTTTGCAGTAATGGTTCGGACGGTAGCACGAGCGCGAAAAGAAGTTGTTATTTCCCCCAAGGAGGAGGAACTGTTACGAAGTTCAGCCGCTCCTATCGTTGTACTTGAACGTAAGGTTGGACTAACTGATTCTTTACCAGAGGACATAACGCCGGGAATTCATACGTTAGGAATCATGCTTCCTTATACTCCCCTTCATCATCTTTTGTTTGAAGGACCGTATGATTTGCTAGTCATGACGAGTGCCAATCTCAGCGGCCGCCCTCTTGTTTATACCAATGATGAGGCCTTCGAAGAATTACAGGGAATAGCCGATTATTTTTTGATGCATAACCGGGATATTTATCATCCCTGTGATGACTCGGTTGTTCAAGTTATCGGAGATGAAGCAGTTTTTTTGAGGCGGGCTCGCGGTCAGGTCCCTTTACCGATTTTGATGTCATCAATTCATGTCAAGACCCCATTACTAGGTGTAGGTGGAGATCTAAAAAATGCTTTTTGCCTCGCCTCCGGCCAGCGGGCTTTTGTAAGTCAGTACCTTGGAGATATGCAAGGCTATGAAAATCTCCAACGGTTTCACCAGGAACTTAAATCCTTTCAGCGAGTTGTCAATATTTCGCCGTTGGCGATTGCTTACGATAAACATCCGAACTACCAGCTGACCCGATTTGCCCTGGAACGGCCTTGGTCGAAACTTTCAGTGCAGCATCATCATGCGCATTTAGTCAGCGTGTTGGGAGAATGGGATCGCTCAGACCCGACTCTGGGGGTTATCTGTGATGGGACTGGCCTCGGAGAAGATCAGTGCATTTGGGGATTTGAATTTATATACGGTAATGCTTCAGGATATGAACGCAAGGCACATCTGGAGTATTTGCCACTTCCATCGGGCGATGCGGCTGCAAAACGTCCTTTGCGTATCGCTTATGCTTATCTTAAAACGCTTCTTACCAGTGAGACTTGGCAAAAGACGGAACCTTTTTGGACAACACTTTCGGTCAATGAACGTCAAATCTTAGATCGCCAACTTGAAACAGGGGTTCAAATCTTCCAAACATCGAGTGCAGGGAGGCTCTTTGACGCAGTGAGCGGGTTGCTTGGTGTTTGTACAAAGGTAACCTACGAAGGACAAGCGGCTATCGAGTTGGAAAGTCTGGCAACGAGCTTTTGGCAGAAACGAAGTGCTGAAGTTGCAGAGCATAAGGTAGATAAGTTACGATTACTATATCCTTATGAGGTTAGAATAGAACGAGCGGTATACATCCTTGGGGTAAAACCGCTCTTTGAAGGACTCGTCCAGGACATTATTCTTGGCGTGAGTCGGGGAGAAATCGCGTATCGTTTTCACCGAACCATTGCTCAGGCTATCGTAGATCTTGTGTTACAATTAAGAGTAGCGGCAGATCCTTTGGTTTTGAGCGGAGGGGTCTTCCAAAATAAACTTTTGACAGAAATCATCCTTAATCTTTGTCGAGAACACAAAATTGAAGTCTTGCGCTCTAAAGTGCTCCCTCCCGGAGACGGCGGGCTTGCCTTCGGACAACTATTAATTGCAAATGAGGTGTTGTAAATGTGTTTAGCTATTCCTGCTAAAGTTGTTTCGATGGATGGTTCGATTGCCAAAGTGGATATGATGGGGAATGAACGGGTTGTCAGTATTGACTTGGTTCCTGAGGTCAAAATCGGTGAATATGTTTTGGTTCACGCGGGCTTTGCCATTGGAATCATCGACGATGAGAGCGCAAAAGAGACTGAAGAGCTTTTGTTGGAGGTAGCCAATGCCTATGAAGAAGAGTAAGGAGCTTTTGACTAAGGCGGCTGACTATCTTGCGGAAATCCAGGCCTTAGCCCAAAGTACGTTTACAATTATGGAGGTGTGTGGAACACATACCGTAGCCATCGCTAAAAATGCGCTTCGAGAGTTGTTGCCGGAGACGGTTCGCTTAATATCAGGACCAGGTTGTCCAGTTTGTGTGACTGATAGCAGTGATATTGATCGCTACCTTTATTTAGCTGCCCAACCAAACGTGATTACGGCTACGTTCGGAGACATGATTCGGGTGCCGGGGACAGAGAAAAACTTGCAAGTTTTAAGAGCAGAAGGGGCAGATGTTCGAATTGTTTATTCGACCCAAGATGCTTTAGAGTTAGCCCGAAAAAACCGGGATAAAGAGGTAGTCTTTCTGGGAATTGGGTTCGAGACGACAGTTCCTACTGTAGCCGTAAGTTTAGAAACAGCAAAACATGAAGGAATAAAAAATTATAGCGTGCTATCTATGCACAAGGTCGTTCCGCCAGTGTTAAGACTGTTAGCTGAAGACGCTGAATTGGTTGTTGATGCTTTCCTTGATCCAGGGCATGTCTGCTCGATTATCGGCATAGAACCCATTTGTTTTATGGCTAAGGATTATGGCAAACCTGGCGTTGTGACCGGATTTGAAGCCCTTGATATATTAGAAGCCATTGTTATGCTTCTTCGTCAGCGTGAGGAAGGGCGTTCAGAAATTGAAATCCAATATAAACGGGTCGCCAAACCAGAAGGGAACCCTCGAGCCAGAATGTTCATCGAACAAGTCTTTGAGCCGGTTGAGGCATCCTGGAGGGGTATAGGATTAATTCCCCAAAGTGGCTTGGGTATTCGAGAACAATACAGCTTATGGGATGCGGCCAAGAAATTCTCGTTGCCGATTTTTCATTCCGAGGAAACCCCCGGTTGCCGTTGCGGGGATGTCTTGAAAGGTCGAATTTATCCAACCCAATGTTCTTTGTTTGCCCGTTTTTGTACACCTATGAAACCTGTTGGACCTTGTATGGTGTCTTCAGAAGGGTCATGTGCCGCTTATTACCGATACGCACAAAGGAGTGGGGATTAATGGAACGTATTATGATGGCTCATGGAAGTGGTGGACGTTTAAGTCATGAATTAATTCGTACCCTTTTCCAGAAGTATTTAGGCAATCCCTACCTAGATCAGATGAATGATGCGAGCATATTACCGGGACGAGAGCAAATTGCAGTAACCACTGACTCTTTCGTGGTTTCACCCTTGTTTTTCCGCGGCGGAAATATCGGTAAACTTGCCGTATGTGGTACCATCAATGACCTAGCAGTGAGTGGAGCGACGCCTAAGTTTTTAACGCTGGCGCTTATTTTAGAAGAAGGCTTGCCCTTGGCTGACTTAGAGCGGATCATTGAGAGTGTCGCCGAAACAGCATCGGAAGCAGGTGTCTCCATCGTATGTGGGGATACGAAAGTTGTCGAACGCGGAAGCGTAGATAAAATTTTCATAAACACAACGGGGATCGGGTATATTACCAATCGTTTAGTCGGCCCAGAACAAATTCGGCCCGGCGACGAAATTCTGATTACTGGGACGATTGGAGATCATGGGATTGCAAT
Source organism: Desulfosporosinus cupriresistens (assembly GCF_001707885.1). Taxonomy (GTDB): domain Bacteria; phylum Bacillota; class Desulfitobacteriia; order Desulfitobacteriales; family Desulfitobacteriaceae; genus Desulfosporosinus. Next base: position 85,510 of record NZ_MASS01000012.1, on the reverse strand, counting down.
TTTGTCTGAGCGAGAAGGACTTGAATTTCAAACCCCAGTGGTTAGTGACTGCGCGCCCTTAAATGGACTTATTGATGCCTTTTATTTGCCAGGAGTTAAATGTATGAGAGACCCTACCCGTGGTGGCGTGGCGACGACGCTTAATGAATTGGCCGGGCAAGCTGGAGTAAGCATTCTCTTAAATGAAAAACTATTGCCACTTTCTCCGAGTGTTGAAGGGGCATGCGAAATGTTAGGCTTAGAGCCCCTTTATTTAGCGAATGAGGGGAAAGCCTTGGTAATTGTTGCCCCAGAAGTCGCGGACGATGTTCTGCAAAGAATACAGGCCCACCCCCTGGGACGCTATGCGGCACGCATCGGGCAAGTTCATGAGGAAAAGCCAGGACTCGTCTTGTTAGAAACCCCTCTGGGGGGAAAACGTATTGTTGGCATGCTTGAAGGTGAGCATCTTCCCCGGATATGTTGAGAAGGAAGGAAGAGGGTATTATGCGGATAGCAGTCATTGATGGGCAGGGCGGCGGTATTGGCAAACATATTGTTGAGCAGTTACGTAAACGAATGCCCGAGTTGGATATTCTTGCTCTGGGAACGAATGCCCTTGCTACCGGAGCAATGTTGCGTGCAGGGGCTACAGAGGGTGCTTCGGGGGAATCGGCGATTTGTTTTAATTCTGATCGTGTCGACATTATTGTCGGATCGATTGCGGTAATGATGGTTTATGGTCTATTGGGAGAAATTACTCCGGCTATGGCTACGGCTATTTCTGCCAGTAGGGCAGACAAATTGCTGCTCCCAATCCAACGTGGGAATATTCAACTCATAGGAGTTGTCCGAATCCCTTTACCCCACCAGATTGAAGCTTTAGTTACTGAAGTGGAGGAACGACTCAAGGGCTAATAGTTCTATTTGACAAATGGATTAATAGTTGTTACTATTAATCCATACTAATTTGATATGAATTGGGGGAATTGAACATGAGAGTTGTTGATTCTATTGCGGATTTGATAGGGCAGACCCCTTTGATCCGTCTACAGCGAGTGGTGAAGCCTGGCATGGCTAATGTTTATGTCAAGGCTGAAGCTTTCAATCCAGGCGGAAGTATCAAAGATCGGATAGCCTTGGGGATGATACGGGATGCTGAGGAACGAGGGGTTCTGCAACCGGGGGGGACTATTGTTGAGCCGACAAGTGGGAACACGGGTATAGGGCTGGCGATGATTGCAGCCGCTCGAGGTTATCGTTTAATTGTCGTTCTGCCGGATACGATGAGCGTTGAGCGGCGGATGCTAATGGCCGCCTATGGCGCTGAATTTGTGTTAACGCCTGGAGCAGCAGGAATGAACGGCGCGATTGAAGAGGCAAAACGTTTGCTCCGCGAAAACCCAGATTATTTTATGCCTCAGCAATTTGAAAATCCTGCTAACCCAGAAGCACATCGACAGAGCACCGCCTTAGAACTTCTTGATCAGTTGAGCGGTATTGATGCTTTTGTCGCCGGAATTGGTACTGGAGGGACAATAACGGGGGTGGGTGAGATTTTGAAAGCCCGTCTGCCGGAAGTAAAGATCATTGGGGTTGAGCCTGCCTCGTCGCCGGTCATCTCTGGTGGCAAACCAGGGTCGCATAAAATCCAAGGGATTGGCGCTGGGTTTGTCCCTGCAGTTTTAAACCAAACAGTTATGGATCAACTCATTCAAGTAAGTAATGAGGATGCTTTTGACACAACGCGGCGTCTAGCACGTGAAGAAGGACTTTTGGTAGGTATTTCTTCTGGGGCTGCTGTAAGTGCGGCACTTCAGGTAGCCGCGACCTTGGGAGAGGGCAAAAACGTTGTTGTCATTGCTCCCGATACAGGGGAGCGTTACTTGAGCACTGAACTTTTTACCAGCCAAAGCTGATTCGATGTTCGTGGGTTCGATGCCCCAGAAAGCTTTGAATAAGTTTCCAAACTAAACTTTTAGTGGAGATAGTAACTCCATTAAGAGTTTAGTTTTTCTATATATTTCTTTACAAGGGAATTTACCCTATGCTAAACTGTTTAATAGTCAATTAGCACAAGGAGGAGTTTGTCATGTCGGGACATTCAAAGTGGGCAAACATTAAACATAAAAAAGGCAAGGCAGATGCCCATAAAGGGAAAATGTTTACCAAACTGGGTCGGGAGTTAGTCGTTGCCTCCCGGGCATGTGGGGGAGACGTTAACAACTTTCGATTAAAAATTGCCATTGAAAACGCTAAAGCGGAAAATGTGCCCAATGAAAATATCCAACGAGCAATTCTGAAAGGGATCGGCGGCCTAGAAGGCGCAGCTTATGAAGAACTGCGTTATGAGGGGTACGGTCCTGGCGGTGTAGCCGTAATGATTGATATTCTAACGGACAATCGCAACCGTTCGGCTGGTGAGGTCCGCCATATTTTTTCTAAGAATGGTGGCAACATGGGTGAGACCGGTTGCGTCAGCTGGATGTTTGAAGAAAAAGGTCAACTGAGAATCATACGTGAGGGGCTTAAGTTAAACGACGATGATTTGATGATGATGGTCTTAGACGCAGGAGCTGAGGACTTAGATATTGATGAAGATGGTTTTGTAGTCTACACCGCTCCAGACGCTCTGGAAAGTGTTCGTCAGGCGCTTGTAGATCAAAAAATTTCAGTGGAAGAGTCTGTGATTAGCCCTATTCCTCAAAACACCATCGAAATAACGGATGCAGACCAGGCACGGAAGATTGTACGTTTGATGGATATCCTTGAGGATCATGACGATACTCAAGGGGTGTATTCTAATTTTGAATTGGCGGAAGCCTTGTCGGATGAAGATTTTTAGACAAGACTAAGTTTCGAACATCATAACGATTAAACCATGCCCTCCTGGCAAGACTAGAGGTAAGAAGACATGTCAGGAGGGTTTTTCATTATGTCCAGATGTATTGTAATGAGTCTCGTCCTTATTATTGGTTTAGGAATTGGCAGCATTGTACCTACAGCAATGTCTTGGTGGGACAATATAAATCGTGCTGATAGCGCCTTTAATTCAATCAGCTCGGAAACTACTCCATCGTTGGATACGTTGGCTAATGGTGCTTCGCCTAGTGTTACCTATCATTTTGGTTTGGAGGATGGGGTGCTATCTGTAATCGAAGGGACTCCGGGAGTGAACGGTAGGGTCATCGTGACTGGATTAAATGTCCAAGCTTGGCCAAAGGAAATGCTGGATATTGCCCCTAAGGTAGAATTCTATTCCTTAGATGAGGTTCAGTCGTTTATCGATACGGTCAATGAACCTCTGTGGCAAGAGTAGAAAGGTATTTTATAGGAGAAAGGGTATCGTCCGTCTTCTGTCGAAATCTACTATGTTGAAAGGAAGACGTGCGTATGATTATTTTAGGGATTGACCCTGGAACGGCGATTATGGGGTATGGATTAATTGAACAAAAAGGAAGTCATTTAAGCCCACTTGCTTATTCTTGTTGGCGAACGCCTGCTCACACACCTCTGGCGGTGCGTTTGTTAATGTTATATCAACAAATTGACCCGTTTCTTCGGGAGCACCCTCCAGATCACATGGCGGTTGAAGAGCTTTTCTTTAATCGCAATACCACAACCGCCCTAGCAGTGGGACATGCTCGAGGTGTCGTCTTACTGGCCGGGGCCCAGCATGGCATCCCGATTTATGAATATACTCCGCTACAGGTTAAGCAAGCGGTTGTAGGATATGGAAAGGCCGAGAAAACGCAGGTTCAACAAATGGTCAAAGGATTATTAAAGTTGGACGAAATTCCCAAACCAGACGATACAGCTGATGCTTTAGCCATTGCAATCTGTCATGCCCATAGTTTTGCCTTGAATCGGAGAATGGAGGAATTCCGATGATTGGGATGTTGCGAGGCAAGGTCTGGGAAATCCAATCTGAACGTTTGGTGCTTGATGTGCAAGGGGTTGGGTATTTACTTACAGTGCCCTATGGGCTCTTGGCGAAGTCTTCGCTGGGGCAAGAACTTGTTGTGTACACCCATGTGGTGATGCGCGAAGATGATTTATCCTTATATGGTTTCTCTTCCTTAGAAGAAAAACAACTCTTTCTGGAAATGTTGAGTGTTTCAGGTATTGGACCTAAAGCTGCCATCTCACTACTTTCAACCTTTGGAGCAGTTCAGATTCGAAGTGCCATTGTTAGTGAAAATCTTAATTTATTGACCAAAGTTCCAGGGATCGGTAAAAAAACAGCCCAACGACTTATTTTGGAACTGAAAGAAAAATTCAAAGGACACGTTTCTCTCCCAACCGGTGGGGAATCATTTTCAGCGACCTCTCCCCATACGCACTCCGAAGCACTACAAACATTATTAGCTCTGGGTTTTGGTTTGGAAGAGGCGAGACAAGCCCTGGGACATGCCGTTAAAGACAGTGGGGAATTAACAACGGAAGAGCAGGTGAAAAAAGCTCTGCGTTTGCTTGCGGGCGGATAAACTAAACAGAGAGCTTAATAATTTAAAGGCAGACGAGAGGAGGGCTGGAAATGGAAGAGCGTTTGGTTGCGCCCCAAGAACAACCTGCAGATCACGAAGGGGAAGCGCTTCGACCCAATCGGATGGGTGATTATATTGGGCAGAGAAAAATTAAAGAAAATCTGAGTATCTTTATCCAAGCGGCATCCACCCGTGGAGAAGCGCTGGATCACGTCTTATTATATGGACCGCCCGGTTTAGGGAAGACGACACTGGCGAATATTATTGCGGCAGAAATGGGCGTGAGTATTCGCACCACTTCTGGTCCGGCGATTGAACGGCCAGGCGATTTAGCGGCTATTCTAACGGCCTTAGAGCCTCGTGATGTGCTTTTTATCGATGAAATCCACCGCTTAAACTCGACGACAGAAGAAATCCTTTATTCAGCCATGGAAGATGGGTGTCTAGACATCATGATCGGAAAAGGGCCCAGTGCCCGTTCAATTCGCTTGTCCCTGCCTCCGTTTACGTTGGTAGGGGCCACCACAAGAGCCGGACAGTTAACCTCTCCCTTACGTGATCGTTTTGGGGTCATTAGTCGTCTGGAATTCTATGAGGTTAAGGATTTAAAAGAAATTGTGCTTCGGGCAGCAAGTATCTTGAGATTGGATATAACGGATGATGGTGCGGAAGAGATTGCCTGTCGCTCTCGTGGCACACCAAGAATTGGCAATCGCTTGTTGAAACGAGTTAGGGATTTTGCCTTGGTCTGGGAAGATGGCGTCGTCACCCAATCAATAGCCCGAGAAGCGCTCAATCGCTTGGAGGTTGACCCGTTAGGATTGGATCAGATCGACCAAAAAGCATTAAAGACGATCATTGAAACCTTTACTGGAGGCCCAGTTGGTTTAGATACGCTCGCGGCAACTATCGGGGAAGAGTCAGTAACGCTTGAAGATGTTGTCGAACCATTTTTACTCCAAATGGGATTCCTTCAACGTACTCCTCGTGGACGCATGGCCACAGTAAGAGCCTATCAGCATTTCGGATATTCACTACCTCAGAATCGGTCTGACAGCGGACTTTTCGCGGAAGAGAAACCATAGAATTATAACCACATTATCCCAAGGGAATGACGACATATAAGCCAAGGAAAAAGGGCAATCTGAACATGAAGGTGGTGTTGAGCATGCTTCAGATTGTGTATCGGTTCCTCTGTTTGTGTATGGCTTTATTCATACTCGTGTTGAGTCCGGCCACTCCGTGTCAAGCAAACGAGATTTCAGTTGAGCTTGTTTGGAAGTTAGGCCAGGCTTCATGGGTTGAAATAGATGTTGAACAAGGTGATTATCAACTCATTGTGGAGACAACGATTCATAAGTTTCCAACAGGTTCTACCCTCCAGTTAGGTTGGGGTGGCTGGACTCCTATTTTGCGAATTAACCAGGAAGATTATCAAGTTTCCCAAGGATCTGTTTTAGAGCTGAGGGGGAATAACTTGGGCTGTCTGCGTGTTAAAACTCCGGAGGGCAATGATGTTGTTTATCGCGGAGGATTACAACTGAATTGGGAAAATGGTCATTGGCGGTTAATTAATCGAGTGGACAGTGAAGACTACCTTAAAGGCGTTGTGCCTATCGAAATGAGCAATGAATGGGCTCATGGAGGGATAGAAGCGCTCAAGGCTCAAGCCGTGGCTGCCCGAACCTTTCTTGTTAGACATACAGAGAATGGCCAAAAGACGATTACCGACTCTCCTGATATCGATCAGGCCTATGCGGGAAAGTTCGTGGAAGGAGAAGCTTCGGCAGCAGTCGACGCTACCCGAGGGCAAATTTTAGTGGACACCCAGAGCAAGCAACCAATCGAAGCACTTTATTCGTCACATAGCGGGGGATATACTGAAGACGCTAAAAATGTTTGGGGAACTACGGATATTCACAATGTATCTCATCCAGATCCTTATTCAGAAGGAGTTGGCGGTGCGGTTGCGAATTGGCGGTTTATTGTCTCTGCACCGCTCCTAGGTTCAACGTTTGGGGTAGGACCAGTCCGAAATGTTGAGCTTGACAAATTTCCCTCGGGTAGGGTTAAAAGTGTAAGGATGGAAGATGGATTTGGACATTCCCAGACCGTTACTGGGCGTACATTTGTCAAAGCATTTTATCCTTTTGGGCAACCAATTAGAACAGCCGCCTTCTTAGGAAGTCTGTTTGAAGCACAGACAATTGCGCCCCAACTTGATTTGTACGGAAAATCAGGCTTATCTGTGTTTCTAAGCACTGAAGCTCCCTTAGTTTCAGGGACTAGTTCGGCTCAAAAGGAGCAAGGCCCTTTGCTCACTAAGGTTCTCAGTTCATCGTTAGGAACGAGTGCCACGTCCCAGCCGTTCGGGGTCTTTATCTTTGAAGGCCAAGGTTGGGGGCACGGTGTGGGGATGTCCCAATGGGGAGCTTATCATATGGCTCAAATAGGGTATACTTATAAAGAAATACTATCGTTTTACTACAATAACACCCTTATTCAATGATGAAATTCATGATCAGATAACCACGTGTGATTTAAAGGAGAAGGATATATTGAACCTTTCGGAGTTTGACTTTGATTTGCCAGAAACGTTGATTGCCCAACATCCGGTGGAGCCTAGAGATGCTTCACGCTTAATGGTTGTCAAGCGTGACAGTGGTGGGATAGAACATCATACGTTCAGGGATCTTGTGTCCTTTCTAAAAACGGGCGATGTGCTTGTGCTTAATAACACTCGCGTCATTCCCGCCCGTTTGATAGGGGAAAAAGAAGGTACTGAGGCCAAGATTGAGGTCCTACTTTTAAGAAGACTTGAACTTGATGTTTGGGAGGCTTTAGTGAAGCCTGGAAAACGTCTTAAGGTGGGGCAGAAAGTGTCCTTCGGTCAAGGAATTCTGACCGGTGTTCTTCAAGATATTCTAGAGAATGGCAACCGCAGGATCCATTTCTCCTATTCTGGTCTTTTTGAAACAATACTCGACCAGCTTGGACAGATGCCTCTTCCACCGTATATTACAGCTCAGTTGGAGGATCAAGAACGTTACCAGACAGTATATGCTAAAGAGCGGGGTTCAGTAGCTGCGCCGACAGCGGGGCTACATTTTACGCCGGAACTTTTAAGCGAACTGCAAAAAATGGGTGTCCAAATTGTGGAGATCCTGCTTCACGTGGGCTTAGGAACCTTCCGCCCGGTTAAAGTGGATGATATCCGTGAACATGCCATGCATTCAGAGTATTATCGTGTGGACTTGGAAGCTGCCGAGCGAATTAATCAAGCAAAACAAGAAGGCCGCCGAGTCATCGCTGTAGGGACAACAGCAGCCCGAACCTTAGAATCCGCGGTTGATCACGGGCGGGTTGTTCCTGGAGATGGGTGGACGGATATCTTTATCTACCCGGGTTATTCCTTTAAAATTGTAGATGCTCTCCTGACAAACTTCCACTTCCCAAAGTCAACCTTAGTCATGTTGGTAAGTGCTTTGGCAGGGCGCAAACTTATTTTACAAGCCTATGAGGTTGCCGTAAGGGAGAGGTATCGGTTCTATAGCTTTGGAGATGCCATGCTCATTATATGAGAAGCGCGAGGCACGATGCGCGACATTCGGGCTTTGGGTTTTGGACTTCGAGCATCGTGCATCGATAAAAGAAGGAAGTGAAGGGTTTGAACGCAGTTCATTTGGAAATAATTAAAGAAGATTCTCGGACAAAAGCACGTCTAGGAAAGTTGCATACACCGCATGGTGTGATTGATACACCTGTGTTCATGCCCGTTGGGACACAAGCGACTGTTAAAACAATCACGCCAGAGGAGATCAAAGAGATTGGGGCCGGGATCATCTTAAGTAACACATACCATCTTTTCTTAAGACCAGGGCAGGAGTTAATTTGCGAAGCAGGTGGGCTGCATCGTTTTATGAACTGGGACGGAGCAATCTTGACGGACAGTGGTGGATTTCAAGTGTTTAGCTTAGGAGATCTGCGGAAGATTAAAGAGAGCGGCGTAGAATTCAGATCTCATATCGACGGTTCACTCCAATTTTTAAGCCCGGAAATTGCGACTCAGGTCCAGATGGCTCTGGGATCCGATATTGTGATGGCCTTTGATGAGTGTGCACCGTATCCTTGTACCCACGAGTACGCTAAAGATTCTTTAGAACGGACTACGCGTTGGCTCAAACGGTGTAAGGAGACTTTGACCACGACGGACACCCAAGCCTTGTTTGGAATTGTGCAGGGAGGTATGTATGAAGACCTGCGTCGTCAAAGTGCTGCCGAGGTTACAGAACTAGACTTACCGGGTTATGCTGTCGGTGGGTTAAGTGTTGGAGAACCGAAAGAAATGATGTTTGAAGTCTTAGATTATACTGTACCCTTGCTCCCCAGAGAAAAACCCCGTTATCTTATGGGAGTAGGTTCACCAGACGCTCTCATTGAAGGGGTTATGCGAGGAATTGATATGTTTGACTGCGTGCTTCCGACGCGGATTGCTCGCAATGGGACAGCGATGACCCGTTACGGCAAGGTGACGGTTCGCAACGCTGGGTGTGCACATGATTTTGGACCGATTGATGCAACCTGCGATTGCTATACGTGTCGCAATTATTCGCGGGCGTATATCCGGCATTTGATCAAGGCTGATGAGATTTTAGGTCTTCGTTTGATGACTATCCATAATTTGCGTTATCTCCAGAACTTAATGCGAGAAATCCGAGAGGCAATCAAAGAAAATCGTTTGCCAGAGTACCGTAAAAAGTGTTTTGAAGATTACGGGTACATTTAACAGAGGTCGGGAGTCAGATGCCAGAGGCCAGATATAAGAGTTTCTTCAGCAGAAAAGTAAGTGGCCTAGAAGGATTTTTGCCACAATGTGAGGAATAGTTTAGGGATAAAAAAAGGGGGATTTAATATGAATCAAACGACATTGTCCATGGTCCTATATTTTGCGGTTTTTTTTGGCATTATGTATTTTCTCATGATACGGCCCCAACAGAAGCAAGCTAAACAACGGAAGGCTTTGCTCAGCAGTCTTCGTGCAAAGGATCGGGTAATCACTGCCGGAGGAATCTATGGTAAAATCACAAAAGTGAAGGATAACTCTGTTATGTTACTTATTGCTGATAAAGTCGAGATTGAAGTGGCTAAATCAGGAATTGTCAGCGTGGAAAATCGTGATGTCGTCGTCGAAAAGGATAAGAAGAATGATAAAGTAAAACTCGATAAAGATGAAAATGAAGTCTCAGCAGAGTCTTAACCTAAAGCTTAGAATTCAAAAAAACTTTAGTGATATCTTTCAGAGATTCAGTAGGTAGTTACATAGGTGACACGGAGGATAACTCTTCTTAAAAGCAAGTGGTACAGTCCACTTGCTTTTAAGATTATCTTACCGTGAGAAGGAAAAAGAGCTGGGGGGTGATCGCCAGTGCCCTTGTATAAAGATTCAATTTCTGAAGATCAAACCTATGATCAGCATGTGCGAGCTGAATTGAACCGCTGGGTAAGAAGATTATTACGACGGCCGGGATTAATAGAACGAGCTTCGAAAGCGATGCAAAATAAATTCAATGATAAGATAGTTCCTAAGAGAGTTCATACAGTGATCACAGTAGCTGTCAAAGGGTTAATTAAAGCTGTAGTTATCGGACTTGATTTTATTCCCAAAAGCCCACCACTTTATGAAGTTTCACTGCAAAAGCGTGATCAGTTGGCTGAGAGAGCCCTTGCAAAATACAAGAAGATTGCAGCTGCAGAGGGAGCAGGGACAGGCCTAGGCGGTTTTACAATGGGCGTAGCCGATTTTCCGGCGCTCATTGTGATTAAAATGAAATTTCTCTTTGAATTGGCGCATATTTATGGATTTTCTACTAAAGATTATCGAGAGCGTTTGTTTTTGCTCTATGTGTTTCAGTTAGCCTTTTCTAGTCAAGAGAAACGTCCTGAATTATTTAAGGTTATCCTAAACTGGGAAGAGAACATTGGCAGTTGGCCAGTTGAGGAAAGGTATGAACAACAGATTGATTGGGACCAGTTTCAACGAGAGTACCGAGATGCCATTGATTTTCGAAAAACACTTCAACTTATACCAGGTTTAGGAGCCATTATTGGCGCATGGGCGAATTACGGGCTGGTGGATGACTTAGGGACCGTTGGAATGAATTGCTTTCGGTTACGAATTGCAGGAGGAGTTTATCTTGAAAACGATCACCCTAAACGCTATTAAAACAGATCCTTATGTTCAGGCACTCATTGAAGCAGGGAATCGTCATCTAGCAGCTATCGGTTATACAGAGCATGGATTTAGGCATGTGGGTCTGGTAGCCCATATCGCTTCAAATATCCTAGAAAAGATGGGCCATCCCGTAAAGGAGTGTGAGTTGGCCTCGATTGCGGGTTATCTACATGACATTGGAAATGCCGTTAATCGTATTTCTCATGCTCAGACAGGAGCGATTCTCGCTGCAGGAATTTTAGAACGACTAGGTATGTTTCCGGAGGATATTGCGAGCGTTATTGGCGCTATCGGCAATCATGACGAACTTGATGGTAATCCGGTCAATAACATTTCTGCAGCCTTGATCTTGGCTGATAAATCTGACGTTCATCGCTCACGAGTCCGTAATTCTGATCTGGCAACGTTTGATATTCATGACCGGGTCAATTATGCGGTCAAACGTTCCTTTCTTAGAGTCTATCCTAAAGAACGGGTTGCTTTGGAGCTCACGATTGACACTGAGATTTGCCCAGTTATGGAGTACTTCGAGATCTTTCTAGCGCGCATGCTGCTATGTCGAAAGGCGGCGGAATTCTTGCAGACAAAATTTGAACTGAAGATAAATGACGTTAAATTACTCTGATAAGTGTTAGATTGACATTATAATCCTGAAAGTTTTATAATGAGGATTGGCATGGGCAAGTCCCAGCATAATAAAAGGGAGGAAAGCAGATGAGACGGGCAAACATCATCAAACTGGTGACGCTTGTGTTACTTGTGGCGGCAGCCGTAGCACTATCGATTAAACCTCTTGTGGACCCCGTGAAAGGTATCCCGTTGGGCCTTGACTTACGCGGTGGAGTACACTTAGTGTTACAAGCCGAGCCTAATAAAAACGGTGCTCCGATCACTAACGATGACATGGACAAAGCTAAAGCGATTATCTCGAAGCGGGTCAATGATCTGGGGGTATCGGAACCTATTGTCCAGGCAGACTATGATAAGAAACGAATGGTTATTGATTTAGCGGGGGTTACGGATCCCGATAAAGCCGTGGATATCCTGAAAACTACCGCAAAGTTAACATTTAGAGACCCCCAAGGAACAGTTGTGTTACAAGGGGATGAACTAAAAGATGCCAAGGGCGGGCAAGGCCAGGACCAAGGCTACGTTGTTAATTTAACCTTTTCATCGGACGGGGCCAAGAAGTTCGGTGATTTGACGACTAAATATATCGGTCAAAGAATTGGTATCTATCTGGATGATAAACTTTTAACGAATCCAACGGTTAACACACCCATTCTCAACGGACAAGCTGAGATCACGGGGTATGCAACTTTAGAAGAAGCAGCCAATAGTGCTGTCCTTATGCGTTCTGGTTCCTTACCTGTGAGCATGACTATCGCTGAAAAGCGTCAGGTGGGAGCATCGTTGGGAATTGACTCCTTACACAAAAGCATTAAAGCTGGACTTTACGGTCTAATCTTTATCTTTCTTTTTATGCTGGTTTTCTATCGATTACCCGGTGTTGTAGCAGATTTTTCGCTGATCGTGTATGGCTTAATAGTTCTTTGGATTTTCTGGATGTTCCGAGTTGTCCTAACCCTTCCGGGCATCGCTGGTTTCATCCTCTCCATTGGGATGGCTGTGGACTTTAATATTATTATCTACGAGCGGGTTAAAGAGGAAGTTCGAGCTGGAAAATCCCTGAGGGCTGGTGTGGAAGCTGGATTTAGCAGGGCTTTCATTACAGTTATTGATGCCCACGTGACGACGTTCATAGCCGCAATGACTCTCTATTACTTCGGAAGTGGTTCCATCAGAGGATTTGCGTTGACCTTAGGCGTTGGAATCATCGCCAGCTTGTTTACCGCGATTACGTTTACACGACTTGTGTTACGTTTAATTGTGGGAACGAGTTCAAAAATTAAAACAACCTGGTTTGGTGTAAGGAGGGAGGTATAATGGAAAAAGGACATCCAGCCACTTACGAAGAAGTACAAAAAATACATCCGCTCTATTTTAATATTGTGAAGAAACGGTATTGGTGGTTTGCCATTTCCTTATTGGTAATTGTTCCCGGCATTATTTCTCTCTTCATGCAGGGGCTGAATTTAGGGATTGATTTTAAAGGCGGCACGATGATTGATGTCACGTTCAAAAAGGCAGTGACGCAGACTGCGATTACGGATACTATGAAATCAGTTGGACTTGATGGCCCGGTGCAATTGTCCAATGGGAATACAAGTGCTTTGATCCGAACAGAGGCACTTGAAGAAACAAAACGAAATGAATTGTTAACTGCTTTGCAAACCAAGGTCGGAGAGTATGACAAAACGACTCTCAAAGAGGATAAAGTAGGCCCGGCGATGGGACAAGAACTTACGAGAAATGCCTTTTTGGCCTTAGGTATTGCTATGGGTTTAATGATCGCCTATATTTCGTTTCGGTTTCAGTTTGTCTTTGCTATCTCTGGGATAATTGCATTATTACACGATGTCTTAGTAGTTGTTGGCCTTTTTTCAATCTTTCAATGGCAGATTGACTCGTCGTTTGTGGCGGCAGTGTTGACAATCTTCGGATACTCTATTAACGACACGGTGGTTATCTTTGACCGGATTCGCGAGAATGAGGCAAAGATGAGGCGTGGAGACAGTTATGAGGACATGGTGGATAAGTCTGTTTGGCAGACGATGCGCCGATCCGTTAATACCGTTGTTACGGTATTGATCGCTTTGTTCTCGGTATATATATTAGGTGGAGAATCGACTAAGGTCTTCTCTTTGGCAATGTTACTTGGAGTATTCAGTGGAGCTTACTCTTCGATTTTTAATGCTAGTCAAATCCTCGTGGAAATCAAAAAGCACATGAAAAACCCGCGTAGAGGTGGAAAAACGGTTCGTGCTTAAGTCCAAATATTAGCTTTGGTTTAAATAGAGAGATCCCGAGATTTATTCTCGGGGTCTCTATGTTTTTAGCCCTCTCTGTTCACTCAGAGAGGGCTTTGTGTAAAATCACTTATCTTTGTATCGAATCATCAAGAAAAAATATTTGCTAAATATTAACATTTCTACCATTTTAACATATCTTACAGTGAGCCCAACAAATTACAATATTTTGGAATGGGAGGTTGTTTTGTATGGCATATGGCGTAGGTGCTGTTGACGGTGTTGACGGAGCTGGATGTGGGTGTGGACCGAACTTTTTACCAGGAATTGCAGTAGTGGTTGTGATTATCCTTCTGTTAATCGCAATGGGAATAGTTTTTTAACTAAGGTTAATTCATTCTTATGATTAGAGATGTAAAGGAGGAAATAACATGTACGGATATGGAGTAGGGAATGTCGGTGGTTATGGAGCAGGTTGTTGCCCACCAGTGTGTGCACCAGTTGCACCAGTCGGTGTGGGTTGTGGCGTAGGCGTTGGAATTATTGCTATCGCAATTCTGATCTTGATTGCTTTAGGAGTTATATTTTAAGCTACGAAGAAGAGTTGAATAAAGGGAGGGCAAAACTATGTTTGGTGGAGCAGGAACCGGAGTTGGCGCAGGAATCGCAATTGTTGTCGTGATTATTCTTTTGCTCATCGCATTGGGAATCGTATTCTAAATTCTAAGTCATTGCAAAATCAGTTAGCCCGAAAAATTATATTATCTTTAAGTTTTAAGTAGGAGGTTGTTTAGTATGGCATATGGCATAGGTGCTGTTGAGGGAGCCGGATGTGGATGTGGACCGAACTTTCTACCAGGAATCGCAGTAGTGGTTGTGATTATCCTTTTGTTAATCGCAATGGGAATAGTTTTTTAACTAAGGTCTTTCATGACACGAGATTAAATCTAAAGGAGGGTATACCATGTACGGATACGGATATGGAGCTGGAAATGTTGGCGGTTATGGCGCAGCTTGTTGTGCACCAGTCGCACCGGTCGGCGCTGGCTGCTGCGTAGGTGTAGGCATTATCGCTATCGCAATTCTGATCTTAATTGCATTAGGGGTTATATTCTAAGTTGCTACAAAATGTAGAATAGAGGGAGGTCAAAGCTATGTTTGGAGCAGGTGGAGCTGGATGTGGAACTGGAGTTGGCGCAGGAATCGCGATTGTCGTTGTGATTATTCTGTTGCTCATAGCCTTGGGAATCGTATTTTAAGGGACGAATTAAAAAGTAATATTTGGAGGTGAGTTTATGTACGGATATGGTGCAGGATTTGGCGGAGGATGTGCCGGCGTCGGGGTTATTGCTATTGCAGTGTTGATTCTGATCGCCTTGGGAGTTATCTTCTAAATCAGTTTTATAAATTCACTCTTTAGAGGATCCTTTGCCGGATCCTCTTTATGTGTTCGGACACAAAGAAATGTAGGCTTTACTCCGTAAATAGTCATTTCTAGTAATATAGAAAAGGGACGCCGGCATGAAAAATCCAGCGACCCTTTTAGGCTGTAATGACAATATCGACCAATATTCTAGGATTGAGATTAAGATTAAATGGAAGTTCAGAATAAAAAGATTTAAGACTCATTTGCGTATAGACTTACCACCACCAGCGGCGAAAGCCCCATCCTGGGCCAAAACCCCACCAGGGGCCAAATCCAAAACCGCCGAAACCACCCCACCAAGGGAAACCCCAACGACCCCACCACATAGAGAAAACCTCCTTTGATTATCATCTTCCGATTTTTGTTTTGTAGCGTTCAGTACCTAATATAGAGTATGAATTCGACAGGGGTATTGATACAATTATGTAAATATATTCCAAAGCCAACTTAATATTTTTCCTTTGTAAGCGGACCATATAAATAAAAGGTCAAAGTATCATCATCGACGATACAACGGATGAGCAGAAAGTTACCCGAATCATTTATGAACTTGAAGTCCAGGTTGGGATAAGCCACTGTTGCATCCTGGCCTGGCGGAACGTAAGTGACTGCCAAACTATGGCGTGATCGTTCGCTAACACTTAGAGCAGCAAGCTGAACGGCATTATAAAGTGTGCTGGAAACTTGACATATGCCCCCCCCTAAACCGGGTACGAATTCATTTCCTTCAATGATCACAGCCATCTGATACCCTGCCTCGGTGGTTCGCGGTCCAACGATCTGGTAAAAGAGAACTCCTGTTTTGGTTTTAATACTGTGCCATCAATGGCTTTGGCTGCGAGCTTGATATTTTCTGTTCGCCCTGTCTGGTTTGGGTTAAAGTGAGTAGCATAGTTAGATAGGAGAGTTGTCATGTTCAAGCTCTCAAGTTCCTTTTTTGTGATGGTTGGGGAGATCTCGTTAAAAGGGATAGGGATCGGCTCAGGCTCAATCTGGTTAAGGGTAAACTTTTTCACACTCGCGCTGAGCGAAGCGATATCCACTGATCTACCGCTCTTTTCAGAGATTATTTCCAATGTATTATCTGGTTTAATCTTAAACCTGGCATCTTCGGCGGGAGTGTTCAAGGTTAAGAGGTATTTATTTAAAGCTTCCGCAAGTAATTGATCATTCCATTGATACTCTGGATTAAGTGTGATTCCCCTGCTCGCTTTGAATCTGCTGATTGCTTTCTCAAAGATGCTTCCTTTTCGGCCAATGAGATAGGCCTGTTGAAGTGCCGTATCGTAGTTATAGTTCAGACCAAGTTCTTTCATGTTAATTGAAATGTTAGTTCCTGTCGCTGTGAAATGGACGAGTGAGTCTAGAATTTCCTTTCTCTTTTGCTCAAGTTTTGATTGGGCATCTTCAATATTGAGCTTCCCTAAGGGGATTTCTAGTACGATACCGTTGGCGATTTCCCCGCTGTCCTTGGTGTAAATAGCGAAGGCAACGGTAAGGACTCCAAGTAGGATGATCACTACCCCTAAAGTAATCATCCGTGCTTTATACCGTTTTAGCAGATTCGGGTTACTTGAATTTACTGCTAGGCTAGCGTCCTCTTCCACACTAAAATCTCCCTTCTAACTTAGTAACGTTTAACTATATGCGAGAAGGAGAGAATTCTTCGTACGGATTAGATTGGAAATTTTGGGCTATACTAGCAGAAAAGTACTGGCGGGGGAGAGAGGTCGATTGGGATTCGTTCAACTGGTTTTACTTGAAGGGGTGCTTCTTCTTTCCGCAGGTATGATTTTCTTTGGAGGGATTTGGGGAACCGTTGCGGCAACCGTTGCTTTAAGTGGGATCAATCTTTTTATGCATGATCTAACTCAGTTTTGGAGATGGGAGATACCTCTCTTGTTCTGGGGAATGGGAGGAATGATACTCCTACTTATAGTAGGACGAATAGCCAACAAGAGCCAAGTTGTGACCGGCTTGGTCGGAGGGCTGATCAGTTTAGTTCTCTTTGGCGCATTTATCACGCCAATTGTGGCCATAATCCTGTGGGCGTTGGTAATTGGAACTGGTATTATTCCTAAAAACAAAAAAAGTCAGGTGCTATGGAGCGTTGCGCCAACAATTTTGCGTTTAATATTAGGGCTCGTATGGATTATCTACGGAAACATCTTAACGCTCTAGACTGAATAAAAACCTTGCTTTCAGGGGCAATATTTGGTATCTTATACATAAACTATCATTGTCAGGCTGGATAGCTGGGCCTCATTGAACTGAGGCAGCGGAGAGATCCGTGGGACTTCCTTTTAACGAGGAGTCCTATTTTTGTGTACATTAGACAAGGTTTCTATGCAAGGTGAGGAGGGGTAAAATCGTGGATGAAAAGGCGAGAGTGGCCTCATTATCTGTCATATCCAATATTTTTTTAACATTAATCAAAGTTGTGATTGGATTAGTCAGTGGTTCAGTTAGTATCTTGTCAGAGGGGATTCATTCTGGTATTGACCTGATAGCAGCTTTCATTGCATTTTTTGCGGTAAGGGAGTCGGGAAAACCTGCGGATTCTTGTCATGCCTATGGGCATGGAAAAATCGAAAATGTTTCGGGCACAATCGAAGCTGCCTTGATATTCGTTGCGGCCATTATGATTATTGTTGAAGCGATTCAGAAGATCCAGAAGATCTTTGACGGTGAAGGAGCGCATGTCGGAGATTTAGGCTTGGGCTTAATCGTTATGGGATTTTCGGCGATCATGAACTTGATTGTCTCGACCCGCCTAATGAAGGTCGCGAAAAAAACCGACTCTGTAGCACTTAAGGCAGATGCCTTACATTTACGGACAGACGTTTATACATCAGCAGGTGTTTTTATTGGTCTTTTTTTGATCCAAATTACTGGTTGGGCCATCTTAGATCCGATCATTGCACTCTGTGTCGCTTTAATGATCATCAAGGCTTCGTTTGACCTAACGAAGCAAGCATTTGCGCCATTGGTTGATGTCAGCTTGCCCGAGGAGGAACGTGAAGTTATTGCCGGAATTCTACTACTCCATGAGGCTGAATTTGTAGGATTCCATAAACTTCGGACTCGGAAGGCCGGAGCGGAGAGGCATGTTGATTTACATCTAGTCGTTGCGAAATACACTCCTGTCCTTGACGTTCATGAACTATGTGACAGGATCGAGCAGGAAATTGAAAAGGAACTACAGGGTACTCATGTTTTGATTCATGCGGAACCCTGCAGCAACCGCGACGTGGAATGTCCCGTTGAGGCAGGGCTCGCTTCTTCCTGCCAGCGCTGCCGAGTACAGAAGTCAGATGCCAGAGGTCAGATGATGGATGACAAGTAAGATATTGAATATCGAGTAAGGGTTGCTGCTCTTTTCACTCTGCCTTATAATGAAAGTCTGGGGGAATATAAGTGAAACGAATATGGTCAATGCAACAACCTTTCGGACAAACATCAGAAACTCTCCGCGAAACCTTGGGAATTTCTCCGGTTGTCGCGGATATTTTGGCTCAAAGAGGTTTCCGCCGACCTGAAGAGGCTATCGAGTTTTTGCGCCCCACTCTTTTGAACCTGTGCTCACCGTTTTGTTTTCGCAATATGTTTCGAGTTATCGATCGCTTGTCTCTAGCCCTGGAACAAAAAGAAAAGGTACTAGTCTATGGAGATTACGATGTAGACGGAGTGACAAGTACCGCTCTATTATACAAAGTTCTTACTGATCTGGGTTTTCAAGCAGTAACCTATATTCCTCATCGTCAAGATGAAGGATATGGATTACATTCCGAAGCTATTGAACGTGCTGCTAAGGCGGGTGTGAAGGTTCTTATTACAGTCGATTGCGGGGTTACCTCAGTTTCTGAGGTAGGATTTGCTCAAACACTCGGGATCGATGTGATCATCACAGATCACCATGAAGCGCCTGAAATATTGCCGGAAGCTTTTGCCATATTAAATCCTAAGATCCGAGATTCGGGCTATCCTTTTCGTGATTTAGCGGGAGTAGGCGTGGCGTTCAAGTTAGCCCAGGCCTTATTACAATCGCTAGGAAATAGTGAAGTGGGTATCCATTCTGAAATCGAGTTATTGGATTTGGTAGCCTTGGGGACGATTGCAGATTTAGTTCCACTGATTGGCGAAAATCGGATTTTTGTCCATCATGGGCTCTACCAGATGAAGGAGACCCATCACCCTGGACTAAGTGCTCTTTTGGAGGAGTGTGGGCTAAAGCACAAACCTCTCAAAGCGGGTCAAATCGGTTTTCTGGTCGCGCCACGGATTAACGCAGTTGGACGTATGGACAGTGCTCGAGTAGGCCTGGAGCTTCTCCTGACGGAGGACTCTGAGCGAGCGAGTGAACTGGCACGTCTCTTAACTAAGGAAAACCTGTCGCGTCAGGAAACAGAGAAAGAGATTCTGGCTGAAGCGATTGCTTTAGTGGAGAGAGAACCTATACCGAGAGTTATTGTGCTTTCGTCAAACCATTGGCACCATGGGGTAATTGGGATTGTGGCGTCTCGCCTTGTGGAACGTTATTATCGTCCTGTCTTTATGATTGCCGAAGAAGGGGAAGAAGCTAAGGGTTCGGCCCGAGGAATTTCTGGTTATCCTGTCTTGGAGCAGCTAAGTACTCAAGCACATCTATTAACCAAGTTTGGAGGGCATAAGGCGGCTGCAGGATTTTCTCTTCGGACAGAAGCTGTTGAAATGTTTAGAGTAGGGCTGAATGAACAAGCCTTGGTTTTTGAGGAAACTCTTTTTCTAGAAGAGTTAAAAATTGATCGTCACGTTTCTTTGGAAATGGTTACTGGACGTTTGCTCCACGAACTTGAACAGATGGCTCCGTTTGGTTTTGGAAACCCTGGGCCTATTCTGGCCTGTAAAGGGATTCCGGTTCACTCCGTCAGCGTCGTCGGTAAAGAACGCAGTCATATTAAATTTCGTTTCGGATCTCAGGGAGAAAAGGAAGGGATTGCTTTTCGCCTAGGAGAACGTTTGCAAGAGTTAAACAGTGAAGCAAGATTAGATGCTGCGTTCAGTTTAGATTGGAACACCTTTAGAGGGCCAGAAGACGTTCAATTAATGATCAAAGATATCCAAGTTGAAGCGGATTGGCGCGAACGTCCTATAACTGAAGGAGAAAAAAGCAGGGACGTTTATCAGGAGGTTGCGGCTGCATTGGATGAGCCGGAGCTGGAGTGGTTGGACTGGCGTAAATTACAGCCTGAAGAGTGGCCCTTGCCTAGTAACAAAGGACGAATTTGGGTTTGGAATACGACCGGGTGCGAGCCATGCCTTCAGCGTTGGAACGACTTTCTGGATAAGGAATGTCCCGAGGAGGGAAATCCTGGGGAAGAGCTAGCAACATTGAATGTGAGTGCGAATAAGATTCAGGATGAGGAAGAAAGCCTGGGTTTAATTCTTGGCCTCCCACTCACAGAAGAAGATTTGAGGGAAGGGCTCGAGAAACTGCGACAAATAGGCATATGCCGTATTGCATTTGCAGGATTTCAAACTGTACATGAAGAAAGGGTTCGTCAGCGATGTGGGTCTTTAGCGCGTGAAGAGCTTATTCAGATATACAGGGATCTGTCAACCCGGGCTAAAAAGGGTAACCCTTTTCGCTTTGGGTCTGATTCGAAGATTACAGGTAACAGGCAAATTGCCCTTAAAGTTTTTGAGGAATTGGGACTCATCCGTTGTCTCGGAGGAACGGATGAGTTCGCCTTAGAGTGGATTCCAGCACAGAGTAAGTTAGATCTGGACACTTCTTTGCGCTATCGGAATGCGAAGGAATGGCTGGGCAGGGCAATAAGATTTCAACACAAACTATTAGAGGTACCGTTGGATAGAAATGGATTAGAATGGAAAGACGTATAGAGAAGGGCGGAACGATCAATGGACTTGAAAGATCATATTCGCGTGATTTCTGGTTTTCCCAAGGAAGGGATTTCGTACAAAGATATAACGACTTTGCTCAAAAATGGCGAGATCTATCGAGCGACTATAGATGCTCTGGTAGAAAAGATTAAACCCTGGCAGCCGGACGTGATCGTCGGTCCGGAAGCCCGTGGCTTTTTACTGGGCGCCCCGGTCGCCTATGCCTTGGGAATCGGTTTTGTTCCAGTTCGCAAACCGGGTAAGTTACCTGCTAAAACCATCAGTGAAACCTATGCTTTAGAATATGGTACAGATACGTTAGAAGTCCATGCGGATGCCATTGGCCTTGGGGAACGGGTAGTTGTCGTTGATGATTTGTTGGCCACTGGCGGAACGATGCTAGCGACTGCTAATCTAATAAGAAAGATCGGAGCAGAAATGCGAGGGATCGGCTTTTTAATTGAATTGACATCCTTAAATGGAAGAGAAAAGCTGAACGATTACTCTGTTTTTTCTTTGGTTCAATATTAAGCATAAACCAAGCGTTATACTGCGTATGAGAGGAGTTCGGCAATGTCCTTCGCGGAGTTAAGGGTAAAACTGCAAAAGACATTCCCACAGGCAAGTTTAGCCATTGTGGACAAGGCCTATCAATTTGCTGAAGTGGCACATAGGAACCAACTACGCAACTCAGGGGAGGATTATATTCTACATCCTCTGGAAGTCGCGCAAATTTTGGTCGAACTGGAAATGGATGAGGCAACCATTGCGGCCGCTCTGCTTCATGATGTTGTGGAAGATACTGATTTTACCATTGTGGATATTGAGAAGGAATTTGGTTCGGAAATCGCTTTGCTTGTTGATGGAGTGACCAAGCTCGGACGGCTTGAGTACAAGAGTAAGATGGAGCAACAGGTGGAGAATTTGCGCAAGATGTTCTTAGCCATGGCTAAGGATATCCGTGTTATTCTTATTAAACTGGCTGATCGTCTCCACAACATGCGAACTTTGAAATATCATTCGGTCCAAAAACAAAAGGAAATCGCTCAGGAAACTCTGGAGATTTTCGCCCCTCTGGCTAACCGTCTCGGAATATTTCGAATTAAATGGGAGTTAGAAGATCTTTCATTTCGGTATCTTAAGCCTCAGGAGTACTACGATTTAGTTGAAGGAATTGCCCTGAAACGGCGAGAACGTGAAGCCTATATCAACGAAGTTATTGTGCAAATGCGTGAACGCTTGAATGAAGTAGAGATTTACGCAGACATTGCTGGACGGCCGAAGCACTTTTACAGTATTTACCGTAAGATGACCACTCAGCACAAAGAGCTGAGTGAAATTTATGACCTGATGGCGATTCGAGTGGTTGTTGAATCGGTTAATGATTGTTATGGAGCCTTAGGAATTATCCACACGATGTGGAAGCCAATACCGGGGCGTTTTAAAGACTATATTGCCATGCCTAAACCCAATATGTATCAATCACTCCATACTACGTTGATTGGAGTTCATGCAGAACCTTTTGAAATTCAAATCCGGACCTGTGATATGAACAGAACGTCGGAATACGGTATTGCCGCGCATTGGAAGTACAAAGAAGGTGGCAACAAAGAAGGTGGTAACAAAGCTGCAGAAGTAAACTTCGATAAAAAACTTGCTTGGCTGCGTCAACTGCTGGAATGGCAACATGATTCCCGGGATGCCGGAGAATTCATGGAATCGTTAAAGATTGACTTATTTGCCGATACCGTCTTTGTGTTCACTCCTAAAGGGGATGTGGTTGAACTACCAGCAGGTTCCTGTCCGATTGACTTTGCTTATCGTGTCCATACAGATGTAGGGCACCGTTGTATTGGTGCCAAGATTAACGCCCGGATAGTTCCACTTGATACAAAACTGAACAACGGTGACATTCTTGAAATTCTTACCTCGAAGCAAGGCGGCGGGCCCAGCAGGGATTGGTTGTCCTTTGTCCAAACGTCACAAGCCAAGAACAGGATTCGGCAATGGTTTAAGAAAGAGCAGCGGGAGGATAACATCGCCCGTGGTCGTGAAAGCTTGGAACGGGAGGTCCGTAAGCTCGGACTCGACCCGGCAAGTGTCTTGAGATCGGAAAGCCTTTATGCCTTCGGCAAGAGTCAAAACTTCGCAGGCGTGGAGGATTTATATGCTGCCATAGGAGATGGCGTAATAACCTCAAATAAAGTCCTCATGCGTTTGCGTGAGGATCTAACGAAAGAAGAACGAGAGAAGCTGCAGCTCGCGGCCCTTCAACAGCAAGGGGAAGGGAAAACATCATCACCGAGCTCTTATGGCAAAGCCTCTCACGGGGTGCGAGTTAAAGGGGTTGATAACGTGTTGGTGCGTTTTGCCCAGTGTTGTAATCCGCTTCCGGGTGATGCTATTATTGGATATATTACCAGAGGGCGTGGGGTTTCCATTCATCGCGGGGACTGCAGTAATATCCTTAGTCACTTTCAAGAAGAGGGTGATCGGATCGTAGAGGTTATGTGGGCCGAACAGATGGATTCGACCTATCCTGTTGATATTCAAATCTATGGGAGGGATAAGCCGCGCTTAGTAACGGAGGTCATGAATACCGTCTTAGATACACGTACTCATATTTTGGGAATCAACGCCAAGGTAGGAAAAGATAGTATCGCCCATATTCAGCTGCGGATTGAAATACGGAACCTTGAACAACTTAAAATGGTGATGCATAAAATTCGTAGGGTCAAAGACATTACGGAGGTCAAGCGGATTTACTCAGGAGGAAAGTAAAATGCGCAGTGTGGTTCAACGCGTTAAAAGCGCATCGGTAAGCGTCAATGGAGAAAGCGTAGGGAAAATTTCTGCCGGATTGTTGATCCTCTTAGGTGTCGGACAAGAAGACGGTGAGAGCGATCTAAACTGGATGGTTGATAAACTCGTGGGCCTGCGGATTTTCGAAGACCAAGAAGGGAAAATGAACCGTTCCGTACAGGATGTGAGCGGAGAAATCCTTATGGTTTCCCAATTTACCCTCTATGGTGATTGTCGGAGTGGAAAGCGCCCCAGTTTTACGACTGCTGCAGCGCCCGAGCAAGCCAAGGCCTTGTATGATCGGACCGCGGAAAAGATTCGCAGCTATGGCTTGAAGGTGGAAACGGGAATTTTTCAAGCGCAGATGGATGTGGAGCTGATTAACGATGGACCGGTGACGTTACTAATAGACAGTGAGAAGAAGTTCTAGGAGGGAATGTAAAATGATTGAGGGGCGAGCTATGGGAGCCATGGGAGCGAATTGTTACCTGTACGCCTGTATGGAAAGTAAGCAAGCCGTGATCATTGATCCCGGAGCTGATGGAAAAAGAATTTACAACTGGGTGTTAGAAAAGGGACTTAAGGTAAACTATATTCTGCTTACCCACGGGCATGTAGATCACATCGGAGCTGTGGACGAACTTAGAGGCCTTATAGGAGAGGTCTCAGTGGGGATTCATGCTGGTGATGCGGAGATGCTTACCAATGCAAAGAAAAACCTTTCTAGTTATCTGGGTTCGAATGTTGTACTGCAAAGTGCGGATTTCTTGCTTCAGGATGGACAAGAACTTTCCATTGGAAAACAACGCTTAAGAGTGATCTCAACGCCTGGTCACTCTCCAGGGTGTGTATGTTTTCTAAGCGCCGAAGGGCTATTTAGCGGAGACACTCTTTTTGCCGGGTCGATAGGTCGGACAGATTTTCCGGGAGGATCGTTGGATCAATTGCTTAAAGGAGTGAAGGAAAAACTTCTAGTCCTTGCAGAAAATACTAAGGTTTATCCAGGTCATGGTGAGGCGACGACTATCGCAGAGGAAAAAAGGGATAATCCCTATTTGCTCTAAATGTTGGATTTGCGTGAGGAAAAGATCGTTTTGTTGACAAATGGTTTTTAGATTTGATAATATATTAGGTGAATATTAATTAAGTATGTAAAATATTCGCGATACCTTTTGGAAAATTCCGCGTTACTCTTTCTTCAGGGAGGGCTAGCAAGACTGGAACTAGCCTGAGAGAGACTCGGTAAGAACGCCCTAAAGGGAGTATTTTTGCAACGGATGGTCTCGTTAACGACTGGAAAGTGGGCGGAAAATTCCGTCAATTAGGGTGGCACCACGAGAAGTTCTCGTCCCTTGCGAAGCAAGGAACGAGAACTTTTTTCTACAAAAAATCTAGGCTCAGAGAACGAGAGTGATTGCAGCGTCTCAAGGAGATGCAGGATCTGTTGCCAAGTATAGTCGGGCAATGACAGCCTAAGGAAAAATACGGTAAGACTTATTGATGGATTCGTGGTAATGAAAAAGAAGTATCTAGAGAGGTGTTTTAGCATGACGATATTTTCAGAACGTGTTGAAAATGGAGAGTTAGGGTTAGGTAAGGTTGGAGAGGTTGTCCGGTTACTGGGCTGGGTTCAGCGGCGCCGTGACCACGGTGGGCTGATATTTGTCGATTTGCGGGATCGTTCCGGTATTGTTCAGGTTGTCTTTGATCCGGAGAAAATGGGAGGAGGGTTTCCCGTTGCGGAAAGCCTTCGTTCTGAGTATGTCGTTTCTATCTTAGGTCAAGTAATCGCGCGACCTCAAGGGATGATTAATCCAAACTTAGCAACTGGAGAGATCGAAATCATTGCTGAGTCTCTTGAGATATTAAATGGAGCTAAAACTCCTCCGTACTACATTGTCGATCAAGTCGATGTGGACGAAACAGTGCGCCTAAAACATCGCTATTTAGATTTACGCCGACCTGAGATGCAGGCTGTGTTCAAAATTCGGCATCAGGTTATGCAAATTATGCGTACCTTTTTCGATAGCCAAGGGTTCTATGAAATTGAAACGCCAATGCTCATTAAATCCTCACCTGAAGGGGCTCGAGATTATCTCGTCCCAAGTCGTGTTCATCCAGGTGAATTTTATGCCTTGCCCCAATCACCTCAAATATTTAAGCAGCTCCTCATGGTCGGGGGCATGGAAAAGTATTTTCAAATTGCTCGGTGTTTCCGAGATGAAGATCTCAGAGCGGATCGGCAACCGGAATTTACCCAACTTGATGTCGAGATGTCTTTTGTCGAAGTGGAAGACATCCTGCCTATGATGGAACAATTAATGGCGCGGATTTTCTCGGAAACGATTGGGGCGTCCCTAGCCCTCCCCTTCCCACGTCTAACCTATAAGGAAGCTATGGAACGTTACGGGTCGGATAAACCAGATACGCGTTTCGGAATGGAACTCATCGATGTGGGTGATCTTGTGGGTCAGACTGGATTTAAAGTATTTGCCAATGTGGTGGCAGGCGGTGGGAGTGTAAAATGCATCTGTGCCAAAGGGTGTGCCGGATTGCCGCGCCGTGAGATCGATGACTTAGGGAAATTTGTTAGTACTTATCGGGCGAAAGGCCTAGCCTGGATTGTTCTGGCAGAAGAAGGGATAAAGTCCCCCATTGCTAAGTTCTTTACGGAAGAAGAGATGAAGGCCTTAATTGAACGCATGCGGGCTGAAATCGGTGATATCTTGTTCTTTGTCGCTGATAAGTATTCAATCGTCTGTGATGCACTCGGACATCTCCGTTTGGAATTAGCAAAACGATTAGGCCTTATTCCGGAGGATGCGCTTAACTTCTTATGGGTCACAGAATTCCCACTTTTAGAATACGATGAGGAAGAAAAACGCCATGTTGCCATTCACCATATGTTCACAGCTCCTATGGATGAAGACTTGCAGCTCATGGAGACGGAACCTCTTAAAGTTCGGGCTAAAGCGTATGATATGGTACTTAATGGCACTGAGCTTGGAGGCGGAAGTATCCGGATTCACCGTCGTAGGGTTCAGGAACAGATCTTCAGTTTGCTGGGACTATCCAAGGAAGAAGCGATTGCCAAATTCGGGTATCTTTTGGAAGCCTTTGAATACGGCACCCCACCTCATGGTGGAGTTGCTTTCGGGCTTGACCGGATGATAATGCTTTTAACTGGTAAAGATAACATTCGAGACGTGATCGCCTTCCCGAAAACACAAAGTGCTTCAGATTTGATGGTTCAAGCTCCTTCCACTGTGGCGGACAAGCAATTAAAGGAATTGCACATAAAGACGAATATCGAGATAAATGTAAAGTAAATTGCATGTTCACACAACTCTCGTAGCGGTTCGTATGTTGCTTGCTAGCTAGCGCTCCAAACCTTAGAATATGCAAAGCCATTTGCGTAATGTACGCAAACAGACCCACGGTGTACCTAAGTCGTACCTAATCCCTCCGGCGACACAAGCCCGGGGTGTAGGGGGTAATTCACGAATTGCCCCTACGAGAGCGCTTTGGTGGCGTCAATGAGTGCAGACGATAAGGCGTTAAGAAACTTCCTCCTCACTTATTTTTTCCGGAACCGTTTGACAGGGGAGGGTGTTATTAGCTATAATAACACTATAGCTACCCCCTTAGGGTATCGGAGGAATATATGGCATGACTAATTCAACCCCTTATTCAGAATCCAAAGAAGATCTCATTCGCAGGTTGAAAAAAATCGAAGGCCAAGTCAAAGGGATTCAACGTATGGTAGAAAGCGACAAGTATTGTGTTGACGTATTAATTCAAGTAGCAGCAGTCCGTGCCGCGATTAACAAAGTTGGCACCATTGTCTTTGAACACCATTCACGGGGATGTATGCGAAATGCCGTTGAAAGCCGTGACCAAGAAGCCGCGATTGAAGAGCTTATCGGGGTGCTTACCAAATTCATTAAGTAGATCAAATTCGATTAATTAGGAGGAATTTTAATGGCAGGTGCAAATGTTAAGACCTTTACTACTGCAAACTTTGAGTCGGATGTTCTGAAGTCTGAGCAAGCGGTTTTGGTGGATTTTTGGGCTCCGTGGTGCAGTCCATGTCGTATGGTTGCTCCCGTTGTCGATGAACTTGCTGATGAGTATGCCGGTCGAATTGTCATAGGGAAAGTCAATGTTGATGAGAATGGCCCAATCGCTGCCCAATATTCCGTCATGAGTATTCCAACACTTGCAATTTTTAAAGGCGGCAAAGTGGTTGACATAATCACCGGTTTCCGTGGCAAAGCAGATCTAGTAAAAATGATCGAAGGACAGCTTTAAAAGTTTATTACGATGGGTCATCTGATACCCGTCCGTTCATTCAAGCCGTTTGCGGTGAAAATAGAACAAAAAGCGATGCCCCAAAATGAGGGCATCGCTTTCTTATACTGTCAGAAAGTATAAGGGCAACTAGGCTGCCGCCTTTGCCGAGGCTAACAAGAGAAGGCTCATATGTGCGAAGACAGTGTCTTCGAGTGGGCGCCAGCCAAGTTTTCTTTATAATTGTTTTTAAAAATAGGCAAAAGAGAAAGGGAGAAGGATGTGGACCATTTATACAAAAGATTCGATTTTCGCAGTGACACGGTAACCGTGCCAACTCAGGAAATGCGCGAAGCTATGTACAAGGCTGAAGTGGGGGATGATGTTTTAGGAGAAGATCCATCCATACAGCATCTGGAGCATTTAGCAGCGGAGAAAGTGGGTAAAGAGGCGGCTCTTTTCGTGACAAGTGGTACTCAAGGAAACCTAGTTGCTGTCTTAACGCATACTAAACGTGGGGACGAAGTGCTCATGGAGTCAGAAGCACACATTTATTATTACGAAGTTGGAGGAATTGCGGTTTTAGGTGGTGTGATTCCCCGTCTCATTCAAGGGAGTGCCGGGGTAATAACTCCTGATGCCTTGCGTAATGTTTTGCGAGGAGAAAATATCCATTTTCCAACTCCTTCGTTACTCTGTATAGAAAACTCTCATAACCGAGCTGGGGGAGCGATTTGGACCTCTGAGCAAATAAAAGCTGTTGTAAAGGTTGCCAAAGAACGTGAGCTTCACGTTCACATGGATGGTGCCCGTGTGTTCAATGCGGCGATTGCTCAGAACTGTAGTGTTTCAGAACTGGTGGCTCCAGTTGATTCTGTGATGTTTTGCCTATCCAAAGGACTGGGAGCCCCAGTCGGGTCCATCCTTGCCGGGAACGCAGAATTCATTAATCGAGCCAGAAAGTATCGTAAAATGCTGGGCGGAGGGATGCGTCAAGCGGGAGTTTTGGCAGCTGCGGGGATTGTTGCTCTGGAAAATATGACCGAGCGATTGGCAGACGATCATACGTTAGCTTTAAAAATCGGGCAGGCACTTTCGAATATAGAGAATTTAAGCATTGATTTGGATCGTTTAAAGACAAATATTATCCTTGTCAAGGTTGACCCGGCTTGGGGCACAGCGGAAATGCTTGTACAGGCATTAGAAAAAGAAGAGATCTTGGCTGGAGCTTCCGGCCCTCAGACTGTGCGGTTTGTGACTCATAAGGACGTTGGGGAACTTGATGCTGCCAAACTTATTGATACGCTGAAGCGAATCATGGAGGGCTAATCTTACCTTCCTTCCCCATTTTCGAGGGGATGTAAAAGGTTTCCCCCTGAACGCTTTGGGGGAGATAAGCTTGTTCGACCCAGTGGTTGGGATAAGCGTGAGGGTAGAGGTACCCCTGTCCGTGTCCTAGCTTTTCTGCATCAGGGTAGTGGGCGTCTTTTAGGTGGGCAGGGACTTCCCCAGTTGGACGTTTCTTTACATAAGCCAAGGCGCGGTCGATGCTCGCAACGGCGCTATTGCTTTTGGGAGCAGTTGTGATGGCCAAAACAGCTTGTGCAATGGGGATTCGTGCTTCAGGAAGGCCAAGCCATTCGAGGGCATTGGCGGCAGCATGAGCTTGAAGCATGACCGTTGGATCAGCAAGGCCAACATCTTCAGACGCATGGACGATAATTCGGCGCATGATGAAACGAGGGTCCTCTCCAGCCTCTAATAGGACGGCTAACCAATAAAGTGCGGCATCCGGGTCTGAGCCTCGCATGCTCTTGATCAATGCGGAAATGATGTCATAGTGATTATCTCCTGCTTTATCGAATCGAATGGCTCGTTGTTGTATCGATTCTTCTGCAATTTCGAGAGAAATATGGCGAATCCCATTTTCAGGTGGGGTGGTGAGAACAGCCAACTCTAAGGCATTAAGGGCGCGTCGTAGATCTCCATTGGCATAATTAATCCAGTGCTCCCATGCTTCAGGGGTGATATTCACCTGATAACGGCCAAGGCCGCGTTCTGAGTCCTTCAGGGCGTATTCAAGTCCAAGACGGATCTCTGAAGGGATGAGAAGCTCTAAACGGAAAAGTGTGGAACGGCTAAGAAGCGCGGAATTAAGTTCAAAGAAGGGATTCTCTGTCGTCGCTCCAATAAAAGTAATGGTACCGTCTTCAACCGCAGGCAGGAGTGCGTCCTGTTGCCCTTTATTAAAGCGGTGAACTTCATCACAGAAAACCACGGTACGTTTCCCGTATAAATGTAGGTCATCCGAGGCTTGTTTAATAATTTCACGAATGTCTTTAACACCTGATGTAACGGCATTAATGCGGACGAAGCGTGAAGTGGTTTTGGTTGCGATGACTTGCGCCAAAGAAGTCTTACCTGTTCCTGGCGGGCCATAGAGAATTAGGGAAGAAATACGGTCTGCTTCAATGGCTCGTCTGAGGAGTTTTCCACTACCGAGAATATGACTTTGGCCAATATATTCATCAAGGGCTCTTGGACGCATACGCTCTGCTAGAGGTGCGACTTGATGTTGATCGTAGGTTGCAGAAAAAAGATCCATAGTTAATGTTCCTTTCTAGGGGGGAGAAAGTTCTTAGCCCTTTCGCACAAGCTGCATTGCTATTCGCTTGACGCTAAGGCTAAAACTCAAAACCTCAGGGCTTTCTGGTCGAATGCTATGCCATCCTTGGCGCATTCGACACTAGGAACATCCCTGTTCCGTCGCATGTGTGTCACTCCTTGGATGAAGGAAGTTTAATTTTGTGCTTTGATTATAACATGCAAGCCTTATCACTGCATGAAGATGAACCTAGTTAAATAAAAATGGAAATAATGCACATAATATTGAGGGCAATAGTTTAGTGCTCAAAACAATAGTAAATTAGTTGGATATATACTTGACAAATCCCGACTGTTTTAATAAGATATCAATGAAAGATCTTTAGAAAATTTAATAAGGATTTTTAGTCTTGGAAAAGAGGTGAGGGTGTTGAAGCTCTCGACCAAAGGTCGATATGGCGTGAGAGCCATGTTTGATTTAGCTCAACATGTGGGTGAGGGTCCGACTTCTTTGAAAAGTATTGCAGAGAGGCAGGGCATCTCCGAACATTATCTGGAACAACTCATTTCTGGTTTGCGCAAATCGGGGCTTGTAAAGAGTGTTCGAGGCGCGCAGGGCGGCTATATATTGGGAAGAGAACCAGGTAAAATAAAAATTGGAGATATCATCCGTGTGTTAGAAGGTCCCATTGCTCCGGTTGATTGTGTATCTGAGGAAGACCCGGAATGTTGTGCTAAAGCAGAATTTTGCGTGACTAGGACAATCTGGGAGAAAGTCAGAGACTCCATTGCAGATGTTCTTGACTCTATCACCCTTGAAACGATGCTCGAAGATGCCAATAAGCTTGAATCGGAGCGCAGCTTATATATGTATTATATTTAACCATACGAGCACAATAAAGAGTTTCCCAAGGATAAAAACCTAAGGATACTTATCAAAATAAATCATAAGGGAGGGAGCCTCATGAGGCGAGTTTATTTAGACCATAGTGCAACGACTCCAGTTGATGTGGAAGTTGCTTCCTTAATGATGACGTATTATACCGAGAAATACGGAAACCCGTCAAGTGTTCACAGTTTTGGTAGAGAGGCTAAACAAGCCTTAGAGGAGGCTCGAAAACAAGTGGCAGAGCTGATCGGTGCCACTCCTTCGGAGGTGACCTTTACCAGCGGTGGAACGGAAGCAGATAATTTGGCGATTCTAGGAACTGCAGAAGCACTGCGCAAAAAAGGCAAACATATTATTACCTCTAGTATTGAACACCATGCAGTCCTGGAAACCTGTGAATACTTAGAAAAAAACGGATTCGATCTAACGGTAATACCAGTTGATGAAGAAGGCATTCTCTCAGTTGAAGACGTTCGTAAGGTCATTCGGCCAGATACTATTTTGATTAGCGTAATGCACGCCAATAATGAGGTCGGGTCGATCCAGCCAATTGCTGAAATTGGCAAATTAGCGAAGGAACATGGGATTACATTCCATGTCGACGCAGTCCAGTCTCTTGGAAAGATCCCCATTGATGTTAACGAGATGAATGTAGACCTGTTGACAGTATCTAGTCATAAAATTTACGGACCAAAAGGGGTTGGAGCACTTTACGTTCGTAAAGGAGTGCGAGTTGTGCCTTTGGTTCACGGGGGAGGCCAAGAAAAGAAGCGACGCTCGGGTACGGAAAATACACCGGGAATTATCGGATTTGGCAAGGCCTGTCAACTAGCTGGGCAACGGATGGCTGAAGATGCTGAACACCATACGAAACTACGCGATAAACTTATCAATGGAATTCTGCAGAGCATTGATCACGTGAAAGTAAACGGGCCTATGGGAGATAAGCGCTTACCGAATAATGTGAATGTCAGTATCCGATTCGTCGAAGGAGAATCACTGTTACTATCCTTGGATATGCTTGGAATCTCCGCTTCAAGCGGCTCAGCTTGCACTTCAGGATCTCTTGATCCCTCTCATGTGTTGCTGGCCATGGGGCTTGTCCATGAGATTGCCCACGGATCACTTCGCTTTACCTTAGGGCGCCAAAATACTGAAGAAGAAATTGATTATGTCCTTGAACAATTACCGAAGATTGTAGAGCGTTTGCGAATGATGTCTCCGCTTTATGATCAAGTCATGCATATTAAAGAAGCGCAATAAAAAGGAGTGGAATTAGAGATGTATACAGAAAAAGTAATGGATCATTTTACGAATCCGCGTAATGTTGGCGAAATCGAAAACCCAGATGGGGTTGGTGAAGTCGGGAACGCCAAATGCGGAGATATTATGCGTATTTATTTAGATGTCGAGGGAGACATTATTAAAGATGTTAAGTTTAAAACGTTTGGTTGCGGCGCGGCCGTCGCCACCAGCAGTATGGTTACGGAAATGGTCAAAGGCAAGACCCTTGACGAAGCTATGGTCATTTCGAATGCTGCTGTAGCTGAGGCTTTAGGGGGACTCCCTCCAGCAAAAATGCACTGTTCAAACTTGGCTGCGGATGCACTCCATGCAGCAATTGTAAATTATCGCGAAAAACAGGAGAAAAAGGAATAGGTGAGTATGGCTCAGATAACAAAGCCTAAAGTAGTGGTAGGTATGAGCGGCGGTGTGGATAGTTCCATGGCCGCCGCTTTACTTCAAGAACAGGGGTATGATGTGGTCGGGGTTACCTTGCAGATTTGGGAATCAGCGGGTCCAGAGGTGGAAGGGGGCTGTTGCTCTATTTCGGCCATTGATGACGCCAGGCGGGTTGCTTTTTTGTTAGGAATCCCTCATTATGTTCTGAACTTTCGTTCCTATTTTGAGGAGACTGTGGTAGATTATTTCACTCAGTCCTATTTAACAGGAGAAACACCAAATCCGTGTTTAGCCTGTAACAAGTATGTTAAATTTGGTGAGATGCTTCGTAAAGCCCGCGGTCTGGGGGCCGATTACATAGCAACGGGTCATTACGCGCAAGTGCTACGGGATCCCGATAGTGACAGGTTTCTTTTAAGTAAGGGTGCCGATGAACGCAAAGATCAAACCTATGCCTTGTACATGTTAACCCAGGAACAGCTTGCCCATACCCTTTTTCCTTTGGCTGACTATCCGAAGGAGCAAATTCGAAAAATGGCGAGAGAACGGGGCTTAGGGGTAGGTGATAAGCCGGATAGCCAGGAGATTTGTTTTATTCCCAATGATGACTATGCTTCGTTTGTTCAGAAACGGTCAGAAGAGTCTATTAAACCGGGGAATTTTGTGGACTTAGCAGGAAAAAATTTAGGCAAGCACCGAGGGATTATTCACTACACTGTCGGCCAGCGCAAGGGCCTTGGGGTTACCTTTGGTAAACCAATGTTTGTAGTGGGTCTGAATCCAGTTAACAATGAGGTTGTTTTAGGAGAAGATCCAGATGTGTATACGGATACTTTGTGGGCAATTGATTTGAACTGGATATCCATTTCGGAATTAAAAGAACCAATAAAAGTCGAGGCCAAAATTCGTTATAACTCATCAGGAGCTCACGCAACAATTTACCCAGGTGAAATCGGAGTGGACGATAGCGTTATGGTTCGTTTTGACGAACCGCAGCGTGCGGTGACTCCAGGACAAGCCGTTGTTTTTTATCAAGGAAACATAGTAGTTGGAGGAGGAAAGATTATTTCTGATCCTCGAGGGCGACGATAACAGAGGTTCCAACATCTGGATTGTGCGGCTTATTTACCCCCTGAATAAATACGCATTAACTGATTTTAGAAGGAGTAAAACTTTTGCTGAACTAAAGTAAGTTTCCAGCCATTAATGGCGATGCTCTAACTTCGAACGTCCTGTTCCAGTCTTGACTACTGAGACACTCGCATGCATAAATCATAGAACTTCAGGGCATAGTACAAAAAGGAATTATTTTAGCAAGGTGGCAGATTAAATGCGACGCACTCGAGAGATTATTGGGCTTCCCGTTTTGGACTTAAAAAGTGGGGACTCGATTGGTTGGGTACAGGATCTGATCCTTGACAATGACCGAGATGAGGTTGTTGGAATTCTCTTAGAAGGTGGGCGTTTCTTCCAGTCGTCAAAAGGAATTCCCAGGCAAGCAATTGTTGCGATTGGGAAGGATGCTATAACCGTTAAAGAAAAAACGATAGTAGAACTTAAGGGGACAAGGTGGTCTGACAAAGTAGGGAACGAAGTTTATACCCAGGGTGGAGACGCAAGAGGCACGATTGAAGATGTTTTCCTCGATGATTCCGTCGAAGAAATTGTGGGATTCGAGGTTTCTGATGGACTTTTTGCTGATCTTCTGCATGGCCGGGGAACGATTCTTAGACCGCATGTCATGATCAATGGGAAAGATATTTTAATTGTTGATAACCAAGTATCCCCCTTGGATCAAGCAAATGAAGGGGGTTTACGATCATGAATTGTCCGGTATGCTCAGGACGTGCCATTGGGAAAGTGGGCGTAGAGCAATTCTATTGTTGGGATTGTTGCGTCGAATTCACGACCCAAACAGACAAAGTCGTCATTTATGATTTAGCAGAAGATGGTTCTCTGGTGGCTTGGGATGATCTAAGTCTGGATGTGCGTGATGGAGGTGCTTCCAGCGCTGAAGGACTTGTGTGACACAGCGCTTGGTGCTTCTTACGACGAAGAGCAAACTAACCGTTCAAGCCTCCGGCTTTGGGGAGCGGGGTTCATCCTTCGGCGATAGTATTCTTTTAAAGAACCGCCTACGGCGATAATCTCCACTGGAGACTATCGTGCCAAAAGCGCCATCCTTGGCGCATTGGCGGCAGTGCACATCCGCTGGCCCGAAGACACTGTCTTCGCACGAATTAGCCTTCTTGCAGGATGGCCGAGTGTCAGTTTGCTATTCTGCTTACGTAAAGACGTCGCGCCTGTGTCATACTGCGTCCCGGGCTTAGAGGTAACTGAAAACACTAAAATGTTTATATTACCGAAAAAAGCGCGCATTGTGCGCTTTTCTTTATGATCAATCTAATAGTATAAAATTCACGGGTTTTATTAGACCCAAAGGGCCTTGTGAAGGGGGATGAAGATGAAATACAAGTATTGGAAATGGATTTTCATGGGAACTTGTCTACTCTTAGGGGTTTTGCTCCTTTTCAAGGTGAGGACAATACTGGGCCCGTTTTTCCTAGCTTTTGTACTTGCTTATCTCTTGAATCCTCTAGTTGATGGGTTAGAACGGCACCGGATTAGCCGAAATAAGTCGATCGCAATTGTTTTCACTGGAATAATCGCTGTCTTGGCGATCATTATTTTTATCATTCTCCCAATAATCTATAATGAACTTAGCAAATTAGCGGTGATCTTACCGAATACAATTCAGTCGGTCACAGAGAGGATAGAAGGTTTCCGAGAGCAGTTTAAGGCTACAGGTTTGCCCAGTCGTGTTGCACTTGTCTTGGATCAACATTTAGGGCAGGGGGAAGTAATTATTGCCGAGCGACTTAACTTGTTTTTAGCGAATTTGCCCAATGCCTTGTCAACGGTCACTCTTTACATATTATCTCCGGTTATCACCCTCTATCTGTTAGCTGATTGGAAAGGTTTGGGGGATGGCTTTTTTCGAATTATCCCTCAGCGTTGGCGGATGGAATGGCGACGGTTGTGGCAAGACATTAACCATGTAATCCGGCAATTTGTGCGAGGAGATTTGGTCATCGCGGTGATTGTAGGAGTGTTAATTGGGGTTGGTGTAAAAATAGTAGGCATGGAGTATGCTCTGCTAATAGGCTTGATGTGCGGAATTTTTGACCTCATTCCTTACTTCGGACCTGTGATTGGGGCGGTGCCATCTCTATTGCTAGCGCTTACCAAGTCCCCGGGCATGGCTCTTAAAGTTGCTCTGGTTATTTTGATTGTGCAACAGCTTGAAGGAAATATTATTTCGCCTAAACTTATGGGGGATAGTGTAGGGCTGCATCCTCTTTGGGTCGTGTTTGCCCTATTGGCATGTGGAGAAATTGCTGGATTTTGGGGTATGCTCTTCGCTGTTCCCTTGGCTGCAGTGATTCGAGTTGTTTTTAAGCATATTTATTTTAGGCTTGTTTCGACAAAGGTCTAAGGTGGTTGACAAAAAAGACATTCCCTGTATATACTCTAGAAACAATGGGAATTTTGTCTAGACAGAAAGTAAGACATAGCCCAGTTTTCCATACTTAAACTAACAAAGTATCGATAGCCCGTAAGATAAGCAGGGTGGAACCGCGAAGAAATCTCGTCCCTGATAATAATGTAGGGTGAGATTATTTTTTTGCTAAATTATTATGTCAAGTTTTGCTAGGAGAAGCAAAGCTTTCTTTATGAATTTTAAAGGAGTGTTTGTACATGTATACAGGCAATGAATTGAGGGACATGTTTCTTAAGTATTTTGAGGCTAAAGGTCATAAAATTTTGCCCAGTGCTTCGCTCATTCCCAAGGATGATCCAACTCTTTTATTAACGGTCGCCGGAATGGTTCCCTTTAAACCGTATTTTCAACGTCGGGTTGAGCCTCCCTTTCCACGAGCCACGACTGCCCAAAAATGCGTTCGTACCCCTGACCTTGAAGAAGTAGGCAAAACAGCCCGCCATCATACCTATTTCGAAATGTTGGGAAACTTTTCGTTTGGGGACTACTTTAAAAATGAGGCGATTCCTTGGGCTTGGGAGTATATCACTGAAGTATTGAAAATTCCTGCCGAAAAACTTTGGGTGACAATTTACCCAGAAGATGAGGAAGCGAAAAGGATATGGGTGGAAAAAGCCGGTGTCAAGGCTGAACGAATCATAGGAGACCCGGAAAACTTTTGGGCAGCCGGACCGACTGGGCCTTGTGGCCCCTGTTCAGAAATTTATGTAGACCTCGGAGAAACGAGAGGGTGTGGCAAGCCGGAGTGCGGCGCTGGTAGTTGCGATTGTGATCGTTACTTAGAAATTTGGAATTTGGTTTTTATGCAATTCAATCGTGATGAGGCGGGTGTATTAACTCCTCTCCCGAAACAAAACATTGATACGGGCATGGGTCTAGAACGGATTGCCTCGGTCATGCAAGGGGTGGAGACTAATTTTGATACCGATCTATTCCGACCCATTATTGACTATGTGGCCGAACTGGGGGGAATTAAGTATAGGGATAACCCTAAAAGTGATCTTGCGCTGAAGGTGGTGGCAGATCACGTTCGATCGGTATCGTTTATGCTAGCAGACGGAATTCGGCCGAATAATGAGGGGAGAGGATATGTCCTCCGTAGGATTTTGCGCCGTGCAATTAGATATGCCAAACTCTTAGGGATTGATAAACCGTTCTTGGAATCTGTCTTTCGGATCATTCAAAGGGATTATGCTCAAGCTTATCCAGAACTCAAGGAAAACGAGAATTTTATCCTTAACCATTTGAATTTAGAAGAAAAGAATTTTCAAGCAACGCTGGAGCAAGGTACTCAACTATTGCAAGAAAAAATCAAAGAGATCGTCAAACAGGGAGAGACCGTGTTAACTGGACAGGATGCTTTTTATCTTTACGAAACTTATGGTTTCCCAGCGGAGTTGACCGAAGAAATTCTTGAAGAACAAGGTCTGTCGATTGATATGGAGTCTTACAAAACGGCTGCGGAGGTGCATCGTCTCCAGGCTAAAGAACAATCTCAACAAATGCGTGCTGTAGCTGAAAGCCCGGAACTCATTGAAAAAGCAAAGCAATTAGGAGCTACACCCTTTGTTGGATATGAACAGGTTTCGGCAGTGACTCAGATCGCAGGACTGTTTGTCGACGGTACAGAGATGCTGGATGCTGGAACAGGAGAAGAGGTCATGGTCTTCCTTGCTGAGACTCCGTTTTATGCAGAAAGCGGAGGTCAGGTGTCAGACAGTGGAGTACTAAAAACCCCTCGGGCTGAGGCCAGAGTGCTGGAAGTGAAAAAGGGTGTAACAGGTACTATCTATCACCGCGTTAAGGTTACGACAGGGGTTTTACATGTTGGAGAAACAGTGGAAGCTGAAATCGACAACTTTTCTCACCAAGCTACGACACGTCATCATAGTGCGACTCATCTCTTACAAGCTGCTCTACGCTCCGTTTTAGGGGAACATGTACAACAAGCTGGTTCTTTGGTTACGCCGGAACGCTTGCGCTTTGACTTTACTCATTTTTCACCGTTGACACCGGATGCACTGAAAGCTGTAGAGGGTCTTATTAACGAAGCCGTGTTAAAGAATATGCCAGTAGAAGCGACCGAGATGTCATTAAATGAAGCGAAAAATAGCGGAGCAACGGCTCTATTTGGAGAAAAATATGGCGAGACCGTCCGCGTTGTTCGAATGGGAAGGTTCAGTCAAGAGTTGTGCGGGGGAACCCATGTCAAAAACACTGGGGAGATTGGATTAGTTAAAATTTTAAGTGAGGGTGGAATTGGAGCAGGCCTACGCCGGATTGAAGCGGTGGCTGGATTAGAAGCTTTAGCTTATCTCCGTGCCCTTGATGAGCAGGTAATGGAAGTTGCCCAAATCCTCAAAGCTCAACCTTTAGAAGTGGGTAAGCGTGTCAATGGGCTGGCGAGCCAGGTGAAAGACCTTGAGCGGGAAATCGCACAACTTCAGGCAAAACTTGGCAAGAATGAAGCTGAGGGGTTATTAAACCGTGTTGCAGATATTGAAGGAATTCAGGTAATAGCTGCCCAAGTCCATGTCTCAGACATGGAGGGCCTTCGTCAAATGGTGGATCTATTACGAGTTAAGCTCAAAGCCGGGGTCATTGTCTTGGGTGCGGTAAGTGAAGGAAAGGTTAACTTCGTAACGGTTGTCACTCCAACAGGTTTAAGTGGGCTTCATGCCGGACACATTATAAAAGAAGTGGCTAAAATAACGGGTGGCAGTGGTGGTGGTCGTCCAGACATGGCCCAAGCTGGTGGAAAAGATCCCAGCAAATTGGGTGAAGCAATTGATCGAGTTCCAACAATTCTTCGAGGATTTATTAAAAAATAGAGGGAAAACATCGAGAAACCAAGAATCTCTCTAGTGTAGCTTAGACAGTGGAAGTCGAAAGGGGGATGGCAAATGGATCGAATGGAAGAAACCATGATGTTTAAGGCCGTGGGAGAGGAAGTTGTTTCTGCCCACGATGTTTTACAGAAGGTGTATGCTGCTTTGCAGGAAAAAGGGTATGACCCGATAAACCAGATGGTTGGCTATCTCATGTCCGGAGACCCTGTATATATTACCAGTCATAATCAGGCGAGGGCGATGATTCGTAAACTTGAACGTTTTGAGCTGATTGAAGAGCTGGTCAGAACCTATTTGAATGCCAAATAATTGAGATAGATTAAACCCTCACTGGACGTGGTGAGGGTTTCCGACTTTAGGCGAGGCGCGAGGAATAATGCCTCGAACCTGGCGAAAGGAGAGTAGATATGCGCCAAGTTAAACTAGGTTTATGGGGGCCGCAAGTTTCGGAGGTGTGCTTCGGAAGCTTGGCCATATCCCCGCTACAAGGACGTGTAACGGAAGAAGAAGGGACTTTAGTTCTGAAGCATGCCCTTGAGCGAGGGGTAAATTGGATTGATACTGCGGAAATTTATGATAACTATGAGCAAATTGCTGCAGCGACAAAGGGTTATCCCGACGTGCGCATTATAAGTAAATCATATTCCGTCACTGCCGTAGAAATGCGCCAGAGCTTGGAAAAGGCGCGAACTGCTCTCAAGAGAGAAACACTTGATTATTTTTTGCTTCATGAACAAGAAAGCGCCCATACCCTCAAAGGGCATTCAGGCGCTTGGGAAGAACTTCTGAAGGCCAAGGAAAAGGGCATCGTCCGCTGGATTGGCATTTCGACGCATGCTGTTGCCGGAGTCCGGGCTGGAGCGCTCCAACCGGGTCTTGATGTGATTCATCCAATCTTGAATTACCAAGGGTTAGGGATTATCGATGGGAATTTAAGCAATATGCTCGAGGCCATTTCGTTTGCCGCAGATTTAGGAATTGGAATATATGCCATGAAGGTTTTTGGTGGTGGGCATTTAACCCATGATCCGGAAAAAGCTGTGGCCTTTATTCGAAGTATTAAAGGTGTACAGGCCATGGCTTTAGGAATGTCTAGCCGGGAAGAGGTGGATTATAACCTTCTTTTGTTAGCAGAGAAGGTTATTCCGCAAGACTTGCAGGAAAAAGTTAAACATAGAGAGCGGAAACTCTATATTGCTGATTGGTGCCAAGGGTGTGGGCGTTGTTTGGAAGCCTGCCCGCAGGGTGCATTGCACCTTGAAGACATGGTGGCAGTGGTGGATACTGAGGCGTGTGTGCTTTGTGGGTATTGTGGGAGAGTTTGCTCGCATTTTTGCCTTAAGATCGTATAATAACTAAATCGTTTCTTATACTAGGGGTAGGTTGGCTGGGAGGGGATATTATGCGAATTATGGGATTGGATTTTGGGTCGAAGACGATTGGCGTGGCGGTGAGCGATGCTTTTTTTTGGACGGCCCAGGGGGTTAAGACGATTAGGCGCTCGAAGAAGGAGATCGATGAGTTGCGTGAACTCATCCGTGAGTATGAGGTAAATGAGATCGTCATAGGCTATCCGAAGAATATGAATGGAACACTGGGGCCGCGTTGTGAAGCAACCTCTGAGTTTGCTGAACTTTTACGTTCGGAGTTTGGGCTTCTAGTGGAGTTATGGGATGAGCGTCTAAGCACGGTAGCAGCGCAGCGGACCCTTCTGGAAGCGGATGTGTCGCGCTCGAAACGGAAGCTCGTGATTGATAAGATGGCAGCTGTTTTTATTCTTCAGGGTTATCTGGATCGTAGGCAGAACAAAAATATTCCGGTGTGAGTATTTGACAATCATTACCTACAATAGTACAATGACCATATCTTTGATAAGAGGTGAATTATATGACTGAACATGATCATGACCATGAGCATGACGCTGAGGAATTTGACACAGTTGTGCTAACAGATGATGAGGGAAAAGACCATGAATTTCTCCATCTTGATACCTTGGAACTTGAAGGCTCGACATATTTTGTCCTGATGCCTATTTCGGAGGATGAATCCGAAGATGAGGAAGCTGATGAGGCTATTATCCTTAAACTAGGCAAAGATGCTGAAGGTGGCGAAATGCTGCTTGACATCGAAGACGATGAAGAGTGGGAAAAAGTGGCGGATGCTTGGGAAAACCTAGTTGAATCCGAAGATGAATAATCCTGACATCTACATAGGAAAATAAGAAGAACTCGTTGAGATTATCATCTCAGCGAGTTCTTCTTATTTATTGAAGTAAAAGGGAAAAAATTCAACAATAAACCTGCAATTCTACGGAGATACTAACGTTGACAAAAGTGGAGGTGTTGGTTATGAAGCACATAAGACAAACATTGATTTTGGCTCTTTATAAAGCTCTAGCTCTTTTTTTTTCGACATTGCTTATCGGAGGATGCTTCCCTACTAACCACATGATTGAGCCTAATAACCCTTCCACTCAAACTTCAGAGAATTCAGGTGTTGGAGCTAAAAATCAGATCATTCGTGAGGGAACAAAAATTGAAAGTTTGGATTTAAGTGGCACGCCCGTTTCTGATGCACCAATAAAAATAGAGGAATGGGCAAAGGGCCAGCTGGAAGAAACGCGTGTACTGTTGTACAATGAAATCGAGATTCCGATAACCTTAAAAGACATAGGTATTGATTTGGATACGCAGAAGACAATAGAAGGGACCCAGATTGCCCCCGGAACAGTTCTGCCGACTGTACTTAAAGTCGATTCATTGAAAGCAAGTCAGGCACTTGACGAAAAACTGAAAAAATTTACCCGACCTGCAAAAGACGCCTCTTATAAGATCGCTAATGACAAGGTTGTTATAACTCCGGCGCAGAGTGGTCGGACAGTTGACTTAGATCGACTGATTAGCGATATTCAAAAGATACCACTATCTAAGGTACCGGAACGGATAGATATTCCGATGAAAGACGTGCCCGCTGCAGTTACCGCTGAGACTGTACAAAACTTAGCTTTTGATACCGTTATTGGAGAGTACTCGACTAAATTCTCAGTTAATGAGAAAAATCGTTCTGCAAATTTGACTGTTGCGGCTAAAGCTATTGATCGAAAAATCCTTCGTCCAGGAGAGACATTTTCCTTCAATGATACAGTTGGTCCTCGTGAACCAAGTACTGGGTATA
Organism: Desulfosporosinus cupriresistens; assembly: GCF_001707885.1. Classification (GTDB taxonomy): domain Bacteria; phylum Bacillota; class Desulfitobacteriia; order Desulfitobacteriales; family Desulfitobacteriaceae; genus Desulfosporosinus. Next base: position 42,780 of record NZ_MASS01000012.1, on the reverse strand, counting down.
AAGATGCTTACATTATAATTAACGGCGAATATGTCAAAGGTACTGGTGGAGGTATATGCCAAGTTTCCTCAACCCTCTATAATGCTGTGCTTCTAAGTAATTTAGGAGTTGTGGAAAGGGCTCCCCATGAGGTAGCTGTAAGTTATGTGCCTGCCGGTCAAGATGCAACGGTCAACTATCCTAATACTGATTTTAAATTTAAGAATGATACCACTTCATTGGTATATATACGGGCAGATGTTAAACCGGGTGCTCTGACCCTTCGGATCTGGGGTAAGAAGACGGAGAAATCCGTACGCATTGAAAGACAGGTAGTGAAGACAATAGCCTATAAGACGGAAAGACGACTGGATTCTAAACTACCCGCAGGTCGTACTGTTCAGGAGCAATTCGGTTCTAAGGGGATTGTTGTAAATACCTGGAAGATCATTCGAGATGCTAGTGGAACCGAAACCAAGCAGTTCCTCGGTCGCGACTCGTATGCCCCAGCTAATCGAATTCTGCGCGTTGGAAGTTAGAATGGGTTCGTGAAAAGTTAGTGGAAAGAGAGCGTGGGAATATGTCCCCAAAAAGAAAAAAAAGACAGTGGAAGAGCTTTAGGGGTGTTATTCTTGTTCTCTTAGTCGGGGGCTTTGGATTCTTGTCGTGGTGGTCATGGGCGACAAAGCCTTACGCTCTTACAGGTAATAGTGAGAAGGTCACAATTGCTCCTGGAACAACAGCAGATCAACTCGGAGGGGAATTGCAACAACGTCATCTCATCCGCAGTGCTTGGGTGTTTAAATGGTTGGCAAAGTCACGAGAAGCTAATTTCAAGCTGTATGTTGGGAATTATAAATTGGCACCAACAATGTCTCCTGACGAAATAATTAATGAATTGCTTAATGGCCCCGAACTCACAGATATTAGTCATGTGACTATTCCAGAAGGGTACAATACTGAGCAAATTATCTCACTTTTAGTCCAAAAGGGGATTGGGAGTCAAGAAGAATTTACGAAGGTTATTACAGACGATACGTTTCCTTATCCCTTTTTACAGGGTGCCCCCAAAGGGATTCACCGCTTAGAAGGGTATTTATTTCCGGACACCTATTATATCAATTTGAAATCAAAACCACATGTTGTAATTGATATATTTCTTCAACAGTTTGCCAAGGAACTAACGCCAGAGGTACAGAAGCAACTTGTTTCAATGAAGCTCTCAATTTCTGACTGGGTTACCTTAGGCTCTTTGATTGAAAAAGAGGCGGTTAAAGCAACGGATCGTCCTCTAATTGCGTCAGTGCTAATGAATCGATTAAAGATTAACCAACCCCTTCAAGTGGATGCCACTATCCAATTTATACTGGGTACCCCAAAGCCGAAACTTTATAACAAGGACCTTCAGATTCCTTCACCGTATAATACCTATCTTCACCAAGGGCTACCGCCGGGGCCGATTGCCAATCCTGGAGAGGCCTCCTTGCAAGCGGTATTGCATCCGGCCCAAACGGATTTTCTATACTATGTGGCCAAAAAAGATGGTTATCATGCATTTGCTAAGACGTATGCTGAACATTTGAGAAATATAAAACTTTATCAGTGAGAATTTAAGCAAGATGGATTTTGCACGTTCACCCGAAACTCCGTTGCTGTGCACTGGACGCAACTCCGTTTGACGGGATTCACTTTGCAAAATCCATCTCTGCTTTGGGGAATAGGGGCTAGGTATGGGGTCTTTGGAGATGGTTTTGCATTGCAGGAATAGGGACCAATATTGGGGTTATTTAGACATCTCTTGAATTTGTTGAACGTCTTTGTCCCCGCGGCCGGAAAGATTGACAATGAGGATTTGGTCTGAAGTCATACTAGGAGCAAGTTTAAGCGCATAGGCGACAGCGTGGGCGCTTTCCAGTGCTGGGATGATGCCTTCACATTCAGAGAGCTTGTGGAATGCTGCAAGGGATTCTTCATCAGTTACGCTTACATATTCAGCACGACCGATATCTTTCAAGTAGCTGTGCTCGGGTCCAACACCGGGATAGTCTAAGCCTGCTGAAATAGAATGAGTGGCGAGGGGCTCGCCTTTTTCATCCGCCATGACGTAACATTTGAAGCCGTGTACGATTCCAGGTGCGCCGGCTGTGAGGGGAGCGGCATGTTTTCCTGTTTCTAAACCTAAACCCGCTGGTTCAACTCCAATAAGTTTAACACTCGAGTCAGGGATAAAGTTAGCAAACATACCAATAGCATTGCTTCCGCCACCGACGCAGGCCATGACTGCATCGGGGAGTTTACCTTCAGCTTCCAGTATTTGTTGACGTGCTTCTCGAGATATGATTGCCTGGAAGTGTTTGACCAGTGTTGGGAAGGGATGAGGACCGACAGCAGACCCCAGCATATAAAATGTGTTTTCGAAGTTGGTGGCGAAGTCTCCAAGAGCTGCATCCACGGCATCTTTAAGCGTGCGTGTTCCGGATGTGACGGAGATTACTTTAGCTCCTAACAGTTCCATGCGGAAAACATTTAGGGATTGGCGCTTAGTATCTTCTTCTCCCATATAAATAACACATTCCATGTCAAAGAGCGCACAGGCCGTTGCAGTAGCTACGCCGTGTTGACCGGCTCCTGTTTCGGCGATTACCCGTTTGACCCCCATACGCTTGGCAAGCAGGGCTTGCCCAAGGACATTGTTGATCTTATGTGCGCCAGTATGATTTAGATCTTCACGTTTAAGGTAGATCTTTGCGCCCCCTAATTGTTTAGAAAGTTTTTCGGCATAGTAGAGGGGGTTTGGGCGCCCAACATATTGGCGAAGATAATAGTCAAGTTCCTCATTGAAAGCAGGATCATCCTTATACTTTTCGAAGGCATCATCCAATTGATCTAGTGCATTTTGTAATTGAGGTGGGACAAAACTTCCGCCATATTCACCAAAATAACCTTTTTCCATAATAAGATTCCTCCAGTTTTATAATGTTTTAAAAATAAAAAAACTTTCCGCCCTTAGAAAGGACGGAAAGTTAATTTCCATTATGCCACCTTTTTTGTACAGATCCACAAAGTAGAATCCTATACTTCAAGCTTAGATACGGAGTAGGAGTGTATTCTCATGCATAATTATAAGCAGATGCGGAGAGTCGACCTCTCGATATCCGTGTTTCTGTAACGGGAAACCCCCGGTAGCACCTACTGACTCTAAAGCGTTCGGATTACGACTCTGAGATCCATTCGATCTACGGGAAGTGTATCAGACTTTCACCTTCTCTGACTCGCTTAAACATTCCGCAAAGACTTACTATTTCTCATCATTGTCTTGTAATATTTTCCTGTATTGTAATATGGCAGAGGCTGGACGTCAAGGGGTAATTTGTTAAAATCACGGGTCGTTGGAGCGAGATGGTTTTGCACATTCATCCGAAACTCCGTCGCTGCGCGCTGAACGTCACATTATACGGGAAAATTTCTTGAGATTAATTCCGAATTAGAACAAGCACGCCCTTGGAAGAAAGAGGACAAGCACTTGTTTTTAGGGTATAGTATATGAGGGAGAGTTGAAACTTGGGACTCTAATAGTGAAGATTGGGTTGTGTTATAAGCGATGATTTACGGTTGTGCAGCATAATTGTATATGTTTGATATAAGGATAGTATGAAGTTAAAAAGTTAGGGGTATTTTTATGAAGAAACCTGAGTTACTGGCTCCTGCAGGGGACTGGGAAAAATTAACATATGCGCTGGCTTATGGTGCAGATGCGATTTATATGGGTGGTCAAGCTTTTGGGTTGCGAGCTTACGCCGGAAATTTCGGCTCGGATGAAATGGAGAAAGCCGTTCGTTGGACGCATGAGCTGGGGAAAAAGATTTATGTCACTGTGAATATTTTTGCTCATGAAACGGATTTTGAGGAACTTCCAGCTTATCTAAAGCAATTAGAAGCACTCGGCGTAGACGGCGCTATAGTCTCTGATCCAGGAGTTATTGGGATAGCTCAAGAAGTTGCTCCTCATCTGCCGCTACATTTAAGCACTCAAGCGAATAACACGAATTCGTATTCTGTACGATTTTGGTTGAAGCAAGGGATCGAACGAGTTGTGCTTGCGCGCGAACTGACGCTTGAGGAGCTAAGGGAAATGCGTGCCAAAGTGGTGGGCGGGTTAGAGATCTTTATCCATGGAGCGATGTGTATGTCCTATTCTGGCCGGTGTTTACTGAGTAACTATTTGACAGGTAGGGATGCCAATCGGGGTGAATGTACGCAGCCTTGTCGTTGGGGATACGCCTTGGTGGAAGAAAAACGACCAGGAGTTGTTTTTCCGATCGAGGAAGATGAACGTGGCACTTACGTCTTTAACTCTCATGACTTATGTCTTTTGCCGTACCTGCCTTTGTTAAAACCGATCAATATTGACAGTTTTAAGATCGAAGGACGGATGAAGAGCGTTCAATATGTTGCGAGTACAGTAAAGGTTTATCGAGAGGCAATTGATACGTTGTGGGAAGAAGGGGAGGAAGTTTTTCAAGCTAAGCTGCCGGGGTGGCTGGAAGAGATGGATAAAGTAAGTCATCGAGACTACTCTGCAGGATTTTTGTTTGGTAAACCAGGAGCTAAGTCGCATAACTTGGAGACTTCGCATTATGTTCGGGATTATGATTTTGTTGGGGTGACATTAAGTAATGAAGAGATTGAAACTCTTCCAATTTTGTCGGATGAAAATTCAGTCTGGATTGAGCAAAGGAACCATTTTAAGTTAGGCGAAATTTTAGAAGTTTTAACTCCGCATGGCGTCTCTTGGTCTTTCGAGATTAAGGAAATGTGGGATATTGAAGGGACACCAATAGAAGTGGCTCGCCATGCCCAACAAAAGATCAGAATGACAGTACCGAAGGAGATACAACAGTATAGTATTCTTCGAAGGGCGAAAAGAGAGAAAAAATAAGTTGATTAAGGGGACGATGAAATGAATCCCTTAGAACAAGTAAGTTCTGAGTTTGCGGAAGCAGGTGTTATTGTTAAAGCCCGCTTAGAACGAGTAGAAATGCAGATGTTAGATAAGCTGGTCGAAGGTTTAGGCCATCTCGGCATAGTAACGACGACGAATAAAGCATTGGGAGAAGTTATGATTCAAACGACGAAACAATGTTGGCCGGATTTGAAGGAAGCCATAGAAAATATGCCGTTCGAGATAGAGTTCATTTGATTAATCTATCTATTTATTTATCCTTTTGCTTAATTATCTATTTTAATGAAAGAACTCTTTTTGATTCTATCTGCTTGAACTTTGAAAATTTTAATATGAGGGAGAATAGCTGATGAACAATCTAGAAGTACATAACGACCCTCAAGTGAACTCTAAGCATACCAATACTGATCTTATCATTAAAGCACACATAAACCGTTCGGAAATTCAAATATTATGTAAACTTGTTGAGGGTTTAGGGCATCTAGGCATTGTAACGACAACGAACAAAGAGTTAGGAGAAGTAATGCTCCAAACGACGAAGGATTGTTGGCCGGAGTTGAAGAAAGCCATAGAGAATATGCCATTGGAGATAGAATTTTTACAATGTAGTGAACATTGAACTTCAACTGGAAGTATACGCTTAAAATCTAATAACTTAGAAAAGAGTTGTAGATATGATATTTGGTTACTTCTGTGATCATTGGAATGCTTTTAGTGATAGCGCCATTTGTTCTTAAATCAGTATTATAGAGCAATCTAGAATCCGCCTTTCATAAAATATGGGAGAGCGGATTTTTAAAATTTATGTGGATAAGCAAAATCTCCTTCTTTTCAGCATAGTTATTAGAACATACAACACGGTGCGAAAGGAGTTGAGATAATGTTTACAGAACTATTTTTTGTTAGTATTGCACTCTCTGTTCTTAAGGGAGTTTCATTACTGGTCTCGTATATTAACAACAATGCCTTTCCCCAGCCTTTGAGTGAGCAAGATGAAGCTCGTTACTTGAGAATCCTTAGCGAAAGTAAAACAGAACCATTTACCCTTACCCGTGAGGTCGAGCAAGCGCGCAATACCTTAGTAGAGCATAATTTGCGTTTGGTGGCCCATCTCGTAAAGAAATTCGACGGAACTGGAGAAGACGGCGACGATTTAATCTCCATCGGTACGATTGGTTTAATCAAAGGGATCAATACATTTGATCCCAATAAAGGAACTAAGCTGGCTACCTATGCAGCGCGCTGTATTGAAAATGAGATTCTGATGCATTTACGGTCATTAAAAAAATCAAGGGGAGAAGTTTCGATATACGATCCAATTGGGATGGACAAAGAAGGCAATGAGATTTCACTCATCGATGTACTTGGTTCGAACGAAGAGGATATCTCTATAAAAGTTGAAAACGAGTCTGAGCAAAAGGCTTTGCTCGAACTTGTAAAAAAATTAAATCGGAGAGAAAAATTAGTTCTCCAGTTACGTTATGGCTTGATGAACAGTCCGAAGCGAACTCAACGGGAAATCGCAAAGGCTTTGGAGATTTCAAGATCCTATGTTTCGCGTATTGAGAAGAAAGCAATTCAAAAATTGATGGAAGAGATGGGGAAGATTAATTCAAATAAGTAAGTGCGTTACTTGCTCTAATGGTGTCCTCTAAGGTATAATTATGAAAAGTTCTGCACTTTGGAGGGTTCAATGTTTGAGTATTTTCGACCGACACTTCAAGCGCCTTCACTAGATCTTATTTCGGTTGAACAACTTGTTCAGGACGGGATCAGAGGGCTCATTATCGATTTGGATAATACTATGACCCCATGGAATGCTGTCGAAGTGGGTCCTAAAGTGGCAGAGTGGTTTATCAAAGTTAAGACCGCTGGAATTCGTGCGTGTGTTGTGTCAAACAATAAAAAGCGCCAGCGTGTAGCCGTTGTTGCTGAACGATTAGGAATTCCTTTTGTTTTTCGAGCGACTAAGCCACGAGGCAGGGCGTTTCGAGCAGGAATGAATCGTTTGGGAACAGGGCACAAGGATACTGCTGTCATTGGAGATCAGTTGTTTACAGATATCCTGGGTGGAAATAGACTTGGTCTCTATACGATTTTAGTCACCCCGATTAATGAAAATGAGTTTATAGGAACCCGTATTTTGCGCCAAATGGAGAAGTTACTTGTTTGGCTGATGAAGCGGTTTGCTCCGGCAAAACCCTTTAGCCCAAAAATACATTAAGCTTTAAGGGAATGGCCTGCCATTCCTTTTTCTCTATTCTAAAAAAGTCGGAAGTCCCTTCTCGCCATCACGGCGCCTTGCCATCCTGCAAGAAGGTTAATACGTGCGAAGACAGTGTCTGTTAGAAGGGTAATCCGTGCGAAAACAGTGTTTTCGTGGGCCAGCGGACGAACATGTAAAGGAATGTTACAAAATGGAGAAACATTATGCCGTTATTGGGCATCCAATCGAGCATTCGCTCTCTCCTGCGATGCATAATGCAGGGTATCAAGCATTAGGGCTAGACATAGAGTACCAACGATTTCATGTAGAGCCTGACCGTTTAATTGAGGCGGTAGACGGCCTTTGGGCATTGGGCTTTTCTGGTTGGAACGTGACTCTTCCGCATAAGGAAAATATTATTTCTCTCCTCGATACTCTTACGCCCCAAGCTAGGCGCGCTGGTGCAGTTAATACTGTGAAAATCCATGAAGGACAGAAAATTGGTCATAATACAGATGGTGATGGGTTTGTTCGTTCGATAGAGGGAGGACTCAACGGATTTAAAGGAAAAAAAGCCGTCCTTCTTGGAGCGGGTGGAGCCTCCAAAGGGATCGCCATAGCACTGGCTGAGCAGGGGATGCACTTGCATATTCTTAATCGAACGACGGATAAGGCGGAGGCTCTTGTTCAAGTGATCCAACGAGAGGGAGGAACGGCCACTTCGGGAGTGTTTGCTCCGGGAGAGTGGCTTTGGGATGTCGACCTTTTGGTGCAGACAACCTCGGCGGGATTACACGGTGAACCGTTTCCGTTTTCAGTGCAAGGGATTTCTGAGCAAGCGCTCGTCGTCGATATAATCTTTAACCCCTGGGAAACATCTTTTCTACAAGAAGCGAAGCAACAGGGGTGTCATACGCTTAATGGACTGGGTATGCTTCTTTACCAAGGGGCATTGGCATGGGAGTTCTGGCTCGGTGGACAAGCTCCTGTCGAGGCGATGCGCAAAGCCTTGCAAGAACAACTCTCACCGAGGATGTCATCTAAAGCATAGGTGAAAAGGAAGAGAGACATGAGCGAGGCAAGAGATGAAGAGAGAGGATTTACTCTCCTGGAAATATTGTTGGTGTTGATTCTTTTGTCTGGTGCAGGTTTTGTGCTCCTCATTAAGCTTCCTATCCACTTTGAGAAGGAAAACCTTGCTTTTGCAGCTACTCAATTACTGGAGGAAATTCGAGATGCCCGGCAGGCCGCTTTGGCGGAGAATTGTTGGTATGAGATCAAATTTTATCCTCAGAAAGGGGATCATCATTATCAGGTTTTCTGTCAAGGCACACAGGGTAAAAGATATTCATTTAAAGGATGGGATCCAGTTCGCGGATAAACCGGGTAATTTAACTTTTAATGCTTCAGGGCGAAGTGTGGGCACAACCATCGCTTTAAAGAATTCAGCGGGTGAGCTCAAGAGCGTTGTTGTTGCCCCAGTGGGAATGCGTATTAGAGAAAAGTAAGCTTCAAAAGGTTAAATATTAGACTATTTCTTTTAAAAATCTCTTGATAAGTTGACTGCAATAATTTATATTTCATTTCTTAAATTACTATGGGTCAGAGAGAAGGGACAAAAAGTGCGTTTTTTGACGGCAGGGGAATCACACGGTCAGAAATTAGTGGGCATTATTGAAGGTCTTCCTTCAGGAATGAAGATTTCCAAAGAGAGTATTGATAAGGCCTTGAGACAGCGTCAACAAGGTCCTGGGCGCGGCGGTCGAATGGCCATAGAACAAGATGAGGTTCAGCTTATTTCTGGAGTAAGGGCAGGGTTAAGTACGGGAGCTCCGGTTGCCTTGGAAATTGTTAATCGTGATTGGGAAAACTGGGAAAAAATCATGGCTTCGGGAGAAGAGGCTGATTTAGAGAGTCGTAAAGTAATGACACCTCGTCCAGGGCATGCTGACTTAACTGGGGCTCTTAAATATCGTACTGAAGTCCGGAATATCCTCGAACGAGCAAGTGCCCGAGAAACGGCTATGCGAGTCGCGATCGGCAGTATTGTTAGACAAGGGTTGTCTGCCCTAGGGGTGGAGATTAAAGGGCATGTCCGCGCGGTAGGTGGTGTCCATGCGGAATATACGGACGGAGAAGACTATTGGCAACGTGTAAAACAATCGGAGTGGTCTGTAGGGGATCCTATTGCTGAACAACAAATGGGAGAACGACTCATCTCAGCTCGGGAGCAAGGTGAATCCCTTGGGGGACTATTAGAAGTGCAAGTTCTTAGTGTTCCTGCAGGCTTAGGATCTCATGTGCAGTGGGATCGTAAGTTAGATGGAAAACTAGCTCAAGCGGTTCTTTCGGTGCAAGCGATTAAAGGAGTCTCCTTTGGCTTAGGGTTTGAAGCGGGCGAACGAATGGGATCGTTGGTTCATGATCCGATCCATTATAGTCAGGGTCAAGGCTTTAAAAGAGGTTCTAATCATGCCGGAGGGATCGAAGGGGGCATGAGTAACGGAGAATCCATAGTCCTTCAAGCGGTCATGAAACCCATTCCTACGCTGTACCAACCACTAGACACAGTGCATCTAGCAACTAAAGAGGTGGTTAAGGCAAGTGTAGAGCGTTCCGATGTTTGTGCAGTACCAGCCGCCTTAGTTGTTTTAGAACATGTGGTGGCTTGGGTGATCGCTGAAGCAGTGCTTGAGAAATTCCCTGCGGATAGTTTTATAGAATTACAAACAGCTTGGGAAGCTTATCGAGCGTATTTAAGACTTTAACATAGAGAGGTGATCTCCATGCGAAACATAGTTCTCATTGGATTTATGGGAACAGGCAAAAGTACAGTTGGTAAGCGCCTGGCTCAGTCGCTGGCTTGGGACTTTGTCGATACAGACTGTGAAATTGGAGAAGTTACAAACTTGAGTGTGACTGAGATTTTCCGACGTCATGGGGAGACTCGTTTTCGTTCAGAGGAAAGAATAGTGGTTGCACGGCTTAGTCAGCAGGAGCAAATCGTGATCGCAACGGGCGGAGGGACCGTGTTAAACCCGCTTAACTGGGAAGCTTTAGCCCAGAATGGGATTGTGATCGCTCTTCATGCCTCGCTTGAAGCGATTATCAGCCGAATTGGACATAAAAATGACCGGCCGCTGCTCAAGGGCTCCAAAGAAGCGATTGAGAAATTATGGTCTGAACGCCAGGAATGTTACGCGCAAGCTGATTTCACAGTTGACACGACTGAAAAAAGTATAGACGAAGTGGTAAACGAGATTTTGGCACGGCTGGGGAGGCGGAATAATAATGAGTTTAGCGGAGTTGCAAAAGATTGAAGTAACGGCGGGGAGACCGTACCCAGTATTGTTAGGTGCACAGCTTGAAGAGTTAGGAAAATACGTCCAGGCTCATCTTAAAGATGTGGAGCATATTCTGATTATTACCAATCAGGCAATCGCAGATCTTTACGCCGAACGGCTTAAGAAAGGACTGCTTGACTATCGGGTGAATTTATTGACAGTCCCTGCTGGAGAAACAGAAAAGTCATTGGAGCGCTTAAGTCAGCTCACGACAGCAGCTCTGCGCTGCGGAGCAGACCGCCATTCCCTTGTAATTGCAATGGGAGGTGGTGTTATTGGGGATTTGTCTGGGTTTTTTGCCAGTGTCTTCATGCGTGGGATTCGTTTGATCCAAGTCCCTACCACGTTATTAGCTCAAGTGGACAGTAGCATTGGTGGGAAAGTTGCAGTGAATCATCCAGCTGGAAAGAATATTATTGGTGCCTTTTATCCTCCGCTTGCGGTTTGGACAGATTTTACGACGTTAGAAAGTTTGCCGTGGGAAGAAGTTGAAAACGGTTTAGCTGAAAGTATAAAGCATGCCTTAATTGCCGATGTGAGTCTCCTCGATTTTTTTGAAACTCAGCAAGAGGGCATTAAGCAACGGGATACAATGATCTGGCGTGAAATGGTGACTCGGTCGTCAACGGTCAAAGTGAGAATTGTTTCCCAGGATGAACGAGAACAGGGGTTACGTGCCTTACTGAATCTAGGACATAGTTTTGGGCATGCTTTAGAAACAGTGATGAACTATCATGGAGTGACCCATGGGCAAGGGGTCAGCATTGGCCTGGTAGCTGCCGCGTATCTGGCGAACGCCAAAGGGCTCATAACCACGCAAGAGGTTGAGCGAATCAAACATTTGTTAAACACCTTTGGTTTGCCGACTGAGATTAAAGACCAAGACCCACAGGTTTTGTTGCAACTTATGCAAGCAGATAAGAAAAACCAGGGGGGACGGAAAATTCTAATTCTCCCTCAAGGGATTGGGCAAGCAGTTATTTCCAGGGATTGCGCAGATTCGGAGATCTTGGACGCCTGGAAACAAGTTATTAAATAGTTAAGGACATTTGCGAAATGAAGGATCAATTACAAACGGAGTCTGACGAGGATGAGGGACTTTGTTAAAGAGTAAGGGTACGATGCAACGTGCCCTTATTTTTTTTATTTAGTAAGCTTTTCATACTATTTGAAGGGTCCCTTCTCGCCATCCTGCAAGAAGGTTAATACGTGCGAAGACCGTGTCTTCGCGGGCTACAGGGACACTCGGCCATCCGTGGAGCGCATAAGTGTAATTTTGGTGCCGCCTCTGTCTAGGTTAGGTGCTAGCCAAGTTCTCTATGGACATCAAATTATAGCATAAATAGGGAAAAACTGAGATTTTCTTAGAGAGAATAGCTAAAGATTGTATTTCTAATAAAGATACGTCGACGAAGCAGGAGTTTCAGAGTGAATAGAGAAGATGAAAAAGGAAAAATGAGGTAATAAAACTATATCTTAGACATGGTGGTGAAGATTATTGAAAGTAGGAGCAAGGGGTTGCTGATAGAGAGAAATTTGCAATCAGGTTTTACTTTATGGGAACTCCTGCTGGTTCTCTTTCTGATGGGGGTTCTTCTGACTTCAGTTATTCCTCATTTCGGTTCAGCGTCAAACCAAGTTTTAGTCCAGGTCGATCTAGCTAACATACAGAAGATTGAGGGAGCTGCCCAACTTTACAGGATAGATGTCGGAGCCTATCCGCCGAGTGTTCAGGATTTGGCCCAAGCCCCTAGGGGAGTGAGTAGATGGCGTGGTCCTTACTTAAGTGAGATTCCAATAGACCCTTTCGATTCTACTGAAGGCTACCAGATTGATGCTTTTGGGCAAGTCAAATAGACGTAAGGGCGGGTCATAGGCACTGAGAAAAGAGGATTTCGTGGGAGTACTTGCATCGTGCCTATGATAGGAAAAAATATAAGGGAGGAGAGATTACGAAAAAGAACATACAAGGCTATGTACTTCTAGATGTGTTGCTTGCTGTGTTCCTTTTTTCTTTAGGGTTTGCTGTTCTCTTTGGTTTAACAGAGGGAGCGGTTTCCGAAGCTCGGCAAGCGGCGACACTCATGGAGGGAGCGAACCTTGCCCAGAAAAAAATGGATCAACTAGCAGTTCATGCTTGGGATGACAACATTGATCGGCAGGTTTGTATTCCCGGTGGAACAGTGGAGGGCAATGAAGAGAATTTTCATTGGCTAATAGTGTCGAGTTGGGATGATCTGCCCCAGCTTCTAAGAGTCAGGGTGGAAGTGCGTTGGAGCGAACGAGGATACCCTAATATTTACAAACTAGAGAGCCTTTATGCGGTTGAATAGAGGTGTGTTTTATGCTGAACGTGGTTTAACGCTCCTAGAAGTTTTAATTGCCTTGTTAATCTCCGGAATTTTTCTGGTCATAGCGATGCGCTTTTTAACAGATCAGTGGCGAGGCGCGCGTAGCCTTAAAAATTATTTGGAAGCTCACTATGCAGTGATGACGTCAGGAAAAACAATCTCAGATGTGATTCGCACGGCGAAAACCGTGGAATGGGTTAACAATACAACAGTACTTAAAGTTTTGCCGATGCCAGATGAAACCAATCTAGTACCCACTCTCGATTCTTATTTCGTTGATGACTTAGATCGGGATGGAATAAAGGATCTGTATTGGAGACACTTGGGCGTTTCTCAGCCAGTTGCGAGTTATATCACAAGATGGGAATGTGCGGAGGTGGAACAGGGGTTGTGGGACGTTTGCTTAGAAGCCAATGTCGATGGTCAAATCGTGACGTGGAGAGGGAGCGTTCGGAGGCGGACCTATTCTCCAGTATCTCAAATAGGCGCAGGGCAATGGGTTATGTCAGCCTGCTCGTCCTCGTTCTTTTGACGACCTTGTCAGGACTGGGAATGGAAGAATATCTGAAGGCCAACGTGGAGAATCGAATGGTAAGACGTGTCGCCCAAAGCCAACAGGCCCTTTACGTGGCTGAAGGAGGAATTGAGTGGGCGAAGGCCCATCTGCTTGTCAACTCCGAATTGCGGCAGGGAAGTTTAGCGTTGGCTACTGGGCGTGTTGACGTCGTAATTGAGCCTATAGAAGGAGGATATAAGGTGACTGCTCAGGGACATACCGGTTTAGCCATTCGAAAAATTGAGGAATTACTTCAATTTGATGACGGAAAATGGGTTATGACCAGCTATCAGGAACTGCATAGATGAACAAAAATGAATTCGGTCAGTTTTTACTCACTCATAGCTATATCAACGCTGAGGAATTGGCAGAGGGATTGGAAGTTGCTCTGGAAAGTGGCGAATCAATCAGTGAGGTTCTGGTGCGGATGGGAGTGGTGCCCAAAGCCAGGTTAGCGGAAGCTGTTCGTAGATATCTAGGTATCCCAGAGATTTCTCTGACCCAAGTCATTATTGACTCTGAGGTAGCAGGGTTAATTCCTGAAGAAATAGCTCTTCGCTATACCCTCATTCCTTTTGAACGAAGTCTGGGGATTTTAAGAGTCGCCATGTTAGACCCAACCAATGAACGTGCTCTCCGAGATGTACGAATGTTCACTGGGTTAGAGATCGAGCCGGTTTTTGCCAAAGCTGAGGAAGTCCAAACTGCAATTAGACAGTTTTTAACGGTCGAACAATCGGTTGCTCAACTTGCTCATCTTGAAAACAGAACCCTCGAAGACCAAGCTGTTTGGTCAATCAAGTCTACAGAGGTCGATTCTCAGGAAGAAGATGCGCCCACACTTAAGTTGGTCCATTCTGTGTTACACGAGGCGGTCGTGCAAGGGGTAAGCGATATTCATTGGGAACCTCGCAAAAACGATTTTGTGGTTCGCTATCGCATAGACGGTAAACTTATTAGGAAGCATGTTCTCTCATCGAATGCAGTGCGAAGTATCATCTCCTGTTTAAAAGTTATGGCGCAAATGGATGTTGCGGAACGCCGGATTCCTCAAGATGGTCGAATGACCTTGAGTGCTGGGCTTCGGTGTGTAGACGTTCGGATGTCCTCAATGCCTACTGTTTATGGAGAAAAAATTGTGATGCGCATTCTAGACCCCCAGATGGCTCAGCGTCCACTTAATGGCCTTGGTATGCGCTCAGAGGTTGAATCAGGGATACAAATCTTGTTAAAACGAACGAACGGTTTAATCTTAGTTGTAGGGCCAACAGGCAGTGGGAAAACCACAACCCTTTATGCCTTGCTCAGAGAACTTAATGCCGAAGAGCAAAACGTCATTTCGATTGAAGAGCCAGTAGAATACCAACTTCCAGGGGTAAACCAGGTTCAAGTCAATCTCCCTGCTGGACTTAGTTTCGCTGTGGGATTGAGGCATATTTTGCGGCAAGATCCAGATGTGATCATGATCGGCGAAATTCGTGATCAAGAAACAGCCAGAATTGCTATCACCGCTTCGCTCACAGGACATTTGGTTTTATCTACGCTCCATACTAATACAGCTGCTGAAGCATTAGCTCGACTTATGGATATGGGGATTGAACCATATCTCCTTGCATCGGCTGTTAGTGGGGTTTTATCTCAACGCTTGGTTCGCCGCTTATGTGAACATTGTAAGACGTCATTTAGAGTATCTGAGGCGGAGAAAAGAGCATTCCGGTTGCCAGCATCTATTACCCTGCTCTATCGTTCTAACGGATGCCCACAATGTCTTGGAACTGGGTTTCGAGGCAGGATTGGGATTCATGAGTTTTTAATATATAATCCCGAGATCAAGAAACTCGTACTTTCCCGGCATAATGCTAAAGACATTGAGCAACAGGCGATGGTTTCAGGAATGCTCACAGTCTTTGAAGATGGGCTGTTGAAGGTGGTTCAAGGGTTGACGACAGTAGAAGAGGTACTACATGCTGTTTCTGGAATTGAAGGGTAAGAGGAGAGGAAAGAGATGGTTTCACTTGAAAAACTTTTACATTTAGCTGGCGAACAGAAGGCTTCGGATATCCATTTGACAGTTGAGAGTCCACCAGTTCTGCGTATTGATGGCTCAATGGTTCAAGTTAAAACGGAAAAACTTTCTCAGGGTGATTTAGAAACATTTGTCCATTCCCTTTTGACTGATCAACAAGCTAAACGAGTTGCCGAATATGGGGAACTTGATTTATCGTACAGCTTGCCAGGAGTTGGGAGATATCGAGTCAACGCTTTTCGCCAGCGGGGATCCATTGGAGTTGTAATTCGTTTGATTCCCTTTGTCATTCCTACTCCAGAAAGCTTAGGGCTTCCGTCGGTGAGTATTGAATTAGCTAAGCTACACAAAGGGTTAGTATTGGTGACCGGCCCGACTGGCAGCGGTAAATCAACAACCTTGGCTTCGTTAATAAACTACATAAACACTACGCGGGCTTGTCATATAGTAACAATCGAAGACCCCATTGAATATTTGCATCGACATAAATTGAGCTTGGTAAATCAGCGGGAAGTAGGAAACGATACCCAGTCATTTTCTAATGCGTTACGCGCCGTACTTCGGCAAGATCCTGATGTGATTTTAGTGGGAGAGATGCGAGATTTAGAAACGATAGCTACCGCTGTGACGGCCGCTGAAACGGGGCATTTAGTTTTAAGTACGCTACATACGAATGATGCAACCCAATCGGTGGATCGAATGATTGATGTTTTTCCAACGCATCAACAACAGCAAATTCGCATGCAGCTGGCTGCTGTTTTACAAGGGATATTGTCCCAGCAATTGTTCCCTAGAGCCGATCGCAAAGGGCGTGTAGCAGCTATTGAAGTTATGTTAGCTACCCCTGCAGTTCGTAGTCTAATACGTGAGGGAAAAACGCATCAACTACCTACCGTTATCCAGACTAATGCTAAACTAGGCATGCAAACCATGGACAAAGCTATCATGGATTTAGTTCAAAAGGGTCTTATTTCGTACGATGTTGCCCAGGAAAAGTTGCAGAGCCCCGATAGTTTAAGGAGATGAGCAGCCAACGTTTTAGATGGAAAGCTGTCGACGCGAATGGCATAATTCAGCGTGGAGTTTGGGTAGGAAATGAACTTTCAGAGATCCAAACGCGCCTCAGGAATGCAGGGTACTTTCCGGTGGTTATCCGCCCAAGTCGAAATTGGCAAAGCTTTTTTTTACCATACAGTAGGAATTTCCAGTGGGGCCAATTCGCCCGGAGGTTAGCGACTCTTCTTGAAGCCGGAATTCCCCTGCTTCAAGCTCTGGAGATAATGAGCTTTCACGAAGCAAAATTAACCTTTCAATTGGAACAGTGGAAGAGTATCAAGGAACGGGTGGAAGAAGGTAGTGACTTATCGGAGGCAATGTCCCTTCTCAACCCACCCCCTAATGCGTTTGTTCTCTCCATGATCAAAGCCGGGGAACATACTGGAACTATGGGGAAAGTTCTCAGCGAAGTGGCCGATGAGTCAGATCAAGAATATGTCTATCAGAAAAAAATTAAGGCTGCTCTAGCCTATCCGTTACTTTTGTTTTTTGCCGTGGTAATTGTACTCTACGTCCTCTCTGTTTGGGTGCTTCCCATGTACCAAAAACTTTTTATCGGTATGGGCGTGGAGTTGCCTTTTTTGACTAGGGTCATCTTTGCCTGTGGTCGCAAACTACCAGTAGTTTTGTGGAGCGGACTTGGGTTGCTCACTACCTGTTTGATCGTTCTAAGATTTACGAGTCCTGATCATTGGAAGATGCGTCTTGAATATTTATTCGGTCGTCTTCCCCTTCTCGGAAAAATTTATCATCTTCGAGACTTGGTTCAATTTAACCATATTTTAGAGCGCTTGTTATCTGCCGGAATTCCCTTGCTGGAAGCGTTGCGTTTAACGGTGGGCACGTTGCGTAGCCCGGAGATGCTGGAGTTAACGAGTCAGCTCGTGCTATCTGTTCGTCAGGGAAAACGCATGGCCCCGTTGTTGCGTGCAAGTCGGGTTTTTCCCAAGGAGGGTGCGGAAATGGTCGCGGTCGCTGAGGAAGCAGGACAGTTGGAACGGATGTTACAGTTTGTCACGCAAATGTGTCGCCAGGAACTCGAAAATCAGCTTGATCGTTTAACACGGATGATTGAACCTGCACTAATTCTCGTTGTAGCAGGACTGATCGGTCTAGTAGCAGCAGGAGTGATGCTTCCTATTTTTGATCTCAGTTCACATCTTGAATAACTACAATTATTTAAAGATATGGAGGTTGAATGGGATGGATAATATCAAGAGAGAAAATGGATTTACATTAATTGAAGTGCTTGCGGTGATCATTATTATCGGCGTCTTGGGCGCTATAGTAATTCCTAAATTGGGTTCAAGCACTGCAAACGCGCGGCGAAAAGCGGATGTTGCGACAGCACACGAGGTCAAAGCGGCGCTTGATCGTTTTCAGCTCGAGACAGGAATGTATCCTAAGGACGATGATTTGACCGTGACTGAAGGAACAGTGACTAGTTCGAAACTCATTCCCAAGTACATTAGTACGTTGGACAAATCGACGACTCAACAAATTGTCCCTGAGGAAAACAAGGGATTTGGTGTAGTTAAGATCAAGGCCGATGCTACAGATCCCACAGATATTGTTATTCCTGACACTAAGACTAATACGATTATGATTTATTTATTTGGCGATGGCTTCGCAGCCGAGGTCCGAGCGTATGATGAAAGTTTAGACAATGTTCTTTGGACGTCGGCTAATTAACCTTGATTTTAAGTTAAGCATTGCTTGAAGCATAGAGATCTCACCGGAAATGAGGACAGTCATTGTATTTATTAAATATAACAATTGGGCTTTTCGGACTCCTGATTGGTAGTTTTTTGAACGTAGTCATTTTTCGTGTCCCTCGTGGGGAATCCATTGTTACACCCGGTTCCCACTGTCCCACTTGCAGACATGCCCTTCGATTCTGGGAAATTATCCCAGTGCTCAGTTTTTTGTTCCAGAAAGGAGTGTGCCGTAGTTGTCACGCGAAAATTTCTTGGAGGTATCCCCTTGTAGAACTCCTCACAGGGATTCTTTTCTATATTACGGCTACATTTAAATTGAGCATGGAGATTAATCCGGTAAGACTCCTTTTAAATTTAATCTTTGTAGCCGTACTAGTGGCCTTATCTTTTATTGATCTGGATACGTTTCGTTTGCCGGATGTCCTTACGTTTCCTCTATTAGGAATCGGAATACTAGGAGCTTTTTTCATACCGGGAGATCCGGGCGGATGGGAGAGCGTGCTCAGCGCCTTGGGTGCTGGGGGAATATTCTGGGGAATTGCCCGAATTTATCCCCAAGGAATGGGACTTGGAGATGTCAAGCTGGTTGCTGCGCTGGGTGCCTTCTTAGGTTTTCCTGCTATCTTTCTTGCAGTGTTTATAGGAAGCTTTGTAGGAGCGTTCACCGGGATTTTTCTCCTCTTGTTAGGTCGACAGCGCTTTCGTCAACAGATTCCCTTTGGACCCTTTCTTGCCGTGGGAGCATTCTTAACGTTATTATGGGGAACACAGATTTTCACTTGGTACTGGGGTTAATCGATTTCGATATTCGATAACAGACTACGAATCGATACCCATGAACCACGAATAACAAACAATGTATTCATTCGTTGTTCGAACCACGAACTACGAATATCGAACCACGATAAGGGGTGTTTCTATGCGAAAAAGATCAGTGGTCTTTGAATTGACGGATGCGGAAATTCGAGCTTTTTGGTTTTCGGCCCCTTTGTTTCGAAATCCGGGTCATAGTTCTGCTAATGTCAAGTTCGACTGCATACCAATACCGGCTGGAGTCATCGAACAGGGAAATGTGCGGAATGAAAATGTTTTAAGCGATATTTTGACATCGTATAGGGCACAGCACTTGGGTGAAAGTCAAATCGCGTATTTGGCAATCCCTCTGCAACAAGGATTTATTCGCTCGTATTCGTTGCCTTGGATTCCTAAGCGCGACAGGAAATCGGCGATCTCTCTGCTGATCGATGAAGAAATTTCCATTGTCAGATCGGATTTACTCTTTGATTTCCTTGTGCTATCCGAAGAAAAACACAAAAATCTACAAGTGTTGCTGGGCGCAACCCGACAGAGTTTACTGGAACGGTATGTTTTTATTTTGGATCAAGCAGGTTTTAAGGTAAAGGGCGTTGACTTTTCTTTTTCTATCTTAGGGCAAGCCTTAGGATTTGAACCAAACGAAGGTGTCCTATACCTTCAGGGAGCGTTTGATTCTGTGCAAATGGCATTGTTTCGTGGAACGGTCCCGGAAAACGTACGCTCTTTGCCTTCTCTTGAGCGAACGCTTTCCCTTTCTTCAACTGAGAAAAATGAGGGAAGGGTGGCCGTGCAGCCAGAAGAGTGGGCAAAGGAGATTCGGCGTTTTCTCTTGTATTACAGAACACAACATCAGGATCTCGAATTGAGGCGCTTGGTTTGGAGCGGAGACTCTGTGGTAGAGGTCCTGGCGCTTGGTTTACTGGCTTCAAATCATGTCTCAACCGTAGAGAAGGCCAAGCTAAGGAACGTTCCTGGTTCCTGGCAAGAGGTTTTTGAGGGAATTAGTTCGTGGGGCGAGGTGGCTGTTGGCTATGGGATACGGATTTCAGCACATCTTCCGGTGCTTAATCTTTGGCGTCAACCGAGTAGAGCTCAGACAGTTCAACGCAGGTATCACAGGATGGCGTTGCTCTTATTGGTGCTTTTTATGATTGGAACAATAATTTGGTTTTCACTTTGTCAAATGGCTCTGCCCCTCCAAGAAGAGGTTCAATTACTTTCTCGCGAAGGTACTGAGATCGTGGCCCAGGCCAAAGACCAGAAAGATCTCGAAATCGCTTGGCATAAGGTAATGCACTCGACAAGAGTAGGAGCGGGTTTAGCTCAGATTCAAGGCCTACAAGTTTTGGCGGGCACGGAACTGAAAATTGAACAAGTGGTTTACAAACAAGGCAGCATGTCTTTAAGTGGAAGTGCCAAGGAAGCTAGAAGTGTCGAAACCCTGATCCGTACCTTACGGACTATGGGCTGGGAACAACCTACTTTAACGAGGTATAAATTGACAACAGTTAACAACGTCGAGTTTTCTCTTAGTGCTAAACGGGGGCAAGCTGGTACGGAACCAGTCAACACGATCGAGAACTCGGCGGAGAATACGCTGACAAACACAGGCGCATCCTTAGAAGAGGAAGGGTGAAATATGGCTTATTCTCCCGGTGAAATTAATTTTCAACGTTTGGTAAAACCTACAGCGAGCCCCTTTCTTCAGAGCCTCTCAGTGCGTAGGGTAAAGGGAATCACTGGAGTATTTTTGTTCGGCACGGTCTTGGGATTTCTTTTGTTCTGGCAACCGGCTTATCTGCACTGGCGCTCGTTACAAAAGGAGAAAACTTATTGGCAACAGGTATTGAGGACGGGTAGTGTGATTACCAAACTGCAAACCAAAGCCGACATCATGCCCACAATGGACCAGTTGCCTGATATTATAGAGCGGTGTCAAGGTGAGTTTGATAAAGAGAGGGTGGACGTTGTTACCTTAAATGTTGAGCGATTTGGCGAGCGGCGAGAAACAGGCAAGGGAGTCGGCTTAGATTATAGTCTCGTTCGCTTCCACTTACGGGGCAACTGGGAGGGGATTGTCACGTCACTCAAACTACTTGAGGAAACATCAGTGGGCAACATACATCTTCAAGAAGTAGTTTTAGATGCTGAGGGTGGGGAGGCCCTTCTCCAGATCTATTTCTGTACGGGAGGGTAAATTATATTTTTGGCAAAAAACATTGATCTGACCTTAACGGTCAACGGAGGGAGGATTAAATAATTTTATTGGTAATTATTGGAACAAGACATTCCCTTTCTTTCATAGGTTAGGGAGAGGAGGGGATGTAGGGTGGGTATGGTATACAGCATTCAACCCGGGGATAATTTTCATTGTTTGGCACAACGCTGGGGAGGGACTTGTGACGATTTCCTCCAGGTCAATCCGAGTGTTGATCCTCTGAAACTTCAAATTGGACAAAAAATTGTTCTGCCAGAATTTAAGGGGCTACCTAAAGGGCAAGAACAATATGCAGATATTAGTGCGAATCGCGGACAAGAGTTTGTGGGCGATTATCTTGATGATGTAGAAATGGAAGTTGAAGGAGTTCGTCTTCGTTTGCGACGCGTCGGTGAACCCAAAACTCCCCACGAGATTCACTTTATTCTTCCGCGTACTGAGATCCGTAAAATTCAACCAGCAGGGGAAGGTGGGCCGTGTGAAGTGCAAATTATGCTCAGTAATTTAGACGTGGTACTCTCCCCTCGTTTAGTGAGCGGTAATGGGGATACCATAGAGCAGGGAAAACATGCACCAGCAACCCAAACTCAAGCCCCAGCCCAAGGGCAGCAAATGTCTCAACAGCAGCAGTTTCCAACACAACAAACTCCGCAAGCTCAAATGCAAGAAACGCCATTCAATGCAACTCCGCAATATGGCCAGGGAATGCAACCTGCATCAGAACTGTCACAAGGCTTTGGGCAGATGCCGGAACAACAGCGCTGGCGGATGACGTTTCCATTTAATCAGCGTTGATAACTTGTGCTTTCTGAGTAGCTGTACAAAACCTCCGTTTCAACGGAGGTTTTGCGTTTGAGATGGTCTTCAATTGAAAATACTATGCTACAGTACGAAATTGTGATAAAATTTTGGGTAAGTGATGAGGAAGTGATAAATTGGCAAGTATATGGGTATTTCATGGGCCTAATTTGAATTTATTAGGGTTACGTGAACCGGAACATTACGGGTCACGCACCTTGGCAGAGATTAATCAGGAAGTGTTAGCGGTAGCGAATCAGGTAGGAATAGCCGCGGAATGTCGGCAAACGAATCATGAGGGAGATCTCTTGGATTGGATTCAAGCTTTAACCCCTGCCGATTTTCTGATTCTAAATCCTGGTGCTTGGACGCATACAAGTTATGCGATCCGGGATGCCATTCGTGCGGTAAGGGTTCCTACACTCGAAGTTCATCTTTCCAACATTCATGCGCGTGAAGCGTTTCGAGCCAATTCCGTTATTGCTCCGGTCTGTATCGGACAAGTTTCAGGTTTGGGAGCAGATGGTTATGTTTTAGCAATGCGTTATGCCCTCGACTACCAAGGTCGTCGAGAAAAAGAATAAAAAGGGGATTTTCATCATGAGTCGGTTAAAACGGATGCGCCAACAGATGCTCGAAGAAAAAATCGATGCGTATGTGGTTATCCGCCCTGAGAATGGACGGTATCTTAGTGGATTTTCCGGAGGAGAGGCAACCCTCTATATTACTCTAGAAAAGGCTTTTTTGCTGACTGATTTTCGTTACATAGAACAGGCCAAGGCCCAGGCTCCTGAGTTCGAAGTTATTAAGACGGGCCAAGACCATTTCGCTTTCTTAGAAGAAATTGGGCTTAATGCCCAACGGGTTGGCTTTGAAGGGGATTTTATCACCTATGTTGACTACGGACAACTGAAAGATGCCTTTAGACAAGCTGAACTTCTGTCTCTACCGAACCTTGTTAGTCATTTGCGTTCGGTGAAAGATAAGTCAGAGATTGAGTTGATTCGGCAAGCCGTACGAATTGCAGATGGTGCTTTTGCTGAAACCTTAAAGAGCATCGAAATTGGGCAGACGGAAGAAGAAATTGGCCTAAACTTAGAATTTTCTATGCGCCGCGCTGGGGCAAGCGGAGGTTCTTTTGATTTTATTATTGCTTCTGGCGTCCGTTCAGCGATGCCTCACGGGACGGCTAGTTCGAAGCGAATTCAATTGGGTGAGTTCCTGACGATGGATTTTGGAGCGATCTATCAGGGCTACTGTTCAGATATCACACGAACAGTTTTCTTGGGCGATCCGGGAGACAAGCACCGGAAAGTTTACGAGACTGTCTTGGCAGCTCAACGGGCAGGGATTAAGGCGGTTGAACCAGGGCGGACCGGAAAAGAAGTGGATGCGGTAGCTCGCAAACTAATTGACGAGGCCGGTTATGGTGATTACTTTGGACACGGCTTAGGACACTCCGTGGGGTTGGCTATCCATGAAGGACCCAATCTCAATATTCGAGAAGAACGGGTGCTTGAACCGGGCATGGTCGTTACCGTCGAACCGGGTATTTATATCCCGGATTGGGGCGGCGTCCGGATTGAAGATATTGTTTTAGTGACTGAAAACGGGTGCGAAGTATTGACACAGGCACCGAAAGAATTCATTATCTTAGAGTAAAGTTTGTGGACTTTCTAAGTATTTAACTTTAGAAAGGGACAAACTAACTATACAAGAATTTTTAGGGGGAAAAAGACATTTATGATTTCAACAAATGATTTTAAAACAGGTCTTACCATTGAATTAGATGGTGATGTATTCGCAGTAGTTGAGTTCCAACATGTTAAGCCAGGAAAAGGAGCAGCTTTTGTTCGTACCAAATTGAAGAACGTCAAGACGGGTGGAGTCGTAGAGCGGAGATTTAATGCCGGAGAAAAAGTGGAGAAGGCCCACGTTGAACGTCGTGAAATGGATTATCTTTATAAAGACGGAGAACATTTTGTGGTTATGGACAAAGAAACATATGAGCAAACTTCTTTAACGGAGGGGCAAATCGGGGACGGTGTCAAATGGCTTAAAGAGAACATGACTCTAGGGGTACTTTTCTATGATGTAGAGGTTATTGGAGTTGATGTGCCAAATTCTGTCCAGCTTACCGTTGCGGCCACTGAGCCGGGAGTTAAAGGCGATACAGCGACCGGAGGCACAAAACCAGCAACGTTGGAGACAGGTGCAGTGGTTCAAGTTCCTTTCTTTGTTAATGAAGGTGACGTGTTGATCATCGACACTCGGACGGGAAGTTATGTTCAAAGGGCTTAATTAATTCTTGACGACATGATATCACCTCTTATGGGGCAAACTAGTTTTAGTTGCTACCATAGGAGGTGATTTTTTATGTTATACCCAAAAACGTCAAAGCTCAGTGTGATTCCTCTTGGGGGAACCGGAGAAATCGGGAAGAACTTACTAGTCTTTGAATACGAAGATTCGATTGTGGTCATTGATGGGGGAGTAAAGTTCCCTGATGAAGAGCTATTAGGCATCGATTTGGTGATACCCGATATATCTTATTTGGAAAAAAATCGGGAGCGAATTAAAGGGATTTTTATTACGCATGGGCATGAAGACCATATTGGAGGTCTCCCTTTCATTTTGCCCAAATTAAATGTTCCGATTTATGGAACAAAATTGACCTTAGGATTAGTTCAAGTTAAGCTCCAGGAAAGAACTCCTTACCCTGAATCCTTAGTGCATATTATAGAGCCGGGCGAACGCATCCAGGCTGGAGCTTTTGAAATAGAAGCGTTTCGCGTAACCCATAGTATTCCAGATGCTGTTGGATATTCCTTGCTCACCCCGGTTGGTCGAGTTGTCTATACTGGGGACTTTAAGGTCGACTATACACCGATCGACGGTCAAAACATGGACCTTGGAAAACTAGCGGCTTGGGGAGAGGAAGGGATATTGGCCTTACTCTGCGACTCTACGAATGCTGAACGCCCAGGTGTTACGATGTCAGAAATGGCTGTAGGAAAAACTCTGCGGGAGTGGTTTGAGCGAGCCGAAGGGAAAATCATAATGGCATCGTTCGCCTCGAACGTACATCGAATTCAACAAGCAATTAATGCAGCGGCTGATATCGGACGCAAGGTTTGTGTAGTGGGAAGAAGTATGGAGAATGTGGTGCGTACAGCGATTGAGTTAGGATATTTGAAGCTACCTAATGAGGACATCCTCGTTGAAAGCTCTGAAGTTGGAAACATTCCGCCGAAACAGTTGTTGGTACTTACCACCGGGAGTCAAGGTGAGCCGTTAGCCGCCTTAACACGGATGGCTACAAGCAGTCATCGACAAATTAATGTCCTCGTGGGGGATATGGTTATTATTGCGGCTACGCCTATACCTGGAAATGAGAAATTGGTCGGGAAGACGATAAATCATCTTTATCAAATTGGGGCGGAAGTTGTCACTAAAGAAATGGGACAAGTTCACGTGTCAGGACACGCTAACCAAGAAGAGATTAAGCTCGTGATTCGTCTCGCCCGCCCTCGTTTTCTCATACCGCATCACGGAGAAATACGACATCAGGCTGCTTTACGAAGGATTGGGCATACGCTAGGCTATTCAGACCAGGACATCGCCTTAACCCAACTGGGGTCTCGCGTCGAGCTTACCCCGGATCGAATGGAGTTTGGAGAGCGTGTGGAAGCAGGAAGCGTTTACATTGATGGACTGGGTGTTGGAGATGTAGGACATATTGTCCTGCGCGATCGTCAACAATTGGCGCAAGATGGTGTGGTCGTGGTTATTGCGGCACTTTCCAAAACAAAGCCCTACCGACTTTTATCTGGGCCGGATATTATTTCGAGAGGATTTACGTTTATGAAAGAGGCAGGAGAATTGGTTGATGGAGCTAAGAAAGTCGTAGGGAGCACATTGGAAATTCAGCTGAAAAAAGATCAAATTGAATGGAGCGTCCTGAAGTCTGCTCTTCGTGAAAGCCTAAACAACTATCTGTGGGAAAAAACTCGACGTCGGCCGATGATATTGCCAGTGTTATTGCAATATTAGATTGAATTTAGGGACTAATTTATAGATCGAGTGCTACGGATGTTCTGACTTGACCCCGTGGCACTACCCACAATTCTACAAAAAACGACGCTATAATATAATTTATTATTTTCTGATGAAAATTTTCTAAAATCATAAAGGAATATAAAGATTGTTGGAGAATACACCTGCAAGGGAGGAGGCCTTGCAAAATGAAGTATAAAATGAAATTAAATTTAAGCCGGGTCACTCCAATGCGGATGGTCATTCTTTACGCACTGATTAGCGGAGTATGGATCCTCTTCTCAGATCGTTTATTAGGCGCCATCGTGACGGATCATCAGTTGCTCCTCCAGATATCGATAGTTAAAGGGTGGTTCTATGTTGCTGTGATGGCGATCGTGCTCTATTTTCTGTTTCAATGGGGATATAACTCCCTTCTCCATTCTGAGGAAATTCTGCAAAAGGAACAAGAATACTTAGAGCGCTATCGTCTTTTGGCAGAGAATGTTCTGGATTTGATTATCTTTATCAGTCCAGATGGACAGATTATCGATGCCAACGAAGCAGCAGTGAAGCGTTATGGCTATACCCGAGAGGAATTAACCCAGATGTATGTTCACAATTTGCGTTTGCCTGAGGATCAGCTAACTGTGCCAAACTTTCTGCAAAAGGCACAGAAAGGCCTCCAGCTTGAGCTCCAACATGTTTGCAAAGATGGCAGTGTTTTTCCGATCGAAATTAGCGCAAAGGGTGCAACTTCAAATGGCAATCCTATCATTATAAGCTTAATTCGAGATATTACAAAAAGGAAAAATGCAGAGGCAGCGATTTGGCTGGAGAAAGAACGGGCCCAAGTCACTCTGGAGTCCATCGGGGATGCGGTGATCACCACGGACGTTTATGGGAATGTGGAGTATCTGAATCCGATTGCTGAGACATTAACTGGGTGGAAAAATACGGAAGCTGCTGGCCTTTCCTTAGAAGAGGTATTTCAGATAGTTAATGAAGAAACACGTGAACCAGTTGAAAGTCCGATTATTAGGTGTCTCAAAGAAGGGCGTATTGTCGGTCTGGCAAACCATACCGTCTTGATCAGTCGTATGGGCCATACCATCGCCATTGAGGACTCGGCTGCTCCGATTCGCGACCGCAACAGGGCGGTGATCGGAGCAGTACTAGTTTTTCACGATGTTAGCGACAAACGAAATCTTATGAAAGAAATGGCGTATCAAGCTCATCATGATGCCCTAACTGGGCTTCCGAATCGTCTCCTTTTTAATGAACATTTAAATCTGGCCTTGTCACATGCGAGACGCAAGCAGGGTAAGCTGGCAGTTTTGTTCTTAGACTTGGACCGCTTCAAACTCATTAATGATACGATGGGACATAGTCTCGGTGACCTACTGCTTAATGTCGTAGCAGAGCGCATTCGTGAAATTCTGCGCGAAGGAGATACACTTGCCAGACAAGGTGGGGATGAATTTTTGATTCTCCTCGCTGAGATTAGTAATGAACATGAAGCAGTCAAGGTTTCAGAACGAATTTTGGGCGTATTTGCTCACCCTTTAATGCTGGATGGTAATGAAGTTTACATGAGCACGAGTATTGGGATCAGCCTTTATCCGAGCGATGGCAGCGATTTGGAAACCTTGGTGAAACAGGCAGATACGGCGATGTACTATGCGAAGGAACAAGGGCGAAACAATTATCAGTTCTTCATGACAGGGCTTAATATAAAGGCCAACGACCGGCTTTCAATTGAAAACAGTCTTCGTAAGGCTTTAGAGCGGGGAGAGTTTGTCCTTCATTATCAACCCCAGGTGGATTTGGAAAGCGGTTTTATAGTAGGTATGGAGGCCTTGATTCGCTGGAATGCAAACGATCGGGGAATGGTTTCCCCGGCAGTGTTTATTCCTATAGCGGAGGAAACTGGTTTGATTGTACCGATAGGGGAATGGGTTCTAAGGACCGCTTGCGCTCAGAATGTGGTTTGGCAAGAACAGGGGTATCCGTTTTTGCGTATGGCAGTCAATATCTCAGCGCGGCAATTTCGCGAACCAAATTTTATTAAGGCAGTGGAGGGAATCTTGCAAGAAATTGGCATGGACCCTCAATGGCTGGAACTTGAGATTACGGAAAGCATTGCCATGGAAAACGGCGAAGCTTCGGTTGAAATGCTAAGTTCTTTTAAAGAGTTAGGTATTCGGATTTCTATTGATGATTTTGGAACCGGATTTTCTTCACTTAATTATTTACGGCGTATGCCTATTGATACGTTGAAAATAGATCAGTCCTTTATTCAAGATATCAGCACCGGTGAAAATGGCGAGGAAGTAGTTACGGCCATTATCCAGCTCGCTAAAAACCTTCGTTTAAAAGTGATCGCCGAAGGAGTGGAAACGAATACACAATGCTCTTTTCTCAAGAACAAGCAGTGTAATGAAATGCAGGGCTTCCTCTTTAGCCAGGCAGTTACCTCTGAAGAAATAGAAAGGTTGTTTGTGAAGTTCTTAAAGAAATAGAATCGCTTTGTCAACGAAAACCGGGTACATGCTCAGTCATGTGCCCGGTTTTCTTTGCGTTCTAAAATTTTATTGAGGGACATACCATCTATCAAGGGGGGGCAATGACGTGTCGCTACACTACACGCTATCTGTTGTTCAGGCTCCTAAAGTGATGCCGAAATTATCTAAGCCTTCAGCCTCTCAAACGGAGGCGAGCCCTATCGGACCGGATCAGAGTGCGGCTTTGTGGGCGGATATAGCCAAATGGTTTGGCAACGATATCCGTTCGATTTTAGACAATATCAGCGGAGTCGCCTATCACAAGGTTGAAGAACTACGTTTGAGAGTAGGTCAACCGCTCTTGGTTCGTACATCAAACAAGGATTTTTTTTTAAACAGAGAAGGGGGAGTAACGAGCGCAAACAATGCTTACTTCATCAAGCGGGAAGACCTGGCCTGTGCTCTAGAACGGATGACTCATAGTTCAGTTTATGCGGTTGAAGAGGATCTCAAACAAGGCTTTCTAACTCTTCCGGGAGGAAACCGAGTCGGAATAACGGGAGAGGTAATCTCCCAGCACGGTCAAATCCAAATGATGAAGCATATTTCTTCTTTAAATCTTCGTATTGCCCGAGATATTCCAGGACGAGGTTTAAAAATCTTACCCTTGCTTTTAGGAGCTGACGGAACGTTTGCCCACACGCTTTTGATTTCACCGCCTCGGGCCGGCAAAACAACTCTTCTTAGGGATCTTATCCGTCTAATCAGTAATGGAGTCCCTCAATTAGGGTTAATGGGCTTGACTGTCGGTGTGGTAGACGAACGTGGAGAACTTGCCGGAATGTGGCAAGGGGTACCCACCTACAATTTGGGGTATCGCACGGACGTTTTAGATGGTTGTCCAAAAGCCACTGGGATGAACATGATAGTTCGATCTATGGCGCCGCAAGTTATCGCGATGGATGAGCTCGGCCATGCCGATGATGTTAATGCCTTGATGGATGCCTTGCGCACAGGGGTTCGGATTCTTAGTACAGCCCATGCTAGTTCTATAGAAGAAGCACGCAATCGACCGATCCTAGCTCATTTATTGGATCAAGGAGCGTTTGAACGTCTGGTCGTGTTAAGCAGAAGACATGGACCGGGAACGGTTGAAGAGGTTTATGATCTTAAAACTGGGAGGATCCTGTAATGCTCATACTTGGATGTGTCGCACTTATCGCCGGTTGCGGGAGCTTAGGATTATGGTTGGCTAATCGAATCCGGCGGAGACCGGCAGAATTACGAGAATGTTTAATGGCTTTGGCACTTCTGGATACGGAAATCGTTTGGGGAGTAACCCCTTTGCCGGAGGCATTTTGTATCGTGAAGGAACGTACGGATCTACCCTGGCAAGAGTTTTTTGCGGAACTTCAGGAACGTTTGCAACGGGGCGAGTCAGCAAGCTCGGCTTGGAAAGATACAATTTCAACTCAATATAAACATTTTTGTTTGAAACAACAAGACTGGCAAGTGATCCGTGACGTTGGCAAAGGATTAGGACGATCGGACAGTCAAGAACAGCACAAACAATTGGAACTTGTTCAGCATCAACTCACTTTAATGAAGGAGCAAGCCGGAATCTGGTCTGAAAAACAGGCCAAGATGTGGACTTATTTAGGTTTCCTCTGTGGGATCGCGGGAGTGCTCATTTTAATTTAACCAGGGAAGGAGTCGGGGGAATGAGCTTCAACCTTATCATAACTGTAGCAGGAATTGGAATTTTGGTCGGAGTATTAGCGTCCGTGCTGAATCAATCCGGTCGCAGTGAAATGGCTCAGGGTGTCACAATTATGGGTGTAATCGTGGTTCTCTATATAGTAGTCCAGTCTATTTCAGAATTATTTACCCTGGTTAAGAGTGTTTTTAACCTTTATTAGGGGGCTAAAACGTGGATATCTGGCAAATCGTAGGGCTAGCCCTGATTGTTACGGTTTTTTGTGTTGTTCTAAAGCAAATCCGACCTGAAATTGCGTTACAACTTTCAATTTTAGCGGGTGCTGCGATCTTTATTCTTATCTTAAGCAAAATTAAAGTCATCGTCGATTTGCTTCAGACTCTGGCAGATCAAGCTAATATCAGTTCATATTACTTACTCATTGTTTTGAAGATTGTGGGTGTTGCCTATCTTGCTGAGTTTGGTGCTCAAATCTGCCGAGATGCGGGCGAAGGCGCCTTAGCTACTAAAATTGAACTTGCCGCGAAAGTTGGGGTTATTGTCCTAGCGATTCCCATAATTGCAGCCATTACAGAGTCACTGGTAAGACTCGTTCCGTGAGGTGAATTATTTGAGGCGATTTCTCGTCAGTTTATTTATTTTTGTCATCTTACTGGGTGGGACAACTTCCCCTGTCCTTGCCGAGGAGGCTGCCTCTCAACCGCCGGAGAAGGTAGACCTTTTGCAAGAGGTTGATCTGAGTCAAATGCGAGGCTTTTTGGATCAACTGGATAGTGATGTAGAAAAGACAATGCCTGGTTTCTCTTTAACGCGTATCTTTGACAATTTGAAGACTGGGAAGTTAGATCTACGACCAGAAAATTTAGGGCAAACCTTACTAGCGATACTAGGGCGGGAAGTTTTAGGCAGTGCTCCGTTAATAGGCAAATTGCTTATGTTAGCCGTGCTTGGTGCCGTGTTAGGGCAACTTCAGGTTGCTTTTGGGGGAAGTGTTGGCAAAACAGCTCAGGTTATGACTTATCTTGTTCTGTTAAGTTTAGCCCTTACTTCTTTTCGGGAGGCGCTGAGTGTTGCCACGGGGACGATTGATCAAATGGTTGGCCTAATGCAAACATTATTTCCGGTGATGTTGACTTTATTGATTTCCATGGGGAGTCTGACCAGCGCAGCCTTATTTAAACCGCTCATCATGGGCAGTCTGACTGTTTTAGCAACTATTATCAAAACAGTTGTGCTACCCCTTTACTTTCTTGCTGCCATACTTAGACTATTTAATCATATCTCAGAACAGTTCAAGCTCAGTAAGCTCGCCGGACTTTTGGAATTCGCTGGCAAACTTTCTTTAGGCGTGATTATGACTGTGTTTATCGGAGTCATGACGGTTCAAGGGGTGACCGGAGGGGTTGCGGATAGCGTAGTTTTTCGCACAGCCAAGTATTCTGCGGATCTTGTTCCAGTCGTGGGTAAATTCTTTAAAGATGCCGTCGAACTTGTAATCACGTCCGGCTTACTGCTGAAAAATGCCGTCGGTATTATTACGTTGCTTGCCATTATTGTGATTTGTTTAGGTCCTTTGGTAAAAATTCTAGCGATGATTTTTGTCTTTCGTATTTCAGCGGCCCTCATCGAACCAATTGGTGAAAAGGCCCTTGCAGAAAGCCTACAGGATATGTCAAAGAGTTTAATTAATATATTAGTAACGGTCGCGTCCGTTGCAATAATGTTTTTTATAACTGTTGCCGTGGTCGTAGGTACGGGAACCTTTTCAGTGATGTTGCACTAAGGAGGAGAACATTGTGCAGACGTTACAGACTCTTGTACGTAATTTGGCGATAATTCTTCTATTGGCAACCTTTCTCGAGATGCTTCTACCTAATAAATCTATGCGTGGGTTTGTCCAAATGGTCATGGGGTTGTTTGTAATTTCAGCCGTTCTCACTCCAGTTACAACTTTTTTGCATACCCCTTTGGCAATGGAAATTCCAGCTTGGACAGTCACAACCCCCCAAGATTTACCTGCCATAGCCTCAGAAGGGCAGGGGGTTAAAGTTGGGCGGGATGCTGTCCAAGAGCAATACCGTCAGATTCTGGCACACCAGATCGAAGCACTCGCTGTAGGTACTAACGGAGTCGAGGCTGCGTCGGTAGACATTAAGTTTGAAGAGGGAGCGGGGGGAGTAACAGATCAGCCCAAGATTATTGGGGTTGTTGTTACCTTGACTTCTGCCAAAGGAGAGGTGGAGCCTATTCAACCTATTATCATCGGGCAGTCTCCTCTCGATCCGAAACCGCAGTCCGCAAGAGCTGAAGCAGTGCGAGAAAAAATTGCAACATTTATGAGTTTGGCAAAAGAAAAGATTCTCGTTCAAGAAAGTTAAAAATAACTAATTTTCAAGGAGGTATTAGAATCGTGAAGTTGTTGAAACTGATTTCGTCGGACAAAATGATAATTGGTCTCGTAGCGCTCATCGCGGTTGGGATGTCCTTCATTTACTTGGGGAAAGGATCTGAAAATCCAGTCCAGAGTATGCAGGCTAAGTCTACGTCAACGAGTGTATCAACAACAAATACAAAAATTGGTGCACTAGAAAAAGAACTAGAGAATAAATTACAAGTCAATATCCTACAGATGGACGGTGTAGGCAAAGTACAAGTTTCAGTTAGTTTTTCCACGGGTTTGAAAAATGAGTATGCTCGCAATCAAAATGTTACGAGAAGAACCTCAAAGGAAACGGATAAGAGCGGAGGAACTCGAGAAACGACGGAAGTCACGGAAAATAACCAAGTGGTCATGCCCAATGGCTCATCTCAGCCAGTTATGGTGATGGAAGATCGTCCAGAAGTAGCTGGGGTTTTGGTTATTGCTGAGGGGGCTAGAGATCCAAAAGTGAGAGAAGGCATTCATACAGCGATCCAGACGCTTCTGAATATCCCGAGCGCCAGAATTACTGTAGTACCAATGGGTGGAGTATAATGTTTAACCGTAAAAAAAAGCGACCGGTCGTGATGTTAATTGGTCACAAATCGAGGTTATGGCTAGGAGGATTCGCGGTATTAGCATTGATTCTTGGAGCACTTGGGGTAGGGGCGATGGCGGATATTTCACATACCGATTTTTCGGCCCAACCGAGTTTACCAGTAAGTGTTGCAGCGATGGATGGATCTTCAATTCAATTTCAAGTTGAAGCAGTAAAACCGGACCTCTCGGGAGAAAACTATTTTGTGAATTACCGCTTAAAACGAGAACAGTTTCGCCAGGAGACGAAGGCAATGTTAGCGGAGTTGCTAAACTCTACCGTGATGAAGACTAAAGAGCAAGCACAGGAAAAATGGCTTGAACTAAGTATGAAAATACAAAACGAAGAAGAAATCGAGAATCTGCTCAAAATTAAAGGGTTTCAAGATGCCGTGGCTGATGTTTTTGTGGAAAACGTCACTGTGATTGTTTATGCCCCTAGTTTAACACCCAATGAAGTAAGTATTATTCAAGACATCGTTGTCAGAGTAACAAAAGTCAGAATGGATAAAATAACTATAACAACCAAAAAATAGGTTGATCACTTCTGTAAAAAGTTCTTAATGTTGCAGGAAAACAACAGTACCGGCACGAATTAAAGTATAAATAGTCGTGGTTAAGAATGCGCGAGGTTCGAATCGGATCTCGTGCCTCGCACCTCGATATAGAAGGGTAAGGACACCGAGAATGAGCAAAATTCTTATTGCCGATGATGCAAGTTTTATGCGTCTGATGATTTGTCAGATTCTCGCCCGCAAGGGTTTGACGAACGTCATAGAGGCTGAAAACGGTCGGCAAGCCGTAGAACGTTTTATATCTGACAAACCTGACCTGACATTTATGGATATTACTATGCCAGAACTCGACGGATTGGCAGCGCTAGCAGAAATATTGGCAATTGATCCATTGGCAAAGGTGGTTATGTGTAGTGCAGTTGCCCACGAAAGTATGGTTCAAGATGCTTTAAAACGGGGTGCGGTTGACTTTGTTACTAAACCTTTTCGGCCAGAAGGGCTTTTAAGGATAGTTAGCAAGCATTTGAGCTAAAAAAATAGTGTTATTTTCGTAATCAAAGGCTTCACTTAGTTATGAGGCTGTTGCTCGGAATCGTGCGACAGCTTTTTTAATTTGTTCTGAAATACTGTATACTTAAGCTCATTGCGTTGATAAAGGTATCACTGCCCCATATAATGGTACCATATATATTCATGAGGACTATTGTCTCTCCTGAGTGGAAAGACAAATGAAAAACATTCATTGCAGGAATTTCTTAAAGATGGGGAGAATACAGAGAGGGGTAATGGCAGTGAAACCAGTCAAGATTACGGATACCACCTTGAGGGATGCACATCAGAGCCTTTGGGCTACGCGGATGCGTACGGAAGATATGCTGCCGATCCTGACAGAGTTGGATGAGGTAGGGTTCTTCTCATTGGAAGTATGGGGAGGAGCCACTTTTGATGTCTGTTTGCGTTTCTTGGGTGAGGATCCTTGGGAACGGTTGCGACTGATCAAGAGCTACGTCAAAAAAACGCCGTTGCAAATGTTGCTCAGAGGCCAGTCTTTAGTCGGGTATACTCATTACCCGGATGATGTAGTACGGGAATTTGTGTCACTAAGTGTGAAAAATGGGATTGATATTATCCGTATTTTTGATGCGTTAAATGATGTTAGAAATATGGTCGTTCCCATGGAAGCGGCTAAAGCGGCAGGAGCGCATGTTCAGGCCTCGGTTGTTTATACAATTAGTCCCGTTCATACGACTGAACACTACTTGGAAACAGCCACGGCACTGGTGAAGCTCGGCGCCGATTCCATTTGTATCAAGGATATGGCTGGTTTGCTCACTCCGTTTAAGGCTTTTGAGTTGGTTACGTTACTGAAAAAAGAATTAGGAATTATGATCCATTTGCATAGCCATTACATTGGTGGAATGGCCGTCGGGGCGTACTTAAAGGCTGCAGAAGCAGGGGTGGACGTTATTGACACCGCCAGTGTTCCGATAGCTTTTGGGGCAAGCCAACCACCGGTCGAAACAGTTGTTCGAGCGTTTCAAGAAACGGAATATGATTCAGGTCTAAATCTACGTGATTTGTTTCATATAGCAAAGTATTTTGAAGCCCTGCGCAAAAGCCGTGGGTTTGACCGCGGTGTGACTCGGATTACGGACATGAGAGTGTTTGATCATCAGGTTCCAGGAGGAATGATTTCCAACCTTGTATCGCAACTAGAAGAACAAAAGGCTTTGGATCGCATTCATGATGTGTTAGATGAGATTCCCAAGGTTCGAGCTGAGTTAGGCTATCCTCCGTTGGTAACTCCCGCCAGCCAAATTGTTGGAACACAGGCCGTATTAAATGTTCTGAGTGGGGCAAGATATAAATTAATACCGGGTGAAGTAAAAGCGTATGTCCGTGGTTTATATGGACGTCCCCCGGCTCCGATTGATCCTGAAGTCCAGAAGAAAATCATTGGGGATGAAGAACCGTTGACCGTGCGTCCAGCAGATAAACTAGAACCCGGAATGCCTAAGGCAGAACGGGAAAGTGCAGGCTTAGCTCGTTCCCCAGAAGATGTCATTAGTTATGCCATGTTCCCTCAAGTTGCCAAGAAGTTTTTTGAGGGACGAGAAATAGGTGTCATCCCAAGAGAAGAGCCAAAAGTAGCCAAGGTAACAAAGGAGACAAAGGAGACAGTGGAAACGACCAAAACAGGCGCCGCTTGGTTATCTAAGGAGGATTCAAAAATGAATTTGAAAGAAATTAAAGAATTGATAAAGCTTATAGATGAAACTGAAATAAGTGAATTAAATCTCGAAAGTGATGGAGTAAAAGTAGCCATTCGTAAAGGACCAAGTGTGGTTACTGGAGTTCCAGTCATGGCCCCCACTCATCAACAACCTGCTATAGCTCAAGTTGCTGCTAAACCTGTGGTTCAAGCACCTATTGTCGAGGCGCCTTTAGCCACAACAGCAGCACCGGAACCCATTGTTTTAGAAAACACGGAATCGATTGTTTCTCCTATGGTGGGGACGTTTTATCAATCGCCGGCTCCTGATGCACCTCCTTATGTGGAGTTGGGTCAACTAGTCAAAGTAGGGCAGCCAGTTTGCATTCTGGAGGCCATGAAACTGATGAATGAGATTGAATCTGAAGTAGAAGGCAAGATCATTCAAATTTTAGTAGAGAACGGGCAACCCGTTGAATACGGCCAACCACTGTTCATCATTCAAAAATAAGGAGAAATTGCATGTTTAAGAAAGTCCTGATTGCGAATCGGGGAGAAATTGCTTTACGCGTCATTCGAGCATGTCGTGAACTTGATATTCAGACGGTCGCTGTTTTTTCTGAGGGGGATCGGGAAGCTTTGCACGTGAAGGCTGCTGATGAAGCAGTATGTATCGGACCGGTAGCAAGCGCCAAAAGTTATCTCAATATTCCGAATATAATTAGCGCTGCTGAATTAACAGGTGTTGATGCAATTCATCCCGGATACGGTTTTTTATCTGAAAACGCCCGTTTTGCTGAGATATGTGAATCGTGTGGTATTACCTTTATCGGACCATCTCCACAAGCTATCGAAACGATGGGAGATAAGGCTAAAGCACGTAAAACCATGATTGAAGCCGGTGTCCCAGTAGTGCCGGGTTCTAAAGAGATTATTAAAGATGAAGAAACGGCTGCCGCAATTGCGGAAGACATTGGGTATCCTGTTTTGATTAAAGCGTCGGCCGGTGGCGGAGGCAAAGGGATGCGGGTTGCCCAAAATTCCAAGGAATTGAGAAGTTCCATTCAAGCCGCTCAAAATGAAGCTCAGGCTGCCTTTGGTAACTCTGAGGTTTATCTGGAAAAATATGTTGAAGAACCTCGACACATAGAGTTTCAGATCTTAGGAGACAAGTATGGTAATGTCGTACATTTGGGCGAACGGGATTGTTCTTTGCAACGTCGCCATCAAAAACTTTTAGAAGAAGCACCTTCAAGTGCTTTGACTCCTGAGTTAAGGACGAAAATGGGAGCTGTAGCAGTCAAAGCGGCTAAATCAGCCAACTATTCAAATGCAGGGACAATTGAGTTCTTGTTGGATCGTCATGGAAACTTTTATTTTATTGAAATGAACACCAGGATACAGGTTGAACATCCAGTCACCGAGATGGTAACGGGGCTGGATTTAGTCAAAGAACAAATTCGTTTAGCAGCGGGTGAACCGTTGGGCTTTACGCAAAGGGATATTCAAATAAATGGCTGGTCAATTGAGTGCAGAATCAATGCAGAAAATTCGGATAAGAACTTTATGCCTTCCCCAGGAACAATCAAAATTTATCATGTACCAGGCGGCCCGGGAGTACGGGTTGACAGTGCAGTTTATCAGGGATATACGGTTCCACCCTACTATGACTCGATGGTTGGAAAATTGATTGTCTGGGGTGCCACAAGGCAAGAAGCTATTGCTCGGATGAAGCGGGCCCTTGAGGAATTCGTCATCGAAGGAATTTATACAACAATCCCATTCCAACTAAAGGTATTAGACAATGCCTTTTACCGACGTGGAGAGGTCTACACGAATTTTATCCAGCGTCGAATTTTAGGAGAATAGACTCGCAGTTAGGTGTTCGCAGTGTTGTTGTTCGAATTACGAACTACGAGTTTTGATTAAGAACCACGAAAATCGAATAGTAGCCTTTGCCAGATCAGCCTTGATTTGTTATAATAGCAACAATACTTGGATAAAGGAAACCTACATCAGATGGAGTTATAAACTCCATCTGATGATTTGTTAAACTTATGCAGGTGCTTAGTGCGTGACGCGATGTTCGATATCGAACCACGAACCACGAATATCGAACCACGATTTGGGGGTGAAGACATGGAAAGCTTGGGAATGGAGAATTCCCTCGGTTCTATTCGAATCGCTGATGAAGTTGTAGAAGTTATTGCTGGATTAGCTGCTTCTGAAGTGGAGGGTGTAACAGGCATGAGTGGAGGTCTTGTAGGAGATCTTGCACACATGTTAGGGAGAAATAAAAACCTATCTAAAGGGGTTAAGGTGGAAGTCGGCGAGCATGAAGTTGCCGTGGACCTCTTTATTGTGGTGGAATATGGCGTATCGATTCCGGGAGTTGCCTTGAGGGTGCAGGAATCAGTGAAGGAAGCCATTGAAAGCATGACTGGACTCAAGGTAGTCGAAGCAAATGTTCATGTACAAGGGGTAAATTTTAAACCTTTACCGGAAACCAAAGAAGAAGACTTTCGTCTGAAGTAGAGTTGGCCCCCCCTGGAAATGCCAGGGGGGGCTTCTGAAAGAGGGGACGATAAATGTTAGCCTATGTTTTGGGATGCCTTCTTATCTTTGGGGCACTTTGGATATTAGCAATGTCCACAGGGTGGGGGCTTCCCTATCTCCTTATTGTTCAAGGGCTTGATTGGTTAAAAGCGAACCCTTGGGAAAGTATTGTTCTGGCTGCATTCTTGCTTATGTTAGGTTTGCTTTTGTTTGTCCGACCGCGAAAAAGTACGGAGCGTTCGTTTTTGACGTCTTCAAAAGGAGGCGACGTCCGCATTTCTCAGGATGCTTTGCAGGAAATAATAGCTCGCAGTGCAATGGTATTGCCCGGCGTACTCCAGGTTCAATCAAGCCTAAGGGAGCGTGAAACCGGGCTTCAGATTATGGTCTCTTGCCAATTTGAGCAAGATGTTCTGATTCCCCAAATTTCCGCAGAACTTAAAGCAAAGGTCAAACAGGATGTCGAGCTTTACACAGGAATTCTAGTGACTGAGGTGAAAGTGCTCGTGCGTAGTCTGGAAAAGGCCCGTTTGGCACGCGTCCGATGAGTGGGTTGTGGCTGAAAATTGAAGAGCAGATTTCACGGTTTCTGGTTTGGGCCATCGGCAATCATCCGGGCAAGCTCATCGGAACATCCGTTGGGTTTTTGTTGGGTATATTGATAGTGACGCTTGGTTTTTGGCGGACACTGGTTTTAACCATGGTTACTGTCTTAGGATTCGTCTTAGGAAAGAGTCAAGATGATCATAATATTATTACAGCTTGGTTGGAAAGAATTTTACACAGATACTAGGAGGAATTCCATTGAGTCGAAGATTAGCCCGTGAAACAGCATTACAAGTGCTTTTTCAAAGGGACTTAACGAAAGAACCGTTGATTGCTGCAGAAGCTGTGCAACGTTGGGCCGCAGAGTTTTCAGTCCCTGAGGCCAGTATACCCTTTACTCAGGAACTAGTAGATGGGACAATAGCCCATCAGAATGAAATTGATCTAAAGATTGCGGCCTTTGCGCAGGAATGGACCATTAGCCGTATGGCAAATGTGGATCGGAATGTGATGCGATTAGCCACCTACGAGATTCTTTTCCGACCG
Organism: Desulfosporosinus cupriresistens; assembly: GCF_001707885.1. Lineage (GTDB taxonomy): Bacteria > Bacillota > Desulfitobacteriia > Desulfitobacteriales > Desulfitobacteriaceae > Desulfosporosinus. Next base: position 3,102 of record NZ_MASS01000012.1, on the reverse strand, counting down.
GATATTCCAGGTCGAGTAAGTCTCAACGAAGCGATCGAACTAGCGAAACGTTTTGGAGGAGAAGAATCAGCAAAGTTCGTCAATGGTATTCTTGATCGGATCGTTGACAGTGTCTCGAAAGTAGAGCAAAAATAGAACCGAGGTTCCCTCTTTGGATTTGCTCTGGGGAGGACCGATTTTCTGCACGCGTCTGCGAGTTCCGCCGCTGGCTCGCTGGACGGTTCGCGAGCGCGTCCGAACCTCTGGGCATTTCTGCATGTGAACCGAACTTCATTTGTGGCTCACTTATCTGCTATCTCGTCTAGATGAGGAGACATTCAAGAAACGTCAAAACTTAGTTTTGGCGTTTCTTGATATTTGCAGGCGAGAAATTCAAGCCAGAGGAAGTTTCTTAGCTTAGAGAGCGCTTTAGCGGAATTGCGTCAATGAGCGCAGACGATAAGGCGTGAAGAAACGCAACGGGACTTGTCCATGGATGGACTGATGCCGCGGTGCCCGAAGACACTGTCTTCGCACGTATTAGCCTTCTTGCAGGATGGCAAGGAGCGGCGGACATGCAGAATAGCCCAGAGGTTTTGCGTTTAAGTCTTAGCGACAAGCGAATAGCAAATGAAGCGTGTGCGATCACGATAGTCTCCAGTACGATAGTCTCCAGTGGAGAGTATCGCCGAAGCCGTGATCCCTAGAGGAATTCTTACCGGCGTAGGATAGAGTATCGCCGAAGCCGTGATCCCTATAGAAATACCTTCCGGCATAGGATGCTAAGAAACTTCCTCCCCTATGTATGCAATTTTCTTATTTTTCTATTTATTTTCCTATAATTTGAGAAGGAAAATGCATAACCATCTCGAACAATTAATGTATAGCTAGTAATTTGATTGGATCTTGGTGTAGGGTTGCAGGCAACTTACATAATTAGATCGGTATTATTGAAAGGAGTGTGTCAATTGGCTCAACTATTAGATGGTAAAGCGGTGTCAAAGATTCTTAAGGAAGAAGTTACTCAGGAAATTGCGCAGTGGAAAGAAAAAGGGGTGCAGCCTAAACTTGCGGTAATTCTTGTTGGAGATGATCCGGCTTCGGTAGTTTATGCACGGTCAAAGCAAAAAGTGGCTGAGGGCATGGGTATGGCCTTTGAACTTTTCGTGATGCCAGCAGATTCTAAAGAAGCCGATGTATTAGAGCGGATTGATGGCCTAAATCGTGATCAGGCAGTTCATGGCATTATGATTGAACTTCCTCTTCCTAAAGGACTTTCGAAAGAAAAGATCATGGCGGCAGTACTACCAGAAAAGGATGTAGATGGTGTACATCCCATTAATCGAGGCTATATTTTAAGCGGTGAGGACGGACTTTTTCCGGCTACTCCCCAAAGTTGTATCGAGTTGCTTTTGCGCTCAGGTGTTGAGATTGGTGGAAAACATGTCGTTATTGTCGGTCGTGGTGAAACCGTGGGTAAACCCCTTGTTTTTCTCATCTTGAAGCATAACGCTACTGTGACCATTTGTCACTCCAAAACAAAGGACTTAGGATCATTTACTCGGCAGGCTGATATTTTGATTGCGGCTGTGGGTCGTGCTAAGATGATCAAAAAAGATATGGTCAAACCAGGTGTGATTGTTGTTGATGCAGGGATCAACGAAATTCCAGGGGGAATTTGCGGAGATGTGGATTTTGAAGCTGTCCAAGAAGTGGCCTCGTTGATTTCTCCAGTACCGGGTGGAGTTGGTTCTTTGACCACTGCATTGATTATGCGGAATGTTCTGAAAGGAATTGTTCTCCAAGGGGGAACACGTTAATGGATATGAATAAGGTTTGGGAATGGACGACAGAAGAATTTCTGACAGTATCAGCTAGTTCGGCACCGACACCGGGCGGTGGTAGTGTTTCTGCTTATGTTGGAGCATTAGCTGCATCAATGACCTGTATGGTTGCTAACCTTACGATTGGTAAGGAGAAATATAAAGATGTAGAACCCCAAGTAAAAGAGATCTTGACTCAGGCAGAAGCAACATTGGACGCTTTAAAATCTGGATTGAGTCAGGACATCGCTGAATTCTCGCATTTTATGGCGGCCTTAAAATTACCAAAAGGCACAGATGAAGAAAAAGCTGTGCGTACAGGGAAATTGCAAGAGGTTTTAGTTTCTGCTACGAATACTCCGCTTGGGATTGCTCAGAATTGTTTCAAAGTTCTGCAATTGGCCCAGGAGTTAGCGCCGATTGGTAACACGGGAGCGATCAGTGATGCAGGCGTAGCTGCCTATTTAGCGGAGAGTGCACTGAAATCTGCGATGCTGAGCGTAGATATCAACCTCCCTCAGATTAAAGATGAAGGGTATAAAGAACGGGTTCTGGCTGAACGAACAAGACTATTCGAACAAGCGGCTGTTATTTGTGCGGAGACAATTGCTGTCGTACAAAGTCGACTATAAGTGCAAGGCATGAGGTCCCATTTATGGTGTTTGTAATTAGTAGCGGCTATTCATGAACTATGGAAATTCGCTTAAATGAAACATAAGCTTCAATTGAATTTTGTGGATTTATATAGAGTTGTACGCTCAAAGCGTGAAGTTCCAGATTTGATCTTAGCGCTTTGGGCTTCGCGCATCGATATAGAAAAGGGGGGAGGAATTATTTCTTCCCTCCTTTTCTATATGTTATGATAGGCTATGAGGTGAAGTTTGTGCCGAAAATTTGGACGGTATCCGAGATTGTAGGTCAAATCGGCGAAGTCCTGCAGGATCAAATGGATTTACAAAATTGTTGGATCAGTGGTGAACTTTCGAACTTTAGGAACCATCGTGCATCTGGGCACTGGTATTTTACCCTGAAAGATGAGTCCTCCAGCCTTAAGGGGGTCATGTTTAGAAGCCGGTCAGAACGTGCGCGTTTTGTCCCAACAGATGGATTAAAGGTTATGATTCGCGGAAACATCCGTATGTATGAACGGGAGGGGACGATTCAATTCTATGCCGAAGAGATGGAACCTAGCGGGCTCGGTCAACTCTATTTGGCTTTTGAGCAACTCAAAAAAAAGCTTGCTGAAGAAGGGTTATTTGATCCGATCCTGAAAAAAGAAATTCCCCGTTTTCCGCAGTGT
>NZ_MASS01000011.1 GCF_001707885.1 Desulfosporosinus cupriresistens | reverse complement strand
ATAATGGGGTTAAAAAGTTCCACTGTTTTTAAAATATGATGAGCCTAGTCTAGTCATTTATAATTTCGGACAATTTGCATTCCTCAGCCTTTAAGATATTTGAGCTATTAAGGTAACTCTAAACTAGACACAGGTCCAATTTATCTGAGATATTCCAAGACTATTGACCAAGTGTCCCTAAAGGAATTTCTTCCTCTAGGGACACTTTATTTGTCAGGTCCTTGGCCTCCTTCAGCCGACGGCTGATTTAGGTCATATATTATTCTTCTATTCTTTCATCTATGATTTGAAACTGCATACTCGCTGTATTTGACCAGGCGTGTCTTAAGGTCGTCACCGTCTGCATAAAGCTCCGGCGTAGCATCCAGCCATGAATATCTCTCAAAGAACCGGTCAGCTGACGACGGACCAAAGGAATATTCTCCGCCTTCGCTGCTCAGGAGAAGCGTACTCTTGCCGAGCAACGCATTCACTTCCTCCGCAAAAGCGATCATCTTGGGCGCGTCCAGTTTATTAACACCGTTTACGTCAAACCCGATTGTGTTACTGCGGACGACATGCTCGACGCCGCCCTCCAGAGTGAAAAGGGTATAGGTATAGGTACAATAACCCTGCCACATGCCTGGGAGATATCGCAAAAGATAATCTTCTCCGCCCTGTTCGCAGAGGAAAAGTGAAGTCCAGCCCGCATGCGAAGTGCCGGCCTCCTCGCTCCATATATCATTGCCGCTACTATCACAAATGCGAAGCGTGACGGACCCATTGTCTCGTTGTGATTGATCAAGATAAATAGATTCCTTCAGGCCGTCCCTATTAACATCAGCATTGCCTAAAAGTTTCCACGGTGCATCTGATCGCTTAATCTCATACACCAACTCGTTGGCACCATAATAAAATACTTCTGTAGACCCGTCTTCGAGCACATAACCGTCACCATAAAGCCCCGATAACGTAAAATCAGGTTCACCCATGATTTTTAAGACCACTTCCCGGGGTGTGCCTTTTTTGATATTCTCCCCAACCCTCGTGCCTTCATTAATCTGATCCTTCTCCATGGAAGGTACAGCAGTCGCACCAAGAAACTCCGGCTTCAGCGCAGGATTCGTCAACAGGCATACAGACGAGAGGATGACTGCCAATACCGAAATGATCAATACCCATGCTGCGGGCCTTTTGAAATTCAGCACATTCTTGATTCGTCCCTTAATATTCCTCTCGCCAACTGTGAGCGGGCTACCACCGATGATACGCCATGCCCGTTTTTTCATTATTTCACCTCATTTTACCAACTACCCATAATCTTGCCTGCAATCCACGATATAGTCAACATATATTTAAAAACAGTTCTTGTAATTTCACTTCTTTCCTCTTTCTTTTAATTATGGTCTTAAATCAAGTGAGCGAGCCGGTGATAGCCTCGTCAGAGCACTTCATTACTAAAAGCACTATTCTGCATTTCACCTCATAGTCATGCCGAATGGGAAAAGGGGGGGACAGATACGTTGTTTTATGCGGAAACAACGTATCCGTCCCCCCCTTTCTGAAGCTGGAAGTAATGACACTTATATGATAACCTCTGCTACAACCCCAAATGCACCTTTCTTTGTTTTGTGTCCCATAAATTTATCGTCGACTAAAGTTAAATTTTCACTCGCTATGAATTCCTTTAAAACATTTTCTTTATCTGCAGAGAAATCCAATGCAAAATTAAACTGTTCATTAGTGGCTTTTACACCGCTCACCAGTTGACACCTTTCGAATTTGGAGACAGATCTTGGCCTTACCGTTAGGATTCTCAGCCAATTACTTCTTTAATTGACTCAGTACATATTGATACAGCTTTATCTATCTCTTCTTTATTGATAATCAAGGGCGGATTAAAGTATAACACATTTCCAAGCGGCCTTAAGATCAGACCTTTCTCCAAAGCATTCTTGTAAATCTGATAACCTATGCGAAGTTTAGAATCATATTCTTGCTTTGTATTCTTATCGATTACCAATTCCATAGCGTTCACCAAGCCGATATGTCTGATTTCGCCAATATGAGGATGCTCCAATAATGCTTCGTTTAATTTATTATGAAGATATTCAGCTCTTACTACGGCTTTCTCCAAAATGTGGTCTTCTCTTAATAGTTCCTGAACAGCTAAGGCCGCTGTACATCCCAGAGGATTTCCGCTATAGGTATGGCTATGCATGAATGCTTTTCCTTCATTATAATCTGCGTAAAAGGCATCGAAAATCTCATCGGTCGTTATTGTTATAGCCATTGGCATATAACCGCCTGTCAGACCTTTGGAAACGCACATAATGTCAGGGCTTACCTCCGCATGATCAAAGGCAAACATTTTTCCGGTTCTGCCAAAACCTGTGGCGATTTCATCAGCAATCAAAATCACATGATACTCATCACATAATTTACGAAGTTTTTTCAAATAGATTGCAGGATAGATTCGCATACCTGCACCCCCTTGAAGCAACGGCTCTACGATCATGGCACAGATTTCATCGGCCTGCTCGGCAAAGGCCTTTTCGGCATGTTCAAAACATTCGGCCTTACAGTCGCTTCTGCATTTTCCATAAGGGCACCTATAGCAGTCGGGTGCTTGTACAGGAATGGTGTCCATTAACATAGGCTTATAGATTCTGGCATACAAATCCATGCTTCCAACTGACAAGGCTCCAATGGTTTCTCCATGATACCCTTCTGTCAAACACATAAATTTAGTTTTCTGGGCATGGCCTGTCTGATACTGATATTGAAAGCTCATTTTTAAAGCGCATTCTACCGCTGCAGAACCATTGTCCGAAAAATTAAATTTGGTAAGTCCTTTGGGTATAATCTCCATTAACTGTTCACAGAGATTAATGGCCGGTTCATGCGAAAAGTTGGCGAAGATAACGTGCTCTAACTTATCTAATTGCAGCTTTATGGCATTATTAATCTTTGGGTTACAATGTCCTAAAAGATTACACCACCAGGAACTTACGATATCGATATATTCCTTACCTTCTTTATCGTATAAATAGACCCCTTTCCCATGGTCGATAATAATCGGCTTAAGTTCTTCATAATCTTTCATCTGTGAACAAGGGTGCCAGATATATCTCAAGTCCTTTTCAACTAAATCCACCTTTATCCTTCTTCTTTCTTCTTTAAGTTTTTTTACTTTCTTCTTAAGTTTTTCGGTTCATCTAGTTTTCAAGACCCCACTTCAATATGTGGGGGTGGGTTCTTCGTAAACTTCAGGTGGGGTAAAATCCATCCTACGGCGCGAAAGTATTCGTCAGTGGCATGCGCCTTCGGCGATACTCTCCACTGGAGACTATCGTATCTGAAGCCCCGATGTTCAGCTTTAGCGTAAGCGAGTTCACTTTTAAAATATTAGTCATATAGAGCAGCAAGTTTGTCTGCATCCAGGCTAAGTTCTGGATCATTATCTTTTACGCAAGCTATTACAGGCAGACCAGTCATGATTTCTACCATTTTTATATTATCTTCTTCCATGACGTTGCCTTCATGATAATGATTGAATATAATCCCCTTGATTGGAATGTCTTTCTGCCTCATATATTCAACTGTTAAAACTGCTGCATTTATAGTTCCTAACCCTGCATCTGCAATAAGCACAGTACTTAAAGCTAACTCCTTAATAATATCCTCAAGCATAATCTTTATATGATCAAAACGAATAGGGCATAAGATTCCTCCGCTGCCTTCCACGGTAATATAGTCATATTGGGAGGCTGCTTTCTTGTAGGCAGCCTTAACCACATCCATTTCCACAGGATTGCCTTCTAGCCTAGCTGCCAGATGTGGAGAAACCGCCTTTTCATAAACATATGACACAAGATTCTCCATCGTTTCTCCGATATTGGCTACCCGATTAACGTAGTCGGCATCACCCGGAATTAAACCATTCTCTGTTGCTTTTGCTCCGCTCAAGACAGCTTTATAATAGCTTGCCTTGTATCCGGCAGCACGTAGTTTTTTCACAATTAATCCTGTCACAAACGTTTTTCCGACATCCGTTCCCGTTGCAGTAATAAAAATTCCTTTACTCATTCCACAACGCAGCCTTATAACCCAATTCTTTTAAAAGTTTCAGATCTTGTTCAATAGAGATCCCGGATGTGGTAAGCATATCTCCTGAAATAGCCGCATTGGCACCTGACTGGAAACATTTTAATCCCTTATCCGGTAATAATCCTCTGCCGCCTGCAAGCCGAATGGAGGCATTCGGCACCAAGAAACGGAATACCGCTACAATTCTGCACATATCCTCATTCGTTAGTTTCTTCACATTTTCGTAAGGAGTCCCGGGAATAGGATTCAGCATATTCACGGGAATCGAACGGATACCTAATTCTCGAATGGTAAGCACCATGTCAATTCTATCTTCCATGGTCTCCCCAAGCCCCATAATACCTCCGCTGCAGACATTAAGACCTGCCCTTTGCGCAGCCTTTATAGTCTCGATCTTTTCATCATAAGAATGGGTAGTACAAACATTTGGAAAGTTTCTTCGGGAGGTTTCCAAGTTGTTATGTACTCTGCTTACGCCCGCCTCTTTCAATTTTTTGAACTGTTCTTCAGCCAAAAGTCCAAACGAAGCACAAACAGCAATCCCTGTTTCATTTCTAATCGCCCTTATGCTTTCACATGCCTGGTTGACCTCCTGTTCGCTCAATTTCTTGGCGGAAGTGACTATGGAATAACGAAGTACTCCTCTTTCAGCGTTGTACTGGGCCTGTTTTACGAGGGTCTCAGTATCCAAAAGTGAATATTCGTCGATCTTAGTAATGGAGAATGCTGATTGAGCACAGTATTTACAGTTTTCGGAACATCTGCCGCCCTTCCCGTTAATGATGGCGCAAATATCAAAGTTGTTTCCGCAAAAGTGTTTTCTTATTTCATTGGCAGCCGGACAGATTTCTTCTAAAGGAGCGCCTGCAATGAGCATCGCTTCATCCTTTGTTATCGAAGCTCCATTGATTACATTCTCTTTATAGTGTTGAATCCTATTCATCTGTACCTCCTGGATAGTTGTTTACAATAATCCCGATAGTCTCGGCCGTACGTTTCAGTTCTTCCTTGGTATGAGTCGCCATCAAGGTTACTCTCAGTCTGGCGCTCCCTTTCTTAACGGTAGGGTAGCGAATGGCCGAAATAAAATAACCCTGTGCCAATAATTCCTTGGAGATTTCCAAGGCTTTTTTCTCGTCACCAATAACAATCGGAATAATGGCAGTTTTCGAATCTGCCTCAATTCCCGCTTCTCTTAGACATTGACAAAAGTATTGGACATTTTCCTGCAAGGCTTGAACCCTTTGAGGTTCATTCATGATCAGTTCCAGCGCTTTTATTGAGGAGGCCATAACAGCAGGCGACAAGGATGTCGAAAATATGAAACTACGTGATTTGTTTTTTAGATATTCAATCAAAATTTGTCTTCCACAGACAAATCCGCCTTCGCTTCCAATTGACTTACTTAAAGTTCCCATAATAATATCGGGTTTTTTATCTAGCCGATAATATTCTACGGTCCCCAGTCCTTTGGCACCGATTACGCCTGTGGCATGAGCCTCGTCAATCATCGAAAACAGGCCGTATTTCTCCGCAATTGTTAACAAGCGCGGCAAATTCACGATATCACCGTCCATACTAAAAACAGCATCACTTACGATCAACCCTTTTGAACACGGATTGGCTTTTATTTTATCTTCTAAATCGTTCATATCATTATGACGATATACTACAATTCTGGCCTTGCTAAGTCGGCACCCATCAATGATGCTGGCATGATTCAACTCATCGCTGAAGATCAGGTCATCCTTGGAACAAAGGGACGAAATAACTCCCACATTGGCCATATATCCAGTATTGTAAACTAAAGCCGCCTCTGTTCCTTTAAATCTTGCTAATAACGTTTCCAATTGATTATGGATCGTTGTTGTGCCAGTTGTTAGGCGCGATCCACCTGAGCCTACACCATATTCCTCCATAATTTTTAAGGTATAAGTTTTTACCTGCGGATCATTCGACATATCCAAATAACTATTTGAAGCCAGCATAAGCATGTCTTGGCCTCGAAATTTGACATGAGAACTTTGCGCTGAGTAAAGTTCATTCATACTTCGGTACAAGTTGTCGTCTTTTAAATTTTCCAAAGTATTTTCGATAAAATCCCATTTATTATTCGTACATTGATTATTCGTAATGGAACGCACATTTTTAACTAAGACTTTTTGCTTTTCCAGATAATCAATGCAACCTTGGACTGTGGAAGGTTCCCCCCTATAGAGGAAGATCCTGCCTCCCTCCTGACTTCCCCTTTCCTTAAGCTTCGTAATTCGTACATATCCTGTTTCTTTAGATGCCACATAACCTGTTACATAATCCGGATCATCAGAAATACAGATTTCACCAATAATATTGGGAGCATAGGCTACTTTCGTAGCTAATACGATTGCTTCATTATAATGGTTCTTTACTTCTATGTTTTTGGGCATGAAAGAATGATCGGTATCCATATAGGTAACACGAATTCCCCTCACTTGGTTAGAGTCTAATCTTTCTAAAGTGTCTACATCCAATAATATAGCACCACGTATATTATTGGTTTCGTTTAATTTTTTAATAATTTCCTTGGCATTGGCAATGTTCATCTGTTCAAGAAGAGCTACTACCTTTTGGAGCCCTTCTCGACAATTATCGACAGTAACTGTGCTAACCGGCAATGAATCCAAGTATAAAATATCGTCTTTGTTTACCTTTTCAATTTTAAGATTAATAAAATCCGCCTTACCTTTGGAATGATGCAAGGCTCTATTTAATAAAGCTTCCAAATATGTCCCAATCTTGCCTTCACTTACTATTTTCTCTGCGCCTGAAATATGTCTTTCAATTCCAGCATTGCTTTCGCTTGCTCTCATTTTCAAACTATATAGCTCCAAAAACTTCACCCGATTTCTTAAATAACTATGAATAAGACTCCACTCATCAAATTAATAAAACGGCATTCTTATCCTAAAATAGTTCCTTCGATATAACTTAATAATATAGATTTTCCCTCCCTATTGTCAACCAATATTTAATGAATGGTTGACAATAGGGAGGTTGCGGTGGGGAGTTCATTTTTCGTTGTAGTTAAACAAGTTAGCTCCTTTTCCTCCAACATCAGCTAAACACATCTTATCAATTTCATTGAAATTCAGAACAAATCTTGTCCAAATTCCAGGTCCAGACTGTCCCCTACCTTCAACTGATACTTTTCGGCGGCTGATCAGCCAATGACAATTTTTCTGCCCTCAATTTTTCACAAATGCTTTTTATGATGAACTTAAACCATGATTTATTGCCAATCTCTGAGAAAGTCTTTGCAGGTTACCCTTTTATGCCCCGCTTGGCTGATAACGGCTAAATAACCACGGTCTCTCTCCTTTGTTTTGTGCTATGGCCTTACGCTACAGAATAGCTATTATCTTTTTTTATTGCAGCTATATTAGATAAGCTGATTATGAAAAATAGTACTAATATCCCTTTTTGAATTTAGATATATTTATATATGTAATTATACTAAAAACAATCACACCAAAAGCAATTTACTTTAATTATTATTACAATTTATATACTTTGCGAATAAAGATTATTTTAAAATTTACACAGAGATAAAATTGGCCATAACAAAAAACTATTTGACAAATATATAATTTATATATGACATATGCCTAGGTATTGTGTTATCCTATACCTAAGGAACAAATCAATTAAATTAAGGGGGGATTTCAAATGCTATCAGGAATTTTGAGTATTATTGTAATGGTTGCTATTTATGGAATTGTATTTATAGATTATAGGCAACAGTGTCCATTGAAGACTAAAGATGTAAAATATATGTTAAATAGAGAAAGAGTATTTAAGTTGAATAAGCATACTACCTAAAGAGGTGAATACTGTGAATATGGCTAAATTAAGCTAATGTGTTTAAATAAACACCATTAGCTTTTTATTTTTATGAATTTCACTTAATTAAGGAGCATTTACTGAAGAAAAGCTTCGAGAATAATGAAACTAATGATTTATTATGTTCGATTGATGTCATAGCTCCGGCGTGTGACAATTCGTATAAAGGTTGTCCCAGAATCGACAGCGCTGTCGATTCTGGGACAACCTCAAACGTGTAAATGGAAATAAAACATAAAGGAGATAAAACCATGACACAGTTAAATTTGGGAGAGATAACAATCAAACCTATATGTTTCTGGCGGCAAGCTTCACTGGATCAGCCAAACGATTTAGCGCAGTATTTTCAAGCCATCTGATCTTCATATCTGCCCGTGCAACAAGGTTTCTTTCGCTGCTCCCAACTGACTGGTATCCCTCTGCGACTTCCTGGGGCAAACTGCGAAGGAGTTCGGCTGATACCACTTGTAATTCATTCCGCAAGCTTTTTGCACTATCTTCCAGTTCATTTATGTATTTGGTGAAAGCTGCTCTAAGACCTGTACGTAAGTACCATATTTATCAACGGAGTGAGCAATAACATTTTGTTATCTAAAATGTTATTGCTCACTTCCCGTCGCTGAATGTGGTTAGTTGAAATGAGGCCTTTCAGCATAAATATAATAGTGATTAGAAAGGAATACTAGAATTATTAAATTGTGGGAGATGTAAAATGTGGCAATAAAATATATTCCTTTCATTTACACGTTGATTTTTGCTGTAATTCTCGTTTCAGCAGTACCTAAAGCTAATATACGCAAATTATTAATTTACGGAATTATTTTTGGAGCAATATTTGATGTTGTACTCGTTAGTATAGCAAATATTACTGGATCATTTAGATATATTAATTATGAGCCTTACGGACTAATAGGCATTCATTTTCTGGCACCTATTAGTTGGGCTATCTTCTTTATATTATATTTTTACTTCTTGCCCAACAAGAGATCTTATATCTATCTATATGTGGTTTCTGGCGTATTTTATAGCATGATGTTCTGCCAAATGATTACGAAACTTGGCGTTTTAAAACTTTCGCATGGAATAATAGACTCAATTATACCATTTGTTCTTTGGTTTCCTTTGGCAACTTGGGGTTATTTAAAATTAGTAAAACATGATTGTGAACATCAATAAAAGAATTAGTTTGTAGGGATAGACCCGACGATCACTTAATAATGCCAGACCGTTCTGAAAAACGACCTGGCTTATATTGCCCCGTACACTTTGTTGTGTACCCCATGTCAAGGACAATTTGAGTTTTTGAGATTCCAATCAAATGGGTATTTCTGTTATACTAAACGTGCTTAATGAACATAATTATTGATTTTAAACACATCAAACTATCTTTTGGTGCCAATGAAGTGCTTACCGACGTCTCCTTTGAAATCAAGCAAGGAGAACTAGTCGGTCTAATAGGCCGTAACGGAACAGGAAAGTCCACAATTTCAAAATTAATCATAGGATCCCTTCAACCACTGAACAAGGGCAAATCGCCATACGCAAAAATACCAGGATTGGTTTCTTAGCTCAGGCCCCTGAATATGACGACAAAATGAGCGTCTATGAAGTATTGGAACAGTGCTTTCAATATCAATCGTTTGGCTCACAAGGTTTGGGTGCTTGACCAAGGCGAGATTACTGCGTACTTGGGGAATTATAATGACTATCTGGAAAGAAAGAACAAACAAATTATTAAGATCGCAGGTAAAACAGACAGTCCGGCAAGCCTTGCTAATAAACGGGGACAGCAAGTTAAAGCGTCTGTTGCCAAGGCAACTAATCCGTATAAATCAGCCACTCAACTAGAAAAGGAAATAACAGCACTGGAACAACAAATTCTCCATATTGAGGCTCAAATGTCTGACCCTGCAATTTCTTTTGACTCATCAAGACTTGCTTTGTTTCAGCATGAACGAGAGACTATTGAAAGCCGGCTTAATTTATTGTACGAGAAGTGGGTTATGATATCTGACAAGGCCTAGATAATAGGGTTCCCTGATAAAATCCATATGTGAGCCGGTTGCATATTTTACAGTCTCTGGGTATAATATAAGAAAAGGACTGACGTGTTGCAAGCACGCCAGCCCGGCAGATTGTCTAACCAAACGGTTAGCCCGAATTACTGGTTATAAGAAATAACCGCGATCCTTGGCAGGGGCGGTTATTTCTTTTTCACCATCTTCAACTCGTTCCAAGGACTTGGCTCTTTCTATTGGATCAAGCAGACCATTAATGGTAACGGCTTCTGTAATACCCACTTTTTCCAGATTATCGACCTGGTCTTTCATTAAAGATTGCAAAGGAGAAATTACCACCGTCAAACCCATGGAGTTGATCCCACCCATCAAGGCCGGCACCTGAAAAGTAATTGACTTCCCTCCACCCGTTGGGAACACTTCTTTTACATGCAAATACTTGGGGGTAACCATCCTCTTATAAGTACGTTTTTCTTCATATAAGTAAACAGCTGCCCTCCATTGATAACAACAATGAGAGGGCAGCTGTTTATGTGGTTAGTAGGCTGCGGCTTGAGTGTTTGAAGATTCATCGTCAAGATAAAGATTGAATCATTCCTCTTATTCTAAGTATTATCCGCAACATGAGCGGTCATTTCTTTTACTTTATCAATAAACTTTGTAAGCGCACTGGACATTACTATTTCTTTATGCCGAATAAAGAAGATTTTTGCAGTACTATACCGTGTAGGAACTTGGAACGACTTAAGTAAACCGTTTTCTTCAAACTTTTTGATGGAGGATTGAGGAACAAAGGAAGCTCCCAAATCCGCTATCACACCATCAATAATGGAATCAAGATTATTGAATTCCATATAACGAATATTACATATTCCCTCGGATTGGAGCCACTCCTCCAGTTTTGTTCTGTTTGGACAGCCGACGGTATTCATTAGAAAAGGCTTGGAACAAATTGTCTTTAAATCATTGTTAGCAGAATTAGCAATTAGGACAAGGTTTTCCTCATATACAAGTTCCTTAGTGATATTATCATTATTAAAGGATATCGTCTTAACAAATGCACCATCCAGCTGAAAATGAAGAATTTTATTGATCAGTTCATCGACATTGGAAGTAATAAGGGATAAATCGACATTAGGATACTCTTTATGATATTGGGAAAGAATTTCAGGAAGCTTTAGAGAAGAAACATAATAGCTTGTACCGATAGATAAACGTCCTGTTGGCGTCCCAGAATCGGTCATTTCCTTTTGTGCTTCGTTAAGCATATGCAAAATTTTTATGGTATAGGGAAGAAGCCTTTCACCGGCCGGAGTGAGTATCATTCCATGCTGTCTATAAAATAAAGGCGTTCCTAATTCTGCCTCCAACTGCTGAATTCTTGCCGTAACATTCGACTGTACATACCCTAGTTTATGCGCTGCTTTCGTGATGCTTCCTTCTTGAGCAACCGCCCGAAATACTCGTAAATCACCACTCTCCATTTGGTATACTCCTTATTATCAAATTTGGTGATGAAATATATATTCAATATCATCAGACATGATTCCCGCTATGTAGATTATATGTATCATTTTTAGTGAATGTCAATATCATTTATAATCGTTTTACGAGATATATAAATTCAAATATACTTATCTCATCTTAAAGAAAGAATTGAAGAGTAATGAGAAATTTGGTGCAAGATGTTCTTAGCATCAGTTCTAACTTTTTCATTTCTGCGGAGGAGAGATTAGTATGACAAAATCACATTCAAACAAATGGATTATCCTGCTTGTAGTTACGCTTGTTTCCTTTATAACGAACGTTGACTCTACCATTGTAATTATAGGACTTCCAAAGTTGATGCAAGGACTGAATATGTCGATAGAAGTTGGCTTATTATCTATTACTTCATACATCATAGCAAGTACGGTACTGTTGTTACCTGCTGGGAGATGGGCTGACATTATCGGGACGAAAAGAGTATTTATATTGGGTTTTTCTATCTTTACAATTGGTACCGTTCTTTGCGGAATTGCCTCGTCTGAGATTGTCTTGATTTTGTACAGGGTGATTCAGGGATCAGGTGCTGCATTGGCATTGGCAACTGCCACTCCTATTATTATAAAAACTTTTCCGGAAGAACAGCTTGGATTGGCACTGGGTATCAATGCTACCTCTTGGGTAATCGGTGCATTGATCGGACCTGTGGCCGGGGGAGTATTAATTAGCAGCTTCGGCTGGCGTTCCATTTTTTTTGTAACCGTACCGTTTGCCTTGTTTGGAATTATCGGTGCTGCTATCGTTTTAAAAGATAACGAGATTTTAAAAAAACAAAAACGGATTTTTTAGGGATATTCACTTTTGGACTCGGATTGACCGCTTTAATGATAGTCCTTTCAGAGGGACAATCCTGGGGTTGGATGTCTGCTCCGGTTCTTATATTATTTGGAATCGTCATTATTATGTGGGGTGCATTCCTGGCTATTGAGCTGCATATTCAATATCCGCTTTTTAATTTAAGACTGTTTCTGTACCTTAAATATTCTATAGGTTTGGGCATTACATTGTGTTATTGTATTGCATACTTTTCAATAACACTGCTACTATGTATTTATCTTCAGGGTGCATTGCATTTAAAAATTATGGATGCGAGTTTATTAATGATTTCTTTATCTGTGCCACAGCTCATTATGGGGCCTCTTGGGGGAAAACTTGCTGACCATTTCGGCGCGACACGTATGATGGTAACAGGTCTTATATTTTTAATACTCGGGATGTTTGCACTGGGACACCTTGGGTCACAGTTGAATAAGCTGTTTGTTGTTATTCCTTTAGTGGTTATGTCAGTATCCAATGGGATTGCGTGGCCATCTATAGCCAAAACTGTATTATCTTCTGTACCGCAAGAACAAGCGGGGTCAGCCTCAGGGATGTTCTACACGCTTTATAATTTAGGTCGAGCCTTAAGTCAAACACTTGCAATATTAGTGATTGAGATCAGTGTTCCACCAGCTATTGTAACGAAATCAATTGTTGGGATGGCTGATTTTGCAAATTTGCAGGTAAACGAAGATTTGATTCGTTCCATCGACTTTGGTTTCTATTTCTTTATCATCTTTTTTGCAGTAGCATTTTTATTAGGGCTATTTCTTTTTTATCAGCATCAGAAAGAAATAGTACCAAGGTTTTCTTCCAAGAATTAGCTCTTAATTATAAGTCCTAATAGTTTTGAAAATGATATTACTTGTTCAGGGGAAACAATACATCCATCTAGATCATCGACGGTAACACCTAAGCCATCTACTCTACAAGTGCTTAAATCAATTCCCGGCCATTGCTAATAATCCCCCTAGTAAATGAATCTTCTGATTAATTTCGCTTCTTTCCTCTTTTGAATTATGGTCTTAAATCAAGTGAGCGAGACTGGTGCCGGTGACAAGCTTCGAATTCCGAATACTATGATGGAATAAAAGAAATACCTCTCGTCCTATTATTTGATAATGCTCACTTTCGTTTTGGTAAGCGTTCAAGTTTTCAATCTTTTCTTGCGAAGGAGCATGGGTTAACAGTGCTACATATTGACACTCTGCATCCGAAGATGACTCCGCTTCAGCTACTTCTTCCATCGAGAATGGGCAATTCCCAATAATCTGTTCCAATTCAGCAGCGGTTCTCAATACAACTGTAACGGGTAATCTAAAACTCGCTTCAATTGCTTGCTCAATTTTTTCTCGTAAAATTTCCTCCGCCTCATTTGATTTAAATAATACGTTACCGCTTTGAATATATGTTTTTACCTCACAAAGTCCAATCCCTTCAAATACCTGTTTCAACTCCACCATTTTGATAATATTTTTTCCGCCTACGTTTATTCCTCGCTACAGTGCTGTGTAAATAGTCATAATTACAAGTCCTCCTTGTTAGAAGTCAAATCGCAATATCCTACAATGGTTACATTGCAGGGTATTGCAAACAAAAGTTATGCTCATAATCTTTCCTTGTTAGGACTGGTGTCATTCAATAAAAAGTCTACCCAAGCGAGCCCAAGTTCATCGGTATTTTCTTGCCAATACTGCAGACGATTACAATACATGAATATCACTCCGCCGAAATCTCTTTCCGCTCCTTTTTACGTCGTGCCTTTTCCAGGCGTTCTTGATACATCTCTCGAATCCAAATACTCACAGGTGCCTTCCATTGTTGGCTTGGGCTGGGGATATTTTTGATCAGACTTCTGGGGTTTAATCCCAGTTAGCGACAATCGCAGGAAGGTAGCTCAGGTAATCTTTACTGATCTTAATGGTGGAGAAAAGTAAAACGAGTGGTACTTTAGAAATAACCTCTGAAGAGCTTACGAGAGTTATCAACCTAGGTTCCGGAGGAGGCAATGGTGCGATGCCCAAGGAGGATGAGCGCCTGGGTGGGTGTTTTATAATTTATAACATACAGCCGCACCAGTCTCCATTACCTTTAAAATATATTTTGACACCTCAACATGAACAGGATGAACCAAATAAGCGTCCATATCTTCCATCGAAGCAAACTTAGTAATCAACAGAATGTCATAGGACGATTCACCATGGCGAATATCTACTTCTACCTGCAAATCACGAAGAACCTCAATTTTTCCTTTCATGCCCAAGAGAGCAGTTCTTGTTTCCTCAATAATCTCATTGTTCTGTTCCTTTAATTTGATGAGTAAATTGTTTATTATCATTTTTTTACCTCTCCATCATTTGTATAATACCTGTTCCAAAAATAGCTCTTTGCATACCGAAGTCTTATATCAATCCTTTTTCCGTGGCGACACCGAACACATTTGTCCTGATCTACCTGAATAAAATTTTCTCCAATCATATTCAATCTCATTCACCAGCCTATCCGCAACGCAGTGCAGTGATCTTTTGATTTATGACCACGAAATAAAAATCAATTTCGCAGGCCTTTCACTTCAATTGCTTTTTCCATCCCGCTATCCCCCGTTTACTTTGGTTTATCCGTAACCTTTTTCATGGCCTTGTTAACTTCTTGCTCAACAGATTCTTGATAGATTTCAGCGTAAGTTTTTGAATCTTTGATAAGATCGTCGCAGAAAGCCGCTACGTCACTGCCCGTCACTTCGAGCACGCCTTTCCCCAAGGCCGCGCCCTCTTGAAAAAGATCGATAATCCCCGAAAGTAAACTCGTCTCGTCGGTTAGCGTGGCAGGGCCGACCTTAAAGAGATATTTTTGAATTTCTTGATACACAATCTGATAATCTTGCGGGAGCGCTTTGACACGCGCCACGTGCGCTCGCCACTTTTTTTTGCCTTCGATGATATCTTGTATGCTCATTTTATCCTCCTATTTACCTAATTTTTTGGCGATATTATTGTTGAGTTGCTCGCGCCACTTGTCGCGATAAGACTTTGCCCCTTCTTCGCCGGCCAGCGCTGAACAGAAGCCTTTGATATCGTCACCCAAAACCTCTTGGACACTCTGACCGTCCGCCGCCGTTTCTTCGAGCAGGCCAAGCACACCGTCAAGAATTGGCATGAGGTTGCGACCGGTGAAATCTGAGTACGACCAAAGATTGGCATTAATTTTTTCCCATGCCGCTTGATAATCAGCCGGCAGCTTTTTGGCTCGCGATTCAAAAGTTTTCAATTCTTTAGTCATGTCGCTGCCTGTGATTTTTTCCCAATAATTCATTATATTTTCTCCTTTAACTTGTTGATTTTTGAGGATACGAACTCCCATCTTTCCCAGAACTTCTGTAGTTCCTTGCGCCCCACGTCGTTGAGCGCGAAAAACTTTCGTGGTGGTCCCATATCGGATGGCTTTTTCGTAATTTCCACCAACTTGTTTTTCTCAAGCCGCACCAAGATGGTATAAACTGTCCCATCTACAACGTCCGAAAATCCGAGGGCGTTCAGCCGCCGCGTGATCTCGTAACCGTAGATTTCCTCATGGCTAATGATTTCAAGAATGCAGCCTTCAAGCACCCCTTTGAGCATTTCCGTAGTGTTCTCCAACGTAATCCCCCTTGCTATTCTGTATGACTTGTATTCGGTATTACTTACTACTAGTATATAGTAACACGTAATAGCGCGATAGTCTATAGGTATATTTTTTATGAACCTAAATATCTATCTATGTAATTTGTGTAATCATTTAATTTTGATTCCTCTGTGATTGCGAGAACAGTACTCGGTATTTGCTGTTTATACGCAATGGGCACCATGTAATACGGCGTGATAGATAGGTGTTCAACTAACTACCTTTGATATTATTACTGCTTTTGGATTGTTCACAGGCATTGTACAGAATAATTGCGACTCGAAGGCCATCTGAACGAAAACAAGGTGCTCCGCGTTAAAGGCGAAGCACCTTGTTTATCACTGAGCAGCTCGAAAGGACCTTCTAAGTTAGAAATCAGGAGATGGGTTTCCCTTAGTGCTTCGTAGAACTGAGAAGGTGAAATAGTCCATTATCCAGAAAGATGGCTGCTTACGTTTTCATTACTGAATTTGCTTATGCCAATGGTTACCACTAGGGATTTTGCCATCAATATTTTTCCCGATTGTTTTAAATATGTTCTCAATTCCATTATAAAAGGAATGCAGGATTGAACCTATTGCGGTAAGTTCGATTAAAGTTGGTTCCTCCACTTTACTCTTCTCCAATAATTCGCTGAAGGAAGTAAATAATTCATCGATTTGCTTTATCTCGAAAATTATTTGAGATCGTAAAGTAATGGAGGCTTTCGCATCAACACGCGAAGGCCTCCTCTTACTTATTACTTTTATGTTTGGCATCTCGTTGCAACCTATTAAACTTCTTCAAGAAATTTAACCTGGATCTTACCCTCTAGTAGGTCTTCAAACTTTTGGGCTGCTGCCTGAAAATAAGTCGAACTCCCATGGGCTCTGAAGGCCTCTTTATCCTTGTACTTTTCAAAGAAGATTATTTCAGTTGGGTCATTCTTTACCACATGGGGTATGTACATCAAACAGTCTTTTTCCTTAGCAAGAACTTCTTTGGCCAAATGACTACAAATTTCGGTCACTTCGGCCTCTTTGCCAGGTTTTACTTTTAAGGTTGCCAGTAACGTCAACAATTCCAATCAACTCCTTTGTTTTTCCACTCGGAACGCTGTGTATTCGGCTTCGGTCAAAGCCATTTATTGGTTTAAATCTTTAGTAACTCTATTCAACATCCAGGCAATTTCTCCTTCAAGCGATTATTTCTTCCCGCCCCACACGGAAAAGGAGAGCTCCTTGCGCGGCTCCCCACGGATCTGCTCCAGTTCCACACCGGTAACTGCTTGCTGGCCTAACTCAGGAGTTTTTTGATTTGTTCGGATTACGACTAGGTAGCCGCTGGATCTAACCCTTCTCGGACTGGGTCGTATTAATCGATAGATTTGTCCTGATAACGGGAGGCCATACTTTGAGCCTCTTCGCCATGTTTTCAACAATCATACTCACCGTCTCCCTGTATTTTTCCTTCGCCTCCGAATCCGTTCTGTCTAAGGCGGTGAGCATTTTCAGCAGCTCATCGTAGGCTTTGATCATGTTATCGCGGTGAATGGTGAATTGTGCTTCGGCCGTCATCAGAGAGGATTTGGTTTCCACGGTTTTGAGCTTTTTCTCCAGTTCGGCAATTTTCCTGGCGGACGGGACCTCTTCTTTGGCCGCCTCCAGCTCCCTTTGCTTTAACGTGACTTTTTCCTGCTCGGCGGAGTATTTCGACTTGTAGTCGTTCACCTGTTGCACCAAGCTTTGGGTCTGAGTGGTTAATTGGGCGAGTTCGCTGCTTTTCAAGATCAGGTCATTTTGGAGGTCTTTTTTCTCCTGAATAGCCTGGTCTCTGTCCTTGACAGCCTGTTGCAATTCCACTCTGGTCATGCTCTCGACATCGTGCTCGGCGATAAACTCCTCCCGCTCCTCTTCCGGGATCCCCAGGAGGATGAGTGCCTGGGTGTAGGTCAGATTCGTCACCGGTGACGAATCTGACAAGCCGTCACTATCGGGGGAGGCAAGAAGTTTCGTCCCGTACTCTTCACAGACCTGCATTAACCTATCGGCCGTTCGCTGAGAGTAACTGACCGATTCCTTCAACCACTTGCCCCATTCTCCATAGGGAAGTAGATCCTTAGCCTCCTTCAGGCGACGGCCAATCTCAATGGCTCCGGCAAGGAGGATCTTCCCGGTCTGGTGCCTGATCGTGTTTATTTCAGCCGCGATCACAAGCGGCGTGCGATCTGTGATCAAATCCTTCATAAGACTATCTGCCCTTTCTGTAACTTTATTCACAGAATATGGGGCGAGGCTTATGCGTGTGACAAACTTCATTCAAATGGCTTATTAAAGAATCTGAATAGGAAGCGGGAGCCTTACTTTTTTATAGGTCGGCCGCAGACTGTAACCTCCGGACAAACAGGATCATAAAATAAACGGACGAGCTGATTTCAAAGCGGCCCGTCAATAGGTCGGAAAGGATGTGAAGACGATGGCGGTAAGTACAACATCTTTAAATTCAACGCTGATTGTAAAATACCAGACCGGGACCACGCCCACCGGCGGCCCGGAACTCAAACAGAAAAGCCTGAATTACCTGAAGGCTGACGCCTCCGAACAGGATGTTTATGATGTGGCGGCAGCTTTACTCAGTCTGGGACAGCACCCGGTAACGAACGTGCTCCTGAGGAAAAATTTTGAGCTACTCAATGAGTAACCCTCAGGAAAATTTGCGGAAAAAGAGGTGGTACTATGGCTGTAACGACGAATAAGGTGGTAAGGTTAACGTTTACAACTGCCGGCGGCAAAACGTTTGCCATCACCATCCCCGATCCGAGGGAAGACCTGGATAAGGCTGAGGCCGAAGCCGTTATGGACACGATCATTCAGAAGAATGTATTCCTTACGCCCAGCGGCGAGCTGATCGGAAAGCGGGATATTAAGATTGTTGGAACCACGACCAACGACTTATACGACCCGCCGCAAGCTTAGGTAGAGTAAAAAAAGAAAGGCGGCCGCGTGGCCGCCACTTCTCGCCTAACTTGTGGCAAGACAAACTAAGCGCCGGCATATAGCTAGACCCACCCATGCTCCGGACCTCTGATCATCCTGCAGAGAAACTCCGCCGGAGAGGCCACCTCCAAAGAGTCCAGAATCTGCACCTTTCTCCCTGGAAATTTTTCCGGAACGTATAACACATCCCTGATGACTGTCGGTTCGTCATTCGTAACACCCCAGCTATGGGCTAATAGGGTTCCATTGGGCTGTGCCGCTAGTTTTTTCAAATCGGTCGCACTTCATAGGTATTGGAGTCAATCAGAATCACAATCTTTCCCAAGGTGCGAGCAATAGAAAGGAGTTTCCCCGAACTGCCGGATTTGCCGTTCCATACTACAAGCACATAATTACTCTGTTTGACCATGTATTCCTTTTTCTTTCTGATACAATCCTTACTATAATGATGCTGCAGTAGAGTTTCCTTATCGCATCGTTCAACAATAGAGAAGTACCTATCACGCTGCGCTATCGTCCAATTTGCAGCCTGATCCTCACAGGGAATAACGCATTCCAGGGTAACTTCGGGATAGTCCCTTTTAAGGTCAAGGACGATTTCTGCGAAAAACTGGCCTAGAAATAAATCAACACCGCTGATGAAATGAGTAACTTCCATAGCTTAGTCCAGAACTCATCTCAATGGATATACAAAAACAAGCCGTTAATTCAGAAGCCGTAGGCTTAATTTTTCCTGTACATATTTGGGGTGTACCCAAACGAGTATTATCTTTTTTGGATAAGCTGAAATCTATTTCTCCTAGATATATTTTTGCTTTAGCTAACAATGCTGGTCAAGTCTCTAATACATTAGTACAATTAAAGAAGGAAATGGCATTCAGGAATTTAACTTTATCCAGCGGGTGGTCTATTATAATGCCTTCCAACTACATACCCTGGGGTGGTCCAGGTTCCCAAGATAAACAAAACGAACGATTTCAGGTTGCTGAGTTGAAGCTAACTACAATAACCGAGAAAGTACAAAGCAGAATTGAAATGCCCGTTGAAAAAGGGCCTCTTTGGCAAAGAATTGTATTCACTTGTCTATATAAATTATCCTTGCCGTATGTTCATAAAATGGACGCTAAATTTTGGACAGATGAGAAATGCAATCATTGCGGTGTTTGTGTTAATATCTGTCCAGCTCAAAACATTGATATTCAATATGAGAAATTAACCTGGCATAATCACTGTGAGCAATGTTTAGCATGTATTCAATGGTGTCCGAAAGAATCATTACAATACGGCAAAAAGACTCCTGTTTATCCCAGGTATCACCACCCCGAAATTAAACTGAGAGATTTAATGAACTAACGCAGCTGTTGTCTAATCTTTAATCTCACAGTCTTCTTTCATGTAAAACGACCCTCAAATGTTACCATCTTTTATAAGCTCCATCCAACGCATCCCTTCAGCTTTCCGGTTCGCTGAGCGCCTTTGGATTAGTAAGGGCATCCCAGAACCGATAAGGTCGCCGTAATATTAATGTGGCGCTACTAATCCCACTAAGCTGTGCAAAGCCGTTTCTCCCATTAATTTGTATCCCTCAATACTTGGATGAACTTCATCCACATAAAGTTTTTCTACTCGACCTTCTTGGACAGCTGTGAAAAACGGAGCCCAAAAATCAATGAACATGATATTTTCTCTATTTATATAATGTTTTAGCCAATCCCGATATTGAGACATTAACATTTCTTCTTTTATCAACAAGAACGGTAAAGGTAAACCAACGATTGGAATGATCCCTTGATGTTGACTCATTTCTATCATTGCTTTAATGTTAGCACTTACGCAATCCGGAGAAAAACCAGTTAAGGCATCATTAGCCCCTCCAAGAATTATCACGTGTGTAGGATTATCCGAAAACACATCCCGCTTAAAACGCTCTCGCATCCCTTGCGTTAGATCACCACATACTCCTTTATTTACTATCTCAATTTTTAGTTCTTTAGCCACATATGCCACCCAAGAATCATCATGGCTAAAAGGATATCCTTCTGTAATTGAATCTCCTATAGCAACTATTTTCATGAATTCATCCTCTTCCAAGAGTCGTTTGAATAGAACAAGTACAATAACTATTCGTAAAGCATTGCTGTTAAATCATATCACCCAGTATCCCTTGATCACTACAATCCCAATATACTTTCGCAAGTGGCTGCCATCCTTTGGAAAGCGAGAGGGGAACCGATTCTGCTCAATCACAGAAATTTTTATCCAATACAATTCTTTTCTTTTAGCAACTTTTCATAAAGCTCGTAATTTGTGCGGTCATGACAAACAAATATTACCTTAGAAACTTTTTTAGCATTTTTCAGGAAAACCGTTACCTCATCTATAGCTATCTCCGCAGCTTTTTCTTTTGGATATCTATAAACACCAGTGCTAATATTAGGGAAAGCTATGCTTTCAATTCCGTTCTCTACAGCTACCTTCAATGAATTCTTATAACAGTTCCTTAATTTTTCACTTTCACTTTTTGCTCCACCGTGCCAAACTGGCCCAACCGTATGAATTACGTACTTTGCAGGTAGTTTCCCAGCAGTAGTTATTACTGCTTCCCCTGTTTTGCAACCACCTTGTTTATCTCTAATTTTTATACATTCCTCTAAAATTGCTAGACCTCCAGCCTTATGTATTGCTCCATCTACTCCTCCACCACCCATTAAACTATTATTGGCGGCGTTCACGATGGCGTCAACTGAAACCCTTGTGATATCTCCTTGGTGTATTTCAATTCTATCATTCATAATCGCCCCTCCAACTTCTATCACTATAATTGGTTACTCACCTAGCCCTTTGCGATATAAGACACACATCCATGTTCTCTAGTACCCCTTTTTCCCTTTCATCCCAGCGCAGACTTAGTAAAGAGCCTTCCCCCGGGAAGCGCGAGAATCGATTTCCCCGCTTGACCCATCAGCTATCCTTTATAATGGCGGCTATTTCTTCTTGAGGTTAGCGGGGCGCAAACGGCTGGGAGGTGTACTCTCCCACCGCCTTCATATTGCCCTATGAGGTGGCATGTATAATGCGAAAGACTTAACGTCTGTAATTGCTAAGAAAATGATCTATGCGTGTCCTTGTACTCCTCCCTGGTTGGTCTGAAAACTTAATTGTTACCCATCCATCCTCTTGAGCAGTTATTGTTGCAATCACACCGGAATCCATTTCCAGTTCAAGCTTTCCGCCTACACTCCTGCTGGATGGGCTGTTTTTCTCAGGAGACTCTTCTGTGAAAACCCTGCTCCATGCTGTATAAAGAAATTTTTGAAGAATGGCTATATATCTGCGCCCATCTTCCGGATGCATAACAAAAATATAAGAGCGTTGGGTTCCCTTATGATATGTAAGGATATATAGCCTGGCATCAGGTAGATATTCAATCATTTCATTCTTAGTTTTATCCCACTGCTCCCAAGTTCGACGAGCCTTCTGGCAATAATAAACAACATTCTGACCTCTATTATAATAATCTACAATTTCCGAAGGGCAAATATACTTCTCTGAATTTTTACTGCCTTTAGACTTCGCACCAATCGGCCCATTATCAGGATCACAAAAAACAAGCTCTGCATCCCTCAAAGCTTCTAACGCATTATGAAGCCACGCATCACGGTTTTCTCTTGAAATAAGCTTATGATAAAAGCATGCTGAGGAAAATATCTCTGCTTGCTCAATCATCGATACTGACTTATCTTCGAACACAACTACCTTCTTTAATAAATCAAACAGTTCCGAATCAAGATATCGTTCTATTGGCGATACTGTTGCTGTCCCCCTGAACATCATCATCCCGTGAAAGGCGGCAATAGAGCGCCGTTACAATGTTTGACTGACTTTGCATATGTCCTCCTTCCCGGCAGTCAAACGAATATTACACTTCTATTATACCGCCGTTGACCGCTCGTGTTAAGGATGTCGAGGACACAGCGCCTCATGGTTTTATGCTTTTCCGCTCTCGATCTTGAAGAATCAAGCGAAGGATTTTTCCTTGAATATCCACCGCTTTGGCATTCTCCGTAAAGACGGGAGCGACCTGATATAGCGTATTGCCAACCTGATATTCGATCAGGCGCTTGTTTTCATTTTTAGCTTCCATAGCGTTTTTCCTTTCCCCTTACGGTAAGGAAAGGTTTAAGGGCAACGCCGTCATGACGCTGCCCTTAAACCTTTTTGCGCACTTCGGGCCAACTTGGCCCGAAGTCAATAGGGGCTGTCGCAATAATGCCTCCTCCAAGCGAGTTTAGAGGACTGTCTGATGGGCAGAAGAATAAGTCCGCCAAACCCACATTTTTTTTGTAGGTTCGTCAGACTGACCTTTTTCAATAAAAAAGGTCAAGACTTAAACAGGTCTTGACCTTTAGTGCAACCCGGCGATCATCGTTTACAACATTAGACCCGTAGCTTTGCGTCCCCGTCTTTCGACGGGTTTGCTATGCGTTATTCAATTATGATAAGGCGTAATCAGTCCATACTAAAAGCGTCTCGCGCCCAATTGTAGTTTTTTCAATAGCCTTGCCGACACCAATCAAATCGGCCTTTTCCTGACAAAGAAGTACCTCAGCTCAGCTTCTTCTACTTTGGTAATGCCACCTGTGAGGATGACGGGAATAGAAATAGTTTTCTTATTACTTGGAAGAGTGATGAAAAATAACCCGGTTCCGTGTGATCTGAAAACGGATGCCTGCAAAGGCGACCTGATATGTCCAAAACATCAACGCCCAACAGCCAAACTCACGGTTAGTGTAAGCTTGGCTGTTGGCTTGCATAAAATATTAGTTTTTCAGATTCCTTTTGCCGCTTATATTATCAATTTTCATTTCCAATACTGCAACTGCCGGAAGTAATCTCTGAATTACTTCGCCCATGCGACCTAAAGTCTGTGGCTTCATTTTTTTGCAAAGCTGCGCGAGTCTCTTTATTTTTTCTCCCGCATCGGTAACAAGAGACATCTTTCCCGACACGATAACGCTTTTGTAATAAGCTGTGAATTGGTCGCTACTAATTTCATAGTACCCTACTATTACAAACGATGCCCCATTGTTTTCACTGACATTAGCAAGTTTACGACCAAATTTTGCACCATGAAAAAATATTGAGTTCTCTTCCTCGGAATAAATATAATTGACAGGAACACCATAGGGAACACCATCCGCAGAAGCAGTGGATAGAACACCAAAAGTACATTCCTTTAACAAAGCAATTGCTTCATTAACTGGGAGTATTTTATCAGATTTCTTCATAGTACCTCATTTTTGATTTAAAGGGTTTGCTTGATCGTTTGTGGCGTGATTTCCAGCACTCGGTTCAGAAACGGAAACTTTTGTTTCATCGTCTCATATTCCGGCCCGGATTCCACAAAATTAGCCGTTCCATCGATATGAAAACCTGCGCCCATTGACCGCAACCCCTGAACCTCTCTGCTGCCTAAAGTAAGCTGAACTCTGTTGTTCAGTTCAGCATCTTTTTGTGTGCTTTTCATCCCAGCGGCAGGAATCAAGATTTTGTTATCGTCTGTGATTGTAAGATAGGAATTCCACGTATTTACGACGTGTGGTTCACTCCCATCACCAGACACAATGGAAACAACACCTTCATGAGAAATGACTTCCCGAAATTTTTCGTTTAACATTATATGATCCTCCTAACACTATTGATTTGCTTACAGCAGTAGTATAAAATATAATTGGACTATTCAAAAGTGCCAATTATAAATATTTTATAGGATACAGTTGAGAGGCAAACAAATGATGATTTTATTAAATCCTAACAGCAATACACCATTGTATATGCAGATTTACCAAGAAATCAAAAACAAAATTCTTATCGGCGATTTGTCTCCAGGCTACAGACTACCATCTACAAGACTGTTGGCTTCAACGTTAGCCGTTGCCCGAAACACGATAGAAAATGCATATCTACAGTTGACCGTAGAAGGATATCTTGAGAGCAAACCAGGCAGCGGATATACAGTACAAAAAATCTTTGACTTGAACGTGACGAACAGCTTCAAGCCTCAAGCAAAATGCGATAATGTAACCATACTCAATTCGAATTACGATAAATCATTGTTCCCTTATGACTTTGAGTATGGGCACCTAAACCCTGACGATTTTCCAATGGCGATATGGAAAAAGCTACTAATCAAGGCGTTGAACGATTTGACGGCGGACCGTCTTTCAATGTATGGGGAGAAAAAGGGAGAACCAGGTCTGCGAAATATTATTTCCGACTATCTAAGAAAGTCAAGAGGCCTCTCATGTGACCCCGATCAAATCGTTATCATTGCAGGTACTGCATACGGGTTATTGATTTTAAGCCAATTACTGAAAAACCATTCTGAAAGTATTGCTTTAGAAGATCCGGGGTATCACATTGTACAAGAGGTATTCAGGCAGAGCGGTTTCAAAATAGCTGCGATCGACATTGAAGATGATGGATTAAATCTCACACAATTAGAGAATAGCCCGGCCCGCATAGTCTACGTGACGCCATCGCATCAGTTTCCGAGCGGAGCCGTTATGCCAATTCAAAAAAGGTATCAATTATTGAATTGGGCGAAAAAAAATGATGGAATTATTATTGAAGATGATTACGACAGTGAGCTGCGGTATAATTCTAGACCGATCCCTTCCGTTGCCAGTATTGAATCCAATGGGCACGTCGTATATATGGGAACCTTATCAAAGGTGCTTTCCCCCAGCTTACGGATAAGTTATATCGTTCTCCCATCAAAATTAGTGCCTCTTTACGATTCTCTGTTTAGCTCATATCCATCTCCGGTCTCAGTCACTGAACAAAAGGCACTGGAGATGTTTATGAATTCGAATCAATGGGAAAATCATTTACGACGGATATGTGCCTTGAACAAAAAGAGACATGATTTACTCGTTCAGTCCGTTAGGGAGATATTGGAGGATCGTGTTATCATACATGGTGAAAATGCAGGTTTGCATATTGTGTTAGAGTCAAGGAAAGGGCTTTCTGAGCGGGACATGATTGAAAGGGCAAAGCAAAAAGGCGTGTTGATCTATCCCGTTTCTCATTTTTGGATAAATCCCGCAAACTATTCCGGCAACATGGTTTTATTGGGTTTTGGAAATCTATCCGAAAGTGACATCGTAAACGGAGTAAAAAAGTTACGTGAGGCATGGGATCAATAGATAATGACTATTTATATCCAAAATATGTAGCGATTTTTCTGTAGTTCGATAATTCAATTCCACAATTATCGGCGATACGTACAACATCATATATGAGTTCATCTATCTCACTGGTTTTACCTGCGGCCATATCTTTCTGCATAGAAGTCGTCGTATTCGGAGTAAGTCCCGAAAGAATTGCTAAATTCTCACGAATCAGGTCAGTATTCATTTGTACTCGGCGAAACTTGTCGTTTCGCGAAGGTTCCTGTATCCTACGCGGAACGACAAAAAATGACAACCCGTTAGCATGTTCCGCTGAGCACTTCATTTCCTTGAGGCTTTATAGCTTCCACATAATAAAGAGCTAAAACAGCACCAAAAGTGCGGCTATAAATGTTAGGGATTGGTTATTTTTTGATCAGTTTTCCTGCTTTAAGCCAAGCCTTCATGCCACCTTTCAGATGGAATAACTGCTTATAATTATGCTTTATAAATACCCTAGCAGCAGCCAGGCTGCGATGACCTGAACGGCAAACGAGGATAATAGCTTGATCCGGTTTATAATCGCGAGTAAATCTGCTTGGGTTGATCAACGGATAGGATTTCGCACCGTTAATGTGACCGCTTTGATATTCCAAGGATGTCCGAACATCGATAAGAATACAACGAGGATTCTCTTTCATTTTTCTTTCAAGATCTTCAGGAGTTAGTTCGATCAGTTCCTTAGGGCGTCGAAAATGATTCAAAATATCTAGTAAAGTCATGTAATTCTTCCTCGTAACTTGCCCCTACTGCGCCAATAATAATCATTCATGCAGAACTAGCTGTTATGCTCGGGACCGATATCACAACGTTGATGCAGGCTATCACATACAGGCAATAGTTGTATTGGTGCGTTTCTTGTCGAACACCAAATTGTAAACGCTTTTCACCAATGGCCCATTGTTAGTTTCTTTTATTAAAGCCCATTAAATAAATTTCTCTTGTTCACGATGTTTTTGTGTGGAGATGCTATTTCCTAAGTCGTCAAGACTTGACGTTAAGGGTTTTAAAAGCATATTATTAAGATTGTTGATATTATCAAAATTAATCTTAATAATACCACAATAGAAACGGAGTAATATTTTGGAAGAGATAATTACTGGTGAAAAATTATGGACTAAATCCTTTGCTATTATTATGATTGTGAATATTATAGCTTATACTTTGATTTACATGTTAATGGCAATACTGCCTTTATATATACTACATATTGGTGGCAGCAAATTTATGGCAGGAATTATCTCAGCAGTGTTTACTTTTACATGTTTTATTACACGTCCGTGGTTTGGTAATTTGCTGGATGGTAAGGGAAGAAAGACTATATTGCAAATAGGAAATGTAATATTATTAATCTCTATTATAGGTTATAACCTGTTCAACTCTACTAGCATGCTTTTGATATTGAGGGTAATACAAGGTATCGGGTGGTGTGCAGTAAGTACCTCCACCAGTACTATAGTTTCAGATTTAATTCCGCCCTTTAAAAGATTTGAAGGGATAGGATATTATGGTATGTCAACATCTATTGCCTTAGCTATCGGTCCCGCTCTTGGGCTGTACATTGTAGAGAATTTTAATTATTCTACATGCTATATTGTAATAGCTTTTTCGGAGATAATCGTGTTGGCTCTGGGATTTCTATTAAATTATGAGCAACAAAAAAAGGGAAAAAGAATAACAAAATCAAATCAATCACCAGTGATTTTTGAAAAAAAAGCTATTCTGCCTTCAGCTATTTTTTTCTTTGTTGCTATAAGCTACTCTGGAATTTTGACCTTTATCCCTTCATATGCAGTTTATACAGGCATAAAGAACATCAGTATATTTTTTATTGTATTTGCAGCAGCATTATTCATAACAAGACCAACTACAGGCAAGATTGCTGATCGCATTGGGGCTTCAAAAGTAATTTTACCAGGTTTGGTGCTTATAATAATATCCTTGTTATTATTAACTAAATCTACTTCACTTCTTATGTTTTTAGTTGCAGGGGTACTTTATGGTCTTGGTTATGGCTCAGTTCAACCTGTTTTAAATGCATTAGTGATTACTTTCGCACCTGTTGAAAGAAGAGGATCGGCAAATGCAACGTTTCTTGCTGCAAACGATATTGGTATGGGGATTGGCGCTATAATGTGGGGATTAGTATCTCAAAACTTAGGATTTGCGTATATATACCTGTTCTCATCTGTTTTAATTGCTTTATCAATGATTGTTTACTTAGTACTATTGAAACATAGAATAAATATCCATGCAAACTCGTCCCCAGAAACGACATAATATACCAAAGATCAATAAACTGTGGTCGGAATTAATCTGTTCAGAAGTAGTAACAGGTCAACCTCTGCACGGTTTGATATCAAGATCGCTGGTGCCATTATAAAGGAACAGGGTTAATCTTGAAATAGAATGGAAAAATGCGGCTTTTAACTCACCTGATGGAAAACAAACACGATTCGTGATCTTAAATAAATATGATAACTGTTGGAAAATTGATGGGTTGGGCACAGGACCATAACAAGTTAGAGACTACCTTAACAAAAAGGTAGTCTCTAACTTGTTACATGGCGATGACCTGCTTTCCCAATGAAACCTAAGGGGGACTGTAGACCGCAGGTCGGAAAAAGACCCGGAAGACGAACTTCGAAAGCCTTTTCCGACCCGAGCAAAAACGGGTATATTTCGTAATAAGATGGACTATCTCTACTAATTCCACCATTATCCTTTATTCCCTGCATAAAGTAGCAAAAAATAACCCACCGCAAACGCCCAAAACGCTCCGGTGGGTGCAATGTTAAACATCAACAGCTGGTAATTCACGAAGGTAAGATGTAGCCCTTCTAGGCCTTACACTACACTTTAACCATTTTTCAAGGTTGCATTCTTCTTTTTCTTCTTAGGCTTTGGAAGCGGAATTAACGGCTCAAGTATTGTTATGATTTTTTCCCCATTGTACTGTCCCTGCAAACAGCTCATCCCCCGGATTAAGGACTATTTCTCTGTCCTCAAAGCAAGCTGTGTACTGACAAAATCGTGCCTGTGCTTTTTTTGACTCCCTATCGGAATTGCAAGTCCAGAAAGCCATTTGGCTAAAGTTCCCTAGCGAAAAACCGTTTGGGGCATGGTCGTCAGTGGTTACCAAGTTGAATTCGGTTTCTCCCTAATCTCTTGGCCTCATAAAGAGCATCATCGGCGACTTTTATCCAGTTATCCAGAGTCTTTCCAGACTTAAATTCAGCCACTCCTATGCTTACTGTCATTTCACCAACCTCTGGAAAGTCATAAGTTTCAACAAGATGTCTTAATTTCTCCGCCATCTCCATGGCACTAGAACCCCCTGTGTGTTTAGCCAACACAATAAATTCTTCGCCTCCCCAGCGAGTCAGTGAGTCGACCTTGCGAAGGTTGTTTTGCAGCAGTTTCGCCAATTCAGACAAAACAGCATCTCCAACTAGATGACCATACTGATCATTGATCTTCTTGAAATGGTCTATGTCCATAACAATAAGTGA
This sequence comes from Desulfosporosinus cupriresistens, assembly GCF_001707885.1. Classification (GTDB taxonomy): domain Bacteria; phylum Bacillota; class Desulfitobacteriia; order Desulfitobacteriales; family Desulfitobacteriaceae; genus Desulfosporosinus. The sequence goes on along the minus strand of NZ_MASS01000011.1, from coordinate 70,954 downwards.
ACATACTTCTTTGTAGCGCTCGGACCGTTCGATCTCTATAGCAGCTTCCTTTTCAAAGTGACGTCGGTTCCAAGCCCCAGTCAATTTGTCTGTTAGGGACATCCGCTTCAATTCGTCATTGGCCCGCTTAATTTGATAATTGACGGCTTCTAGTTCATCATTGCTCGCAATCAATTCCTGTTGAGCCATAGTACGTTCGTAGATTTCCTTATCGAGCGCAGCATTACTTTCCTCCAGTTGTTGGGTTCGTTCTACCACTTTCTGTTCAAGCTGGGTATTCAAGAGACGAAGACTGTCTTCAGCCCTCCTTTTTGCGGAATTTGAAAGGACCAGCAATGCAATAAGAAAACCTTCCAGAATAATAATCGTTACGCCCGCAATGATATACTTATAGTACATTTCCCATACATTGTATTCCCTGTACATAATCTTGCTATTTGAGGGCAAGCGGCTTTCATCAATACCGAAGCGCTTTAGTTCCCGCCAATCAAATATGTATTGCCCGTTTGTAACTGGCTTTGGGGAGATATCTGATAAACTTTTCCCATTTGTCAGTTCGCGAATTACTTCAGCGGTCTTCTGCCCCAAAAGCTCCGTACATTGATTATACGAAGCAAATGTTTGAAATCCTGGAATTCAGTGTTAAAGAGGTACCTGTTATTACCGATATGCGAAATGGCCCAGCATGTGAACGAGAAGATCTGCGCACGAGCTTGAAGAATTTTGGTTCAGCATTGGTTTTGGAAGAATCTCAGAAATAATTGGGATAACGTAGTTACGGATAAGCTGGGGTAAGTTATTATACCTAGCCCAATTTTTGATGATTTACCAAAAATGCTCGATGGACCCGCACTTCGAGTAGACTTTAGTAGTACAGCTCCATTTATTCAAATCATTTAGAAGAAGTTGGAATTGCAATTTTGATTCCAACAGTTGCCGCCATTTGAGCGATTGCTTTCGGATCAGAATTTTTAACGTTCACGTCAACACGAGGAGTGTATGGTGCCTCCAACCGCGCAGCTTCTTCATCCGTCAGCTTGATCGAAAGTGCTGCAATTGCATCGTCGATATGGCTAGTTTTGAGTGCCCCAACGATAGGTGCGGCAACAACTGGATTACGATACAACCAGGCCAGCGAGATCTGTGCTCGGCTTATCCCACGTTCCTCTGCGACATTTCCAATCGCCTCAACGATTTTCTGATCGGCTGCCGCAGTTGCCTCAAAATACTTATCGGCACTTGCTTCGGACTCCGAGCGGGCTGTGGTCTCACCCCACGCACGAGCCAGACGGCCACGGAAAAGCGGGCTGTAAATGATGGTCTGAATACCCTCGTCAGCACAGAGCGGAACCATTTCGTTCTCTTCCTCACGAGCAACCAAATTGTAGTTGTGCTGCATCGATATAAAGCGTGCCCAGCCGTTCATTTTCTGGATATGAAGAGCTTTGGCAAACTGCCACGTCCTCATTGTGGAGGCACCCAAATAACGCACTTTGCCCATCTTGACGATGTCATGGAGTGCTTCCAGTGTCTCTTCCCACGGAGTAAATGGGTCAGCGCGATGAATCTGATAAAGATCGATGTAATCGGTCCCAAGACGTCTTAGGCTGTTATCAACTTCGGTCATGATCGTCTTGCGCGAGAGACCGAACGCGTTAGGGCCAGAACGCATGGGAGCACCAAGTTTTGTGGCGATGACGATGCTCTCACGTTTCGCGAACTCCTTGAGCAGCTTCCCGATGTTTTCCTCACTTGTCCCTTGCGAATATAGATTGGCGGTATCAAAGAAGTTAATGCCGGCCTCAAGCGCATATCTGACCACGGGTCGGCTACCTTCCTCGCCGAGTGCCCAGGTAGGGTGTCCAAGTGAGGGATCTCCAAAACCCATACAGCCAATGCAGATCGGTGAAACCTCAAGACCAGAGTGTCCGAGCTTAATATATTGCATATATACCTCCTGAAAACTTGTTGTATTGTTTCAACTCCTCTGTATACCAGTGCTTTTAACACTCAGGTTTCCAGCCTTAAAGTGTTAGAAATGTACTTCCTTGATTGCTGTTCCTCGCATCAAGATATAAAGTCTAGTTTGAAGCACTAGCAAATCTCATTGAAACTACACTAACTTTACCTCAAATGCTCAGACAATCGGTAGCACGATTCAATCAGGAACTTGCCTAATCCTATCATATTACAACCTGACTTCAGCGGTAAGAATGGTAATTCGGAACATAAACAATAATGACTGTGCATACCAAAATGCAATAGAATTGTTATAATAAAAAGAGCGTAATAGGCTATTTGTGCCAATTACACTCTTTATTCTTGATTAGTTTTTCCTGAGACTTCTTCAGCGTCAACTCGTTGCTCAGCAAGCCCTTTAAGCTGTTTCACATCTTTTCCGGGCGGAACCCCGAACATTCGGGAGTATTCACGATTGAATTGCGTTGGACTTTCATAACCAACCCGAAACGCAACCTCTGCGACGTCGACCGACTGAGATATTAATTGACGCCGGGCTTCCTGAAGCCTCAGTTGCTTTTGAAATTGAATCGGGCTCATAGCGGTTATTTCTTTAAAATGTCTATGAAATGACGGAACACTCATCTTGGCAATATCCGCCAGATCTTCAACGCGAAAGGGGTCGTGAAAATGATCCACAATGTGTTGGATTGCATGTTGAATATGAATAGTTGGGCTCTCATCAGTAACTATTTGTCTTAGTGAGTCGCCATGCTCCTCATGCAATACTTTGTATAAAATTTCTTTTGTAAATAGCGGAGCAAGTACAGGAATATCGGCCGGCTTGTCCAGCAGACGAACTAGTCTCACGATAGCATCTAATATGGATACATCTAATTCGGCAACATTCACACCACGTTTTGATGTTCCCTTGAAGTTCACCTTGAGCTCGTCATCGCTTAATAGCTCCAAAATCTGACTATGGGCAAACTCGATTCTGCATGACAAGTTTGGGACTTCAGTCGATGCCTCAAGCACTTCGGCAATTATCGGTAAATCCAAAGATGCTACAAGGTAATTCGGCGGACCATATCGGAATCGCTCTTCGCCAAATATTACATCTTTTATTCCTTGAACAACAATATAGATTGAGGGCTTGTTAATTCTGTAGGGTGCCCCAGTTCCTGTAAAATGATGAGGAGTAGAATAACGAGAAAAGCTAAGGGATGGAATCTCAGTAGACTGAGGACCATCCCTATCAGTATGACGATCAACGAGCTCAGCAAGCTCTTTATTCAAATGATTAATTTGATTAAACATAAGAGCCTCCGATCACAAATCTTATTCTTCAAGTTCTGAATGTCATCATAATTCTATCGAATATTGACAGACTTGCAATACTTCCGTGTAGGAATTACTGGGCCGATCGTCCGATACGTTTGAGAATGCTAGTTCTTGGCGTATCACGCAACATAGAAGTAGCCTCTTTTAACCCAGATTTTGCAGCACTCATGTGAGCCTGAAAATCTTCAATCTTTTCCCACTCTTGGGTTGATAAAGAAATCATTGTCTCCGATGGACCGGGAACCTACATATACATTCGCCTTATCTGCAAGACTTTGAACACTCGTTTCTTTGCATGCAAGTCATCTCAATAGCATTAAGTAGTTCCAAGCGCTTGGTCAATCATGGTCAAAAGATAATCAGGAAAATCATCTGTATCATGTTCAATGTCTATAAGTCGCTTTTTCATTCTTGTTCCGACCGCGACAGCCACTTCTTGATTACCATACTTGCAAAGCAGCTCCAGTTCATCGATCCTTTCAAACAAGGCCTCTTCACAGGCACTTGCACGTTTGTAACTTAAAAAATCGCCCTTTAAAAACCAACTCAAAGTTCTTTCAAAATGCTCCATAATAACTTCCGGATTGATACTTACCCTGTTTAGTACCGTATCTTTGCCAAGGACTTCCTCGGACAGATCTCTTATCTGAAAATCCAGATTAAAACCCTCAAACGTTGTGAGCGCCCGTCCAAAGTCATGTATAGGAACATTTCTCCCATCGATAACCAGATAAACTTGATTTTCTTCTTCAGCATGTTGAATCCGGCATGTTCCAACGCTATTAAGGCTATACTGCTCCTTGTCGATCTGAATTGCATTATCTATGAAATACCTATCCGACAAATGCTTAAGTGTTTTATAACCAAGACCCGTCAATATCTTCTGATGCAAATGTTCGATTGCCACTGCCTGATTTTCTTCAGGCTTTACGAGTATCTCAAACTGATAACCACCCTCTATTTCTTCAGCTTTCCATACGGAAAACCCTGGCATAATCATAGTTGAAATCTCAAATCGATGGATAATCCCCTTGGCATCATAGCCTGAGATAATCCTGGGAAAGTCATTCATCTTGCTTATACCAAGCAACTCAGCCATATAATCGTTATGACAATCCAAACAGAAATCACCGACATTTACCACATGAACAGTCGATTCTGTTGATTTGCACTTTTTACATTTCATGAAGCATCTCCTTTCAGACGCCTTTGTCCACTAAGCATTCCCGTAAAACAATTAACTCTTCATCTGTGCTCTGCTGAGCCTTTCGTATGAGATTGGCCCCAGTATTACTCCCCTGGATCACAGATTATTCCATCGACCAATATCACTATCCACGCAAGATAGTTTTCAACCGTTTATTAATTAATTCTAGATCAAAGTTTCGATACCATTGGCTCTGAGCCCACTTCTGCATCGTTTCATAATCATCATGGTTCGGATCTGCCATGATCTTCAAAAATTCTACGTATCCGGGAATGCCCCCTACATCTTCCGGAGGTGCATTCCCTTCCCCCATTAAGCAAACGGGATAGGTTTTATTATACTCAGCGTTTATCCCTCGAATGGTAATTTCATGCTCCCAGTTGTCGCCGTAATCATAGCAATACGTAATTTTATAACGCGGATTGGCATATTCCGATAAGTTAACCTCTGAATCTAAACGTATTGGGCAGTCCGGGCTTGGTTCATAAACTTCTTCAAATTCACTGATCACCTTTAAAACGCACTTACTTGCCTCGTCCAAAATATCAAAATCATACAAATGATAACTTTTCCAACCGAATACTGCTTGTAATATGATATGCAGCTGTTTGAACGTAATATCTATAGGAATAATCACTCGTCTCCAGGCTGTGTGGCGATCTAAATTCAGCTTGACCATGATATCGACAGCCTCACACTGAACGATTTCTTCCCCGGCAAAAAGCTTGAAATCCCTGGATAAAAGAACATGGGGGTATGTATAATCCGTTTCCTGGGGGATTTTCATGAGGTCATTATTCATCCTTTGGGCAACCTTAGTCTGATAAAGTTCCTTTGTTTCTAAGCAATCATCAAATATGTTTACCTGTTCACAGGCTTTATTGAGACGCGCAACATATTTAGCACCTCTGGTCTTAGAGAAAACCAACTCTTCGGCTGCTTCCAAATACCTTTCGATGATTTCGCTCTTTATTTTCTCGTCTCTCAAGCATTTTCTAATTCCTTGGCTAAGCAAATCATTGATGTGTTTGAAATCCTTCGCTTTCAAGCCATGCAGAACAAATCCATAGCGATTGCTGTCATTGACTGCGACAAGTGTCTTTCTGCGCTTCACCGTGATTAAATGAACGCTCCAACAAAATAAATCGTTTTCCTCAGTTCCTTTCCCAGGCACTATCTTCATTTCATCATACAGTTTTTTTGTACAGCAGATTTGCATTTTTTCCCTCCAAAGTCCAAGAACTTGATCACATATCTAAGGAGACTCTAAACCTTTTTAGATGTTCGCTTCGCTATGCTGCAGGGGTTATATCCTCCTGTGTACAATTTACCAAGCCTCATTCCCACATGAGCAGCGAGCTCTTTTATGGTGGTCACTCCCCTGGCAGATAAGGCTGATAATAGAACGTTGCCGCAGGCGATGGCATCTTCTAAAGCGTTATGATGGACAAAATCATGGTTTAGAAATTTGCAAACCGTATCAAGTTTATAGTTATCTAAGCCACTCCACGTTTTAAGGGCCGTTTTATAAGTACATAAATAGTCTAATTCAGGATATGGGATTTCGTATAAGTCCAAAACATGACGCAACACCGACATGTCAAAGGAAGCGTTGTGCGCAATAACATAGGCATTCTTAAAGAGAGGACTAATCTGCCCATAAATGAGATCGAATTCCGGAGCGTCCTTGACATCTTGCGCTTTAATTCCATGGATTGCGACATTCAAAGGGTCAAAGTAACTATACCGAGGATGTGGCTTTATAAGCCAATAGTGAGTATCGACGATCTGTCCTTCTTCAAGAACTGCAATCCCCACCGAGCAGGCGCTGCCAATGAATACATTCGCAGTTTCAAAGTCTATACACACGGCTCTCATTGAACTTTCCTCCTATTTCTCTCCATTCTTTGAGCAAGCCATACAGAAAATTATCTTCTTTTACAGGATTTTAAGCTCAGTAACTCATAATAATTCTGCTTCTTTCCGCTAAACCCTGCCTGCGGCTAATGCAATTTCTTACGAAATGCATAACCAATAACACTAGATGGCCGCTGGAATTAACTCGTTTAACTTATACGACCCGCCCCAAGCATAAGCATATAATAAAGGCGGCCATGTGGCCGCCACTTCTTACTTAGCTTATGGCAAGCCAAACTAAGCGCCGAGATATGCAGTGCATTCTATCTAACTTTTAATTTTACAGCCACGATCCTCTGAACATTAACGATAAGGCCTTTTATTATTACGACCTAGTTCAGCTTAGTTTTCAAGGAGAAGATACACGAAGCTAGATGTGATCTTCTTACTCTTAGGAGCGTGTAGTTAATTTGTTGCAGTCAGTGATGAATTGAATGGGATGGGGAGTGTTTATTGCGAGGACTGTAATATAGCCTTCGCTATCACAGACAACAACACATCACCTTTTGGAGTATTGCCATGGGCTATTGATCCTGAGAAGGCTGTCCGTTTATGGTCTCTGAGTGAGGAATTAACCGGATTTAAATTTCCAATTATGAAGTAATGAGATTACATGATTTAAGCATCTTGATATAAATGCACTGCTGCCTCAAAGACAAAAATCCATCATTCGTTCAGCTGCTTCATTATATTTTTTCATTCTAGCTTCATCCTTCTGAGTGGTATTTTCAATCCTGCTCAGATTCATATTGTCACATAAGTCTGCAAGCTTAACATGACAGGCAGTTTCATTTCCTAGTATTCTAGCAATAAACTCATCATAGCTTTCACCTTTGCGCTTGGTTAGTCAGTCCAAAACAATTATTACTTCCTCTGAAAATCCCTCTTTACGAAGATCATCGAAGGAAATATCCGAATCCTCAACAACATCGTGCAGTACAGCACGTATTCTTTCAGGTTCATTTTCTCTTGACACATTACTCTTTCCCGCTCATCGTAATTGCCCGCAACCCAATGACCTGACTAAGGTCAACATACATTATCGTTCTCTCCCTCTTTGTCCTCTTCAAAAGTCTATAAATAAAAAAAGTGCAATCCGCACTTTTTATGAATCTAAAGTTTTTCATCAACTAGCCACGTTATAAAATGATCAACCAGTTCCTGCTTTTTCTCATCACACAGCTTGATTTTTTGATTAATTCGAGAAAGCAGGCTGTCATTCGTGTTTCTAAAAATACCTAGCAGGAAGTAATCCGGCGTAATGTCCAGGGCCTCACATATTTTAAGCAATGTTTCAATGCTGGGAATAGAATGATTGTTTTCTATATTGGAAATGTGGTTGTTGCTAAGTCCCGTGGCTCCTGCGACGTCATCCTGGGTCAGGTTCAACACCTTGCGTCTTTTCGCAATCCGTTCACCTAATTCTTTGTAATCAATCTCCAAATCTTATCACCCTATTTTACTTTATCAATTATGAATATTAATATTAACCAAGTATAAGAGTATTTATACACTTGTATTTGTATTTTTATGGATATATAATGGTGCCAATACCTTTTTAGTTGTATCTAACAGGCTTTGGAGGAGATGTTTTGTTTACTATCGGCATTTGCGATGACAGGCCGTTGTGTCGCCAGCTATTGGAGGCATTTATTCGTTTATATGAAGACGAAAAAGGGGTTTTATTTGATATTTACCAGTTTGGCAGCGGTGAAGAGCTTCTCGAAGAACTTAAAAAGCATGATAAGGTTTTTGACCTTCTGCTTCTTGATAACAGCATGAAAAAGCTGACTGGTCTCGAAACCGCCAAACAAATACGGCAATCCGATTCCATGTCAGCATGCAGTATAGTATTTGTGACATCTGAAGATGATCACGAGCAATTCAAGCAGGTCCAGCCTCTACAAGTAATATGCAAGCCCGGTAGCCAGGAGCATATTGATGCGATATTAGATAAGGTTCTAACCAAAAAGGCGTAATAGTAAACTTCACTTTTCTTCATACTCAGATGGTCGTCCAGGCTTTCTGGAGGCCCGCTTCTCCCTGCAGGATCTGGTCTCGTCCTTCTGTGATTACTTTTGGTATTCTGCCTGCCAGATAATCATATAGTGCTTTATCTTCACAATAGATATAGCATCCTTTTTGACCACGCGTAAGAAGAGTCTTGTAGGTGTTACGAATAATCCTATCAGCAAGATTTGGTTCGTTACGTTTTCCAATACCTCTTAAACTTTGATCACTACGTGCTCTTGCCTTTGAATCAGTAATTACTCTACCATTTTCGTATCGTAAATCTCGGCCTATGATTACGCCAACATAATCAAATTCCAATCCTTGTGATGTGTGAATGCAGCCTACTTAATCAAAGGAATCCTCATCTATTGCCCATGTAATCGTGTTGCTGAAATTCCAACGAGCTTTGAATCCATTATCTAATTCGATGTCATAAACAGCAAGATCATTTGAATTTTTGGTTCTCCATTCATAGCAATAACCAGCGATCATACGCGATTTATTATTTATATTGTTCTTTTCACGTAAGTCTTCACGCATTTTCTCAGGGCTATCGTACAATATTAAGTCATAGTCTATATCAAATCCATCATAATTTGCGGTTTTTTTTATGCCTAGCAAATCATTAATAAATGCAATATATCCGTCACTTCCATTGCATCTGAATTGCGAAGCAAGTTTAGTTTCCTCGTTATAATATAGAGTACTTCCACAATATTTAGCCCATTTCTTGATTTCTGAAATAGAGCCAATGTCACTTGCCGTAACGACTTGATCCTCATCAATGAAAAAGACACTAACGCGGGACGCATTAATGATTTCTTTTATCTGGTTTTCACCCTTGTTTTTGAACATGCCTGATTTGGCATTTAGACGGTGTGCCTCATCGGTAATAAGACAATCAAACTCATTTTTAGAACTATCTACATACGATCCGGAACCTTTAAATAAAAACTTAACATAGTTAAGTTTAAAGTTACCTTGCTTAAGTTTCTCAAAATATACATTACGTGGAGCAGCATTTTTTGTTATATAGTTAACATTTAAGTGCCGTTTTGTAATAAATTCCGTAAGTAACTGAATCGCGACAACACTTTTGCCAGAACCAGGACCTCCCTCCACAATAACTGTATACTTTACATTATTTTTCATAGCCTTTTCAACGAGTCGTTTTACAGTTTCAAATACAACTTTCTGCTCATCAATCATGACAAATTCTTCGTTACCATTGAGCATACTTGCAAGAGTATCCTGCAAAGCTTTTGACGGACGAATTTTCCCATTTTCAATCTTGAATAAAAGGTTGCTTTTTGAAGATTTGGTCACATATTTTTTGATGAAATTACGCAATTTAACTTCTTCGGACTTAATATAAAGCGGTGCAAGATTAATTACTTCCTGATAAAGGGGGCTTACAATTTCATCAAGTTTTGACTTTTTATAGTTATGCAAATAAGCACATGGATACAGAGAAATATTCTCATCTTGTACGGTTGCGTTAAAGTTTTCTATTGTTTTGGCATAAGAATATGCCTGATAAGAAGGATGCGTAACAGCACGAACCATACGACCAGTATAAGCTGTAACAATACCATCTCTGCTGGTCTTCCCAGCTTCTTCCCACTGCTTCAGTTCAACAATAACAACATTCTCTTCATCCTGATAATTTGTACCTGCAATCAAAAAGTCTACACGCTTTGATGTCATTGGAATCTGATACTCGACTGCGATATTAATATCGCTGCCAAAATCAGGATCAGCTAAAACACTTTGCATTTTTTTAAGTGAATTCTCCCACGAAACAAATTCACTCACATTTTCATGAGATAATCCACGAATTCTAAATTGATAGTCAATCTTATGGGCAATTGAATCATTTAAGACATCCTGATCAAATTGTTGTTTTGTTCCAGAATATATCAACATATCATTTCCCCGATTCTTCCTTTAGCTGCGTATATTTAGTTTTATTGCCGAATGCTTTTTCAACCGGATATTTTTTCTCATTTCTATTAATCTTTTCCGTTACAATTTCATCTAGATCGAGTTGGTAAGCATCAGCAAACAAAATACAATAATTTAAAATATCTGCCGATTCTTCGCGAACTTTTTCAATCTTTGAATTACATTCAAGATCCTTTCCGCTCCATTGGAATATCTCCAATAACTCGGCAGCCTCCAGATTGATAGAAATAGCTAAATCTTTTGGGTTGTGGAACTGTTTCCAGTTTCGGTCATCTCGAAACTTCAATACTTTATTAATTGTTTCAGGCTTCATGTTTTATTCCTCACTTTAAGTATTACTGCCCCCTATGTTACCATAGGTATCCTGCTCGTTTAATTGTACAAAAATTAAACCTTCACCGTCTTCTTCATCACAAACCCCGGCAGAGGCTCCTTCATCTTCCAGACAATACTAATGGGTGCTGATCCATAATGGCTTTGAAAATCGGCAAAGCCAAGACAAGTATATGGAGAGGTAAAAGCTCCCTCTTGCCTATACTCTCTCACAAAAAACAACACATTCCCATCACTGGCTGCTTGGCTAAGATACCTCTGCCCTGTCAGGGATTCCACCGTCGTCCGGCTTTGGGACTGCCAATGAAACAGCTCTTCATTGATAGAATAATCCTGATACATGGTTGAGGGAGAATAGTCCTTTTCCGACTTGTTCAAGGTCACGAAAAAGACATCCAGTTTCTTCTCAGCCAGGTAGAGAACTCCTTCCCGGAAAGAGCTCCTCTTTTGTTCTGAATGTTTGCCCAGAGCCACCAAAATCTGATCAAAGGTATAGGCACAGTATAAGTCGAGTGGATATTCATCCTCAAAACCGACTAAAGGCTTATCCACGAAATTGATATTACCGAACTGATAGTCCAGTAAATCCATCAGTTCTTGGTAAAGCCGCGGATCATTAATGACCCAATAAATCGCCTCTTCCACTGAAGCAAACCTCTCGCCCAGATCACCTAGCCCCTTACCCCATAGTGAATAGTGAACCATGGTTAGCATTGTCCGTTCCACCGTAGTTAAAGAATGCAATAAAGAGCCTTTACTTAAAAGAATCAGTGTAAAATCTTCTGCATAAAGCCAATCCAGCGTCTGGAATCTACAAAAGTTAATTTTCCAAGCGCAGAGGCAAGCAATCGTTCCCGCTCTGCATCTACCTCATATCCCGTCAGTAAACCGGCTTGGGCGGCCAGTCCCACAACCGTCACTTTTTTACTATAGACGTCTTGAGGTGTCACATGATAACCCTCGTAAAACTCCCTGACCTTTAGCTCCTGTTTAGTCTCGATAAGATCATAGAGCTTGCTGACTATATTACGCTTAGTATTAATGGCATTGCGAATGTTCTCCAGAATGTAGTCCTGGGCTTGCTTTTCCAATTGAATGGAGCAGCCTCTGGGCACATTGGCAAAACCCGTTTTGATTTCCTGCTCAATGGTTTTGCGAGACCTGGATAGCAAGGCTTTAAAACGGTCTTCAAAGGAATACTTCTGGTGGGCTTGGCCCACAAAGTCCAAGACCGTCAGGGCTTCTTTTCCTTCACAGAGTCTTAACCCCCGGCCTAACTGCTGCAAAAAAACGGTTAAGCTTTCCGTAGGCCGCAGAAAAAGAACGGTATTCACTTCTGGAATATCAATTCCTTCATTATAAATATCCACCACAAAAACAAAGGTGATTTCCTTCGTGACCAGACGCCGCTTCACGCTATCCCTCACAGCGCTCTCCGATTCCGCCACCAGAAATTCTGAAGGAATCCCCGCTTTGTTAAAAACCTGAGCCATAAATTCAGCATGCCTTTTATTCAAGCAAAAACCAATTCCGATGATCTCCCCAGGTTCCAGACAATACTTTTCCAGGGCGCTGATAATATAACCAACCCGCTTTTCGGCAATGGCCTTTTCGAACACATAGAGGTTCTCCAGTTCTCGTTCATCGTAATTCCCCGCAACCCAGTGAACCTGACTAAGGTCAACATTATCCGTTACCCCAAAATAATGAAAAGGACTGAGCAATTTCCGTTCAATAGCTTCCCATAAGCGGATTTCGGCAGCCACTCTGCCTTGGAAATATGTATAAATGCTTCGTCCGTCCGCTCTCTCAGTCATATCCACAACATCATTTAAATGTTGCTTATCGGAATCAGGGGAGAGACTGACTAAGTCAATTAAAGTGAGGCAGATTACCTTATCAAGCCTATTCTCCGGTCATCCTTTCCCCAGGACTCCAACGAATTGGCGAACAATCCGAAACATAAACGAGAGAACCTTTCGTAGAAGGCTCTCTCATGTTATTTCGTAAATAGGAAAAATACACCTTCTTGCTATTATTGGCGTTAACCATATTTTCTAAGGATATTTGATTGCACAATATCGTCCGAACATAGATAACAACTTTGTTTTGGTCCCCGCGCCGACCAATTACCCGCTACAGGGTAACTAAATACTCTAAATTGCCAATGGCCCGGGGTTGATTTCACTTCCCAAATCTCATGAAGTAATTCGAGAAAACCACCAATACCAGCTAAAAAAGACGAAAATGCATATGGGACATCAGCAGTGTCTTCTTTTGTACCAGGTAGAGCTATATGCCCTGTGGCACATAAGGAACCAAGAATACTCCGAATTGGTTTGCCGAGAAGAGTTTGAAGTCCAGGATTATTATATCTTTGTTTGATAATATCAATGTCAGCTTGGTTTAATCCAGCCCCATTAAACAAGAGTTTCCGAACCCTTATCGGTTGCAGCCCCGTTTGATTTGCAATTTCGCCTGTTTCGTCTAAAGGTGCAAACTTATTCATTGGATATGCACAATATAGGCATGGCCAACCATCTCGGAACCCAAATCTTGCAGCTCCTACCCAATCATTTTCAGTCCACATATTAACAACCCTTTTCGGCAACTTAAGGGCTAGCTGACGACGGTGTTCCGCAGAGTCTACACCGGCAACTGCAAGTTTAATTTCACAATCCGGCCTTTCTCTCTCAAAAAAAGTATTCATATCAGTACTATATGGGTACACGTTTACACTAGGATGTTTTAGAACGATGCGTTTTGCCGCTTGAACTGATTTCGATTGACGAAAATCGTTCGATTTCATACCAACATATCGTTGTCCATTTGACTCATCATAGGAATCTTGGTCAATTAAGTATATTGTTCCTGTAATAGGTGCAGGCCATCTCTCAAGTAACCATAACAATCCGTGAGTAACAGCCCCTATACCAATAAAGAAAACATTATCAAAGAACACGCTATTATTATCATGAGCTTTGTCATTCAACCCATAGTCCCACGCAGACCATTGATAATCACTTGGCATTGAGGTAATACGATCACCAAGTTCTTCTCTAAAAATATTTTTGAAAAGTTCTATTGCTGCTAAACAGGCCGCGGCAGCTGGGCCAACAGGATTAGGATTGTCGTCTACAAAGGCGTTTGATCCAAAACCTACTCTCCAACCAGAGGCACCTACTTTCAATACTTTGCCGGAAATAAGAGGGGCTTCAGACCCGATAGCAATGACAAAATCGTAGGGTGGATTCCATTCCTCAACTGCCGGATTTGGCTGGCCACCTGATAACGCTGCTTCATTGGCTACCAAAATGAACTCTCTTGTAAGAGGACCAGTAACGTGGATATTACGCCAAAAGCGACCTAGCAAATCACCGAGAGCCTCTGCTAACAAATAACCAGCCTTATAATTAGAATTATCTCCTGACCATATCCCAATTTTCACATCTTGAAGTTTATTAATTAATGCAGGATTATTACCAAATAACCGAAATATCGCTAGTTTATTTTTAAGCTGAGCTTCACTCACTCTTAACCACCAACCGTTCTCGAATCTCCTCTTTGCTCCATAATCTCCATCCTTTTTCCATCCGTTCATAAACATTTACACCTGAGAATTCTTCTAAACCTCTACTACCATAGTAAGGGACAATAATACTCAACGCTCCAATATGTTTTACAACTTCCCACTCAAGATCAAGCCGTGACATAATAACATTCGCTGAGGGATGGGTATGCAGTTGCACAACACTTCTTTCCCCTTTATCAAAATTATCAAACTGAATCCTATTTAGCTCATGACCTTCTATGTGTACATAAGCTCCCGTTCCAGTAAATCCAGGTCTTTGAGCTGGAACTATGCATCTCTTAATGTCACAAAGTGAACTAGTAGACTTCAATGAGGCTGTCCAGATTACAAATGTTTCATGGCGACCTTCACTAAATGCGGTATTAGTCTTAGTCAAAATCGATTTAGGAATATTCCACTTTTGATAGTTCATATGACATTCACCTCCGACCTATTTAAATCCGTGTTGAGTTGTTGTATTAGCCCAGATATACGGAATTTCGGTTCCAACATTATTGATGACCACGGTATATTTTGATGACCACTATGATCGTGATACTCTCTCCAACCTTGAAAGCAAAACCATGTTTTTGGTAATTCGTGAGGATGTCCATCTTCACATTGAAAACCCATTCCGTGAGGTACCTGACGTGAACCTTTTAACAAAGGAACCCCGTTAGCATCGATCCACCATCCACTTACCGGCAAGTAGTCATATTCCTGCGCTTCAACTCTTAGGATGACTTCACGCCGCATCTTGCGCCACCATAGCGCCACATCAATTTGCGGAAAATTAATCCTCAAAACCTTTATTCCTATTTCTTGAAACATTTCTGCATGGGTTAAGAGCGGGACCAAGTCCCGCTCAAACCTGTCATTGGATAACGCCCGATCAATAATCACAAAGCACCGCCCCCGCCGTCCTTTTTGGTCAGGGACAAAGTTTCATTTTCGTTGACGTTATTTCCCTCAAGTGACATAAAAGGGTCCAAGACCCGATTACGGTCGCTTAACTGGTAATTACTCCAATTCTGTTTTTCGCCGGCCGGAAGGTTCTTTTTTATTATCTCTTCAACTTTCATTGCTTTTGGATAATCTTCAGATTTAGGCAGACCATCAACAATGATCGTGATATTAAGTTTAATTTCGTTTCCACTCATATTAAAGTTACCCTTTCCTTTCAAATTTCGGGCATTGAGCTAGGAAATTAACTAAAATCTCCGTAACTTAGCACAAATCCAGCAGGAACTTCATAAAATGTGGCGAACAGACATATAGTATATTCAATAAAAGTCCGCCAAGGGGAATTGGTTTTCCCTGGACTTGGCGAGATAGCAAGGTTACCCGACCTATACTATCCACTTATTGCATTTAAACTTAAGTAAGTCACTGTAAGAAGAGCATCGGCCAGGATGTTCTTCTTACATTTCTAACGCTTGCATAGTGCACCACCCCTTTCAAAGCTACTTTTCTTTAATAATTCCTTTAAACGGGTTCCCGCCCAACTTAACATCTATAAATCTACCAGTCTTACTACACGTTTCACCCACGAATCGTTTTTGGGGTTGTAAGCTTGCGAACGGTTGCACACTGCACCGTGTCTATGGTTATCACCTGAGTTCTTGGCCAATTTGACACCCCCTCTCTTCGTTAGTATTAAAATCAGTTTAGCAATATCATTATACAACGCAAAATTTTCTTTGACAAGTTTAGTTATCATGTATTCAAATATTGTTTTTTTGTATATAATAGAGTAAAAGGGTGGTGTATATGGATCAAAAAAATATTGGCATGAACCTCCGCCGAATTCGTGAAGCTAAAGGTTTAAGTCAAGGGCAAGTTGCCGATTCTGCAGGAATTTCAAGAGTTGCCTATCGGAATATCGAAAATGGCATCTCAACCCCAAAAGTATCGACCTTACAAAATATTGCTTCCGGCGTTGGAGTAAAACTCCAAGATTTGTTCGTCCCGATTCGAACCTTAAATAAGGTGCGATTTCGAGCGTTGAAGAGAATGAATAGTCGGGACAATATATTAAACGAAGTAGCACAATGGCTTGACGATTATAATTATCTGGAAAATTTACTAAATGATCGTGAAGATTATCTATTTCATGACCTAGCCAACAAACTATCTTTAATGCATGACAGAACTGATAGAGCTAAATACGCAGCTGTGCAAGCTAGAGAATTATTTGGACTCAAAGTGAAAGAGCCAATCCGAGATATTGCCGGTTTACTTGATTCAAGTGGGATAAAAGTATACCCCCTAAGTCTTGCATCCGATGGCTTCTTTGGTTTATCCGTTTCAGAAGAAGATGGGGGACCTGCTATTATCGTTAACGTTTGGGAACGGATTTCTGTTGAGCGATGGATTTTCAGCGCTGCCCACGAGCTTGGACATTTACTTTTGCATTTTGACGCTTATGACGTGGGATTAAGCGCAGAAGAACCTGATCAGGAAGCAGAGGCTAATGTTTTTGCGTCCCATTTCTTAATGCCCGATGCTGCTTTTGAATCAGAATGGGCTGACGCTTATGGCTTGCCTTTTATTAATCGTGTTCTCAAAGTAAAGCGAATATTTCAAGTTAGTTACAAAACAGTCCTGTACCGCCTTTCTGAAAGTTTAGGAAAATCTATCTGGGGAAAATTTCAGCATGCCTATAAATTGAAAACTGGCAAAACCCTAAGTATAACTGAAGAACCTGAAGCTTTGTCTCCAGACAAATTCCAACAAACTCCAGAAGTATTACGTTCCCTTGAACCAGACTCCCTATCATCGTCTCACTTTGTAGAAGATCGTTTATCTAGATTGGTCCGCAAAGCTATTGAAAGGGATGAAATTACCATGAGCCGTGGAGCTGAGATCCTCAGATTTGATCTTGAAGCCATGCGAGAAATAGTTTCTTCGTGGGTATAATGAATGGCAATTACAAAGAGTCAATTTTTAATATTAGATGCTAATATTCTTATTGATTTCTTAAAATGTGACAGAACAATTATTAAATTGATTTGCACTTACGTTGGTCAAGTATATTTAGCAACTCCCGTTTTAGATGAAATCAGTGAAATTAACGAAAGTGATTGCGCTGAACTAGGGATTTTACTTGTAGAACCTGAACTAGACCAGGTTATGTTAGCGGCAGAGAAAAGAGGATCATTATCATTTCAAGACAACGTATGTTTAATTCTTGCCAAAAGCTTTAGTTGGACTTGTGTGACTAATGACAAACCATTAAGGCAAATGTGTGAATCTGAAGGGGTAACGCCAATTTGGGGGATCGAACTAATCTGTATGTTAGTGGAATCTGGCGGACTCCCTGCCACACATGCCAGAGAGATTATCCTCGATATTAATAGGATTAATCCGAAATACATTACAGCCAGCATTGTTGAAAAGGCCTTATCGAGACTGGGATTTGGTTAATGTTAACAGATCCTTTGTTTGTGCTTGAATATCTACCTGATTCTTTTTGTTAATTGAGTAATGCTCTAAAAAAATTATACCATCTGGCACAGACATTAATATGTGTGTCCAAGTTAAGGTACCGTTGGTCTTTGAATGAACATTATCATTATGTGGATTAAGATTGTATGTATTCAAGAGCCAACTCTACAAAAAGAAAGGCAGTAGAACCGGAATTACCAGTCAGACTGCCATTAAATATATTTTACTCATTATTTGAGCTGTAAGATTCTCTGTACCGGCAATTGGCTATGTTGCTAATATTCACAGCACAAGATTCAATCCTTTGTGCTAAAAACGATTTACTAATAGGAAATATCTAGCATATTATCTTTCAGATTATTTTTGTCTTGTCATCCGCGCTACTATAGCTGTTTTGCATTTTGTAACGATAATTCGCTTATCCGTTCATCAATAATTTTCTTTCCTTCAATAGAATTTATAAACTCTCTTACCTCATTATTTATGTTATTAGTGTTATTAAATGATGAGATTTGCACTCTCTCTGTTTTAAATCCAATCAATGTTATTGCAATACCTAAGCTAACAAGTGTTATGGCGTCACTCAATGCATTAACTTGTTTTACTGGAATATCAATTTTCAAATTAGGTAAAACGATTATAACTATCACTGCGCTCGCAAGAAAAATTGAACGCAGGAGTATTCTTGCCTTGTTTAAATTGACCCCTTTCTTTTCTACTATACCTTCAATAATGAATTCTAATAAGTCCGATAATATTAAGAATAACGCTGCGATTGAAACATATAACAACCACTTTCCAGTGGCATTTATAATTGGAGTTAGTCTTAATGCTGATAAAACAATAAAACCAATTCCAGCTGCTTTTGTAAACGTTGAAGTCAAGGTATGTTCCTCCTTTTAATTCATTGATCTTAGCAATTGCCAATAATGTTTACATATCCCGGTGCAAGCAAAATTCCAGTCAAAGCAGTTTCGAAGAAATTCAGAGAGAAGTTCCTGTATTATTTTAAGAAGGCTTTTGAAGAAGGGAAAATTAGCTTCTTTAATGCTGCGAAGCTTTCATCTGAGAGTAATTTTTCCTCCTTTGTTGATGGATTATATTTCGAAAAAGGTTTTTATGTATAAACCAATTAAATCCCAGGGCATGTTGTTAAATATCTTGGCGTTATATTCACAGAATCGCTATCTGCAACTCCAGAATTCAGTCATTTGACAGAAAATCGGTAAGTTTTTCTTGGAAGGATTATAAGGACTGAAATATTTCTAAGGTCATGACCCTAAATGTCAAAAAAATTGCAAGAAGGTTTTCTTCTGCATATTCTTCCTACTTGTATTACGAAGATCAAATATTATGGCATTATATGCAATGTAGCCGCAAAATTATTACTAAACTTTCTAAATGCACTTTCACCCAAATGCCTTGGCAGCGGTTCATAACAACAATAGATTATGATATTCTGTGTGTTAAAATCCCAAATATTTTTCTTTAATCCACTGATTCTCATCATTGGCTTTCTCTTTGTCTATGAACATCATTAATAAATCGGCGAAACTTACAGATAAGAAAGGCAGTCAAAAAGAACGGCGGCCGCCTGGCCGCCACTTCTCCCCTAACTTATTAATAATATCCCCACTACCTTATGTAAGAGAACGTGTCGATCACTAAAATTAACGATAGGGCTTTTTATTATTGGTCAATCCCACCAGATAGTCGATACTGGTTTTAAAGAATTCATGTAAATAGCCCCCACCTATGGCTTAGATGAGAGCTATAGCTATTTAACCTCTTCACGATTTCAGGATATTTCCGTGCAGGAGATAAGTCCACGGCGTTTCTACGATCTTATATGTGTGATGGAACAAGTCCAAATTTCATGTCGGGCGTATTTGGTGGCAATATTTTAGTAATTGATAAAATGCACACTCAGAATCATATCGTTGAAAGGTTCGGTAATCGTTATAAAAGTCCGAGCTATAGCGAAAAAGCTTCTCTAAGCCCCTTGTTTTCAATTGGCAAATAATCGCCGTCCACGATCAGAGAGCGTCCTACTATCATGGACAGAGCAGGCGACTTCTCTTCCAACAAGTTTGGGTTGATTTGCAGAATTCTGTTAATGCTGTCCACGAATTGAGGGTGCGCTGAGTTTTTCTATGACTTCTTTGCCCTCTATGTATTCTTGTGGGTTTCCGTAATTTACAATTCGAGCGTTGGACAGCTTTCTGATTTTTGCCGCGACTACTGCGGAGAGAATGAAAATATCGAGTAGTTCCCACTGTGCTTTCTCGCTGGTCATATTGTTCACATACTTTCCGTAGGCTTCGTCAATCTCTTGCGTAAACAAACCCGAAACAGAGGACCTCGCTGACATAATTTTGGTGTCGCAAGTCTTGTGTTTTTTTGACAAACCTTTAGCATTTTTCTTTCCAGATATACCTAGCCACGCTTTTTTGATACTTGGCGCGGCCATTTCTCGCTGTTCTTCGGTCAATTCTGCTGGCTCTCGTTCATCCTCATAGTCGTAGGGTGAGTATCTGTAATCATAATCGTCTTCGTCAACCTTAACCCATTCAGTCTGTCCGTCAACCTGATTGTTAGCGTTGGATAGTTGAGCGCCTAGAAAAGCACCCTGAGTTTTCTTTGACGAAGCAAGATGGTCCCTTCTTTGATTATGGGTCTGTATAAATCCCTGCCCTGTTTTGGATGGCTCATAACCATTCTCCTTAGAACTTTTTATCTGTCACCCTATTCTCGCCGATACATACTTGCCGAGTTCATGGTTAAGAAGTCGCATAATTTCCAATTCGTCTATCGCGTCGGTCAGCGCATTGTGCATCTCGCAATACACCAAATCTTCGCTCAGCATTCTGTAAACGCTTTCCACACCATATCCGCGCTTCAATCTACCAGTGCCATGGCACTCGGCACGACACGGTATCTTGGGGTTATGCTGCCTATACGCCGCCATCTTCATGATGTCATACCAAACGAGGTATGACAGTTCTGGTAGATGACGATAGTCGAAAGAGGCATTATACGCAAACATGGTCTCGACCTTGTAGGCGGCAAGAAAACGAACCAGCTCGGTCATTACCATTTCTCTTGAACACTCAAGGTCAGGCTTAATACCGTTGATGTAGAGAGCATAGGCGTACATACCGCCGTGATTCTTGAAAGGGGTGAGTATGTAATAACGTTTGTCCACCAACTCGAAGATTTCCGAGTCGGCGATGACAACACCGATAGACATAACCTCATCACCCCATGTTGTTTCCGTGTCAATAACGGCAAACGTGCTCATAGGTTTCCTCCTTGGCTTTTCCGTATCATTGATCTGCTGTTTCAGCGGCCTCTGCTTCCTTGAAAGTCTTACCATCCTCGGTTTTCCACTCAACGTTGCCGTTGGTAGGCGCGCCGAGGACAAAAGACGAAGCACCAGACGGAGTTTTGAAAAGAATGTCTTTTTGTAAAATACCGTTCTTATCTATATACTCTTTGTTGTCCTCACGTGCGGATTTAACATAGTCAGGGCAACTTGGCACGGAATCTTTCCGGATGGAACTACCCGCCATAACCACAAGACCCTCGCTGGTCAAGCGTGCCTGAGCGTTTGCACCGCTTCGCTTGATGGAAAAAAACAGGCTGCCCCGCTCATCAGATGGGGTAGTTGCCGAGGAAGCAAGTATTATTTGAGCCAAGGGTTCGAACACCTTATGACCGAGTGTACTCATTATAATTTTGGCGTAATCTACGAACTCTTCCAGTTCGCTTTCTTTTTCCTCGGTGATGTGTCCGGGTGTTGGTTCGTTGCCATTCTTAACTAAATACCGCTTTGCCGCGACAGCCATATTGGCAAATCGGTTTTCAAGGTAGCTTATCTCCGTTGGTCCGAAAGAATTGTTTGAAGTGGTGAACACAACCGCCTCCGTCCAGTAATCCTTATCTGGATTGCGTTTGTGTTCCTGCAATCGGTAAAGAATGCCCTCACCATTTTTCCTTATGCCAGCTTGCCCTATATAGGTAGTGTTTTCGCCAGTCTGGTCTGATGACCCAAACAGGAAATAGACCCCGCTCTGTGAGAGGTCATCACGTCCTTTGCACTTTTCCAATTCAGTGCGAGGAATTTTATAGGCTACTCCTGTCCAATTTGCAAGGGTACATTTGATTCGCCCGTTTGGGTCTCCATCCATGAGAAATAGATTTATGCTTTTACCACGCATAGCCATTGTCGTCACCTCAATTTAATGCAAATTTACTTTTTTCCCCCGCCGACTCTTTACTGGAAAGCAGGCCAAATATCATATTGTTTTTCACTATTACAAGATGAGTTTCCTATGATGGGCATCAACACTGTTGTTACGCATTCATAACTTTATTGATGCGCAATCAGTTTGTCACTCACAGATGCGGGTAAGAAATTGGGTCGTACCCCGGCACCCGCTGATATAAGATATAATGGCCGCAAACACATCTGCTTAATTTCCTCATAAGACGAGGCGGACCGATTTATAATCATGGCAATAGTTTCTCAAAATAAAGCTCCGGCAAAACAATCCTAACCTCGACCTCAGTGTTTTCCTTCTGCCAATAGACAATAAAGCGTATTTTGGCTGTTTTCGGCACATAATTCTTTTGCCTCATCGTCTCTATTTGTTTTGAAAATCTATGAGAGAATTTGAGAACTGCCTGGCCCTTGGCATTATAGCAGCCGTTCCCGTCAACACCAAGAGACTCACCGCTGTTCAGATCCTTAACCAGAGGACGGCAGTAGAGGAAAAAATCCAATTGGACATCCCGATGGGATAATTGCATCACCAATTCCTGAGACGGAAGATAGGTTTGAGAATCAGCAATCACTTGCATATCCTCTACTTTGAGGGAATTTAAATAGTTCCCGTTATCGTAAAGCGTCAGGTTGTTTTTTGCCCTGGTCATAGCCACATAGAGCTGGCGTTTGGCCTCATTCGTACCGGGGTCAAATTGGTCCAGCATCAGAAAGACATTGTCAAACTCCCGGCCTTTAGCCTTGTGGATGGTTGATACATAGATCGTTTCCACATTCTCCCCTACAAAATCTTCCAGCACGGATTCGCGGATAAAGATCTCCAGGTCAGATTTGTACTTATACTTCGGATTCGTGGCCTCAAAATCTTTAATCAGATTAAGACAACTCTCTAAATTCAAGCTGCCGCTAAACCGCTCTGCCAGTCTTCTCTTGGCATTTTCCCAAAGATCATCACTGATAATATAAACATCCTCGGTCAAATTAAGGCGAATCAGAAAATACCGGATTTCCAAAAGGTTATAGAGGTTAAACCCTTCATTGGACTGAATCAGCTTGGCCTGCCTGCCCTTCTTCATGAGCATCCCGGCAATCTGTAAAGCTTCTTCATTCCTCTTCGTCAAAACACAGGTGCTTCCGGTAAGCCCTTGGGCGAGGATGTCCTCGACTAAGGGCGTCATCAAATGACGGCTTCGGTAGTGAACCCGTTTAATCTTGCCGTTGTTACTCTTGACGGCCATAATGGGCGTGTGCTTTAAGCGGTTGGGAATGCGCATTAAAAACTGGTTGGCAGCCTCGACGAGATTTCGTCTGCTCCTGTAGTTTTCCACCAGTTCCACCATCACCGCATCATGTTCTGTAATCAGGCTCTCCATATATTTGGAGCTGGCGCCCCTGAATTCAAAAATATTCTGGTCATCATCCCCAACGGCAATGATCCGCATACTATCGTTCTGTTCCATCAAAGCCTCGACTAAGGCAAATTCATGGGCATCCATATCCTGCGCCTCATCGATAACCAAGACCGTTTTCGTGATCTGGCCCGGTTCGACTTGCCCGTTCTTGATCCGCTTAATCGCTTCCTGGATGATATCCCCTGACTTTTCCAGGGAGCCGACTCGGCCCAATAAGTCAAAACAGTAGGAATGAAAGGTTTTAATCTCAATGAAGTGGGCCACATTGCCGATCAGCTTTAACAATCGCTTCTTGAACTCCGTCGCTGCAGATCTCGAAAAGGTCACCATCAGCAATTGCTCATGCTTGACATCTTCCATTAACAGCAGGGATGCCAACTTATGCACCAGAATCCGCGTCTTACCGCTTCCCGGCCCGGCAGCGACGACTATCGTCTTTGATTCCTTATCATTGATAATCTTCAGTTGAGTCGGTGACAGCTCGCCAAACAGCTGTTTGAACTTAGAGGGTGTAATGTTGCGCTTGATTTCGTCCTCACGGCTGCCCGGAAAGTATCGTTGCAGAAAGGAACTGTAATTCAACTTAAAATAATCATCCACAAATTGGAGGGCTTCTTGGTAATTCCTGATCATTTTCCGAGCGTATTCTCCAACGATATGAATTTGCTGGACTTTATTTTGGTAGTACTGCTCCAGCCTCTGATAATCATCTACTTTGTAACGCTTTTTGTTATCCTTCTCCAGGCGTTCAATGGTCAGCCCATTATAAACCACCATAAAGCCGCCCTCTATCTTCAAGGCTTCGATTCTGGAAAGATAGAACAGAGCATCCTCAATCTCTTCCGTCGTTGCGCTAGTCTGAAAGAGGGTGGATTGATTAGCGTATTTATCTTTCAGCTCCAAAACAGAAAAGGCTACCGGCACTTCCTCCTGACTGCTTTCATCCGTACCTGAATCTGTTTTACTTAAATCATAAAGTACCTCCAAAATAAAGCGGGCAAGATCATTCCGTTTTTCCAGCTTTGCTGTCAGCGTTTCCTTGTCAAACAGCGCCAGAACAGCCAGATGGTTTTTAGAATGGGGTGTTGTCTGCCGTTTGATCCAGTTTTTGATCGCACAAAGGTTTAGAATGGTTTTGAGCTTATTGGGCGAGACATCTTCACAGTCCGACGCTTCCGCCTGCTCATTCAGCTCCTTTAGATGAATGATTTTTTCCTCATCACTGATGACTGAGAGGAGAAATTTCTCGATTTGCCCATAGGTCTTCAGGATACTCAGAGAATTCTTCCCGCTATCCTTTTTCTTAATAAAGGCATTGAGGTCTTTAGAATCTGCTAAAATCTTTTCCTCCCGCAAAAGATTGACAATCTGGATGACGTCCTCTTTCACAATGCCCAAATGATCGGAGATATAATCGATTCTTGCTTCGGCTTCTTCATCACCGGAGCGACCTTTGCTTTTACTGGAGATCAGTTTCTTGATGATCCGCGTGGCCTGTTCCTTTTGCTTACCACTAAAACGTGCGGAACTGTCAATCCTCTGAATGGCCTCCTCGGCATTTCTGGCCAAGATGCTGTTGGCGTAGAGTCTTGGGCAATTCTGACCTCTTTTCAGATAGCCTGCTGTTTCCAAGGCTGCAATCGCCGTGGTCACTCTGGTTCCGATGTCCATAATACCATCATCCCACCCGGCCTTGCGTGCAATCTCTAAGGTCGATTGAGATACCTGTTTCCGGGATTTGGTGAGATCTTTAACAGCTTTCCAGACTTGCTGAATTTCCTGCATACTCAGCTTAGTCTGGTTCAACATCACAAAATGCTTACTCAGATCATCATCATTAAACAGTACACAACAGGCTGCTGAAATAGTTTCGTCCCGTCCTGCTCTTCCTGCTTCCTGGACATAATTCTCCAGGGAATCGGAGATGTCGTAATGAATGACCAACCCCACATCTTTCTTATCCACCCCCATGCCAAAGGCCGAGGTGGCTACCATGATCTGAATTTCTCCCCGCATAAAGACATCCTGATTTTCAGTTTTCTCCTGCTTATCCATTTGACCATGGTAAGCTCTGGCCAGATAACCGTCTTGAGTTAATCTATGCGCCAATATTTCCGCTTTACGGGTGCGGGACACATAGATGATCGTCGGACAATTCTTTTCTTCGATCATATTCCTAAGCGTGTTATACTTGTCCTCCTCATTTTGCTTCTCGAACACCTCATAATGAAGATTGCTTCTGGAGGCATTGGAGCTAAATACTTCCAAGTCCAAGGCCAACTTTTCCTTAAAATAGTCTCGAATGTCTGCAATCACCTTCTGCTTGGCAGTCGCCGTAAAGCAGGAAACAGGGATCCCTTCCGAAAGACTTTTCTGTTCCTGTAAGCTTTTGATAAAGTCCCCAATATATAAATAGTCCACCCGAAAATCCTGACCCCAGGAGGAAAAACAGTGAGCTTCATCAATCACGAAACGGACCACATTTCTGCCTAAAAGCAACCGTTCAATGGTTTTGGAACGCAAAGACTCCGGTGAGATATACAGAATAGAGGCTGAACCATTTTCCACGCGATCCAAAGCCTTGGCTCTTTCAATGGGGTCCAGCAAACCGTTGACCGTCACTGCATCTGTAATATTCATTTTTTCCAGGTTATCCACCTGGTCTTTCATCAAGGACTGCAAGGGAGAGATAACCACGGTCAGCCCCTTGGTGGCGGCCCCGCTCATTAAAGCCGGCACTTGAAAGGTAATGGATTTCCCCCCACCGGTAGGAAAGACAGCCAAAAGAGATTTGTTGTCAACTGCCGCTTGGACGGCATTCTTCTGTAACGGTTCCCCGGCATAGGTCCGGTAATTCTCAAAGCCGAAGAACCGTTTCAACCCTAGACGAACGTCCAGGGCCTGATCGCAATACGCACAACCTGTCAGACACGGGCAACTTCTCAGCAAAAACATGATCCGTTCAACTGCCGGATAGCTCTTCAAAACCCAGGGCGGTGTAATGGAATACCGATTATCAGTATTGATTAACGCCAGAGAGTAGGACAATTCGATGGGATATTCCACGATTATCCTGGCCAGATCACTGTTTGCGCAGATTTGAGAATGAAACTTTTCCCGAATCACTTTTTCGATATCCATATGGTCTGCCTGATAGCCAAGGAAATGAAAGAAGCCGGAAAACTCCTTTTGCTCTCTCAAGAGCTGATAAAAAATTTGCTGCAAATCACCATCTGTCTGCTGAAAAGCTGCAATCTCATCAAAGAAAAGGTCTTTGGCCTTAATGGAATCATTCAGTGGATTGTTGGTATCTTCTGTTTGCAGCTTATCGTCCTTAACCAGCTTATGATAAGGTTTGGCCGGAAAAAGCAGTGGAGAAAGAAACAAGGTATCAATAATAGTCGGGTCATCAATGCCCGCATAAATGAGGGCATTGCGAATATATTTCAAATCATGATTGAAGATATTATGGCCGCAAACATAGTCCGACCCATAAAGAAACTTGGCGAAGTCAACCAGAGAATTGGAGTGAAATGAACTGCCAACGCCCTTGACACCGCCGATATCCAGAACTTTTCCACTTTTCGGTTCGATTTCGGTATCGATAAAGACGATGGGTTTCAGGTTCATTTCCTCCTTTAAAATAGCATCATAATATTACCAAATAAATTCCACAAGTATACAGGATTTTCCTCTTTTCTGTCTAATTTTCGTAGAGTAACAGAAATGAAGCCGGTAAAGAGAATAGAAAAAAGACCTCCGCAAAGAGGTCTATACTTATTTCTTTACAAGAACTTCCTAAACAATAATGATTAATTATTAAGGCACCTCTTTTTAAAAGGTAGTACTGGTTCGAATGTTTATGCTTTTTGAGTTAAGAACTTTATCCGCACCTGATAACGTGTCTATTTCAAAAATCGGTCCGTCTGATTTATTTACAAAGACAAACCAAATTCGATCATTACCGGTACCAACTATTTGAGCATCTTTGGCAAATTTACGTTCAGTATCAGTTACCTTGATTTCTGAAGCTTGGTCATTGTCAATGGTACCAACCAGCATAGGAAATGGAGTTCCGGAAACTGCTTGGAAATACTGTCCCGAGCAGCCGGAAAAGCCGCCTCCCCAAATCCATTTCCAGCCAAGCAACCCCTTTTTTACATAACCGGCATCAATTGTGTTACTTTTTCCGGTTATACGTTTAGTGAAGACAACCACGCCGTCATTAACTTTTTCCTGATAAATTACCTGGCTGCCTCTCCGTCCGGATTTTTCAATTGCACCTTCGACAGTTGCCTCCCCCCGATCAGAATAGGCCCA
Organism: Desulfosporosinus cupriresistens; assembly: GCF_001707885.1. GTDB lineage: Bacteria > Bacillota > Desulfitobacteriia > Desulfitobacteriales > Desulfitobacteriaceae > Desulfosporosinus. Next base: position 43,181 of record NZ_MASS01000011.1, on the reverse strand, counting down.
GTAACCACCCGCTACAAGAACAAGGAGAAGGAACGCACCCGTTAGCAAAATCTTTTTCATGCATAGCCCTCCTTTAGTTTGATTTGAATACTTTTTTGGGGATTGGGAGCAGCATTGTCAATTATTTAGCACCGATTTCCGGCATAGCATCCCAGGTTTGCCCAAGCAATAACCGTCCATTTTTCTTCTTGTTTGTCCCACCCCATTGCTTGAAATAAAAGCTAACACCTTGCTGATCGCATTCATTCTTGATTGACAATACCCACTCAGAGTCCATCCTTCGAGACTTAAACCCACTTTCTCCACCAACAATCGCCCAGTCCACACCCGCTAAATCAAGGTTTTTAACCTCATCTATTAGCGGTTCAAAGGAAATAAATCGGACCTTCGCATTCACTTTCCGCAAGGAATCAATGCGGTATCTATATTGATCACTTTCAACGGTTACTCCTTGCCAGATGTTAGGGCTCCAATTCAAATAAGGTGCCAGCTCTTCAAGTCGTTCTGCTCTCTTCGTTAGAACTTGGAAGGTATGCCAAGATGCTTTGTTCATAATCCCAAAAATCTTTTGGATAAAATCTAAAGGGATGTCTTCATGGAACAGATCCGACATGGAATTTACGAAGATTAGAGAAGGCTTTTTCCACTTTAAAGGATCAGTCAGGCAGTATTCGTGGAGTGTAACCTCAAATCCATTAACATATTTCTTATTACCCATTAACTTTAGACGTTGCGCCATGACAGCAGCATAACAGTTTTTACATCCATCAGATATCTTCGTACAACCGGTAACCGGGTTCCAGGTATTTTCTGTCCATTCAATTTTCGATTTTGACATTTTTATCGCCTCATTTATAAATAACTATTAAGTGTGTGTTAAAATATGGTCCACAGCTTTTAGAGAAAGATTTATTGCAGAAGATGACGGATTGCTTACAGCAAAACACAATAGAAATAACGGTGAGTTGTTTTTAGGATTTCGCAAGGTAAGAGGATTCGAAGATACTCCCGGAAATACTGCTTTTAATCGTTTAATTATGTAGGCTTTAATTTGTTCGATTGAAGCTCTTTCTATGTCAACATCACCAAATAATGTCAGTTGGGGGGATTCTAGATATATTTCCTGTTCCCACATAGTGGTCCCTAATACTTGGTTAAGTTTCAGCCTATGAGATTCAGGGATATTTCCATGTCGAGGTAATACCCTACTTACGGCTGATAAACCATAAACGGCTAAAATTACAGATAGCCGCCAGTGAGCTCTACCCCGCTGATTATGATTTCTCCATCATCTTTGACAGTGTAGCAAACCGAAAAGCCCGCCATCAGTTGGACAAAGGGCACTATGAAGGGAATGTTATTGTAAATGAGTGGGATAGAAAATGAGTGAAAGGAAAAATAAAATGAGCATAATGATTCGTCCGGAAAACAAAAACGATTATCACACAGTAGAAAATTTAACAAGAGAGGCCTTTTGGGATCTCTATCATCCAGGATGCGCTGAGCATCTGATTGTGCACAACATCCGCAAGGCTTCCTCGTTTATCCCCGAATTGGATTTTGTAGCTTTACTGAACAATAAGATTGTCGGCAATATAATATATACTAAATCAAAGGTTGTGGACAAGGACGACCATGAACATGAGGTGATAACCTTTGGTCCTATCAGCGTTTTACCATCTTGTCAGAAACTAGGAATCGGATCAGCTCTGATTGAACATACAACAAAGATAGCTCAAGCTATGGATTATAAGGCCATTATTATCTTCGGAAATCCTGCCTACTATCATCGGTTTGGTTTTGAAAATGCTGCAAGCTATGGGATAAGCACTGCCGAAGGAGCAAATTTTGAAGCATTCATGGCGCTAGAGTTGTATAAAGGCGGTCTGCAAGGCATAACCGGAAGATTTTATGCAGATCCTGTCTTTGACGTTAATCAAGAGGAACTAGAATCTTTTGACAAGAAATTCCCATTTAAAGAAAAACACGTTACTGATACCCAGTTCAAGTAACCTCTTAGAAAGCTGCCATTTCCCACCATGGTGAAGGAGGAGTGTATAGGTCTGAATTTAGAAGGAGAGTTTCACCAATCTTAGGCGCTATCAGGTTAACATCTGCCTTTTTTGCCTCATTGGCTGCTCGTTCTATTGGTTCATTCCAGCCATGAAAGGCTAATGTAAATCCTCCCCAGTGCATTAACATCATAATTTTACCCTTTATATCCAGATGAGCCTGAACTGCTTGCTCCGGTGTCATATGGACCCAAGACCATCGTCGATCATATTGACCGCCTTCAAGTAAGGTGATATCAAACGATCCATATTTTTTCCCAACTTCCTTAAAATGTTCATCATATCCACCATCTCCGCTGGTATAAAAACGTGTCTGCTTTCCAAGAATGACCCAACCGCCCCATAAGGTGGAATCTCGATTAAAAATCCCCCTGCCGGAGAAGTGTTTGGCTGGAGTCAAGGCAACGGTCAAACCTTGGAATTCCGCTTCATTCCACCAATTGAGCTCTGTAATTTTATCCTTTGCAATTCCCCATCGGATCAAATGTACACTTACTCCAAGAGGAACGAAGAAATGACCGACCTTGTTCTTTAGCTTTAGGATAGATGGATAATCTAAGTGGTCGTAATGGTCATGTGTAATAAACACAGCGTTAATAGGGGGCATATCATCAATAATATCCTTCATATCCTCACTATATTTATAGCGTTTACTCCCTGCAAAGGAAACCGGTGAGGCAATAGAACCTAGCATAGGGTCTATCAGCAGCTTTTTATTATCGATACTTAGCAAAAAAGCAGAATGCCCCAGCCAAGTGATACTATCCCCTTCACTTTTAATTTTGTTCCAATCAATTGTAGTAACAGGAATTGGACCGGCAGGATTGCGGTTCGTACCATCTGAGCTATACTCTTTAAGCATGGAGAAAATATTAGAAGCACCCATGTCCATTTTTGTTGGCACCTGATTCACAAATTTACCATCAACATAATTATTAAGACTTTGATAAATCTCTTTGGCTTTTTTAGTTGGGCTCCCACCAAAGGATGGGTGTACGTTTATAAACAACATAAGTCCAAGGCCTAATACTATAAAAAAAACAACTATATATAATAGCATATTTTCCCTCTTTTCATTTATCATCGTGCGGCGAGAAGACTCCCACCTCTTTAGGTGGTGAGATGAATCGCCGCCCCCAAAACATCCCCAGAACACATGTTCCAAAAACGCTCTTTCCGTGGTAGAATAAGGATATAGAATGTTGGAGGGGGTGTTCAAAATAATCCGTGTCTTAAAGACAAAATTCCATACTTCCAAAGAAAACATCGACCGTCTCTTTGCCTGCAATCGTACATCCGCTCACGTTTGGAATGATTGTTTGGGTTTAGCCAAAGCGCATTTTCAACAAACCGGTAACTGGATTAACCGGGGTACGCTGCACTTCGCCACCAAAGGTCAATACCCAATCCACAGTCAGTCCATTCAGGCGGTATTCGAAAAATTCATCGACGCTAGAGAAAATGCCCATAAAGCGAGAGCATTGGGATTCTCCCAAATACGGTACCCGTACAAAGAAAAAAAGCATTTCAATACCAAATGGAAGAAAGACGGATTTAGGATTGGCAAAAACGGTAAAATCGAGTTAAGTTTGGGGATTTTCAGTGGTAAACGACAACAACCTATTGTGGTTCGTGTGAAGGATTTGCCCTCCGTTAGAATCAAAGAGATTGAACTTATTTTTGACCGTGGTCTACAGTTAGCTATAGCCTACGATGATGGCAAATTTCCAAAAGAAAACGCTAATGTGTGTATTGCGGCAATAGACTTGGGTGAAATACACACCATAGCTTCAGTTTGTGAGAACGGTCAAGGAGTAATCATCACTGGTCGGAAGATTCGAAGTCTCAAACGTTTGCGTAATAAGAAAATGAAGGAACTGCAAAAGAAAATGGCCAAATGTCAAAAAGACTCTCGTCAATGGAAAAAGTACCGGCGAGCTTTAAACAACATTTTAGGCAAGAGTGATGCCCAGTTGACGGATGCACTCCATAAAACCACTCGCAAATTCGTAAATTGGTGTCTGGAAAGTAAAGTTAAGGAAGTTGTTGTGGGCAACGTAGAAGGTGTGGAGCGACATACATCTCCCAAAAAGAAAAAGAACAAGCGCAAACGTTCCCGCAAGCACAATCAAAAAATGTCCCAATGGCAATTTGGTCGAACCACCAGCTATCTACAATACAAATTGGCTGCCGAAGGGATAAGTCTGCAAAAAGTAGATGAATCATACACAACACAAACATGTCCTGTTTGTGAGAGGAAAAAGAAAACATCCTCTAGAAATTACAGTTGTACTTGTGGATATAGAGAACACCGGGATATACACGGAGCGAAGAATATCTTGAGCAAATACAAATATGGAAAGTTCCAGGAAATCTCACTGGATCAACAAAAGTATCTACGGATCGCCTAAGACGAGAAGTAGTAGAAGCCATGAACCTGGCCCGTATGCGATTTGCATATAGTTGCCGGCTCTACTGAAATGATGTACTCACGCCTATCGGGTGAGGCACCTCCAAGCGAGATGCCATTGAGACATACATTTTGAGCTTGCCGGAAGCCCCTACCTCTATAGGTGGGGGAGGTTCACCTCCCTAAGTGAATAGTACTACTAATCCTAGATTTGCATCTTCTGTAGATAAACAGTCATCTGCTCTTAGCAGTTAACTCTAAGTTAAGGGTTCGATCCATCCATTTTCTATCTTTTGCGTGAAAATAGATGGTTTAGGGTTAATACTTTTATAGTTTCAAAACTATCGAAACATTGCACTTTTGAGAGCTGCGTTAAATTATTGCTGCTGTAATGATAACAACTTACTAACTTCCTTAATTAACTCTTCATTTACTTTGCAGATCAAAAACTTTCCTTTTTTCTCTGTACTAATTAAATCGGCATTTACTAATTCTTTAATATGATGTGAAATAGTCGGAGCACCAATATTCAACGAACTGATGATATCCGTCACAAAGCATTCTGAATCCGTCGGAAAACTAGATTCATGCATCTCGGCGATTTTAAAATACAATTCTAGTCTATTGGGATTCGATAGGGCCTTAAATATCTTTGCCGCTTTTTTTGTGTCCATATTCCAACTCCTAAACTCACGCCACAACAATTCGATAACTATCGAATCAATTGTAACTTTACTAAATGCTCCTGTCAATAGCTCCCCTGAGACTCAAAATTACACAAATATATTGAAGAAAAAAGAAGTGCTGCGACGACTTAACATTTTATAATACCTCACCGGTTATTAATAAATCTTTACGGAAAATATAATCTGTCTGTTCTTCTTGGCCCATATAAAATGGATGCTTACCTATGACATAAAAGCCCTGTTTTTTATAAAACTCAATTCCTTTTTCATTTTTCTCCCACACACCAAGCCACAAGTAGGATTTTCCCAAGTCATTTCCAACAGCAATGGCCTTATTCATGAGGGTTCTTCCTAAGCCTCTGCCTTGAAATTCCTTTGCCACATAAATCCTTTCGATTTCTAAGGATTGGGGATCATTGATATCCGTTTGAGCCTCATATTCATTAAGCTTTAAGTAACCTGCTAATTCCTTGCCGGCATAGAGAAAATAGAACCGGGAATAGGTATTCACCAGTTCATTACGCAATTTATCTAGGTCAAAAGACTTCTCAAGATAAGCTTTTATAACATCAGGCGAATTCATTGGCCCGAAAGTTTCATCATATGTCTTATAAGAAAGTTCACGCAGCGAGAAGAGATCATCCATTGTACATTGTTTCATTGTAATTTCCATTTCTTTGCACAGCTCCTGCCCTAATACCAATCTTTGTGAACTAAGTGCCGGAATCCCCATGATGTCAAATTATATAATCAATTCTGTCCCGCTCCGGCCATATCTACATTAATTAAAGCATATGATCTTAAGCCGGAAGCAACTCCAGGGAATGTTCACCCATCCCTTTCCGATTGAACCGTTTCTAATTTTTATCCGATGTTTTGACTAGTCTCTTTGCCATGCTTAACAATGTTTCCTTATCATTCACCTCCGGGGTCCGCAAAACCTCCTCCATTAAACAGCGCAGTGTATCCCCTAATCTTTTCCCTGGCTCAAAGCCTATTGCGACCAGATCGTCTCCATTCACCCTTAAATCCTTCATGGACAAAGGCTGCTTCTCGTTCAAGATCCTGTCGACTTCTTTTCTCAGATGCTTGATTTGGCTGAAGTCGTGAGGCGGTTTGCTTCCTTTGATATCGGCGATCTGGAGTTCGAATAGATCATTTAGATTTTCAACGCCGACACGGTTGATAAACTTTTTGATGCTGGCGTCGCGAAGCGTATCATATTTAAACATATGATGATAGACGAGAATCCCGACTTTTCTGACGGTGTCATGATCAAATTTTAAGCGTAATAGAATCTCTCTGGCCATATCCGCTCCACCTTTATGATGCTCGTAAAAATGGCCGATATTATCTTCTCCGAGGGTGAAAGCCTTTGGTTTTCCGATGTCATGCAACAAGGCCGCCCACCTTAAGGGCAAATTATCAGGGACAGCGTTAAGAACGATCAACGTATGATTCAACACATCTTTATGATGGTGAGGATTGTGCTGATCAAAATCTGCCAAGCTGCAGACTTCAGGCAGGATATATTGCAATAGGCCCGTATCATACAATAATTTGATTCCCCTGTCGGGACAACCGGATAACAAAATTTTATTGATTTCTTCTCTGATTCTTTCTATACTGATGAGTTGAATCAGTCGCCTGTTCCGGTAAAGAGAATCATAAGTCAAGGCATCGATCGTTCCGTCGAGCTGGCAGGCAAAGCGGATGCACCTTAGCATGCGCAAGGCATCTTCCTTGAATCTTTCTTCGGGCTTCCCAACGGTTTTGATCTCCTTCAGCCGAATAGCTTCCTGCCCCTGAAAAGGATCGATGATACCGGTTTTCGGGTTATAGGCAATCGCATTCATAGTAAAATCCCGTCTGGCCAGATCCTCGGTAAGCGAGGAAGTATAGGCTATCGTATCCGGCCGCCTGTTGTCGGAGTAAACTCCATCAACCCGATAGGTTGTCAACTCAAACGGTTCATAATCAAGAACGACAGTAATCGTGCCATGTTTCAGGCCGGTAGGGATGGTGTGGTAATCCTCAAACAAGGCTAGCATTTGCTCCGGCAAAGCGTTGGTGGTTATATCCCAGTCTTTAGGAAATTTACCAAGGATTAGATCGTGCACGCAGCCACCGACGGCAAAGGCTTCGTATCCGCCGGATTCCAGAATATCCATAATTTTTAGGGCATTTTGATTGATTTTCATCATTTGATAGTTTAATCCTCTTCTCCCGCCTTAAAGTTATAAACTGGTTTAATGATTTTAATAATGTCAGCGGTCGGTCCGATATTGCTGATGATATGATCCATGTTCTTATAAGCCATCGGGCACTCATCGAGGGTATCTTTATTAACGGATGTGGTATAGACATCCATCATCTGTTTTTTAAACTCGGAAACAGTAAACGATTGTTTGGCCTTGGTCCGGCTCATCAGCCTGCCCGCGCCATGCGGGGCCGAATAATTCCAGCCCTCATTGCCTTTGCCGGTACAGATGAGGCTGCCGTCCCGCATGTTGATCGGAATTAAAAGTCGTTCCCCTTTCTTGGCGGATACCGCTCCTTTTCTTAAAATCATAGCGTCGGTATCAATGTAGTTATGGGTTGTCGTGAACTGTTCAACCACATCTAATCTCATGCCTTTGACGATTTCCGTGATCATGGCTTTGCGGTTTAGTTCGGCAAACTGCTGAACGATTTTCATATCATGAAGATAGTCTTCGAATAAACTTCCGCTTACATAAGCCAGCGGGTACGGTACATCAGTTATAACCTGGCTTTTCAGTTCCTTTAAAGCCTTCTCGATTTCTTTATCCCGGCCTTCAGATTTATACCGGGCGATGAGGTCTTCCAGGTCCGGCTTTTCATTGCTATTTAACTGTTTATATCCGGCTTCCTGATAGTGTTTGGCCACTTCCAGCCCTAAGTGACGACTGCCCGAGTGCACGACAAGGTACAGACGGCCTTCCTGGTCCTTATTGACTTCAATAAAATGATTGCCGCCGCCTAATGTCCCGATGCTCTTTTGGGCTCTGTCCAGCTTTACTGCCTTCAGACAACGGAGCTTTGTCAGGTCGATCTGTTCGTTATAACGGTGCGGGGTCTTCCTTACGGCAAAGCCCGATGGAATTTTTTCATAGATCAGTTTATCCAGCTTTTGCAGTTCGAGGCGTTTATTGCTGATCTGGATGGTTTCCATCCCGCAGCCGATATCCACCCCGACTAAGTTCGGCACCACTTTATCCGTAATCGTCATGGTAGTACCGATGGTACATCCGGCCCCGGCATGAACGTCCGGCATGATCCGGATCTTGCTGTCTTTGACGAATTCCTGATTACAAAGGGTCTCGATCTGCGAGGCCGCGCCTTCTTCTAAAATGTCAGTAAATATTTTGGCTATATTATAGTTTCCTCTGATTTCTTGCATAACTTTCTCCTAGGCTAAATTTATTGTCTCATATCTTAAATTTGCTCGGGTTAGTCACCATAATAGATATTGTGCCATCCATTACAGTGGCTAAGTCTCAGCATGTGGTACTTTACGTTACTTTTTTTCGATAGTTTATACGGTTCAAGAACGTTTTACAAGCAGAAAGTTATTCCCCTGATAAACACGCAGCGGGTTGCCTCTAATAAGCCGGTTATGCTGATTCCACATGGCCTCTTTCCGATTGCTGCTATTTTCTTCATTTTTGGCCTCAATCAGGTTTGCCAAGCGGGCCAGCGCCAGTTTTTTATTCATGAACTGTGATCTTTCTTCCGTAACGGTTACTGTTAGTCCTGTAGGAAGATGAAAGGCCCTGACGGCGGTTTCCACTTTGTTAACATTTTGTCCGCCCGGTCCGGAGCTTTTCATGGTTTCTATCCTGACATCTTTTTCCGCAAAGCTGAGCCTTTCAGCTTCCGGATAAACTGTTTTATATTGCGATCCTGTATGTTAAAGTATATATTAGAACCATTACAAATAACCTTTTCCGCTTTTCTTTGAGTCTTAAAAGCTGGGGGTAAGTCAGATTCGTCACCAGTGACGAATCTGACAAGCTGTCACTGTCAGGTATCCAGTTCGCCGTGAGTAATTTACTCGCTCTATCAGCACCAGACCCACTCACCATAGGCAACAGGCCCTTAGCCTCCTTGAGTCACTTTCCGATGTCAGATGGCATTGGCAAACTTGCTTTAATTACAGCCTATGAAGACGGGATCCGGATGGTGATAGTTTGGGGTATTGCCTATTTCAGTCCGGACTTTACTTTATGGATTAAATTGCCGGGCAGTATGGAAGGCCTTCCGGAATAATTTGTAGCATAAAATAAGCGGCTTGTGCAATCGTACATTTGTCTGATTGCACAGGCCGCTATTCTTAAGTTATCAGTCCTTAATTTTCATTCTCCCCGCTCAATTTGTCCAAGAAATGAGGCTGAGATATTCGCTTTTTCAACTAGAACTTCCTGAGTCAATCTCTTCCCTAATCGTTCCTGTTTTATTCGCTCTCCGATTATGCCGTAATCCACTAACCACAACCCCTTTAATGGTAACTATATAGGTTAACCGCCATATTGGCGATAGTTTTGTTACTTTTCATAATATCCTTTCATACCTATTCCAATCGTACGAAAATATTTAGTACGTTCTAAATCCATTTCTAACTCTTCCTTCCACAAATCATAATTACCGGCTTCTTTCACCTCATATATCATTTCCTCAATATTCTTGCTTGTCATATCTCTCCAAATTCCTACGGAAATATTCAAAAAGCTATATCCATATACAGCCTCATGGTCATCAATACTACCATTATTCATTTCTGCAAGGAATTCTATTAGTTGGGTGTCCACTAATTCAAATGGGTTCTTCCCGTATATGAAAGGCTCAATTTTTTCACAATAAGGACCTGACAAGACCTCCAAAAATTTTACACAATAAGTCAAACTGGCGTAGTATTCTATTTCTACCATATGGCTACCATATGGCCGCGATTCAGCTCTCCTTGGACTTGATCGTATTAATCTCAATATTGGTCCTGATAACGGGGGGCCATACTTTCGCCATCTTCGCCAGGTTCAAAAAGCATACTCAGCTTCTCCCTGTATTATTGGGAGAGTTCGCTGCTTTTCAAGTTCAGGTCTTTTTTCTCCTGAATAGCTTGGTCTCTGTCCTTGACAGCTTGTTGCAATTCCACTCTGGTCATGCTCTCCACATCGTGCTCGGCAATAACTCCTCCCGCTCCTCTTCCGGGATCCCAAGTAGGATAAGCGCCTGGCTGTAGCTCAAATTCGCCACCGGTGGCGAATTTGGATTGCCGTCACTGTCGGGGGAGCCAAGCAGTTTCGTCCCATACTCCGGAGGAAAAGAAGACCCTTGAGATGAACTTCGAATGCCTTTTCCGACCCGAGCATGCTGGGTTGGACATTTCGTAAATACAAAGGAAAACTTATCGTCAAGCCATCCAAATAAGCAATAAAACCGATGGTAGCAAGTTTGTAGGAAACCATCCTGAAGCGTGGAAAAGCATGGAAACAAGACCTACTTATCCTAAAACTGAATACTGTAGAACGCCAATGGACATTAAAGATGAAAGAGAAATTTTCTTTAAGACTTCCAAATCTCAACCAGCCAAAGAAACAATTTCGAACATGGCTTATGTCCATAAGCACTGCCAAATCTTATATCTTGAAAGCTGCTCGAAAGAGTGATGAAATGCTTGAGCCGTATGAGTGGAAACGTTCATGTACGGTTCTTAGACGAGAAAGCGGAAGTAATCCCACCGACTTAGTCGACTATAGTATACTCTTGTAAGCGGTGGAACAAATAGCGTTGCATAAAGACGTGCCCCGATTTTCAGCTATTGAAAATCGGGGCGATTTCACGTTCTTAAAAGAATCCTTCACGTGCAACTTCTTTGATGTATTTATACTGTTTACGGATCAGTTTTTTGAACTGCGTATCAGATAAATTATCGTATTTATTGGTTCCCTTTTTACGCTCTGGCGGCATTCTTCAATTCGGTTTCGTCATTGCTGTTCAAGGTCTAAATCTCTAGCCATAAAAAACCTCCTGTCTTGTATTCACTGTTTTTAACAGAATAACAAAGTCAGGAGATTTTTTCGCTATGCTATTTAGTCCACCGCTTACGATATAACCAAGCTTTCACCTATTTCCTCAACCTTGCATAACCTGAGACTAGCCTACCAAATTTCGTTAAATTCCCTTAATCAGCCCCACTTCCATCCTCGTCAGAAGATTTTACCATCATTGTTTTTAGTGGTCTTCTTTGTGCATCCACAGCAATTGGCGGATGGCATATGATTAGTGATTTATCGACAAAGGAGAATAAAAATGATTGCTCAGGATATTCAGTGGTGCGTAACCGTAATCCATAATGCCTCGGTTAGGGCAAGACAAAGGAAACGGCAGTTTAACCGTGACATTTCAATTGGAACAATACCTGATGCTTTACTTCATCGACCTGAAATGACTTCCTCTTTAAATGATATCGAATTAGTTGAGTTGCTAAGTTCTTTATCCGAAATTGAATCACAGATTATGTACTATAGTTTTATTTTTGATTTAACTCAGCAAGAGATATCAAATCACCTCAATATAAGTCAACAACAAGTAAGCAGAATTAAAAGACGTGCTTTAAACTTACTGCGGGAAGAGGTGTTTAGTGAGAGTGGACTATGCAAAACTAGACATTAAAACTCTATTCCAACTGGTGAATGAGAAAGATCCGCAGGCATTAGCAGAACTTTTAGTTCGCTTTGAACCTTTAATTAAATCAAAGTCAAAGTATAACGGGCATGTTGATGAAGATATTGCTCAAGATATCCGCGAAACATTATTTCGAGCACTCAAAAAGAAAATTTTAGAGAATGCGTAAAAAAAACAAATTAAGTCTCTATATAGTATGAGAACAAAATCGGCCGATAAGTTCTTTTAGAAATTTTAAAGTTAACAGAATACAATTCCCATTTGGGTAAGAAGAAAGGATGAAAAAGATGATAAATCCAGGAGGATGTGTAGGAAGTACCTGTAACGTTAATTATTCGTCTAATACTTTCAAGGTGGGCAAAGTAAGCAATTTTAATTATATGGCTCATAGCATGGGCCTTAATCCAGCAACAGTTGCAACCATAGCTTCTCTAGAAACCGAATCCACCGGAATAAACACTGGATGTTCGAGCTTAGATACCCCCTGTGATACCTTAGGGGCTGGCATTTGTCAAGTCGGCAAAGCCATGTTCGATAATTGGAATGCTTCTAGTAATAATATATTTATCTGGTGTGGTGATATCTGCGGAAGTAAATATATTAACAACCTAGCTCTCTGTGCTGATTTTCTACTCTCCGCATTCAAAAAACTCCAAAACCTTGGATATAATGACCAAATTCAAATGATGGCCATGGCAGGGACGGCCTGGAACGGCAATGCTTGCGGACATTCTAGCAATACTTTCTACCCTTGGACAGGCGGCGGCGCGTACGGTTATTATCTTCCTGGATCAAATCAGCTTACAAGATATGGATCATCCGCGGGTGCTATCTTTAAAAGTTCCGGATACGTGGGAACAGGGGTGTTCGATACAAGCATTACTCTCTGATAAGATTGCTTCCTGTTCCTAGATTAACCAAATCAAAGTGGTGCTGTAAAAGCCCCTTGCTCCATATGCCTGACATAGGGGCAACCTTAATCGGATTGTCATTGACAATTGGGGAATGCATAGCTGTATAAGGCTCAAAGAAATTTAGAAAAATTTTAGTGAAAGATAAACCCCGTAACCTAAATTGAACTGCCCCCTGTCAAGACCACAAAGGGAGCATATCAAATAGGTTATGGGGTTTCTTTTTTGTTTTAGCAATACCTCATCTAAAAAGATCCGAACTTTTCAGCAAAATGTCACTTTTAGAATCATCCGAACGAAGTAGAGTATATGTCCTTATTGGCTCGCTATTTCCTTGATCATTTCTCATTCCCGTCCACCTATATACACCATGCTACTTAAGACCTGGATGGCTTCTTTTGGATCCCCTTTCCAATCAAGACTGTACCACGTAGAATTGTTAACTTTCCAATAGATATGTGTCCATGGACCAGCGGGAGCACAGAACAAATACAATTTTCCGGGGCGACCTGAAAGAATTTGGTCGTTTTTATCAAGAGCATTGACGATTTGCTGGGCCAAATCAACAGTGCTGAAAGGACCATCAACCGGTTCTCCCGTTACGCAACAACTCCAATTACCACTTTCCCAAATGATTGCATTACTGTTATCAACATGGGGATACTGCGGAAAAAAAATTTCCTTGCCTTTAATTCCATTAGGAAGGTTAATAGAAGTAATTCTATTATTTTCACTCTCGAGCTGGTTTTTAAGAGGCGATTCAGGAGGCTGCCCGACGTTACCAGAAAGTGTTCCACTATACACACCCCCATGCTTGTCGATTTCTATATCAAAACTATTAGTCTTCGTTTCCAGTTTGAGTGACCATTCCCATCCTTCAGCTGAAGGAAGATATGCGGGCAAAAAAATAGGAAAACCACTGATTTTTAACATCTTTTCAGTAAGGGGTCTAAATGGTGCGGCTAGTTTGGAAGATGAATCATAATTCATTCTATCTTGCCCTTTTTCAAGAGATTTATCTTGATTTAATAATACATTGTTTTGATTTTGCGTGTGTACCTGGTCATTTTTCCACTGAGAGTTACCCAATTTTGGATTATTTGAACAATCAGAAACACTAATTACTAATACTACTAAAGCTACAAAAAAGACTGGTAGAACAAGTAATTTCCGTTTCTTTATTTTTCTCATGGATGATAGATACCTCCCAATCATTCTTATCTTATAAGGCACACAGGGGTAGTAATTGTAACCCCTCCAAATTTATTTAATTAATTATATATCCACTAAATTAGAACACTCTCTTCTTTCTGCGTCCGATAAAAAACATTAGGACTACTTATTAGAAAGTAAACACCTCATTTTTGGACAAATGTGACTGTGAGTGACAATTTAGGTATTTTTGATTTCTGCCTTCTTGCAAGCTGGAAGCGTGTTTTGCTAAAATGGTAAAGTTCAATTTGCTCTCGTTTTCATTGGTTTACCGTAATTTTAACATTCACATTATAGACATCATCAATACTTAAACTCTATTGACTTCACTTTTACCGAAATCTTGATTCATCGCCTAGCTAGTAATCGTAAACCTAACTTCGGATAATTGTTACATTCTTAAAATCTCCATATTCACCCTTTCTCGCGATTAACTACCCACCACATTTGGGACAACTATTATCGCCAATTTGGTTAGCTACGTCAGCTTTGTTTTTATCAATTCCTTCGACATGCTGAGCTCTGATTTTTTATTACGTGGCTCACCCGTGAGCAAAAAATCTGGTATCCTATTTCTAATAGCTCGTATAACTGCAACACTTTCTATGGTCTGAGTTCTTCATCATTCTGTAAAACCCTGCCATCAATTGTTCCTTTTTACAATATTCTTTAAATTATACACTATAGCACGGACCTTCTGCTTGGTAGTCTATCTTGCATAGCACACTCTGCGAACAGCACAACATTCAGCTTAGACAATTCTACGTGGAAAAGGAGCGAAGCCTAAGATTCCCTTAGTTTCGCTCCCTTTATTTATTATTCGCTCACTGAAACTCTCTCCGGTTCTATCTTCAGCACATCAGCTGAAATACAAAACTTTCCGTTTCACCCTACAAGACTAAGCCACAAATCTAAGCCATCTTCAGTAGATCTGGTCACAAGTTTAAAAAAATTCCCGTAATCGCCAGGGGTATGTGCCAGGTCGAGGAATCATAGTATTCAGTGAGTATATCTTTTTGATTATCACCGGTGGAAAGCCTGAATATTTTTGACACCCCATTCGGAGAGATAGCCATCCTTCTTCACTAGTTCCTCTAGTTAAACAATCCCATGCTCGAATGGACATAGTCCAGAAAACAAATGAAAACATAGACGGAAAAATTGCGTTGTAGTTATTTGAGATAAGTAAAGTGATGGAGGCTTTCGCATCAACACGCGAAGGCCTCCTCTTACTTCCTACTTTTATGTTTGGCATCAATCGCTCGCTGCTGCCAATTAAACTTCAGGTCTTGTTGGATGTCTTTTTTCTCCTGAATGGCCTGGTCTCTGTCCTTGACAGCTTGTTGCAATTCCACTCTGGTCATGTTCTCCACATCGTGCTCGGCGATAAACTCCTCCCGCTCCTCTTCCGGGATCCCCAGGAGGATGAGTGCCTGGCTGTAGCTCAAATTCGCCACCGGTGGCGAATTTGGATTGCCGTCACTGTCGGGGGAGGCAAGCAGTTTCGTCCCATACTCTTCCCAGAGCTGCATCAGCTTGTCGGCCGTTCGCTGGGAGTAACTGACCGATATCTTCAACCACTTGCCCCATTCACCATGGGGAAGCAGGTCCTTAGCCTCCTTCAGTCGCCGGCCGATTTCAATGGCGCTGGTAAGGAGGATTTTCCCGGCCTGGTTTCTGATCGTGTTTATTTCAGCCGCGATCACAAGCGGCGTGCGATCTGTGATTAAACCACTCATAATATTACCTGCCCTTTCCGTTACTTTATTCACAGAATATGGGGCCAGGCTTATGCGTGTGACAAACCTCACTTAAATAGCTTGTCAAAGAATCGGAATCGGAAGCGGGAACCTTACTTTTTAATAAGTCGGCCCGCAGACTGTAACCTCCGGACAAGCAGGATCATAAAATAAACGGACAGGCTGATTTCAAAACAGCCGGTCAATAGGTGGGAAAGGATGTGAGGTCGATGGCAGTAAGTACGACGTCTTTAAATTCAACACTGATTGTAAAATACCAGACCGGGACCACACCCACAGGCGGCCCAGAACTCAAACAGAAAAGCCTGAATTACCTGAAGGCTGACGCCTCCGAACAGGATGTTTATGATGTGGCGGCAGCTTTACTCAGTCTGGGACAGCATCCGCTTACGAACGTGCTCCTGAGGAAAAATTTTGAGCTCCTCAATGAGTAACACTCCGGAAAATTTGTGATAAAAGAGGTGATACTATGGCTGTAACGACGAATAAGGTGGTAAGGTTAACGTTTACAACTGCCGGCGGCAAAACGTTTGCCATCACCATCCCCGATCCGAGGGAAGACGTGGATCAGGCACAGGCCGAAGCCGTTATGGACACGATCATTCAGAAGAATGTATTTCTTACGCCCAGCGGCGAGCTGATTGGAAAGCGAGATATTAAGATTGTTGGAACTACCACCAACGACTTATACGACCCGCCGCAAGCATAGGTGGAGCAAATAGGAAAGGCGGCCACGTGGCCGCCACTTCTCGCTTAGCTTGTGGCAAGACAAACTAAGCGCCGAGATATACAGTGCATCCTATCTTACTTTTAATTTTACAGCTATGATCCTCTGAACATTAACGATAGGGCCTTTTATTATTGGTCAATCCCACCAGATAGTCGATACTGGTTTTATAGAATTCAGCAAGTTTAATAAGCGAGGAACTAGGAATATCTAGAACACCGCTTTCATATCTGGAATAGGTTGTTTGGCTTACCTTCAGCAAGGTGGCAAGCTCTTGCTGAGTCAAATCCTTGTCCTCTCGTAAATCACGCAATCGTTGGTACATGATGCTCACCCCAACACTATTTTATAGTATGCGATAATTGCATATTGATTATTATGCGAAAAACGCATAAAACAGTGAGTGTAAACCACTATTTGAGGTGAAGAACATTGGTTAAATCATAAAGAAATGTATAGCATACTCTTCAACAAAATGACAGATATCATTGAAGAGATTCAGCAGATACAGCGCCAAACTGAAGAAATGTACTTAGATAGTAAAGACAGTGAATTTGTTCTTCTGAAGCCAGGCCAGGATTCAGACCGCCCAGGAAAGCAAGAATAATTAGTGCTAAATAACCCCCACCTAGGCTTCGATGAGAGCTATAACTATTGGACCTCTTCATGACTATGGCAATCCCTGAGCAATAACAGCAGTAATCAAACTTTAACCGTCTTCTTCAGCACAAACCCCGGCAGAGGCTCCTTCATCTTCCAGACAATACTAATGGGTGCTGAACCATAATGGCTTTGAAAATCAGCAAAGCCAAGACAAGTATATGGAGAGGTAAAAGCTCCCTCTTGCTTATACTCTCTCACAAAAAACAGCACCTTCCCATCACTGGCTGCTTGGCTAAGATACCTCTGCCCTGTCAAGGATTCCACCGTCGTCCGGCTTTGGGACTGCCAATGAAACAGCTCTTCATTGATAGAATAATCCTGATACATGGTTGAGGGGGAATAGTCCTTTTCAGACTTGTTCAAGGTCACGAAAAAGACATCCAGTTTCTTCTCAGCCAGGTAGAGAACTCCTTCCCGGAAAGAGCTCCTCTTTTGTTCTGAATGTTTACCCAGCGCCACCAAAACCTGATCAAAGGTATAAGCACAGTATAGGTCGAGTGGATATTCATCCTCGAAACCGATTAAAGGCTTATCCACGAAATCGATCTTACCGAATTGATAGTCCAGTAAATCCAATAGTTCTTGGTAAAGCCGCGGATCATTAATAACCCAATAAATCGCCTCTTCAATTGAAGCAAACCTCTTGTCCAGATCACCTAGCCCCTTACCCCATAGTGTATAGTGAACCATAGTTAGCATTGTCCGTTCCACTGTAGTTAAAGAATGCAATAAAGAGCCTTTACTTAAAAGAATCAGCGGTAAGATCTTTTGCACAAAGCCAATCCAGCGTCTGGAATCTACAAAAGATAATCTTCCAAGCGCAGAGGCAAGCAATCGTTCCCGCTCTGCATCTGCCTCATATCCCTTCAGTAAACCAGCTTGAGCCGCCAGCCCCACTACGGTTGCCTTTTTACTGTAGACGTCTTGGGGGGTCACATGATAACCCTCAAAAAACTCCCTGACCTTTAGCTCCTGTTTAGTCTCTATCAGATCATAGAGCTTGCTGATTATATTACGCTTAGTATTAATGGCATTGCGAATGTTCTCCAGAATGTAATCCTGAGCTTGTTTTTCAAATTGGATGGAGCAGCCCCTGGGCACATTGGCAAAACCCGTCTTAATTTCCTGCTCAATGGATTTTCGAGACCTGGATAACAAGGCTTTAAAACGGTCTTCAAAGGAATACTTCTGGTGCGCTTGTCCCACAAAGTCCAAGACCGTCAGAGCTTCTTTTCCCTCACAGAGTCTTAGCCCCCTGCCTAACTGCTGCAAAAAGACGGTTAAGCTTTCCGTAGGCCGCAGAAAAAGAACCGTATTCACTTCAGGAATATCAATTCCTTCATTATATATATCCACCACAAAAACAAAGGTGATTTCCTTCGTGACCAGACGCCGCTTCACGCTATCCCTCAATGCGCTCTCCGATTCCGCGATCAGAAATTCAGAAGGAATTCCCGCCTTATTAAAAACCTGAGCCATAAATTCAGCATGCCTTTTATTTAAGCAAAAACCAATTCCGATGATCTCCCCAGGTTCCAGACAATACTTTTCCAGGGCGCTGATAATATAACCAACCCGTTTTTCGGCAATGGCTTTTTCAAACACATAGAGGTTCTCCAGTTCCCGCTCATCGTAATTGCCCGCAACCCAGTGAACCTGACTAAGGTCAACATTATCCGTTACCCCAAAATAATGAAAGGGACTGAGCAATTTCCGTTCAATAGCTTCCCATAAGCGGATTTCGGCAGCCACTCTGCCTTGAAAATATCTATAGATACTACGGCCGTCTGCTCTCTCAGGGGTTGCCGTCAGTCCCAGCAACACCTTCGGCTTATAATACTCTAAAAGTTCTTGGTAGGATGGAGCTGCGGCGTGATGGAATTCGTCAATGACAATATAATCGTAGAAATCAGGGGAAGTGACCTCTGTCAAATCCTTCGAGTTAAAAGATTGGATGGAGACAAATAAATGATCAAAGCTATCCGGCTTCAGACCTCCCACCATCATGGAGCCAAAGTTAAGATCCTTGAGTATCCCGCGAAAACAGGCCAAACTCTGGCTTAATATTTCCTTTCGGTGGGCTACAAAGAGCAGTCTGTTGGGTCGAGTGTGGTTTGCCCTGCAAAAGTCCCGGTAATCAAAGGCAGCGATAACGGTCTTGCCCGTCCCCGTTGCTGCAACTACCAGGTTTCTAAACGAGTGATGGACTTCCCGCTCAGCTTTCAATTTGTCCAGAATTTCCTGCTGATAATAGTAAGGTTTCAGATCAAAGTGAAAGCCTAAGGCATCCGCTTCATCCTGGCTGTTTCTTCGCTCAGACTTTAAGGCTTTTCTCAGGCGATCAGAATCGAGGGCCGGAATAAAGGGGGTAAACTCAAGATTATTCCAATACCCTTCAAAGGTGGCCCGGATTTTCTCCAAGATATCCCCGGAGTCATATTGGGATAGCTTTATATTCCATTCCAAGCCGCTGGTCATAGCTGACTCAGAGATATTTGAGGATCCGATATAAACGGTGCTGAAGCCGGTATTTCTCCAGAAGACATAGGTTTTGGCGTGGAGGCGGGTCCGTTCCGTATCATAGGAAATATGTATTTCCGTATTGGTCAGTTTACTGAGCTGTTCCACGGCTTTGAAGTCCGTGGCTCCCAGATAGGAGGTGGTGATAATCCGCAGTTTGCCGCCGCCCATGGTGAACTGGGTCAGCTCATTGATGATTAACCGCAAGCCGCTCCACTTGATAAAGGAAACAAGAAAATCAATTCGGTCACTGCTTAGGATTTCCTTTTTGAGTTCCGAGATCATGCTTGGCTCATGGACCGCCCCAGTGAAGAGGGAGTTCTCTGCGATAGAAGTATCTGGTCTTACGATCTTTTCCGAGGCGGGTATAGCTTTTGGCTTGCTTGCTTTCTTGTCTACCAGGGCTAATAAGAGCTGGGTGTCCTGATTTATTAGGAAACTCTCAACCCGTTTTAAGGTCTCTTGATTCTTTTTGAAGCTAAAGCTTCCTTTCTGAATGCACTCGGCTATGTACTGTAAGATACCATTACACAAATCAACACGGTCTCTGACTACGGAGACCCCATCTTCGATATAATCCAAAATCTCACGCAGAATTTTCGTCAGGTATTCTGCCAGAATCTTAGAAGACTCAGCAGAATCCAGGGGCTGAGTATCTTTTATGATAAGTTGCTGATCCACTTTATTCAGGTTTTCGTTGATGATTCCGTTGATGATTTGCTCGTATAGGCCATAGATGATTTCGGACATAATGCACCTCTAACATAGGACTGGTATAAGTCTTAACTGTGGATCGAAAAACCTATATTTTTAAGCTTTGCATATCTCCACCTATCACGAACAAAGCTTCATTTGCTTAAAAAGTTGTCCTAAGTGAAAAGGTGGATTCATCGAGAGTGTTAAGTACGAAAGATATATAAATATTTTTACTTACTACAAGAAAATGTCGATCTTCTGCTTTTATATGCCAGCGGCCTTTTGAAAGATATATTCTCTGTGTAAAATAGGTATAAAAAGACGCTTTCCTCCACTTATATCACTCACCGTTTTCGAATTAATTCTCCGAATTTTCATCATTTCCTGCTTGTTGGTAAATAGGAATATATAGGCATCGAAATTAACTCTCCATTAACAAAGCTTCCCGAAGAATACCTCTCAGGGAAGCTTTGTTAAATAATGGTCACACAAACAGAACGGACTAAGTATTAATTAATAGCCCATCCAAGTCTAACACTCTACCGATTTGGATAGATCCACAAAGAGTGGATTATTGCTAACTCATACTCAAATGTTTTCTGACTCTTCTAATTGTATATATAAACTTTCCAACTCTAACTGCGCAAGAATAAGCTTCTTTTCAGAATCTATAGACATGGCATTTGCTTTCTGTGCTATCTCTATAGCATCAGCAATCATAGCGCTGATATTGACTATTATCCGCTCTATCCTTTTATCCTGTAGTTTAATGACTTCCCGCTCCATAGACTCCTCCCGAATAAAAAGCAAAGATTTGACACATATTCTAAGGGAATATCCCTTAAAAGTCAATAAGGGATATTCCCTTAAGGCATAATTATTCTGAGGTGATTGCTGTGTATGAGAGAATCCGCAATATGCGGGAAGATAGAGACATGACTCAGTCCCAAATGGCCGAGTATCTGAGAATTCATCAGACAACCTACTCTGACTATGAGATTGGCAAACTAAATATACCGGTACCAGTACTAAAAAAAATAGCCGACCTGTTTGAGACCAGCATCGACTATCTGGTAAACCGTACGGATATAGAGAAACCCTATCCTCGCAAGAAATAGGTTATGTTGAAAATCAGGAAAAAACTGATTGTCCCCTTGTTGCAGAAACTCTCCTCGGCGGAACTTGTCGTTCCGCAAAGGAACCTGGAATCTACGCGGAACGACAAAAAGTGACTGCCGGTAAGTATGTTCCGCCGAGTACTTTATAATAATCCAATCCACTCTTCCTACGAAATTTCGTTCACTATACTGTGAACCACCGATTTGATTTTCTTAACCTCTCTTTGCCTTTCCAATCCTACACTGCTAATTAAGTAATCCAAATTAAGTAATATCTGTTTGTTTTGTATTTTTCCACTGACCTCTTTCATTTGCTTTGTTGATGATTTTTGCATGTCATAACCAAATGTGTTTATGAACGCCATTAATAGCAGATGAAAAACTACAACTTTATCCCATCTGAACCTCTTCTCAGATATGGACAAACCATCAAAAAAACTTAAGAGGGGGTTGTACACATGCCCTTCGTTTAGATGACTTTCAAAGTCTTCGAGAGAAAGAAAGTCTCCCTCTTTGCAGCAGCTATTACAAATTAACCTTAGTTTATCCCTAAAAATATGATCTGAAGACCTCGACATATCGTATTCAAGACCGTCTAATAATTTAACGTCTACAAATACCCAAGCAAACGCTTTGAGGAATTTCAAAAACTGTAGGTCCTTATTGTCTGCTATTCGAGAATCAATAAATATAGCTTCCTTTTCGAACAAATGAATTAGTGTTAAAACGTTAACGACCCTATAGACTGTTGTTGTAAAGTAATAATTGTTCTCAGGTTTGTTGTAGTGCCCCTCTACATGCAGCCATCCTTCAGATTCATTCATATAAAGATTCCAGAGTCGATGATTTAGCCTCTCCGCCGCCTCAAGCATCCGACCGTGATGCCGTCCTATTAGCTGGCGTAGTTGCTTTCTTTGCACATATTCGTATTCAGTATTTAGTTTATATCGAAGCGTTCTTTTATCAATGATGTAACGTAAGGGCGTACCTATGATGACGGTTAAAATGGCTACAATCGCAGAGATAATTGCAGTCTGTAGCTGCGGACTACGTTAGAAATTATCCACATTGGATTACTACCTCCCATCATCTTAAGTAAAAATGGTTAATATCACCATGTTGCAGATATCAGTTAGGATGAGCCTTATAACAGGTGTCTGTCAGATCTGATCATTAATAGCAAGCAAATACGAGTACGGATTTGTTCTAATCTTCTCTTTTTTATCTTCATTATATGATACAACAGATGAAACAAGAGAGACACCAACCCCAGCGAGAAGCGCATGTGGAAGTGTGAATCCTAGAAGCGTCATTGGTAAAGTAGTTACAGGCATTGATATCAAAGATATTTTCATAAAGTTGTCCGAAAACCACTTAATTCTTGAACTATCTAATGCCTTTTTAAAATTGTTATAAGCAGGTAAAAATTCATCTTTATATATGTCCTCAACTTGTTGCATTAATGACTCTACAGGGGCTTCTTTAGAAACACTTTGTATAAGTTTAGATATGTTCATTCTGAATAACCCTAACTCATCACGATGCTGGTCTTTAAAGTTTAATACATCTTCTAAAGATGAAGTTACTCCAACCCTTACACCTTGGATTATTAAATTCGTTAATAATCCTTGAGCTAATAAAAGAGGTTTTTGGTTCCTGTGATCATAGCGATGAAAATAACTTGCATCATTAATAGCGAATTGGTTATCTAATCGAACCTTGTCAATTAAATTTGCAGTAAACGAATTGTCAGTTAAAAGTCCCATTGATCTTCTTTCACATAGTTTATTAGCAAGTATTGTCATATAAAATGTTGCAAAATTTGAATCGACTTGAAACCACCCGTCTCTTGTCAGATTATTTCTCAAGTAATTTTGCACTTCATATGGAAGCTTTTCAGGATGAATATTAAACAACCTACCTACTTTCCTTGGGAGCTTGTCCCTGTGAATTATTGAGCGTAATCCATTAGATTGTGTTAAAACTTGGAAACCTTCATTTGTATTTAAATAATTCAAAACATCAGAACTAAGTTCGTCAATAAAGTCGTAGTCAGGGTTCACTCGTAATGATTTCAGGATACCCTTGTCTGAAAGAAATTGTGTAGAATGAGTTTGATATGGGACTTTCACAGACGAGGGAACAATTGTATTTATTTCATCCCAAAAAAGTACAGCCGTTTTGAGCCAACCCTCATTGTGAATATCGATTGTAGGATAGTAAAGTGCCTTTGTAAATCCCATGTGATCTTCTCCTTTTATCATAACTAAGATTAAGCCTTTGAAGGTTTCCTGAACCGATATAGTAGGGATACTACTAACCCACCCATTCACATACGTCCCACTTAAGCAAGACAGCCAACTCTGGTAGAGTTCGCTCAGATATGTGCATTCAAGAACGCTTTAAAGACGAGGGCCGCAAGGCCATTAACCTATTTAAACTCATGCCGTCAAAGTCAAAGAAGGTATACAGGAACAATTTAATTTTAATCATAAGGTATGATATACTAATTTTGTATTATGACCTATCGGGGTCAACCCTGCTGGGAGTGTGCTTTACCCAGGGCTCGCGTACGATACTTATAGCCTCTCTTATGGCTAGTGCATTCGGTATGTTAACATTTGTGAGTTACAAATTCGCTAGTCTTTCACTGAAAGGGGAGATGCATATGAGAAAAAAGGTGTTTAATAATGCCAAACTTCTTACCGCAACAACGCTTGAAAGCATTTGGGCTATGGTAGTAAGTTACGCAGTCGGGACTAGCTTGTCCCCGATAGTTCATAAGCTCTATTTTCAACCCTTAGTCAGGGTATACCATCCCGGCAGGCTGCGCCCAGTACATCGAGCAAAACCAACGGACGTCGGCCCCTTAAACTGATCTAGATAGTATTAGGAGTTAAGCAGGTTGTTATATGGTCGTAAAAGATGCTCAAGAATATCACTGTGCAAATCATAACCTAACAATTCAATAACATAACGTGCTATTGCGATTAAGTAGTCTTTTCCAGATACTGCAATGGCAAACATCTCCTTCTCCGGAACCCTTGAATCAATATGTGCTCCACCATTTTTATTTGCCCATGCATCGATTACATCTTTAACATCCATTGGCTCCCAATGTGGACTCCATGCTACTTCCTGTTTTAGCCATTTATCCAATGCAATTGGCATCTTAGTTTTATCAAATAGATTTTCACTTAAAATAGATTCATAATCACTTGTACCCTTGAATCTATTGCCTGTATGCGGATGCAGTTTTGGTTTTTGTAATCTAGATCTAATGATTCGACTGTTATCACATAAAAGGATTCTTAACTGGACAGCTATTACATTGTAAAAAGAATCAATTTCCAGGCCTTGACATAAGAATATGCTGACTTCAAGAATCCGAATTATTTCATCTAATTTTTCTCTATATCCATTATCACTTCTCTCAAATTCGATAGGAGCTTCAAATTCGTCATTTCCGCAAGAACATATCTCTAAAATCTCCTCATTATTCTCTAACGTTTTATATATCCCGCATTTTGTACACTTGTAAGTGTTTTCCCCCCACTTTTTACCTGCTTTACACTTCATAATAATACCTCCAATGTTATCTTCCGCCACATGATAAGGCGGCACCATTTACGCGAATTTATAAATCCCGAATATCTATTCGGGTAATCAATATATTTTGAGATTACTATTACTAAGTCCCTTTCATTGAAAGGTCACATTAAACTTTCCACATCTTTCCTCTATTACCTGCTATTGTTCTAGTAATAATCCCAAGAAAAACAAAAAAAGTCAGTTCATCCAAACGATCTGACAAATAACTTCAACACATATTATACATTCAATCTAGCCTATAAAATTAAATCCAGGGCGTTTAAAAACCCTGGATTAATCAAAATAGATTTTTACCTCACCAATACCCGCAAAGCCGTTTAGATTATTTGTTTTTTAACCCCGCTCTCGCAGGTGGGCACTTTCACTCTACTTTTTAGTCTTCCTCTAACAATGGAGGCCTGACCTAATCAGTATGTTATCAAATTCCCGAATTTATAAATAGGATCAAAACCAAATCAAATCTTCGCACATCGCAGTTAGTTATGTTCAAAATTAATCATCACTTCCCTAATGCATTTAAAATTAAAACTTTGTTATAATGAACTTCCTTAACTATCTATGTCTTCTTATTAAACGTATAATTCCCTGCCAGATCTTCTTTGCCCTTTTCTCTAGCTTTTTAGATAGCAGTCCATTCGTCCTTTTATTTCGCATTGCTACATACCAGCTTGAAATAATTAACATGAAAGATTGAATTACCAACGTACACAAGAATAATAGAATAGCATCTTTAAGCGTCCACCAGACCGGGAAAATAGATAAACTCTGAAAATAATTCCATATAGAAAAATATAATATTGACCCGGTCAAGTATAATAGAAATGTAGTAATATTAAAAAGTAAAATACTTAATTCCATAATAATTCCCAAAAAAGGATTTTTCTTAATTAGTGCTTTTGATATAAAGTAATCCTTATAAATAATTTCATGTGCTTCCCAGAATTCATTTTCTATAGAGACATAAAAATCTTCGAAGTTTTTCCATAAATTTTCTTTGCTACTTTCATCACGTTGTCTGGTAAAAACTAAATATTTCAGGTATATATCAAAGAATCTTTCAAGCAGAGAAACTGGAGCAATCAATTTTATTGTTGACTCGTAAGAATAATAACCTTTAAAAAACTCTTCCAAAAGTTCTAATTTTTGCTCGTCATTCTGTTCCTTAATTTTTTTAAGCCTTATGTACATTGGAAAGTAAACATTTTCGTAGCTCTTTGTTAAACTTTCCAGAAATAGGTCATTCCCTTTAGATCTTCTACTGAATTGGTATCCAATCAAAGCAGATAGAAGCAACATAATAATTGGCCACATATTTTTGATAACCATATCAATCATTTCCTAATTTCACATCTTTCTGGAGTGTAGATCGAGTTTAAGAAATAAGCATGTTCTTCTTGAGCTTAGCAAGGTGTAAGCGGCGGGTTATGATTTAGTATTGATTATGCTAACCGCATACTACCTGAAATCGGTATCATGCAGCGTTTTTAAAAACTTAGAATTAATAATCTTTTGTAAGTCTGAAGAGGTTACGGTTTTTAAGCTGATTTTATTACCATTTTCATATTCTCGGAAAACCTTTTCACCTTCTTCAGGAGTAAGTAACATTCCCGTAGATACCAAGGGAATAACAAAATAATCGTTATGAAATTTGCCTAATACATCCATATAATTTAATCTAGCATACTGTAATATTCTAAAGGTAGTAGGTTGATTCATGCTTTTGATTAATTGGCCCATTTCTTTTTCTATGTTTGAGTACATTTCTTCACTCTCTGTCCCATAAATAGTTAATATTTTCCCCTTCCCATTATTTGTGAAATCATCTTCACCATAAAAACCATCGATGGGAATTGAAATTTTTTTATTCTTTGTGCCGATACTTAAAAACACTGCCAAATTATAAGTTAAACCTCTTACAGGACTTCCATCATTATTAACAATGATACCATATTGACCCCCATTTAAAGTTTCAACCTGCATCGAACTAAGAGTAAATTGGGGCATTGCCTGGATTTCCATTATAGTTGTTTGTTTCTCGGCAATTTGATTAGCCTGATATGCTAAAGTAGCAGCCATGAAACCAACTAATAGCGTGACAAAAACATCTAAAAATATTTTATTATTAATCAGAAATATTCTCAAATTATGTAATCTATTTTCTATTTTATTTTTAGCTTCTATTTTCGATCGTTCTTTTTCCTCCACATTAAATATCCTCCAAATATTTATAACGCATTAAATGTAACGTATCCCCTCATCTCCAACTTTCCTGTTGATGAGAGGCAGCGCTATTTGTTATCCGATTGTAAGAACATCCTGCATGCATAACCTGTTAGAGGCCTTTTACCCTCAACGCCCCAGGTAAGTTCATATCCAATCGAGCAACATCTACCTGCACCTCTAATACACCCAGTATCCTTCATCCCAACCCACCTTCAAAAGTACCTTCTTTTGGAAAGCGGGGGAATTGAAAGACTCGGTATGTTACTGCTGACTAAATTTTATCATACTGCTTGTTCTTCTTGATCGTAGCAAGGCGCAAGGCGTGGTGATTTACTTTCGATGAAGTTACTGGTTTTACCAGAATTGTGAGTCAGGACGAAATGACCACCTCAATGCTCCCTGCGGGGAATAAGGCAAAAACCTCGTTTTAGCAACGAGGTTAGCTTTTCATTTCTTATTAGCTTCTTTTCTTATCGTACCGATCTTTTTGTCACTTCTAGTGTCTCTACCATCCTGGTTTCTGATTGTCCCAGGAGGCAATCCCTCTTTCTTTTCGAATGTCCCTACAGTACAGTCACTTCTTGTTTTTCTAGGCATCCCATTTACCCCCTGTATAATCATTTTATGACAATTATACCTCTAAAGTCCTCCCATGTGTTATATAATCTTTCAAAAATTCTAATTATCCTGTTAGAAAGTCAGTATAGAAATTTGATTGGCCATCATTCTCAACGCAAGCACTAATCAGATAGTGACAATACTGTACCCGGATGTGGCCAAATATTTTTGATCCAATCCCACCGCTCTCCGGTTAGAAGGACCACCTACGGTGTCCCCACACACAAGCCTCGGTTCTTGTCCTCTGGCTAGGCTTTATCCAGTGCGGTTATTTCAAACCACATGTGCTTCTTGAACTTAACAAGGCGCAAGTCTCTCTAATCCATACATGCCGAGATCATTCTCGGCTTTTGACCGTAACGTTCACCACCGAAGCCTTTCGGTCTGAAGCAGCTTACGGCTGTTTGAAACCAATTCCTATAAACCGGTTTCGAAGGACCTACATTCATCACTGATACAGCATCGTGTTCTTCGAACACGTTCTTGGCACAAGACTGCTTGCTAGGCTTTATCAAGGTGATTATTTTTTCTTGAGGTTAGCGGGGCGCAATTGACGTGGCGAGATTTACCACAATCATATATCTTCGCTAAAATTAACTCTTTGAAAAGGACTTTATTACCTAATGAGTTTACGGTAACCAATGAGACCTATTATCGCTAAAATAATTACCCAAGAAATTGGATTAGCCCAGTTTAAGGTCCAACCAATTCCGAAAGCTTTTGGAACAAGAAAATTGGAATCTTCCTTGTTAAAATAAAAGAATATGCCATTCCTATTTCTATATTCTTCAATTTCTTCGCCGCTCCATTTTCTTCGTGCCATCTTTAATTCCCCTTTTCTACAGTCCGATTGTGAGGGCGAATAAGTAACTTAGCACCCATCCACGCGCCTACCATACAAATCCCCCAACCACGAAAGACTCCACTAGACAAACAGCTAGCCTTTATCGAGGCGGCTATTTCTTCTTGAGATTAGCAGGGCGTGGGTGACGGGCTGATTGGAGGAGAAAATACCCAAGATTATTTTAGCGCTAAGTTTACCGCCTCTTTTGCGTGAAGTAAGGTTGTATCAAATAAAGGGACAGGCAAGTCCTCAGGTTTGACTAATAGACCAATTTCTGTACAACCTAGAATAATTCCATTTGCACCTTGCCCAATCAAATCCTGAATTATCCGTTTATATCTGGCCCTAGATTCATCTACGATTTTTCCTAAACACAGTTCGTTATAAATTACTGTATTTACTATTACTTTATCTGTTTCCTTGGGAACTAAAACCTTTATTCCTTGAGTCTCCAATATTGATTTATAAAAATCCTGTTCCATGGTATATCGTGTTCCCAAAAGGCCAATAGATTTGATTCCACTAAGAAGAACCTGTTGTGCAGTGACATCTGCAATGTGAAGTAATAGGATTTGGATGCCTGACTGAATTTCGTTAGCAACTTTGTGCATGGTATTCGTACAAATGACAATAAAATCTGCCCCTGCTAATTCAAGACTTCGAGCAGCATCTGTTAGAATCTTAGCAGCCTCTTCCCATTCACCATTTCTTTGACAGTTTTCTATTTCCTCGAAGTCTACACTATATAGGATGCATTTCGCCGAATGTAAACCTCCAAGCCTCTGCTTAACTTCTTCATTAATAATGCGATAATATTCGCTCGATGATTCCCAGCTCATCCCTCCGATTAAACCGATTGTCTTCATCATTTTCTCTCCAATCTAATTTGGGCTAAGATCTGTCGCGGTCACGACAGGGATGCCAGCAACCCATCATATATTCCAACGCCCTCTGTGTTCTAAGACTTCACCCCGGCGGTGTTCGTCCTAATATGTACATCAACTCACGTCACCTAGTATCTCTTCACACAAACCATACTTACCAACCTTCGAAAGTGGCCTTCTTTTGAAACTCGGCATTCAACTGCTGGTAGGCTTTATCAAGGAAGTAATTTCTTTTTGAACTTAGCAAGGATAAGTGCGTGGTTAATAATTGTCAGCCGTCATGCCCGGAATATTGCTTCGTTGAGTTGTCCGCCAACTGACGGAATTGGCGTCCGGGCCAGTTCTTAGCTTTGCTAACACCGCTCTCCTCCAACTTATTCCTAATTATACCACTGTGTTTAGACAAATTGTTGTGAAAAGTCATCAACGTCTCCCGTTTTTGCCTATATAAGTAAAAAATCCAGTGCGTGTTGTCGCTCTGGATTACAATTCCCTGCAAAGCCGTTTAGATTATTTGGTTTTAACCCCGCTATCGTAGGTGGGGATTTTCACCCTACTTTTTAGCCTTCCCCTAACATTGGAGGCCTGACCTAATCAGTAAGTTTGTCAATATCGTAAATTTTAAATAGGACCAAAGGACCAAAACCAAATCAAATCTTCGCACATCGCAGGTTTGTAAGGGATATAATTATTAGAAGGTGGCATAAGGAAAGTATCGCCAACGCCGTATGCATAGACCTGCTTAGTTTATCTTTATTTTCTTAGTTTTGCAGACATTAGTAAACTCGGCTGGACTTCTAAAAATCTTTTCTCCCACTCATGTGCTTCCAATAGTGTTATTGGTTCATCATAATCAGTTTGCAATAATTTTTCTTCAACATATTTTGTTTTGGGGAGAAGACCTGGACAATATGTATTCCATATATCTTTTGCTAAAACAAGAAACGCTTTAGCTTCAAATACTCTCTTTTGGGAAAATAAATTCTCTGCGATCCAAAGGTAAGCATAACCGCAGTTCATTTTTGAAATGTAATCATTACCTTTTAATAGTTGAACCAAAGATTGACGCAAAAACTCCTCAGCTTCTTCATGCCTGCCTAAATTATAATAACACCTAGCAATATTACCCAAATCAGAAGAGCTCATGTTGTTTGTAGATTTGTTGCGCCCTTTAAAAAATTTAACAGCTTCCTCATTATCCCCACTATCACGGAGAGCTAACGCACGCGTATAAAAAGGATCATTAAATACCCAAGCTGCTGAATTGAGTTTCTTAGCCAAAACCTTACACTCATCGGCAGTTATTATTGATTCTACGAATTTTCCTTGTTGCCATTCGATCCAAGCAGCAAGACTTAAATAACCTAAATACTGATTCGTATCAGGTTCAACTGACATGCTAAAATGATCCAGATACTCAACACATCTTTTATTATCTCCCACGAGCCAAAGTTTTTCGATTACAATACTAAGTAATTTTGCTCCTCGATTCCGGTCAACAAGTCTAAACTCTTCCCATTTGACCAAATCTAATATCTGACATGCTAATGAACAAAATTTATGATGATATCCACTGTCATAAAGTACCGCACGATATCGTTCTAGTAACTCTAGTCCTTCTTTGTAATTCCTGGAGTTTAAACATGTTTCTATCGAATCAGCGAGATTATTTGCGCTCATGGAGACATTGATTTTATCAAGAGCTTCGGTGTTCGAAAATAATTTTTCGACTAAAGATGGATGTAGAAAGATACATAAAACTCTTGAAACATACTTTCTTTGAGCGCTCGGCGAGTAACTCTCATGAAGAAATTCTCTAACTAACGGATGAACTTGATACTCCCATGTATGTAAAATAGAATCTTCATGTCGACGTAATAGCCCCAACTTTTCTAACTTACGAATAGCTTGGCCAGTTTTAGTTGAACTAATATCGGTAATTACACGTTTTATCTGGTTGTCGGTTAAGGGACGTGGAACTTCTCCTATGTGCCTTAATAATTTTTTGCTATCTTTATTTAGTTGCCCCCATATCGTATCAAAATACTCTTTAATGCTTCCTCGAGTCGTTGTTTCACCATCACCGAAGTTTGATATACAATGCTTCAAAGTGTCTTTTCTTGCCAGTATTTGCCCTGCAATTAAACCCAGCCAATATGGGTGACCATTAGTAAGTTTAACGAGTTTTTGGCAATATTTTCGATCATTGTCTCCAACTAATTCAATATTTCTTCTGGTAAAATATTCAATTACTTCATCCGAGGATAAACCCGGTAAATTTATTTGTCTAAAGGCTCCTCTAGAATCGTTAATAGGTTTTCTACTCGTTAAAATTATCTTACTATTATGCTCACCATTCAAGATGGCATCTAATATTGGTTTAAATTCATTAGTAACGGTTTCACTTTCCTCATTAACATACGCATCAATATTGTCAAAAACGATTAGCAATTTATGATTTTGAATATGAGACATGAATCTTTTTACTGTATCTTCTTGCGTTTCGTCTCTAAACAAAATTTCAGATTCTTGACCACCAGTGATTGCATCTAAGAGTTCTATAATCTTTGTATGAATTGAAACGGGTAACTCACGGCAATCTACCCATACACCTAAATCGAAATATGCATTTACTCCACCTCTAGAATGTCTACGAGAAAATTCAGCAGCCAACCATGTCTTTCCTTGCCCCCCTACCCCAGTAATAGCTACAACTTTGTAACTAGGATTTAATAGGGTTATGAGTTCATCACTTCTCCCAACCCAATCTGTCAGAAATGGAACAGCATCAACTTTAACGTTCGAAGGTAAAGGAACTTTATTGGCAATAGTTTCAGTTTTAACATATTGTTTAATTGGAATTGATAAATGGCCGTTTTCGCCACCTGCTTTGTAAAGCATCGTATCATTTACGAAGTTACCATCTTCTCTGGTTATTCTCAGCCAAACATTCAGTAGTTGACTTTTTAGATCAAAATTATAAACTGCATAACGACATTGCGATATCTTCGGTTGTCCTTTTTCCCTATCAAGAGCATTGGGGAACCCTATTCCAGACACTAGTGATACAAACGATCCATCTGGATTCGTACTAATATCTATTGCGCCATCATGAATATGTCCGTGCAATAAAGTCTCTGCTGACAATAGATTTTTGTCTTTTATATAGTTTAATATCATCTCTCTTTCATCCTTGTTTAACCATTCAAGTGGGTGGTGAGAAAGAGCAATATTATATTCGGCTTTAGGTAATTTGTTCTTAATTTCCACAAGACTTTCAAGCTGCCACCTACCTAGGTATAAATTTTCAAAATCCTTGTCGCCGGTAGTCGACCAAGAAGAATTAAGTAAAAAAAACCTAATTGACCCTATATCGGTACTAATATCTTTAATTAACCCTCCAAACATTCCTTTATAGGCATTCTCTAAACATCCCGTTTTTGTTAAAAAATCGTTAAATAGTTTATACCTTGCTCCAAAAGATTCCCAGTATTCATCGCATTTGTCTTTATAAGTAAAGTCTTCATGAGCTAGTTTTTCCAGGAGTGTAGAAACGGCTAATCTTCTGGGAATATCATGGTTTCCCGGCACAATTAATAGATTTTCTTTAGGTACGTTAACTTCACTTAAAAGCCTATTGATAAACTCATTGGCTATTTCAAATGTCTTATCTGTTCCGCCCTTTTCCACAATATCCCCTGTAAATGCAATAGCGTCTAACCGTAAATCTTGCTTTTTTGTAGTATCTTTTATATCCTCAATAAGATTATTTAATGTCCTAGTAAAAACCGGATCATCCTTTCCAATATGTAAATCAGATAAGTGTACTATACTGAAGGACAAAGATAGCACTCCTTTCTAGCACCAGTAATTACGTATTACTCTACTAATTTCCACATTTCCTCTCTTTTCCCTTCTTGTTTTACTAAATTAATCTGCAATAAATAAAAAAAACCCGACCAAAAGATCTAGGTTCTACATTGTATTTTTACTTTTACAAATTTTTTTATCAATGCCCTAAATGCAAAATAAATAATTGGCAGTCATATTTCAAGAATTCTAATTAAATTCCACAGCACGTTAAAACGCTCACGGTAGGTAATATGGTATCAAACTTGGCCACCCAATATCCCGTTATCTCAAACATCCTAACCAATCTTTAAACAGGGCCTTTGGAATACTGTAGGCGCTCAGCAAAATCATTATTTAGGATGCTGTCGTAATTTACCTATATCTTGATCGGCCATACGCCCTTACACGCATAAAATTTACCATCTAAAGGTCGTCGGGATTTCCCTTCAAACTCAGTGGTTAGTATCCCATCAACGAGACAAAAATTAGTACTATTAAATGTGTCCTCTTGAGGGGGGGCTTTTTCCTATACTATTACGAAAATCCCCCTTATACCCCCATACTGTATACCCTATATTTGCGTAAAAGTGCACCCCTGGGGGTGTAAAATATGTTGATTTCATACGTCCAAGGAAACATAAAACACACTATCAAATTACCCCAAAACCCCAAAAAACACTGATACCAAGCTATTTCCGCTCTATCAGCACGACCGTCTCCACGTGCACAGCCCACGGAAAAATACAAACAGTAAGATCCACAACACTCCCTGGCTAGACCACGCAGGTCTCGTGTCGATTCTCGCCAGGTAGGCCGGAGGAATTTCACCTCCAGCCTCCTACAGAACCGTGCATAAAGTAGAGTAGGCACCCAGCGAGTTGCTATTCTAAAAATAGTACTTTTCCAGATGCCCCTCTCAGAACGGAGCGTGCAAGTTTCCTGTGCACTCCGCTCGCCAGTGATTAACTGTCAGCCGACATTAGCGCTTAACAATCTCTTACCGTCATATTTACCTGAGTGGATATTGGTGTGGCATTCGAGACATACTGCGAGCGTTTTTCTTCTCATTGCCAGCATTCGTTTCATCCAATCCGGCCTTTCTTTTCTACCGTTATTTTCGAGATCTTTCAACTTCTTGACGTGGTGCATTTCAACATTTCCACTTGATCCGCATAACTCACATGTATCCTTCATCAGACGATCAATAAGTTGACTCTTGATGCTGAATACTTTCCCCATCGGTATCTCATCCACAATTACGGCATCCTTCTTGTATCCGAGTTTAAACCCTCCGAAATAAGCGACCAACGGCTTTTTTCCTTCCCGTTTCACTTCCGTTTGAAGTACCTTGTAGCTTTGTCCGTCCGTTTCGCGAATCGTTTTGTACTTCTTAAAGATTTTGTTGACCGTCGTTTTGAACTTATTCGCAAGGGTACGTGCCAAAGACAATTCCATTGTTCTCTTGAGACCATGCAACTGATGAGCATTATACGCAAGAAGATAGTAT
Source organism: Desulfosporosinus cupriresistens (assembly GCF_001707885.1). Classification (GTDB taxonomy): domain Bacteria; phylum Bacillota; class Desulfitobacteriia; order Desulfitobacteriales; family Desulfitobacteriaceae; genus Desulfosporosinus. Next base: position 8,161 of record NZ_MASS01000011.1, on the reverse strand, counting down.
TGAGCGAATCCACGAAATTCGGACTGGTATTGGGAAATAATATCAAAATCCGAGTTGACCGTCCGTTCTGTTCGATGAATTGGTTTTCCGCTCTTCTTATATTGTCTTGCTTTGTCTTTCATCTTCTCGTCTGGAACGCGAAAGCCGATCACCCCATTGATGCTGCGTTGTCCACGCTTGTCATGTTTCGCATCATGATGCAGCACGTGAATGTCATAGCCGAGAAATCGCGCTTTTTCGGTTTTCGCATGGGTAATCAAGGTCTTTTCTTCGCTAAGCGTTAATTTTAGTTCACTTACGAGAAAGGTTCTAATTTGTTCCTTAACCTTGATCGCATCCTGCATAGGACCTGAAACGCCCAACAACCAATCATCCGCATAGCGGATATAATAGAGTCGTCGGAATGCCGGGTCATTAGAATCTTTGGAAGGCATGGACTGTCTCTGCTTGTTGAGTTCCTTTACCCTCTTCCAGTCTTGATGGCGCATATGCTTTCTAATCTGGTTGCTTAGCGTTTTATAGGTTTTATTCTCTGCCCTTCTACCCCCGCAATTATAGACGGGGAGGATGCGTTTCTCCATAAACTGATCGAACTTATCCATATAAAGGTTAGATAGCAAAGGACTTAAAATACCACCCTGCGGGCATCCGCTTAGGGTAGCGTTATATTTCCAGTCTTCCATAAACCCACATTCCAGAAAGTGTTTCATCAGTCTCCCGAAGCGATTGTCTTTCACTTTTTCAGCCAAAATTCCAAGTAGAATACCGTGATCGATACTACCAAAACAGTCGCGGATGTCGCCTTCGACGAACCATTTCACACTTTTCCAGCCACTTTTAGCTCGAATAGAATCAAGAGCTGTGTGGCATCCACGACTGGAGCGAAAACCGTGAGAGGCGTTGCTGAATTGCGGATCAAAGTAGATATTCAGAATCAGACGAATAACTTCTTGGAGTAATTTATCCGACCATGTTGGTAGTCCAAGAGGGCGTTGCTTATTACTGCCCTTTTTCTTGATATACTCACGTCTGACGGGCGAAAAACGATAGGTTTCCTTTTTTAGTTGATTGATAATTCGATCAATCTTGGCAATGGACATGCCGTCAACCGTTTCGTCTGTCACACCTTTGGTCATCGCGCCTTTGTTGGCATAAATATTATTGTAAGCAATAAGATACAATTCTTTGTTGAAGAGCAAACGGTAGATACGATATAACGGTAATTTTCGCTTGCCTCTGTCGCCGATGATATCCAATACTTTTTCGGCCTTCTGCATTTCGCATACCTCCAAGCGATTGATATCGTAACCACCTGTCTTCCTTCTCCTGATCTACCCACATATTCGGTTACCCTTTCTGTGGTATAACGATCCAGCGACACATATTAAAGTTCGCCTGTGCAACGGTCATTACAACCGCCACGTTGGATACTATGAAAACTCCGTTACCATAAGGGTCTCCCCCGTTAGGCAATCCCATGTTCTTCATGACTGGAACGTTCTAGTGTAACTTAGGTTCTTCACTTATCACCTTGATTGAGCTCATTGCTCAACGTCCCGCAATCTTGGAGTTCTTCAGACGAAAGTTTAATCTGAGTATATTGCAGGCAGGGAGTGTTTAGATTGTGTATCCCTGAATGTGAATTTCCATCACTGGTTATTGAAGTTTAAGCAGTTTAGCCTTAACCATATTATACAGAACTAGCAGAGCGATACCGTAACAATCTTCAGATATCCTCCGCGTTACCCCCATGCTGTTGTTCCCTAGCCCTTTCGAGTCCAAGGTAAGGAGGTTGTTCTCAAAGCATTTCCAAGGGCTTTGGTCCGATACTCGGACAATTCCAGAGTCTTGAATGACATGGCGCACCCTCTCGATTTACACGGCTCGTACCAGCCTTTCTCTTGGAGCCTTACGGCTGCAAGACGACGCAGAAAGTTGAACGCGCTTCATCACTAATACGGGTTGTTCCGCCCCCTTCATGTGCATCAGTACTTTCCCCCTTCGTGGTCTACACTTATAGGGTTTTCCCTTAACATCACATGAAGAGTTCCCAAGTTCCGTATCCGAGCCTAGATTAGATTCACGCCCCTTATACACCGGACACCACATGGCCAATAAATAGGTTGCTTCCATGCTAATCTCGAAGAAGCAGTCAGTCTTCGGTTTTGATGTCATCCTACCTAGCTTTCGATGCTTAATCAGGGGTTCACTTTCATTCACCACCGCAGCCTTTTGGTCTGAAGCAGCTTACGGCTGTTTGAAACCAATTCCTATAAACCGGTTTCGAAGGATTTACCTTCATCACGGATACAGCATCATGTTCTTCGAACACGTTCTTGGCACAAGACCACCTGCTAGCCTTTACCAAAGGCGGCTACTTCTTCTTGAGGATAGCGGGGTGGGTGGTGGCGTGGCTGAATTTGCCCGCATGAAGAGTACCAAAATGCCGGCGATTTGGGAGTCCGGATGTGTCCGGAATACCCGCCACCACGCCAAACTCTCCTCCGGCTAGAAGCCACCCTTCGGTGACCTCACGCGTAAGGCTCGATTCTTGCTGCTGGCTAGGCTTTATCAGGCCGGCTTCTTGAACTTGGCAAAGTGGGCGGGGATGTGGGTAGCCTTTGTCATCAAGGTAACATTTTAACTCCTTATAAACTAATCATTCATCTCTACTCTATTACTGCGTTAATTATTTTTAAAAGAATATTTGATTATTAAATGCTAATCATCTACGCAAACGTACTTTTTTACCTGTTTTATTAAAGATTATTTCTTCGGCTAGAGAAAAATCGTTAATATCACCAATATCCTTTTTAAATCGACTAGACATTAGATATTCAATGAATAATTCAATATCTTTAATTTCTTCATCAGACGAAGTTCTGTAGTCTAAAACTGAATTTTCAACGATAATTTTGTGATAAGCTTCAATTGTTAAATGGAGAAGTTTCTGTTTTTTGCTTGGATCATATCCATTTGTATTTAAAATAAAGTTTGTTAAAATTAGTGCTTTGGTTACAAGCATGTGGGCTAAAGTATATTCTACGTTATTCGCTCTACGTTCGCTTGCTAACTGGTAAGCTCGATTTATAAGGCGATAAGCAAAATCCAAAGATTCTACCTTATGTTCATTATTTTCAGTTCTCCTAGCTACACGCAGTTTGCATTTAGCTTCTTGGTGTAAAAATTGATAGTTTTCATTGAGTAAAGGCGTTAATTCTTTATAAATCATATTTGGGAGGACAATCGACCCTTTATACGGTGAATCATTAAAAAAAACAAACTGAATAGAATCCAAAAAGTAGTATGGTTTAATGATTTGATAGTAATCTGGGTTGGTATAATTGTCTGAAGAAGTGTAGTAAAGTCTATAATCGTTTATGATATCACAATACGCTTCCGCAATACTTAAATAATTTGTTGCTTGGCTTGCAAATCGGGAAAGACAACGATAAACCCAATAGTTCGAATTAGAAATAAATTTAAAACCAGAATGATTATCCAACGTGAGTTCAATGTTGTACATATAATCTTTTTGGATAGCAATATTTGCTATTTTGCTTAATTTATATAATGATTCATCGATTTCTAATGCGTTTGCTAAAGATGCAGAAATGCTAGTATGATTAGCTAGTACAATCATAGCCTTCAATTCAGATAAATTGTTTTTGCTTAGAAAATTAATCGGAGGGAAAAACGCTCTGTTCTCTTGCTTTAACGTAATGTCATCAACTCGGATTAGATAGTCAAGTATTGAGTTTTTTTCATTGTATTTTATCAATCCAAGTGGACTTATCTTTTTATTAAATTCATTAATCTCAGAATAAGGAACTTCGTTTTTTAGATGTTGATCTAATAAATAAAGGCCCACGTCTTTCTCCAGATTTGGAATAGATTTGATAAAATACTTTGAAAATGTTCCATTTGATTTATTAATAGCCACAATTATTTGATTATTGTTATTCTTGATCTGCAATATTTTGTTAAACAAAATATCTTTAATTTGTGCGTTCGATATTGTATCTTCATCAAAAACGTAAAATGCATCCTTTTTATCGAGCATTGTTTCAAGCAGTTGCTTAGATAATGTAATTCCTGAAGGAAAGTAATAAACATTTTTTGAGTGAAATTCTTTAATAATATCCAGTAATACATAAGTTTTACCACTTAAAGTGCTCCCACCCAATATGTAGATTGACTTCTCAGTAGAACGAATAGCATCAATTATTTTTTGAGTAATATTTCTACGAATAAAAAACCCTGGTAATGTTATTGTTTTAGTTTTAGGATTAATTGAAACCTTATCTTTTAAAAAAAGGAACTGTATATTTTCTTCATTACTAATTTCAATATTTTGAAATCTAATATTAGCAAATTGATCTAAATTATCATTTTCTCTAAGTTTTTTTACATCATCAGAAGATTGATAAATAAAGTTATAAAAATCATCCATCGCATTGGAAGGGACACGGATAATATCTGTTATTCCATATCGTTCAAGCGTTGAGAGTTTTAATTTCGAAATTTCTTTTTCAGGAGTAGAATCATAATATACATAGAATATTTTATGATCTTTATCTATATTTATTTTTTCAGCAAATTGAGTACCCGCCGTAAATAATAGGTCTAACTCGTCATCAAGCCCACATCCGACAAACAAAATACTGTTTGAAAGAAAATCTGTTTGTAAAATTCTGAGCATATCTTCGTTTTGTGAATCTTTTAATGCATTCATATATTGGGATTTACTCAGAATGCAATATTTCGGGTCGGCAGTTTCCATATATCGCTTAATATCTCCATGGAGTTTATATAAGCACCTTTTGTTTTTCAACCATAAGGTATTTTGCTTTGAATATGGTACAATGGTAATCAGTTCTGGCGATACGCTTTCAATAGCATCATCATAATTTAACGTATAGAGATATCTCCAACCGATATTAATAAAATTGCTTTTAGCTACTTCTAAATCTCGAACATTAGAAAAATGATCTTCCATATATTCCTGGAATTCTTTTTTATCAATATCTCCAGCTTTAGATTGATATGCTGGCCAAAATATTTCCGCAACATCACTAAGCTTTAACTTGTGTAACTCTGCGCTATCGGATTCGTTGTAATCTAAAAGCCTATTAATAAATCCCATTAAAAATGTTTTTAAACTATCAACAGTAGGTACTTTACCACGTTTTGCGATAGAATCCTTTGTAAATCCTGATCCAATAATCGGAATAAGCCGTTCACGCTTTAATTCAATGCATATATCATTGTATAATAAATCTCGGTCATCCTTATTCACGAAATTGATAATGTTCACTAAATCGACTCCCTTTCCTACATCCCAATACATTGAATAATCCTAAATCATTATCTACAAAACACTGTTTGTTGAACATTCACCATTTCAAATCCTAACATTTTTTCCGCAAATATAAATTCCACATCTTGCCTTAATTTCCTCCCAATATCGTGGAAATAATCCAAGAAAAAGAATAAAGCCAAACCATCCTGAACTTCCCCCTGTCAAGTCAATGCATTAAGTTAAGGCCTGAAAAACACAACCATCAAGATTAAGATGGTTGTGTTTTTCTTATACATACAGGTGGGCATATAAAATTTATCAATTGAAGAAACACTGACAAATAAAAATCGAAGGCTTCGCCTTGAAAATGAGGACATTTTAAGGCGGCCTTCTAAAATGAAAAAGAAAGCATATCCAGAGCAGGTACGAACTGCGCTGCACCAAGCGATACGCTCAATTACAGCAGATTTACCGGCTTGCGTGAAACGACCAGGGCAAGATTTTTCACGCGAACGCAAATTATCACTGAATACTATGCTGCTTATGCTTGTAGGCATGGGAGGCAATAGCCTTTCAAAAGAATTATATGATTGGCTAGGCTATTCGTCAGAGACTGCAACCGCTTCAGCATTTGTCCAACAGAGAGACAAAATTCGTCCAGAAGCACTGAAACTACTGTTTCACGAATTTACAAGATTAGCAGTATCGAAGAATTCATTACAAGACTACAGGCTGCTCGCTGTTGACGGTTCGGACTTGAGACTTCCGTCAAATTCAAATGATGGATTCTCCTCCATCGGGAACAGCGAAGATAGCAAAAATTACAATCTTGTGCATTTGGACGCTATGTATGACCTGATGGGCAAGGTTTATGTCGATGCATCCGTGCAACCCAAGAAAGGCATGAATGAGCACAAAGCCTTAGTATCCATGGTAGACCAGTCTGAAATCATCGGAAATGTAATTGCAATCATGGATCGTGGATATGAGTCATTCAACAATATCCCTCATTTTCAGGAAAAATTATGGTACCATATCATCCGGGCGAAAGAATCCTATGGGATTATATCAAGGCTCTCTCTACCAAATTGCTCGGAATACGATGAAGAAATCACGTTAAACCTCACCCGGCGCCAAACCAAAGAAACGTTACCACTACTAAAAGCATACCCCCTTAATGGCATTGACCTTTAGGGGAGCATATTAGAGCAAACCCACCCCCAGATATTATACTTGAAATAATAAAAATCCACTAAATCCACATAGTGTCTTTAAATACAAACTTGAAAGAACTTAAATCCCGTTTGTAGTATAGAATTATTTTTTCTAACATTGCTCCACTCTTTGCCTCACCTTAAACAGAGACAATAACTACTTTGCTTTAATAATCTCTTCTAAATATTCCATGCTTTTTAGTAAATTCCTCTAAATATTCTAGCAACAGGTAAGGATAAACTAAAATAGACCAGAGCTTCATGCCTTGGCACTTATCAAGGTCCATTGAATACATTATTTTTTCTTTTCGGAATTCATTACATAAGTTTACTCACAGTCCCAAGGCCCCTATGACACTGTGACACATTTATTGCGTTTTTAGGCCTGTTTTCCCTTAAACAATAGCAATAGGTAGGGCTTTGATATTATCTCCACCTTTTCCCCTGCTCCACACCGTCCATGACAGTTTCTCATCAACGACAAAAATTATTTATTACCTATACTACTATATTATGTAAAACAAAACAGGCGACATGTTCCCAGGAACGCACCTAGAAAACATTGCGCCTGTTTTTAATTTAATTCTGAATATTCCTAAACCTACAACCCGCACCACAGGCGGGTTTAGAGTGTCTGTTTTCTTAGACAAGTCACGGTCTCAACGTGCTGCGCTCATGGGTACATGTTCAAAAATGTTTCCTTAAATCCCAACTCCACCCAGGGGGGTCGTTTTCCCTAATTTCGCATACTTTTACGCAAAACACCCCTTATACCCCCATGCGGTAACCCTATATTTGCGTAAAAGTACGACCCCCTGGAGGTCGGAAAAATGGCATTTTAGGTCGTTCCTGGAAACATAAAACACACTGAAAAATAACCAAAAATCCTGGAAACCGCTGATACCAGGCTATGCGCGCTCTATCACCGTAACTGTCTCAACGTGTTGAGTTCACGGAAAAATACTCTTACCAAGAAATTATAAGAGTGAATTGTTATTCTAAATGGTATAACAAAATAGACCAGACTAAAAGCACAGGCTGGCCGATTTCAACTGTTCTGGAACTGATAAACGAGTTATGTTGATACGTATACCTCTTTAACTCTGGCATAATAAATCCGCAGAAACTTATTTAACGCTGCAATTTTTGCCTCTTGTTTAGGTTTCCCTTCAGTTTCTTTTGCCTGTGAATTACCTGTCCATATGGTTTTAGAAAACAGACTGTACTTTTACCCTTTGAAACGTCAATCCCTACGCTTATCATCCTACTCCTCCAAATATTTGTGTTGGTATCCATCCCTGCTTATTACCCATTCATATTAGTTGGTTACACGAAAGCCTCAGCGGTTTCAACCTGGCTTAACCGAATGCTCATAATAAGAGGATGGCTGGCAGATTATCCTGCGGATGCCAAATCCAATGGGAAGTAGACCAGGCCATTTCTCCCCTCATTATAAGTAAGCACAAGCATCCAACCCTTACAGATCGTTTACTTGTGCTTTTATAGTACTAATGCGAAGCAAACGGTAACTTATTAAGGGTTTAGAATATGAATATTGCTGTCACACCATGAGAGAAGGTCTGGTCCTGCATTAACTTTGCGACCATAAATAACTCTAGACATATACAAGCGGCTAACAATACAA
>NZ_MASS01000010.1 GCF_001707885.1 Desulfosporosinus cupriresistens | reverse complement strand
TTGGGTCCGAACGTTGCAAGGTTTAAGTAATGGATTACCGAATACACTAGAAGCCGTAATTAGCAAGAAAGTCTTTTCCTCGTTAGGAAGTGAAGAATTTGTCCGGGTAAAAGTGGGCAAAGTTGGAGAGCGTTGGGTTGCGGCCCCTTTGAGCCGCGGCGCTGGCGTGACGATGAGCTTGGTTAGAGCCGATGGGATGTTGCGAGTTCCGCGCCTCCAGGAAGGATTCCATGAGGGAGAAACGGTTCCGGTTGAACTCTTAAGGCCTGTTTCAGAGTTAGAAGAAACCTTAGTATGTATTGGATCTCATGATTTGACGTTGGATGTTTTAAGCAGCCATATGAAGGCCAGAGGTGGGCATGGGGGCATTGCTTCAGCTCATGTCGGAAGTCTAGCTGGAATTCTGTCCTTGCGCAAAAAGGAAGCCCATTTCGCTGGGATTCACTTACTCGATCCCGATACAGGGGAGTACAATCACTCGTATTTACAACGTTTTCTGCCGGAAAGAGATATCGCTCTGATGAATTTAGTCTATAGAACACAAGGTCTTCTTGTAACGAAAGGGAACCCACTTAATATTAAAACTCTTGTAGATTTAACTCGGTCAGGGATACGATTCATAAATCGTCAGGGCGGGTCTGGAACAAGAGTACTTCTGGATTATTTGCTCCAAAAGCAAAATCTGGGTAAAGAGCAGATATTAGGTTATGGTCGGGAAGAATTTACGCACTTAGGCATCGCAGTAGCGGTCGCCTCGGGATCAGCGGATGTAGGGCTGGGTATTCAAAGTGCAGCGGAGGCTCTGGGACTGGATTTTATTTTTATAGGCGAAGAACGTTACGATTTGGCGATTCCGCGAGAATATCTGGAGGAACCTCGGATGAAAGCTATGATTTCTGTCATTCAAAGTAAGGCCTTCCAGGAGGATGTTCTGGCCCTTGGTGGGTATGATGTCCGCGAGACAGGGATGTTTTATGCTTAGGGAGGAAGGGTCTTAAATAGAAATGCACCTGCCCAAATAACGGGGAGGTGCTTTTTCTATTTGTCTTATTATTTTATTATGCGAATGAATCATTTATTTGCCAAAAGAGCAACGAGGGTAAGTGCAGACCGGGCAATCGAGGCAAAGACCACCAAGCCCTAATTTAGTAATATCTCGTCGCGTTAGTTGTTCGCCTGTAAGCAGGCGCGGGACTATTAGATCAAATACAGTGGTTTTAGAATACATGACGCACCCTGGTAACCCCATAATAGGAACATCCCCAATGTAGGCTAACAAAAACATTGCTCCAGGTAAAACCGGTGCTCCGTAAGTGATGAGTTTAGCTCCCATCTCTTTGATGGCCGTGGGGGTGACGTCGTCGGGGTCTACGGACATGCCGCCACTAACTAAGATCATTTCAGCTCCCTGATTCAGATGATCTTGAATGCAGGTTTGAATCAGGGATATCTCATCGTTGGCAAACGATTGGCCTATAACTACAGAACCCCAGTCCGTAATTTTGGTGCGTAGAACGGGGCCGAATTTATCCTTGATTCGTCCATGATAGACTTCACTTCCTGTTGTAACGATCCCAACCTTCAACTGCTTGAGAGGCCGCACATCCAGAATGGGTTTAGAAAACGTTTGGGCAATTCGTTCAGCGTCGAGGATCACTTTTTCATCAATCATGAGAGGCACAACACGGGTGCCGGCGACCTTATCTCCTTTTTTGACAGGGTAATAATTGTGAAGTGTGGCTAAAATAATATTTTCTAAATCATTTAAGGCCCAGATACCGTCTTCTGAGGCATAGAGAAGTCCATCGTGGGCAGCAGTTATGGTGACTTTTCCTTCTTTTGGTTCGTCAAAGCTTAGCCCAGAACCGGACACAGCTTGAGCAAGGCGCTCCGCAGCTTCATTTTCATGAATCTGGCCAGGCGTTGGGTCCCATACGTAAACATGTTCTTTTCCCATACTCAGGAGAACCGGAATATCTTCTTCTCGGACAATATGCCCCTTGCGAAATCGGGGACCTTTAATGACACCTGGAATGATTTGTGTCATGTCATGGATTAATACTGCACCGACAGAATCCTTCACTTTGATTTTTTCCATGGGAATAGCCTCCAATACATCATGTAAGGTGTGTTCCATTCTCACACCCCGGCGGGATTGAAAACTGCCAGCGGTTCATGGACAGACTGCGGGGGGAAAACAATCTGCTCCTTCTTGCATGGTATCGTATTCTAAACAAGAGGTCAAGATCTTGGTCACTCTCCGCGTAGAAGATTTGAATAGACTTTCTAACGAAATTATGGATAAAAATATCTTAAAATGAAAATGCTGTTTATGTCAGGAATTTTGAGTTGATTAGTAAAATTCAAATAGTGTGAATTATTGGCATGAAACTTGCAGTAGTATTACTACAAGCCAAGTAAAGCAAAGCCAATCAAAGTAAACAAAACTTAATTATAGTAAAGCCAATTCTGGCAATCACAAAGAAGAATGGGAGGAACAAATTTGCCAGTTGTTCATTTTACGATAGGCGGGGAAATTGCTTTACTGGCGACCAAGATCAAAGCCTTAGCAAATTAATCAAAAAGGAGCGAGAACAAATTGATTAAGAAAAATGTAGTAATCAACGGTGTTCCCCAAACGTTACTTGTCGATGGGGAAGCTATCTTATCCAATGTGTTACGAGGACAACTACACATGACAGGAACTAAAGTAGGATGTGGAAAGGCTCAATGCGGTGCGTGTTCCGTCATTATAAATGGAAAAGTCATCCGTTCCTGCGTTACGAAAATGAAACGGGTTGCCGATAATGCAAATATAACGACCATCGAAGGAGTAGGCACCAAGGAACATTTACATCCTTTGCAACTCGCTTGGATGATCCATGGAGCCGCTCAATGTGGTTTCTGTACTCCAGGATTCATCGTTTCAGCGAAACAACTGTTAGAAGAAAATGTAAATCCTACTAGAGAAGATGTCCGGGATTGGTTCCAAAAACACAGGAATGCCTGCCGTTGCACGGGGTATAAACCTTTAGTTGACTCGGTCATGGAAGCAGCAAGGCTGATTCGGGGCGAGGTTACGGTTGAAGAATTATTTGCAAAATTACCTGCTGATGGCAAAATCCTTGGTAGCGAATACATTCGTCCGTCCGCTACTGCTAAAGTTACCGGTACCTGGGAATTTGGTGCTGATTTAGGACTTAAAATGCCTGAAGAAACTTTGCAACTTAAACTGGTTCAAGCAAAGGTTTCGCATGCGAATATCCTTTCGATCGACACATCTGAGGCTGAAAAAATGCCTGGTGTCTACAAAATCATCACATATAAAGATGTTGTTGGCAAAAACCAAATCACTGGTTTAATTACTTTCCCGACAAACAAAGGGGATGGCTGGGATCGTCCGATCCTTTGTGAGAAAAAAGTGTTCCAATTTGGGGATGCCATAGCCATTGTTGCAGCCGATACAGCTGCGCATGCTCAAGCTGCCGTGGAAAAAGTAAAAGTGGAACTTGAATTATTGCCTGAATATATGAGTGCACCTGCAGCTATGGCAGATGACGCCATTGAAATTCATCCAGGAACTCCCAACGTTTATTTTGAAACTCAGGTTGTCAAGGGTGACGATACTGCCCCAATAATGGAAAAAGCAGATGTCGTAGTCCAAGACGATTTCTATGTTGGACGTCAGCCTCATCTACCAATTGAGCCAGATGTCGGTTTTGCTTTCTTTGATGAAGAAGGAAAATTGATTATTCATTCTAAGAGTATTGGAATTCACCTCCATCAGGCTATGATTTGCGCAGGGATTGGGATTGAATCAGATAAACTAATTTTGGTCCAAAATCCAACCGGCGGAACCTTTGGTTATAAATTTAGTCCAACGATTGAAGCCTTATTAGGGGTAGCTGCTGTGGCAACAGGGAGACCTGTATACCTCGAGTTTGATTATTTCCAACAAACGACGTATACAGGAAAGCGCTCACCTTTCTTTATTAATCTTAAATTTGGGGCTACTAAGGAAGGTAAATTACTTGCGATGGAATCCGATTGGTCAGTAGACCATGGTCCCTACTCTGAATTTGGTGATTTGCTCACCATGCGGGGCACCCAGTTCATTGGCTGCGGCTATAACATCCCCAATATTCGCGGTGAAGGACGTACTGTATGTACCAACCACGCTTGGGGTTCTGCTTTCCGCGGCTACGGATCTCCGCAAAGTACTTTCTCCTCTGAAGTACTGATGGATGAACTCGCTGAAAAACTAGGTATGGATCCATTTGAACTGCGTTACAAAAATGTTTACAGACCTGGTGATACCACACCAACTGGCTGTGAACCAGAAGTTTACTGTATGGTTGACATCATGGATAAACTCAAGCCTGCTTACGAAAAAGCCAAAGAATGGGCTAAACAACCAGCATCAGGTCCTGACAAGAAACGCGGATTTGGAATGTCCATTGGTATTTATGGCTCAGGCTTAGACGGAGCGGACAGTTCTGCGGTCAATGCTGAACTAACTGCAACCGGCGTTACGATTTATTCTTCCTGGGAAGATCATGGTCAAGGCGCTGACATGGGAACCTTAACCATTGCTCATGAGACCTTACGTCCACTAGGAATTAAACCAGAAGATATTAAACTGGTGATGTGCGATATGGCCTTAACCCCTAACAGCGGACCTGCAGGTGGAAGTCGTTCGAATGTTATGTGTGGTAATGCCACTCGGGTTGCTTGTGAAATGTTATTAAAAGCTGTCACGAAAGCGGATGGAACCTACCGCACCTACGAAGAAATGGTTGCAGAAAAAATACCGACCTATTTCGAAGGTTCTTGGACTGCACCTGCTAAAGAGTGCGATGTAACGACCGGACAAGGGAATCCGTTTGCTGTCTATATGTATGGAGCCTTCTTGTCTCAAGTTGAAGTTGATATCACAACGGGTAAAACTGAAGTTGCCAAAATGACAATGGTTGCCGATGTTGGTACAATTATCAACAAATTAGTTGTCGACGGACAACTCTATGGTGGTTTGATTCAAGGTCTCGGTTTAGCTCTGAGCGAAGATTTTGAAGATCTGAAGAAACATACCGATTTAATCGGCTGCGGACTTCCATTCATCAAAGATGCCCCAGACGATATGGAACTCCTATATGTTGAAACACCAAGACCTGAAGGTCCTTACGGTGCTGCTGGTTCAGGAGAATTGCCATTGACATCTCCTCATGCTTCGATCATTAATGCAATTTACAATGCTTGCGGAGTACGGATCACTCACTTACCAGCTCGTCCGGAAAAAGTACTTGCTGGACTTAAAGCTTAGGAATAATAATTCCACTTTTGCCCTACAGAATCGAAAACCGGAACCTAAAATTGGTTAAAGCCAATTTTAGGTTCCCTACGTTTGTTTATACCGCGTCACGATAAGCGGACGAGCTTATCGCCACACTGCAACTCATTACGCATACTCGTGCAGTGTGGATTGGCATGGTGTCGTGATGGCCGAGTGTCCCTGTAGCCATGGATGGTGAGAAGGGACCCACCCAGTCATGGCGGTGTTCTAACCTCGAACATCCTTGTTCGAGTCATGGTCAGCGGTTCCTTCTCGCCATCGCGGCGCATTGCCATCAAAGTCGGTTTTTAACCTCGGACGTCCTGTCCGAGTCATGGCCAGCGCAGAAGTTCAACTTGGCAATCGCCTTCGCAGGCTGACAGAATGACTAATACATGCGAAGACAGTGTCTGCAAGAAGGGTTAATACATGCGAAGACAGTGTCTTCGTGTGTGTGTGCGCTAGCTAAGTTTTCTTTACTCGCAGGCAATAACTTTAGGGAAGTGGGTGTGTAGATGGAACAGGACGAACTAAAAAGACAAGAAGATAAATGTACTCAAGAGAATCCCCCTGCCTGTACTGCTGGTTGTCCAATCCACGTAGATGCTCGGAAATTGATGCGGGACATTAAGAATCAGGACTTAAAAAGCGCCTTAGCAACGCTGCAGAAAAAACAGCCTTTTCCTGGAATAATTGGGAGAATTTGCGACCATCCTTGTGAGAATGTCTGTAAACGCCAAGATGTAGGATCGCCTATCGCTATTTCGGCTCTAGAGAGATATTGTGTGCAAGACCAATCTGTAAAAATAGCAAAAGTAATGAAAGTCCCCCCAAAAAGTCAGACCGTTGCGGTAGTTGGTTCTGGTCTTCGAGGCCTAACTGCAGCTTATGACTTGGCTAAAAAAGGATATAAGGTTAGTCTGTTTGAGAAAGCAGATCGTCTTGGCGGAAACCTATGGAGTTTTTCTGAACACCAGCTACCCCCAGAGGTTATAGCCGAGGAACTGTCCGTTTTAAACCGACTTAACGTTCAAATAGAGCTAAACAAGGCAATAAACCAGCAGGATCTAGATACACTTCAAAAAGAATTCAATGTAGTGTATCTTGGTTTTGCAGATCAATCAAAAGAAGTTTTAGAACTCTTAGGCCAACAAGACGAGGTTGACCCTGTAACCTGTGCCACTCCGATCACAGGAATATTTAGCGGATCCCTTTTAGGCAATGACTCGCCCATTATGGCTGTTGCTGATGGCCGTAAGGCGGCAGTCTCTATAGATAGATATTTACAGGGTGTTTCCTTAACAGCTTCACGGGAAGGTGAAGGGGCTCACGGCACCAAGTTATTTGTCAATACTAAAGGGATTACCCCTTTGCCAGTAGTGCCAATAAGTGACGAGCTTGGAGGTTATACTGCTGAGGAAGCTCTTCAGGAAGCAAGTAGGTGCCTAGATTGTCAATGTCTCGAATGTGTGAAGGCCTGCAAATACTTAGAAAACTACGGTAGTTACCCCAAAAAATATCTACGACAAATATACAATAATGATTCGATCGTGATGGGTATGCGCCACGGAAATAAAATGATCAATTCCTGTTCTCTCTGTGGATTGTGTGCAGAAGTTTGTCCTCAAGGACTAGACCTTGGAGAGACTTGTAAAGCAACTCGGGAGAGCATGGTGAACAAAGGAAAAATGCCCCCTTCAGCCCATGATTTTGCACTAAGAGATATGGCTTTTAGTAACAGTGATGCCTTTGTTTTGTCCAGACATCAACCAGGCAATAATTCCAGTAAGTATGTTTTCTTTCCGGGGTGTCAATTAAGCGCTTCGTCACCTGAGCAGGTGGAAATGGTTTATGCTTATTTAACTGAAAAGCTTTCTGGAGGAGTAGCTCTCATGTTACGTTGTTGTGGTGCTCCGGCAGATTGGGCAGGAGAACAAAACTTATACCGCAGCAATTTGGACGATTTGGTTCGGGAATGGGAAAGCCTAGGCAAACCGAGGATCATCGTCGCCTGTCCAACTTGTCACAGCATGTTCCGAGATAAGTTCCCTGAGCTAGTCTCTTTGTGGGAGTTGATGGCTGATTTAGATCTTCCTAGTCAAGCAATCAGCGTGAGGGGTAAACAAGTCGCGGTGCAGGATGCTTGCACTGCGCGACATGAACCGGAAATCCAGGACGCTGTACGAAACATTTTAACCAGGCAGGGTTTTGACATTGAAGAATTGCCCTACAGTAAAGAACGGACCAAGTGTTGTGGTTTTGGAGGGCTGACCTCCTTTGCCAATCCTGAGTTGGCAAAGAAGATCGTCGAAGATCGAATCAGTGAAAGCACAACAGACTATGCAGCTTACTGTGCTATGTGCAGAGATAACTTTGCATCTAAAGGCAAGCGTACGTTTCATTTATTAGATTTACTATTTGGAGTTAACCTCGAAGAGGCCTCTGTCAGGCCTAGTGCTGGATTTTCTTATCGTCAAGAGAATCGTGCTAAACTAAAAAGAAAGTTATTAGAATCACTGTGGAAAGAAACTCCACCGGAAAGGGAAGGAGCGTATCGTAACATTAACCTTCTATTAAACGAAAAAGTACTGGAGATTATGGAGGAACGGCGTATTCTTATCGAAGATATTCAACAGGTCATAGAATTTGCCGAGCGAACAGGAAGAAAGTTCATCAATCCGGACAATGGACACAGTTTAGCTCATTTCCGCCCTGTTAAGGTAACCTATTGGGTTGAATATCAAGCACAAGAGCAGGGTTTTGTGGTTCTAAATGTTTATAGCCATCGAATGGAAATTGTGGAGGAAAGCCATGAGTAACACACTGAAACAGACCCCGAAGCCCCTTTGGAAGTGCGGAAAATGTGGGGGAGAACTTAAGCGTGGTACGGTTAAGGCGTCATATTTGGGCAATGATTTCGAGGTAGAAGAACTAAAATGTCTTAACTGTGGTTTGGTGTTAATTGATGAGGAACTGGCTTTAGGGAAAATGTTCGAAGTAGAACAAAGTCTTGAGGATAAATAGAGGAGGAGAAAAATGGCCGCCGATGCTTTTCGAATGTTTCAATTGGCCACTCAGGGGTTTTGCTGCAGCCAAATTATCTTAATTCTAGGCTTAGATGAACTAGGAAAAGAAAACCCGGACTTAATAAAAGCAATGCAAGGTCTCTGTGGAGGCATAGGACGATCAGGAAAAACCTGTGGAGCCCTTACCGGCGGGGCATGTCTAATTGGTTTAAATGTTGGGAAAGGAACACCCAGCGAATTTGGTCATCCCAAGATCAACCTCATGATCAATGACTTGATGGAATGGTTTGAAAACACTCATGGTAGTATCGATTGTGAGGGGATCTTAGATCACTCCTTGGATGAAGGCAACGAGTATCCTGTACAGTGTGGCAATATTGTTTCAGCAACCTTAAGCAAAGTGCAAGAGATTTTAGCAACTTATTCAGAAGACTCTGAGTTAACGGATGAGGACTAGTACAGAGGTCAAAAGCTGGAAGTCTGAAGTTATAAGTCAGTATTCAAAAATTAGAAACCGCTGGGAGTCTTGGACGTGGATAAATTGTGAAAAACGATGTTTTCAAATTATATGAGGGCGACCTTCTCAGGCAATCCACCGGCGATACTTTGCGACCCGGGGGATACTTTTTAACAGACTTGGGAGTTAAAAGTTGTGATTTCCTCCCAGGTTCAGTGATCTTAGATGTAGGATGCGGCAGTGGCGCAACGGTAGAGCGTTTAGTTTCGCATTATCAGCTCCAAGCTATCGGTGTAGACCCCTCAGAGGTGTTATTGGAGATTGGAAGAAAGAAGAATCCAGGACTAAACCTGATTCAAGGACGCGGTGAAGGTCTGCCCTTGCCGATTAACCACGTGGATGGGGTCTTCGTTGAGTGTGCATTGTCCGTAATGTTTGACCCTGATCAGGTGATAAAAGAGATTTTCAGGGTGCTCAAACCGGGTGGAAGGTTGGTCATTAATGATGTCTATGCTAGAAATCCTGAGGGTCTGAAATCCCTCCAAGAACTTAATTTTGATTCATGCATACGTAGAGCGCTGCCCAAAGAGCAATTAATTAATAAACTTAGCGGACAAGGGTTTGAAATTGTTCATTGGAGTGATCATACCAATCTACTAACCCAACTAACGGTTAACCTGATCATGACTCATGGCTCAATGACCGAGTTTTGGCTTAAATCTTCTTCGTGCTCAGTTGATCCCATCCTTGCTCAAGCTGCGATTAAGCAAGCGAAGATGGGATATTTCCAACTAATTGCCCGAAAAGGTTGCTAACTTGCAGTTAGAGAGGGAAAATAAATGGAAATAATAGACGCAACATTACTTTCTGAGACACAGAGCTTGTGTCCGGAATGTTTGAGACTCACTTCGGCTCAGAGAGTGGTTAAAGATGACAAGGTCTATCTTGTGAAACATTGCCCCGAACATGGTGAATATCGAACCCTGCTTTGGAGGGGAAACCCTCAATGGGATTCATGGGTCAGGCCTACAATTCCGACGCCTCCTAAGGAGTGTTTCACCCATGTTGAGAAAGGGTGTCCCTTTGATTGTGGTTTATGTGAAGACCATTACAAGACGACTTGTACGGCTCTGCTTGAGGTTACCCAGCGTTGTAATCTAAACTGTCGGTATTGTTTTGCCAATGCAGGATCCGAGCTTGACGAACCTTCCTTAGAGGTCATCGAAGGGTGGTACAAAAACGTACTGGTAGCTAGTGGGCCTGTTAATATCCAGTTATCAGGCGGTGAGCCAACCCTCAGGAACGACCTGCCTGAAATCTTGGATATGGGGAGAAAACTAGGTATTAAGTTTATCCAACTTAATACAAATGGCCTGCGATTGGCTGAAGATCCTATCTTTTTGAGTCAGTTGAAAGAGGCGGGACTTAGTTCCGTGTTTTTACAATTTGATGGTACTGAGGACCAAATTTATCAGTCAATCAGAGGACGAAGTCTCTTTGATCTTAAGGTTAAAGCGATAAGAAACTGTGGTGAACATGGAATCGGAGTTGTCTTAGTACCAACCCTGATCCCAGGCATAAACACTCATAATATCGGAGGGATCATTAAGTTTGCCTTAGAAAATAATCCGACCGTCAGAGGGGTTCACTTTCAACCCGTAAGTTATTTTGGAAGAATTCCTCAAGAACCCTCGGATCAAGATCGGATTACTCTCCCAGAAGTTATTCAAGCGATCGAGGAACAAACGGATGGCCTGATCAAAGCGGACAACTTGAAACCTCACAATGGTCGCTGCTCTTTTAGTGGCAATTTTAATAGACAACTGGATGGAAGTCTGAAGCCTATTGTCAACAGTTCGTGTTGTAACGGACCGGAGCGAGCGGATGAGTTAGCTAGAAAAACGCGAACTTTTGTGGCTCGGCAGTGGTCAGGGGCAGAAAAGTTAAGTATTCAGGCTCCCTGTTCGAACTCCTGGGATAATCTAATCCAACAGTTAAAGACCTATGCTTTCTCGATCAGCGGCATGGCTTTTCAAGACGTGTGGAATGTCGATATCGAACGGTTAAAAAACTGTTGTATTCATGTCGTAAGTCCTGAAGGTAAGTTAATTCCTTTCTGTGCTTATAACCTCACTGACAAACAAGGGCACTCAATTTATCGGAGGGAGAGATAGGGTTTGGGTATCGCAACCACCTCGCTTGAGCCTTGGATAAAGAGCAAAATTGGCACAGATAGTTCAGGAGGCTTAACCAGAAAGCAGATAGAGGATCATCAGTTAACCAAAATTCAGGAAACCATTAACTTGGTAACTAGCCAAAGTCGCTTCTATAAACGTCTCTACTCAGGAATCGATTGTAAGATAGCTAGTTTCCAAGATTTCTTGAAACTGCCTTTTACTACGCCCGAAGATTTAAAAAATAACCCAATGGATTTTTTGTGTGTTTCCCAAAATGATATCAGCAGAATCGTCACATTACAGAGTTCCGGCACAACGGGAAAGCCTAAGCGCCTGTTCTTTACTGAGGCAGATCAAGAATTGACCATTGATTTTTTTCATCATGGAATGTTAACCTTGATACGGCCCAAAGATAGAGTCTTGATAATGTTACCTGGGGAAATACCGGGAAGCGTAGGGGATTTACTGCGCTTAGGTCTAGAACGTGCAGGCGCAACTGGGGTTGTCCATGGTTTGGTTACCGACCCAGAGGCAACTCTGGAGCAAATTAAACGGGAAAACATCAACGTCTTAGTCGGAATACCTACTCAAGTCTTGAGTTTAGCTCGGTTTAAAGATTCTAAGGGCCTCTCTGTCTCCCTGAACATGAGAAGTGTTTTATTAAGTACTGATTATGTACCCCTGGCCATTGTGCAAGAACTTGAAAGAGCGTGGAGCTGTAAGGTGTTTAATCACTATGGCATGACTGAGATGGGGTTGGGCGGTGGACTAGAATGCGAGGGTTTTTGTGGGTACCACCTCCGGGAAGCAGATCTCTATTTCGAAATCATCGATCCTACTTCAGAACGGCCCGTTTTGGAAGGGCAATCAGGGGAAGTAGTAATAACGACGTTGACCCGATCCGCTATGCCTTTAATTCGTTATCGCACGGGTGATAGGTCACGGTTTATTCCAGGACTCTGTGCGTGCAATACCGTATTGAAACGACTGGATCTGATAAAATCCAGAGACCGAGTCTATCTGACGCAGACTGATTACCTAACGATGGCGGACTTCGATGAGGTTTTGTTTGAGCTTGACGATATTCTTGATTTTCAGGTAACCCTAACCGATGGTATGCAAGAAAATGAAAACTATCTACAACTTGATGTTCAATTAAAGGGACATGTTACTTGGGAAGCGAAAAGAAATGTGATACAGGCCTTAGATAAGATTACGCTCGTAAAGGATGCTAAACAGAACGGTAGCTTGAGGGCGTTCTTTTATCTTGAAGCAGGTTCTGGAGTGATATCTAGAAAAGGTACAGCTAAAAGACAGATTCAAGACAAGAGAGGGAGTGCCTAAAGTGTTTGCTGGAACAGAGAAGAATCAGGGGACGGATTCCCTTGCAGCAATTATCGTTGCCGCAGGATACTCTTTTCGAATGAAACGTTTTAAGCCACTTTTAGCGTTGGGTGGAAGCACAGTATTAGAAAAGGCTGTCCACAGTTTTAAGAATGCCGGAATCAGAGATATCCGGGTGGTGGTTGGGCATCGAGCGAGCGAATTGTTACCTGTCTTAGAAAGACTAGGGGTTAAGAGTATACTTAATACAAATTTTTCCGAAGGAATGTTCTCCTCAGTTGTCGCAGGGGTTAAGAGCCTAGGGCCAGAGACAACTGGTTTTTTTCTATTGCCAGTTGATAATCCAATCGTTAAACGAGATACCTTGGATAAACTTCAGACGACTTTTTTTTCTACGGAATTCGGGATTGTATATCCAACTTATCAGGGAATGAGGGGACACCCCCCCTTAATTTCTTATCAGTATGTGAAAAATGTATTGAATTGGAACAAACCTGGAGGAATGAGAGCTTTACTGGAACAGTATGAATATGATGTGAGCGAAGTTGAGGTTGTTGATCCGGGTATTTTGCTCGATATGGATACACCAGAGGACTATCATCAGATGCTGAAGTATTGTGGTGATATTCAGGTACCCTCGGATGAAGAATGTTATGCTATAATCAAACGTGCCAACACGTCAGTAAGGGTGATTAAGCACTGTGAACAGGTTGCCCGGTTAAGCTGTGCGTTAGGTAGCCATTTGATCAGGTTTGGCTGCCAATTAAACCTGCAATTAATCAGAACGGCTGCGTTGTTGCATGATTTGGCCAAAGGTCAATCCCAACATGCCCTAGTTGGAGCCCAAATGCTTGTGAATTATCCAGAAGTAGCGGAGATTGTAGCCGAACACATGGATATTTGTCTGGCACCTGATCAGCCTATAACGGAAAAAGAAATTGTCTATCTAGCAGATAAACTAGTCATGAACAATCAGACTGTTCCACTACAGGACAGATTTGCAGGTCCCCTTGAGCAACATAAAAATAATCAAGAGGTCTTCACAAAGATTATGCAACGATTTTGTAACGCTGAAAAAATTCAGACAAAAATAGAACAAATAATTAAAATGCCTTTACAGGAAATACTGAAGGCAGATCTAGGGGGGCAAAGCTAATGGATAATGAAGTATACCTAGGACTAAAAAAGGTATATGATCAAAACTTGGAGGCGGCTCTAATTACTGTAACGAGTGTGCTAGGGTCTGTTCCCCGTAAACCTGGAGCTAAAATGCTAGTTTTTGCTGATGGAACAACCGTTGGAACCATCGGCGGTGGATGCGGCGAGGCTGAGGCAAGACGAGAGGCGCTCAATGTTTTATTATCGCACACTCCTAAGATTCATTTCTTGAATATGACCGCAGACGTTGCTCAAGAGGAAGGAATGGTTTGCGGAGGTATTATGGGATTATTTATTGATTATTTAGGTTCTCAAAGCGCTGTGGAACAGACAGATCTTACCAAAGAATATCTGTCTGCTTTAGAAAGGTATAATAACCCCATACTAGTAACTGTGATTGAAGCAACTGAGGAAGAATTAATAGGCAAGAAGCTGTTTATAAAAAATAACGAAGAACTCGTAGGGGATCTTGGTTTAGATGAACTTAATAGAGTTGCGCGAGAGAGTGCCGAAACAGAGGGGAAACGATGCAAACCTTCTCTAGTTAGCTTAGATTTTGAGTTTGAGTCATGCATCTCTTCAGCGGCGAAAGCGGCTTACCGATTGCTGATAGAGCCTCCAACAACAGTGGTACAATTGTTGATTTTAGGGGCAGGACATATTGCCCGCCCGCTAGCCTCTATGGCCAAAATGGTTGGCTATGAGGTTACTGTAGTCGATGATCGCCCCTCCTTCGCTAATTCTGCTCGTTTTAGCACAGCAGATACAGTAATATGCAATGATTTTGAACACGCCATAGATGCCATAAATATTAATCCGCAAACATTTGTTGTGATTATTACTAGAGGGCATCGTTATGATAAAGCATGCCTGCGGAAAGTAATTGACCGACCAGCTTCATATATTGGCATGATCGGGAGTCGCAAAAGGGTTAAAGCATTAATCGCCGAATTAGAGGAAGAAGGAGTTTCGAGTGAACTGTTAGAGAAATTGTATTCGCCGATCGGTCTTAAAATTGGGGCAGAAACACCTGAAGAAATAGCCGTAAGCATTCTGAGTGAGTTGATTAAAGTGCAAAGGGAGTTGGATCAGAACGGCAAGACGAAATGATCCTCAAGTATAATGGATAAGAAGTTAATTTATTTAGCTAGACACGGCGACATTGGTCTAGGTAAAGAGAAACGCTACATTGGTCGGTTGGACCTTCCGTTAAGTACTCAAGGAGAAGAGCAGGCTAAGGCGTTGAAGAATTTCTTTTGTCAAGTGCCCTTAGACAATATATATTGCAGTGATTTAAAGAGATCGCAACAAACAGCACACATCATTGCTTCTGTCCACCAAATTGTTCCCGCAGCCCATGTGGGTCTACGAGAATTAAATATGGGTGATTGGGATGGTGAATTGTTTTCTAGTATTAAAACGAAGTATCCTATGGAATTTAAACTGCGTGGTGAAGATATTGCCAATTACAGCCCACCGAATGGGGAAAGCTTTTCAGACTGTTACAAAAGAGTGATTCCGGTATTTGAAAGCCTGGCCCAATCCGATGGGACAACTATTCTAATTATCGGGCATGCGGGTGCAAACAGAGTGATTTTATGTCATATCCTAGGGATTCCTTTGGTAAACGTCTTTCGTTTCGAACAAAGTTATGGTTGTTTAAATTTAATTTGTAGAGAAGGTTCCAATTACCGCCTGAAATATCTAAACCATACAGCCACCAGAGGTATCCTAGACCAATGAGTTGCTTTTAACGCAACCTTCTCCTACCTTCCCAACTCCCCGCGCCACTACACGAAAGAAATTCAACAATAGACCTGTTCACAAATTTTTTTCTCTGATTATTAAGGGAATAGAAAAAGGCTCTTGGGATTATCCAGAGCCTTTTTCGTACTATCAAAAAGTATAAACTTAAGCAAAGTTTTCTAGCCTATCCCTGTTTAAGTTTAGACAATTTTTTGCGGTAATCCAGAATAGTCAGTTAATGGCGCAATTATTGCACATCAAATTTAGAGCTAGCAATTTTTGCTGGGTAAATTCGAATTTCTAGTTGGAATAGTTGAATGTAAGGTTGAAAGGGGAATGTTTATGCCTAAATATGTTATTGAGCGAGCTATACCAGGGGCTGGTGCACTATCCCAGACCGAATTGCAGGGTATATCGCAAAGATCCCGAGAAGTTTTAAGCAAATTAGGCCCGGAGATCCAGTGGCTACAGAGTTATGTTACTGGCGAGAAAATTTATTGCGTCTATATCGCTCCTAATGCGGAAATCATTCGAGAACATGCTCGGATGGGGGGATTCCCAGCTGACAGCGTCGAAGAAGTAAAATCTATAATTGACCCAACCAGTGCTGAATAGTGTCGCGGAATATCACACAAGTAGGTTAAGCACGATCAACCGAGGACCAGGGCAGTTTAAGCTCTGGTCCTAAATATTGTTTAAGCAAGCATTATCAAGATTGTGGGGTTAATATCAGGTCGGATAGTGTTTTTATTACATTATCACCCTTTTTTTGTCTATATTGTACTAATTATTACAAGGGAAGTGTTCCGAAATGAAACGCTGTTCCGAGCAGAGTGCGTCAAACTAGGGCAGTAAAACGAATTCATAGGAAACAAAGAGTTAAAATATAACACAGAGAGGGTCTCTTTGAGCGAGCTAGTAAGCAGTTTAAGCGAAAAATTTGAGAAATATTTAAATATATTTGAAAATATTAAAGAATATTTAAATATTCTAATTGTTGGCGTGATTCTTGCAATGTATAAAGATAACCAAAAGTGACAAGGCTGATTAAGAGAAAATATTGTGTCACTATTGAAAAACAAATTAAGGCTAGCGCCAAGAAATGGGAGGAAACAAAAATGTCAGTTATTCATCAAGTATATGGGTATTTTATGCCAACAGTAAACCTCATGGGAGCCGGTGCAGCTCAAGAAACAGGGAAACAAGCTAAATTACTGGGTGGAAAAAAAGTACTATTGGTGACCGATGCCTATCTCGAAAAAATTGGCATGGCCCAGGAAATTGCTGACATTATCTCAAAAGAGGGCATCCCAGTCGTAATTTATGGCGGTGCTGAACCAAACCCAACTGATAAAAACGTACATGATGGCTTTGACATCTATACTAAAGAAGGTTGTGACCTGATTGTATCCATGGGCGGAGGATCTTCACATGACTGCGCAAAAGGAATTGGACTTGTTGCAGGTAATGGCGGAAGAATTAACGACTATGAAGGCGTAGATAAATCTCCATTGCCGATGGCTCCGATGATTGCTATTAACACCACCGCTGGTACAGCTGCTGAAATGACAAGATTCTGTATCATCACAGACGAGGCACGTCATATTAAAATGGCTATTGTTGACTGGCATGTAACCCCAAATGTCTCCATCAATGATCCCTTGTTGATGATGAAACAACCTCCTAGCTTAACTGCTGCTACAGGAATGGATGCCCTTACCCATGCTGTCGAGGCTTATGTTTCCACGATTGCTACACCTGTGACAGATTCGGCTGCCTTAATGGCTTTTAAAATAATTCCTAGATATCTGCGTCGTGCTGTAGCTAATGGCGATGATTTTGAAGCGCGTGAGCAAATGGCCTATGCTCAATTATTAGCTGGTATGGCCTTTAATAACGCTAGCTTAGGTTATGTTCATGCAATGGCTCACCAATTAGGTGGCTTCTACAACTTGCCTCATGGCGTATGTAACGCTATCCTCCTCCCACACGTTTGTCGCTTTAACATGATTGGTAACCTCGATCGTTTTGCAGAGATCGCTGTAGCAATGGGAGAAAACATTGATGGTCTTTCTGTCAGAGAGGCTGCTGAAAAATGCTTAACCGCAATTGCTACCTTGTCAGCTGATGTCGGAATTCCTTCCGGGTTAAATCAGCTGAATGTAAAAGAAGAAGACTTCGCGCTAATGGCTGGAAATGCTAAATTAGATGCTTGTCAATTCACCAATCCTCGTACTGCAACACTTGAACAAGTTATCCAAATCTATAAGAACGCAATGTAATCTAATTCTTTGCTGAATAGATATACAAAGAAAAGGCTCTTGGGGGGGTACCCTCAAGAGCCTTTTCGGTTTTTTTGACTCGGAGAACATTCCTTGCATGTACTTTAGTAGGTAAGGATGTCAGGAGAGTCAGAAAAGGCACTTGGAGGGTTTTTATTAACTTGGAGTATAAGTGAGAGAAGGAACAGTTCTTGACTCACATACGGCCTTTGAAGGGTATATAAGAAAGAACCGTCCCTGCTTACATTTG
This sequence comes from Desulfosporosinus cupriresistens, assembly GCF_001707885.1. GTDB lineage: Bacteria > Bacillota > Desulfitobacteriia > Desulfitobacteriales > Desulfitobacteriaceae > Desulfosporosinus. The sequence goes on along the minus strand of NZ_MASS01000010.1, from coordinate 84,503 downwards.
TGGTGCATGCTAGCAGGGAAGGTTCTTCTTGCGTCGCAAAAGAAAACATAGGCCCTAAGGGGTCTAGGTTGGACAATTGTAGGGGTTAGAGGCAAAGTGGGCGATAAAACGTTCGACCTCTCCTTTTGGAGGGTTTCTCAGTAGATCGGATGGAGATCCATCAGCCACTACTCGACCATTAAGGAGAATCAAGGCTCGGTTTGTTAAATGTTCGATATCCTTAAAATCATGGCTAACGAGCACAGTTGTCGTATGAGTAGATTTGAAAACATGAGCTAGGTCAGTACGTAGGCCCTCTTTGGTTGGAGCATCTAGGGCTGAAAACGGCTCATCCAAAAACAGAACGTCCGGTTCCAGGGCAAAGGCTCGTGCTAGGCTTACGCGTTGAGCTTCTCCTCCGGAGAGTGATAGTGCCAATTGTTTGGAAAGATGAATTACTCCGAGTTGTTCCAGCCAATAGTTCACCCGTTCCCGTATTTTCCCCTTAGTGATGCCTCGGATTTTTAATCCGATGGCAACATTGTCAAAAACTCGGGTGTTTAATAAAAGAGGTTCCTGAAATACAATAGCGATTCTACGACGAATAGGAAGCGGAACAGTCTTTGGCATGGGTTGTCCCTGGAAATACAGCTGACCTAATGTTGGAACTTCTAAAAAAGAGAGGATTTTTAACAAACTGCTTTTACCGGATCCGTTCGGTCCGATCAGCCCGACGCATTCTCTAGGTAACAGATGAAAGTGTATATTTTGCAATATAGTTTTATGTTCCTTTATCCAGGTTATCCCCTGAGCTTCAAGCACCTTATGCCCCTCCTTGCTGTTTCTGTTGGAGGATGGTTAGGCCTAATGTAGCTCCATAGGCGAGTAAACATAAAATAACGCTTAAAGCAATAGCGATGTCGAAGTTACCTTTGGAAACTTCCAAGACAGTAGCAGTTGTTAGAACACGAGTCTGTCCTTTAATATTTCCCCCTACCGCCATAGACGCCCCAATCTCCGAAACGATGGCCCCAAAACCCGCAATAATTGCGGCAAGTAGGGAAAAACGGACTTCTTTAAGAAGTAGCCAAGTATACTGAAGGCGAGTTGCACCTAGTGCTCGGATTTGAAGCCTAAGTTTGGGATTGGTTTGTTGAAGAGCGGCACAAGTTAAAGCTGCGATAATAGGAGAGGCAATGATTGCTTGGGCAATGATAATAGCTGTTGGTGTATACATAATGTTTAAGAAGCCAAAAGGGCCAGAGCGCCAAAGAAAGATTGAGACCCAAAGCCCCACTACCACAGGGGGTAACCCCATTCCTGTATTAACAACGCTTAAGACCAATCGACGCCCTGGGAAAGGTTTGAGAGCCAAGAGTGTACCGAACGGAATCCCAATAAGTAGGCTTATTAGCGTTCCTGTAACGGATATTTTAAGCGTAAGGAGCGTAATATCAATTACCTCGGGATCACCAGTTATAAGGAGGTGAATGGCGGCTAGGACTCCTTGCCAGATCATTTCCATACAGTTACCTGCCCTTTTAGATATGGGATTTCAAGCAATTTTAAGACTAAATTACTTGCCCAGGTCTTCCATCTTTTTGCCTGCATCTGGGAAGAAGAGAGCCTGGCCGAACTTGTCTTTGCCGAATGATCCAATGAGTTTTTGAGTGTCAGCATTAATCATAAAGTCGACAAAGGCTTTGGCGCCATCTGCATTGACTTTAGGGAATTTTTCTGGGTTTACTTGCATTACATGATAAATGTTTAAGAGGGAAGCATCTCCTTCAAGAACGATATCCAGTTTTAAGTTTTTCTTCGTAGCCAGGTAGGTGGCGCGGTCTGTCAGGGTATACCCTTCTTTGTCTGAAGCAATGGTGAGTGTTTGTCCCATGCCCTGACCACTCTCCTGATACTTACTTCCAGTAGGGGTGAGATTAGCTTTCTTCCATAATGCTTTTTCCATTTTATCTGTTCCCGAATCATCTCCGCGGGAAACGAATATTGCAGGGCTGGCATAAATGGCCTTTAAGGCATCAACGGATGTTTTGGTTGCTTTGACTTTAGCCGGATCAGCTGATGGTCCTACAAGGATGAAATCGTTATGCATTACAAGTTGATAGTTTATCCCGGTTTGGTTATCAACTAACTTTTTCTCTGAGGCTGGAGCGTGTACTAGCAGAACATCAGCTTCGCCTTTTTCTCCCATAGCTAAAGCAGCCCCTGTGCCAACGGCTACTGTTTTGACCTTATAACCTGTTTTCTTCTCGAAATCTGGGATAAGTACATCGAGTAAACCGCTGTCTTGTGTACTTGTGGTGGTCGCTAAAATCAGGTCAGGATTTGTGGGCTTCGGAGCTTCGGTTGTCTGCGGCGTAGGAGTTGTTGGAGCTGCAGTAGTTCCACACCCAACAACAATCGCCATAACGGCGATCATCAGGAGCGCGAACCCAAAATTAAGGCGAAGTCTCAGTTTCTTTTTCATTTCTTTTTTCCTCCTAATATTTTTTATATAAAAACGCTTTATATAGCGTTCTTACGCTCAGTAACGTGATCAAGCCAGTTCATAAACCCGTCTTAGGAATTCAGCAGAATTTTTCCGGTCAGAGAAGTATCATAACCATCTTGTTGATTAATGGCTTGAATAAATCCTGGTGACCTTAAAATATCTACAAGTTGTTGCCAAGCAGGGGTTTTCGCAGTTTGCCCTAAACAAACTAAATCATATCTTTCTTGGAACAGAGGAACAAAACCAAGACCAAGTCGTTGGGCTGCAGCTTTTACTCCGATTCCAACATCGGCTTGTCCGTTAGCTACGAGGCAAGCGACGCCTGAGTGTGTGGTTTCTTCATTTGTATAGCCTAAGATGTGCTGGTGAGAAATATTTTCCGCTTGGAGGTAGGCATCAAGCCGCAGGCGGGTGCCAGAACCTTTCTGGCGATTGATAAAACGCACACCTTCTTTAGTGATATCCTCCCAGGCATGTAGATGAAGAGGGTTGGCCGGTGCTACAATGAAACCCTGTTCTCGTTGGACTAAATTGATTATACAAACAGATTCTTCAGGAATAACATGTTGGACGTAAGAAATGTTATAGTCTTTAGACACGTTATCCCAAAGGTGCACTCCTGAAATATCTGCTTCCTGGCGATAAAGCGCAATGAGTCCATCCATGCTTCCTTTAAAAGAAATCGAGGACTCGACAGGCGTCTTTGCATGCCTAAGAAATTCGAATAGAAGCTCTACAACAGGATCGTGGCTCCCAATGAAGCGAAGAACTCGCAACCCCGAAGGGTAAGAGGGCATAATTGAAGGAGTGGTGTTGTTTTTGACACTAAGAGTTCCATGGAGATATTGCTCTAGGACAGCTGGGTCAATGCGAAGCTGTCTACCAATGTGGTTAGCTGGAATTTCTCCTCGTTTTACAAGTTCATAAAAGGTATATTTTGAAATCTTTAAGATTTTCGCTGCCTCCGCAGCAGTCAAGGTTAAGCTCAAGTAGTTTCACCTCCATTCCATTTTTTGCACACTTAGTGAGGAGGATAGAATCAGGATCATTCAAGTCAAAGTAAGCTTTGCAACGACTGGATTAGGGAATATAATTAACCGACCTCTATACTATAGACTATTGTAAACAATTTCTGCAATGTCCATGCTTCTTATGTTTGTGTCCGAATTGTTTACGGCTTCCGATAACGTTGTTAGGCACAATGAGCAGGCGCTGGCAAGAATTTCTGACTCAGTTTTAAGGGCTTTACTTAGTAGAATGCTATTAATTTTTGTTTGTCCAATATCTTCCATCCATATTCGCCCGCCACCAGCTCCACAACAAAAGGCTCTTGATCGATTATTTTTCATCTCTATCAACTCGAGTCCTGGGATTGAGGTCAGAACATCTCTTGGGGCATCATAAACAGAGTTATATCTTCCCAAATAACATGGATCGTGAAAAGTGACTTTGAAATTAGTTGCTGCCTTTGGTTTAATTTTAGAGGATCTGATAAGTTCTAAAATATACTCAGAATGGTGCAAAACATGATAGTGCCCTCCGAACTGAGGATACTCATTTTTAAGAGTATCGTAACAGTGAGGACAATTAGTCACTATTGTCTTGAAATCATAATGGTTTAAAGTCTTAACATTTTCATGTGCTAACTGCTGAAAGAGTTTTTCATTACCGAGACGTCTTACAGAGTTCCCACAACATTTTTCGTCCATACCCAATAGGGCGTAATCAACACCCGCCTTTTCAAATAGCTTAAGAATTACCAGTGAGGCATTCTTATTACGAGATTCATAAGAACCATGACATCCTACCCAATACAGGATATCTGTCTGATTTTTCTCACTTATAAGAGGTACATGCAATTCTTTTGCCAAATAAAACTTACTATCTAAACTTAGGCCCCTTGGATTCCCCTTATCTGAGATATTTTTGAATACCTTTTGAATTTCAAGAGGATAGCTCGAAGCGGAAGACACGCTTCGTCTCATATCGACGATTCGTTTAACATGTTCAATATGGATTGGGCATTTGTCTTCGCAAAGTCCACACGTCGTACAAGACCATAATGTCTCTTTAGATATTATCTTGTCAAGTATAGAGTGGTCAAATACCTGACGTCTGTCTTTGAAAAAAGAATTCTTCTCGATTGAGTGCCTTTTCAAGCTTCGAATTACTGCTATGGGCGATAAGGGAGCTCCACTCATATAGGCAGGGCAGCCTTTTTGACACCTTTTGCAGGAGATACAAGCATCTAATTCCAGAAGCTGTTTCTTACTAAAGTCTTCGAGACGAGCAACCCCAATATTACTTAGTTCTTTGGAGGTTATATCCACTGGAGTTAATCCGCCTATAGATGAAAAAGACCTTAAAAAAATATTTAGTCCTGATGCAACCATATGAAATAACTTAGAATAAGGGATATAGGCAATAAACCCAAAGGCCAACAACATATGAAAGTACCATATAACGGCATGAACAGTTAGGGCTGTTACAACTGACAAACCCGTTTTTTGAGTTAGGATCGCGAAAAATAGACCAACTGGTGTCCAGCGTGCCCAAAGATCACCAGTGATGTAAATCCGTAAGCCCTCTAATATGAACCCAGTAAAAGGAATTATAAAAACGAGAATAAGTAAAAAAGAATCATCGAACGTGTAATCTTCATGGTCCGGTTTACTAATATATCGTTTATAGGTGGCCATTCCTATTCCAATCATGGTTATTAGACCAAACAGATCCATCAACAGGCTAAGTATTAAGTACTTCTTTCCATAGAATAGCTGAATACCAAAATGATCTTGAATGGCTATAACCAAAGTCCCTATTGTTAAAATGATAAACCCATAAAATACACCGAGGTGCATATATCGACGGAAGGTCCCTTTGAAAATTTCTTTATCATGGCGGATTATCGATGAAAAAAACATTTTTATTCTCCAACCCAAGCTATCATAATAGAAATGCCGTCCTTGCTGCCAGCTCCAAATTCTCGTACAGAAACCTATTATAAAGACAACGAATGATATTAGGGCGAAGAAATACATAATGCTCTTACCATTGGCATTCCAAAATAACTGCCTAGTTGCCTCCATTGAAAAACCTCCATTTATTATCCCATAGTTCCCTTGAATCAGATTTGCTGTCGCAGAATCCACACGTCATTGTATCATCTGAAGCGGTATTTTCAGTTTAAATCCCTTAGAAGTTTGAAGATTTTCAAAAACCTAGGCGCTACTCTTAGCAAAAGAAGGTTTTTCGATATTTTCTTTTCTAACGCATTAATCGTTTTGAATTATAACATAGGGCTTGAACAGATTTCTAGAAAAAGGATAGTTTCTTAAGACAAACAATAGCCTTTATCAGAAACCGCAGATACATCATAGAGGGCCAGATAAGAGTGTGGACTAAGTTCAAACGAACCGTTTTTTTCATATAATTGTTATAACGAGGTGAATAGATAAGTAATTTAGAGGAAAACGGACCTAAGCATACCTCATCCTAGTAAAATTACAAACTATCCAAGGATATCAAGGAAAAATAAATTTTTTTATTGACAACACTAAACTTTGTGCTAAAATTTAACCTGATGGAAATTTGGGGTTAACCGGAGGCAGAGACGACCGGCTCAGATTCTTTCCTATTTTTTGAGTAGAAAAGGGGGCAACGATCACAATTGGCAAATTCTCTTGGACGTCATGTGTTGGCTGAAATTTATGGGTGTAGTTTCGACATTTTAAACGATCGTGAAAAAGTCGAAATGCTTATGGTCAATGCAGCTTTAGAAGCTGGTGCCGAGGTACGTGAGGTAGTTTTTCATAAGTTTAGTCCTCAAGGGGTGAGTGGTGTAGTTGTAATTTCTGAATCGCACCTAGCCATCCACACGTGGCCAGAACTCGGATATGCAGCTGTAGACGTCTTTACTTGCGGGGACCGTGTCAATCCCTGGGATGCCTGTAACTATTTAACGGATCATTTCAAAGCAGGTCATATGACCGCAACGGAAATAAAGCGGGGAATTGTTGAGGATCCAAAGGAAGCGGTAAATATTTAGGAGGGATATTTATTTTACTCCGGACTAAGACAAGTGCGGAAAAAGAAATCCAAGGGTTATACTTTTTAAACTGTACTTGATAGACCTTGTGACTGAAGAAGTTGCAGGGTCTATTGTATTTCAGGTTGTTTACATACTATTGCAATAATAATGTCATATTATCAGAGTAGATTATATAAAAAGTGCAGGACTTTGAGTAAGTATATCGAATATATAATAGGTTAATGTCTGAATGGATGACAAGGAGCGATAAGATGGTTCCGGTAGATTTCAGCTTCACAGAGAAACTGAACATGGTACAGGCGCGTTTGCGCACAGAAATGAATTTTAAGCCAGCAGATTTTGAAGAATTGGTTAAGCTGGATATGGATGAACTTGATCGAACGGTTTTTCCGGCGATTGTTTTAGCCGTAAGTGGGGCCTGTGGCGATAATGGGCAAAAACCTGAGGCCTTGGCGACCATTGTACAATTTGTTTTTATGGCTAATAGGGTTCATGAATTAATGAAAGATGATCTGGATATCGCGGAGGACCTCCGACAGTTTCCGGTGCTTGTTGGAGATTTATTATATGGAAAGTTCTTTTTAGAGCTCTGCCGTGAGAAACTACTACCCTTTCTAGACCCTCTGGCTCAGGTTATAGGAACAATGAGCGAGGGGGGGATATCTCGATGGCTTTCCCGGGACTCAAAACTTAATAAGGATGAATGGCTTCAAATAATTGAAATGGAAAGTGCGTCACTAACCGCCTTAGCGGCCCGTCTTAGTGCTGAACTTGCTGGCGTTTCTCTGCCTCTACAGCGTCGCCTTGAAGCGTTTGGCTGGGAATTGGGATTAGCATGGGGTGTATGGAAGGAACGTTTAGAGAAGACATTAGTGCAATCGATCCTTCAGCGGGCTAACAATATCCTAGATGAAATTTCGTCTGGATCACAGCTTCAGTTACAACCTCTCCTTGAGGTGTTGCATTACATAGCCAAGCAGCTAAACACAGATTATAATCCTCTTGAGGCAGGATCGTGATGAACGGAGTAGAGTTAGAGTATGCATAAACTAAAAGTTTTCTTTGAAATGATTAAATTTGAGCACACGCTTTTTGCCCTGCCTTTTGCATATTTAGGCGCTTTCTTAGCATCAAATGGTGTTCCGTCAGGATCGAAGCTTTTCTGGATTACCTTAGCCATGATAGGAGCCAGGACAGCGGCCATGTCTTTGAACCGATTGATTGATCGGCATATTGATGCGCGTAACCCTCGGACGGCTCAAAGGGCACTGCCGGCAGGCCAGCTTAAGGTAAATGAAGTTTACCTTTATACGGTCCTTTCTTTTCTGTTACTTGGCTATTCGGCGTACAAACTCAATCTTTTGGCTTTGTGGTTAATGCCAATTGCCGTTTTCTTCCTTGTTTTATATTCGTATACCAAACGGTTTACATGGGCATGCCATCTTACCTTAGGGATTTCCTTGGGCTTAGCCCCGGCAGGGGCTTGGATCGGAGTAACGGGTCATTGGGCTTTAGCACCTATTCTTTTAGGGTTTGGGGTCATGACTTGGGTTGCAGGTTTTGATGTCGTTTATGCTTGCCAAGATGTAGAATTCGACCGCAAAGAAGGGCTGCACTCGATTCCAGCAATTTTTGGGGTGCAAAGAGGTTTGGAAATTTCGTCGTTTCTGCATATACTCGCACCACTGTTCTTTATTGCCGTTGGAGTGGTTATGTCTATGAGTTGGCTTTTTTATTTTGGTGTTGCCATTGCCATTGTTCTACTCTTTCGCCAGCATCGCCTTGTCACTGCCGATGACTTTTCTAAGATTGGCGTTGCCTTTTTCGACCTTAATGGGTATTTGAGTATCTTACTATTTGTATTCTCCGTCTTGGATTTAGTCTTATTATGATAAAGTGGAGGAGGGGGACATTATGCACGCACTGTTTGCTCAAAGCGAACTCAGTGACCTAGTGGAGAAAGTAGAGAATGACGAACGATTAGGTTTTGATGCCGGTGTTCGCATGATGAACAGTCAAGACCTCTTGGCCCTTGGGTATATGGCTAATGTTGTTCGTGAACGAAAAAACGGCAACAATACCTATTTTATGGTCAATAATCCTATTAACCATTCAAATGTTGGTACTGATCGCTTAAATGCGACGATGATCTACGGGCATATTGCAAGGCCCGAGGAACGAATTGACCATTTGATACAGCTACGAGCGCTTCAGGACAGGCAGAGCGAGTTTCTAGCGTTCATTCCACTTCCCTGTGACCCCAAGAACACGCAATTTGAGGGAATAATGGGTGTGAAAAATACAACGGGATTTGAAGACCTGAAAATGCTTGCACTTTCACGGATTCTTCTCGATAATTTTGATCATATTAAAGCGTTTTGGATGATGCTCGGCCCCAAATTAGCTCAAGTTTCGCAGGCTTTTGGGGTGGATGATTTAGATGGTATCGTGGTGGAGGAAGCAATTTTTACCTCAGCCGAGGCTGAAACGAATTTAGGAATGAGTAAACGGGCCTTGATCCACATGATTAAAACAGCCGGACGAGATGCGGTGGAACGAGATATTCTCTATCGTGTCCTTAGGACTCATTAGGACAGGGGGGAAGTATATGCAACCAGATACCTTGAAAATTATCGAGCGACGGTTATCCGGCGAACGTTTATCCCTCGCGGATGGGGTAAAACTATTACAAGATGCCGATCTTCTTTCTTTAGGCCAAGGAGCGGATCTCGTTCGAGGTCAGATGCATCCGGAAAAAGTCGTCACGTTTGTGATTGACCGGAATATTAACTATACCAATGTTTGTTCATGTCAATGTAAGTTTTGTGCCTTTTACTGTAAGCCCGAAGATCCAGAGGGATATATTTTGTCAAGCAATGAATTACATGCTAAGATTGAAGAAACAATTTCGGTGGGGGGAACTCAGCTCTTGATTCAAGGGGGATTGCATCCTGATTTGGATATAGTATACTTTGAGAATCTCCTGCGCGATATTAAAGCCCATTACAGCATCCACGTTCACTCCTTTAGTCCTCCAGAAATATGGGATCTAGCAAACAAATCCCAGCTGAGTCTTGAGGAAGTCATTCGTCGTCTCAGAGATGCAGGCTTAGATTCTATTCCCGGGGGAGGGGCTGAAATCCTTGATGATCGTGTACGTCATCTAATTAGCCCCAATAAAATAAGTTGGCAACAATGGATGGATGTAATGACCACAGCACATAAGTTAGGTATGAAATCCACCGCGACAATGATGTTTGGGCATGTTGAGACGTTTGAAGAACGGGTTCTGCACATGATTCGTGTGCGTGAGGCCCAGGATCAAACGAGTGGATTTACAGCTTTCATCCCTTGGAGTTTCGCACCAACGAACACAGAACTTGGAGGCGAGGGAAGTACAGGGGTTGAGTACTTGCGAACACTCGCTGTAGCACGTCTGATGCTCGATAATGTGCCCAATATCCAAGCATCCTGGGTTACCCAAGGAGCAAAAATGGCACAGGTGGCCTTGCGTTTTGGGGCTAATGATTTCGGGAGTACTATGTTAGAAGAGAATGTAGTTCGGGCTGCTGGTGTGCAAACGCGTGTCCCGTTACAAGAAATTATACGTTGTATTGAAGATGCCGGTTATCAAGCTGTCCAACGCAATACGCACTATGAGTGGTTAAAGGAGTACGGGAAGGAAGTGTAGGTGAATGCGCAGGCGTAAGCGACAGCTCGATGAGGGCAATTTGCCGTTGATGGAACATATTAAAGCCCTACGCAAAGTACTAGTTATAGCAGCTTATTCCATTGCGCTTGGAACCATTATTGGATGGTTCATTAGTGATCAAGCTTTTGCCTATTTAGCACGTCCGGTGACCCAGTTAAAAACTATTAATTTCATCACTACAACTCCAATGGAACCAATGTTGGTTAAGCTGAAAGTTTCTCTGTTTATTGGTGTTGCGCTTTCGCTTCCGATCATTATGTGGCAGATATGGGGTTTTGTGCTACCAGCATTGAAGCAAAATGAACGGAAGTATTTATATATTATTGTTCCTAGCTCGGTACTTCTCTTTATTGGCGGGGCTGCTTTATGTTTTTACCTGGTACTTCCTGTCGGAATTAAGTTTTTAATGTTTCCAGGTGGCGGGGGTGTTCAATCGACGCCATTTGTGACGAAAACGTCTTACTTAAGTTTTCTGCTAACCTTTCTCTTAACGTTTGGATTGGTATTTCAACTGCCGATTGTTTTGTTGATCTTAATTCGCATAGGAATACTGTCCCCCAAGACCTTAGCCCAAAAAAGGCGTTGGGCAGTATTAGCGATCATCATTATGGCTGCTGTGGTTTCCCCGACACCAGATTTGCCTACCCAACTCCTCATGGCAGGACCAATGTATCTCCTCTATGAAATTAGCATTTGGCTGGGGTATTTGGTCGCTCGGAGAAGAGAAACTGACCTAGCGTTGAAATAAGGGGGCGAAGACATGGGTTTGACAGAAATCATCTTAATTTTGGTTATTGCTCTTATTTTATTTGGGCCAGAGGATCTGCCGGATATCGCTCGGACGTTGGGTAAAGTAGTTTTTGAAATTCGCAAAGCAACTAATGAGTTAACCAAAGAGTTTCAAAGTTCTTTAGATACCCCAGCAAATGTTCTAAATAAAGCATTTGAACAGACGATTTCGTCAAAAACTTCTGAGCAGGAAACAGTCATCCCACCAAAAGAAGCGGAAGATATTAGTAATGACGAGAAATTGTTGACGTATGAGGACGAAAAACCGGATGATCCACTGGCGGAACTACCATTAGATATGGTATCTTATGAAGAAAAGGGTGCAAGCAGGTGAACCGCTTTTGAAACAACTCTGGCTCTTCAATCAGATAAATTCAGATCTACAACGGGTTGAAAAGGAACTGACAAAATTCGTGGAGACGGATTATCCGATTCTCCATGATTCGGCTGTCCATTTATTGACTGCTGGTGGGAAACGATTGCGTCCGGCATTTACGCTCTTAGCTGGAAAGTTCTACGGTTATTCCTTGGAAAAGTTAATGCCCGTGGCTATGGCCTTAGAGCTCATTCATATGTCTTCACTAGTCCATGATGATGTCGTGGATGCATCAATGACTAGAAGAGGGCGACCAACAGTTAAGGCTAACTGGGGTAATATAGTTTCCGTGGAGACGGGAGACTATTTATTTGCTAAATCATTGGTACTTATAGCTAAGATAGATCATCCAGAAGTTTCGCGTATCTTAGCAGAAATTAGTGTTGAAATGTGCCAGGGAGAAATTCAGCAGATTAAATCCTCCTTCGATGTAGAACAAAATCTAAAGCAGTATTACTACCGTATAAAACGTAAAACTGCCTTGTTGATCTCTGCTTGTTGCAGAATAGGGGCATTGGTTACGGGAGCTCCCCAGCGTCAGGTTTGGGCATTGGGTGCTTATGGGCATTCACTGGGAATGGCCTTTCAGATTGTCGATGATGTTTTGGATATAACGGCCAAGGCTTCTGAATTCGGAAAACCGATCGGCGGAGATTTACGTCAAGGTATTATGACGTTACCCATGATTCTAGCCCTTCAATTATCACAGGAGCCCTCGCGCTTAAAGGTATTGCTAGGAAAAATGGAAAAAACGGATGATGAAGTGTCCGAGACTATTGAACTTATCAAGAGCACCGGAGCTATCGATGAATCTATGAATCTGGTCGACTTATATGTGAAGAAAGCTAAAAAACATCTTCAAGAACTCCCCTTGGTTCCAACACGTAAAGCTTTAGAAGAGTTAGCTGAGTTTATCAGAGTTCGTAAGTTTTAAGTTCCCATTTGAAGATTTAAACAATTAAAAGGAACCTTGTAATTACATGAATTACAAGGTTCCTTTTCTGTTCCATATATTGGGTAATTGAAATTGTATTCAAATCGAATGACTTATGTTAAAATGAAGTCGAATTTGTGAACAATTTGTGAAAATAATGAAATAAAAACAATATAATGTCGAATAATATCGTATCAACGCCTAGAAAGACGGAGGTCAACCTAATGATTTTCACGAGAATGGGGAGCAGGGTCAAACAATCGTTCGCTAAGGTAGGGCGCTTTATTACCGGCGGCAAGAAGAAGTTGTTAAGCTTTAACCGCAAACAACTGTTGTTAGTTGGTTTAGGCGGTGTTGTAGCGATTTCTCTGCTAACTGGGGTGGCTTTAAAGGTAACATCGACGCCACAATTCTGTAGCAGCTGCCATGAAATGTCCCCAGAATACGCTACTTGGGAAACCAGTTCTCATTCTAAGATTGCATGTGTCACTTGTCACATAGAACCGGGTGCCGTGAGTTTGGTTACGCATAAGATGAGTTCGCTTAAACAATTATATTTACACCTTACGGGGAAAATCCCAGAAACAATCGTTATGCCTGACCCGATAAAAAATGAAGTGTGCGAAGAATGTCATAGTACTGCGCGTAAAGTGACGGCATCGGGGGATATCATCATTCCTCATGACAAACATCTCCAACAAGGGATTGCTTGTGTAGCCTGTCACGCTGGTGTGGTTCACGGTTATGTTGTCGAACGGGGCTTAACGGCGAAAAAAGATGATTCGACTTGGACGGCAACTAAGGCCGAAACAGTAAGCACCTTTGATGACACCAAACTGGCAATGGAAGTATGTCTTAACTGTCATGAACAAGTAAACGAAGGGAAGAAGCCCTGGTTAGAGAATCAAGGCCAAGGGCAAACGGAAAAGCAGAGAGCGGAGGAACAGGGACAACTGAAACAAGTAGCAGCAAATGCTACCGGTAAGCTTTCTGAGCCCGCCCAATCCGTAACGCCCACCAATGATAGCGGATTGCATCCCCCCATGAATTGCAGTGCGTGTCACACAGCAATCAAGACCCCTGATTCTCATCAAAAGGAGGATTGGAAAGCAACTCACGGAATTACTGCCAGCCAAGATGTCACTTATTGTGCATCTTGCCATTCACGGGAAAAAGAGCGTGTTCTGGTGACCAAGAATACCAAGGTACAAGATTATGCTCGTAGCAACACATTTTGCGCAGATTGTCATGCCAAACGGCCTGAAGGACACTTAGCCGGCAAAGAAGAATGGTTACCGGCCCATCCTGCGGTCATACAGTCAAAAGGATCTGACGGCTGTCTAACGTGTCATGATATTGACAAACCAACCCCTCAGCCTCAATCGTCACAAAACCAGTTTACTGGGCAAGCTCTTCCTAGTCCTAACCCGGTTTACTGTGATCAATGTCACTGGTTCAAAAACAATAAGGTTAAATAAAGTTGGATTATAACGTTAAATGGGTTAAAACCCTCTAAAGATTATTAATGGGCAGTGTAAGAGGCCACTATCTTCTACCGGTCGAGATCAGATATCCGGTTCGTAATGAGGTCTGCTTACACTGCCATATTTTCTCCTGTACTACGAATACTACGAAATGTTTTTTGCGTGCCAGATTGTGAAGTTTGCAACAATGCGTCTGACCGGAGTAATGTTATATACCCCAGAAGTATGGAGAGGAGGGCTACGTCATAAGCGTCAAATTGTTTAAAACCAAGAAGAAATTTTTACTAATTGTTCTTTTTATACTAGTCGGCTTAGCGGCCCTCTTCTGGGGAACATTTCAGAAGACATCCGAGACTTCTTATTGTTCATCGTGTCATCTAATGAAACCTGAATTTTATACATTGCAAGCTTCATCGCACAGTCAGTTAGAATGCGTTGCCTGCCATGTTGAGCCGGGTATCCTGACCAAAGTAAAGTATAAGCTTATTACCGTAGAGGAGCTTTTTGCCACTCTTACGGGTAATTATGGGATTGCGATTACATCGACAACACCGATCCCAGATGCAACATGTACTCAATGTCATGACATGAATACACGGAAGGTGACCCCTTCCGGAGATCTCATTATCCCGCATAGCAGCCACACCCAAGCGGGGGTCAGTTGTACTGAATGCCATACTGGGGTTGCTCACGGAAATATAGCAGAGAAACGGGCGACCTTCGTAACAGATTACGGAAAATGGGACGAATCAACAGGAAAAAACTTCATGTCAGATGTGTCGAGTATTCGACCAAACATGGATGTCTGTATAAATTGCCATAAAGTACGAAATGAACCCCTAAATTGTAGTGCTTGTCACACAACCTCGATGACCCCGAGTTCGCATAAGGCTGAAACCTTTATTAACGGGGGACATGGAGAACTAGCAAGCAAGGATATTAAGAGCTGCGATTCATGTCACTCCTATATGAGTAAGGAGCCAGTGGCAGTTTCCAAAGAGAATGATGGTGCATTTCAACAGTTTCTTGCTAAGGACAATGGAAAGTCGTCAATCATATCAGCAAGTGACTATGCCAAAGCTAACACGTTCTGTAAGGATTGTCACCAAAAACGTCCTCCAAGTCATATTGAGAATTTCAATCAGACTCATGGGGGTTTGGCTGAGCAAAATAAAGATAGATGCTTTACCTGTCATGACAATAATCCACGAGGGGATTCCCCGGTAACGAAGGTTACTTGTGCAACTTGTCACCCGTCGATTCACAATAAAATTCCCTGGCAACGGAGCCATCCAGTTCCCTTACCGGAAAAACCGCAAGTAACTGAGTTTTGTTATAACTGTCACAGCGAAAATACGTGCGGGAAATGTCATTCATCAAGTAAAAAATAAAAATTATACCTTTTAAATTGGGAGGGAATCAAAATGATTGAAAATAAATTGGTTTTAAATAATAAAGTTGGAACCATCAAGGTACAACAGCCGCCTTCAATTAAGTCTCCTAAATCTCGAAAGGATAGCTTCACACCTTTGACCAGCGCAATTTTAATTCTCTTAACTCTGGTAGTAAGTGTAGGAGGATGGTACGGTGTCGGAAAATATTTCTTCTGGAGCGATCTTGACATGAAGAGAGTCAATGCCCAGTTGGAATTTTACAAACAAAAGGTGCAGACTGAACCAAATAACACCGAAGCAAGAGTAAATCTCGGATACACCTACTTCCTTAAGGGAAACGATGGTCAGGCAATTCAAGAATTTAACCAAGTATTAGTTATTGATCCTAAGGATTTCGATGCCTATTACAACTTAAGCTTGGTTTTGATTAAAGAAAAAAGATACAACGAGGCCTTACAAAAGTTGAGTAAAGCAGGTGAACTTTCGCCCCGAGATTACAAGGTGCCTTTCCAAAAGGGGATAGTCTATCGAAACCTAAAAATGTATAAAGAAGCGACAGATTCGTTAAGTCAAGCTAATGTGCTGATGCCGGCAAATACCGATATTATCTATGAGATTGGTATGGTAGCAGAAGCTCAAGGGCAAAAAGATGAAGCTACCCAGATCTACAAACAAGTTCTCTCGTACGATCCTCTTTACAAACCCGCCATCGTAGCTTTAGAGCGTCTCAAGTAATAGGGATGGAGTGAGATAATGAAAAAAAATAAAGTGTATCTTAGTATGTTAGCAACATTTGTTCTAGTAACGACAGTGTTTTGTTATTTCTTCTTATGGAAAGACACCAACTTATCGGCGCAAGTTCAGAAGGTCGTTAATAGTAAGGCTCAACCAGTCTTTAGCGAGATGATCTACGGCGGTTTCGGTGACGACGCCCTCAACAAGCCCATGGACGTTGCTGTAATAGACCAATTTGTCTATGTAACAGACACTAATAATAAACGAGTTCAGGTCTTTGACCTAGGGGGAACCCCTTTCTTCAAGTTTGGCAAAGAAGGGACAGGAAAAGGAGAATTTAAATTTCCTTATGGGATTGCTGGGGATAAACAAGGCCAAGTTTATGTTTCCGATCTCTACAATGGCTGTATCTCTATTTTTGATAGCAAAGGTAAATTCATAAAGTATTTTGCTGAGAAAGATCCCAATGAAAAGCTGATTGAAGCACCAGGGAGTCTGCGAATTTCTGGAGACAAACTTTATGTCACGGATATCAAGAAAAGTAAGGTTCTAGTCTTCAATATGGAAGGAAAGCTTGTCAAGGAAATTGGCGGGCTAGGCCAGAAGGCAGGGCAGTTCCAGGCACCAAACGCGCTCACGGTCGATAAAGACGGAAACCTCTATGTAGTGGATACGGGCAATCAAAGAGTGCAAGTCTTTGATAAAGATTACAAATATGTACGCTCCATTAACGGATCTGCAAATGGTGCTGGTGATTCTATATTCGTGAACCCAAGAGGTATTGGGGTTGATTCTCGCGGTATTCTCTACGTTGTAAGCAATCTTACGCATCTCGTTAATGGGTTTGACCTAAGTGATAAGACAGGAAAGAAACTTTTCAGTTTTGGTGGCAACGGGGAATCCAATACACAGTTTTCTCTGCCCAACGGACTCTTTGTAGACGAAAATGACAATGTCTACATTACCGATTCTTCAAACCAGAGAGTTGCTGTGTATAAGTAATACGGATTCATCAATGGGGATTATTGAGGGGGGGGGTCCTATAGGCAAGGCTAGATAAGGCATATAGGAAGAAGGAAATTGTTCTGCGTAAAAAGAAGGAGGGTAACCGATTAGATGAAGAAAAGATTTTTAGGCTCGGTACTGGGACTTACTATGGTATTATCATTATCGATAGTAGGCGTAGCTTTCGCAGCCAATACTAGTGGTGATGGCACTAACACCGCTGGAGGAACTTATCCTATTCAATATCCTGTTGGTGATCAGGTACCGGGAAATGATCTTACAACTACTATTTCCACGACAGACGCTGCTCATGACAATGGTCTAATTAATGCCAACCAAACTGGGGTAGGTGTAGGAACTAATGATGGTACAACAGCCACTTCAGTAGCTAAAGTCAAACCTAAAGAGAGAGTTCACGGGGAGTACCAAAACAACACCGACTCCTGTGCAAGTTGTCACCAAACACACACCGCGGCTGGCGATAACTTAACCTTCAAAGACGGAGTGTATGATACCTGTATTGCCTGTCATGATGGTACCCTTGGCGTCTTGAACGTCTTCCAAGGTTCCACAGCTGGTACCTTTGGTGGCAACAAGGCCGGAAACGCATCTATGCATCTATCGACAGGTGCTATGGAAACCAAAGCGGCACCTGGTGGTAACCATCAGAATACAAGCTCAAATGTCGATGGAGGAACAGGCTGGAACTCAGAATTTAACTGCGCAAGCTGCCATTCTCCACACGGTTCGTACAGTGACCGTTTGCTTAACTACAACCCGAACGGTATCGGTAGCACTGATATGTACTTCGAAAAAACAGTTGGAACTTATTTAAATGCAGACGGAACTACATCTACTGGCAATGTACCAGTAAAAAGTGGTGGTTTGAAAGTAGTTGGAGCAACAGTATACACTACTTTGCCAGCGACTACTGCCGTACCCGTTGACGTCATTGCCTATAGAACGACGGCCGGAGATGCTACTTTGGGAGCAAATCCTGTTTCCCAGGAAGCTTCAAGCGTTCCAGTTATTGTTTTGATGAAAAAAAGTGGTACAACTTGGGTTCGTGATATAACTCCATGGATTAATGACTCCGCGGGTAGTGGTAAGTATACGACATTTACCAACTTCTATGATGCTAGCAAAGCGAAACTTTCATACTCTCCAAATCCCACCACAACCACTGATCTAATCCTTAAGCTTGGATATGCATATGTGAAAGACGGTCTTGCAACCGGTCTTACTAAAGTTGCAACCGTAGACATTTCTCGTGCAGTTGTTGTTAAATTTGACTTCAGCTCAATTGATGAAGGAAACTTTAATGGTATTCCAGTTAAACAAGTCGATATCAATAGCTACGCTAAGGCTGGGTATGGTGTGCAAATTGCTAATTTCTGTGCCGCCTGCCACACTGATTACCTTGCTAAATCTGGAACCCAAACGGGTGTATGGTCTCAAGCATTCCGTCACACCACAACTAGCGACACCTATACTTGCTTGAAGTGTCACTTCGCACATGGTACAGACGTTACTGTAATGCTCGATTCTAAAGATCAATCAGTTGCAACATTGAGTGCTCCAGGAGGACAATTTGCCGGTGATGTGGCAGGCGCAACAAACTACTTGCTCGATGTGAACCCATCTTCAGCTCTCAAACGGTACACGAACATGTCAGTTTGCTGGAAGTGCCATACCAGCTCCCACTCCGGAGACTTTATCAACAACGAATGGGTACAAGGAGGCGTCAGCTCCGGTGTTAATGCTTCTACTGAGTATAACACTGGTGGTACAAGCCTTCCTACTGGTTGGGTAGATCCTAATGCAACTACTCTCCCTTATGGTACTAAATAATTATAACCAAGAAGTAGAAACAAACGTCTAAACCAACAGAAACCACCTGCCTAGGGCAGGTGGTTTCTCTAAAACCCCCTAACTAGATTTGAATCAGACCTCTTATTCAGTTAAATAATTTACATGGAGGGGTTATGTAATGGATAAACTAATCTGAAAGTACACCAGATGCACGCGGGCCGCTTACGGAAAATTGACCGCCTTGTACTGGGGAAGAAGGTTAAAGATATGGTTTTTTCACGATTCGCCCGCTTCGAACGGAAAATTTTTTTTAAGAAAAACCGCTTAATTGCTGTTTTAATATTGTTGGCTGTTATCGGAATCGGAGGATACTGGTGGAAAGTTCATTCTGGACCCTCGGTTGCTCCCTTGACCGCCGAAACTGTCAAAGCGGGTCTACCTCACTATCTATACACAATCGATGGGAGAAATAATTCGTATAATCCCGCCAACTCAGGCAATTCACTAAAGGGTCCGTTAGCTGTCGCAGTTTCCGCTGACCGTGTCTTTGTAGCTGATACAGGACACTCCCAGGTTCAGGTGTATAGTCGTAATGGTAAATGGGCCGCTACTTGGGGGAAGGGAAAGTTAAACTATCCCTTTGCACTCACTTTCAGTAATAATATGCTTTATGTTGCTGATTCCAACTTAATGGAATTATTTGTTTTTGATGCCAAAGGTAATGAGCAAAAGCCGCTTCTCAATAAACAGAGGCTGACCTTAA
The DNA here is from genome assembly GCF_001707885.1 of Desulfosporosinus cupriresistens. Classification (GTDB taxonomy): domain Bacteria; phylum Bacillota; class Desulfitobacteriia; order Desulfitobacteriales; family Desulfitobacteriaceae; genus Desulfosporosinus. Next base: position 64,960 of record NZ_MASS01000010.1, on the reverse strand, counting down.
CGACTGGTAAACAAGGAGAAATTATTCGCCCGACAGCGGTTCAGGTCGGGATGGATAACCTTATATATGTGGCTGATGTAGGCAATCAGGTGGTTATAGTTATGGATGCTAGTGGCAAAATTTTACGATATTTTGGTGGATCAGGAACAACGGATGGTAAATTTCAATATCCTAATGCCTTAGACGTTGGGAAAAACGGCAAGGTTTATGTGTCAGACTCTAATAACGGCCGGATTCAGATCTTTGATCAGAAGGGGCAGTTTCTGTATAAGATTACTGGATCACAGGGAAAAAATGGCCCGCTTGCTCTGCCAAGAGGCCTGGCGGTCACTGATTCAGGGTTTATTTTTGTTGTCGATGTTTTTTTGCATAGCGTCCGGGCTTTTGACGAGGCCGGTTATGAGTTATGGACCTTCGGCGGTAATGGTAGTGGTAATGGCCAGTTCAACTTCCCAAACGGACTCTGCCTTGATAACGAAGGAAGAATTTATGTGACTGATCGAGAAAATAACAGGGTGCAGGTTTACGGCTACTAACATGGAAATCCTGCACCTTTCTATAATAATTATGAAAAAAGCTTCTTAAGTCGTAATGTAATCAGCTCCTGAGCGAAAGAGGAACATATGCGCCCAAGGGGTACTATTTATTAAGAAGGGCGGGGTGAATAATGGTGATCTTCTCTAAACGCTATTTATTGCTTCTCTTCTTTGGTGTTATCATGTGCCTGTCTTTCTTTTGGCCTGATCAAGTGGTTAAAGCAGACATATTACAGGGCATCAACGAAGTCTCGGTTGACATAGCAGCGCCTGAAAACCAGCCTCCTAATACCAGCCAGGTCTCACTTACCTGGGAATCAGTACCACCCGCAAGCGGTGGTACGATCAGCTATGATATAGAGAAGAGTACCGACGGTGGTCTAACATTTGTGCCTTTAACCAATACGACTACTTTAACTTGGACTGATAGCGCAGTCGCGAATTATACCAACGTCATTTACCATCTCAGGAGCAAAGAGACCGTCGGTACGACAACTACCGATAGTCCTTTCAGCAGGCCCGTTAATGTCTTTCCTCCAGATATAAATGTCCATGACAACTATATGAGTAATACTAATCTTTGTAAGACCTGTCATATCACTCATAATGGGGAAACGGCTCAACTCCTTAATGTACCGACGGCTTCGGCCTTATGTCTTACTTGCCATGAGGGATTAACAAATTCCAAATATGATGTGGTCAATGGTTATACTAAGACAGTGGATGGTATTGCGCGTTCTTTAGGTGGAGCGTTTGGGCATAATGGAGTTGATGGGGATGTTTGGAATGGTGATTCTACTACGTCTGCCCATATCTTCGATGAGACTACGGCTGTAGCAGCACCCGGTGGGATGAACGCCAGCCAGACCATGGGTTGTACTTCTTGTCACAGTGGGCACGCTACCGGTAATTACCGGATGTTAAAGAATACTATTTCTGTTCCTACAGCGCCAAATACCTTGACCCCGGTCGATGTCAACGTGGTTGCGGGTGCCAAGGCTAACGATCCAAGTTCGGGTGAGACTCCAGTGTATATCTCAGGGGTCGAAAGTCTTTGCCAGGGTTGCCACGCTGACTATACTGCTGCTGCTGCTGGCGCTGGCGGGAGTGGACCAGGGGCACCGACCGCGTCACAGTATAATACGCCAGGAATGTATCGCCATCCTGTAAATATTGCTCCGGCTGACAAATCCTTAACGACTACTCTGCCTCTTGAAGGGATAGCTAGGGATAATACGGATAAAATAACGTGTCTTACCTGTCACTATTCCCACGGCTCAACGGTTAAAGATGCTAATGCTTCCACCGTAGTGGCAGGGGATGGAACTAGTCTTCAAACGACTGTATCAACAGATTTAAAAAGAATGGATGGCATGAAAGTGTGTGAAGACTGCCATAAAAAATGAGGATTAATATAAGAGCAATTATGAAGCAAAAATACTGGCCCTGTTAGTGGGAGGAGGGAATGAAGTGAGCGCTAAAAATTATTTTAGCATTACCTTAATTACAACTCTAATAATTATTCTATTTAACTTACCTTCTCCTGTCTATGCGACATCGGGAACAGCAACCGTAATCTCCACTCTCCCAGCCTCTGGACAAACGCAGGTAGACCCTGAGAGCGCTATTTATGTTACGTTTGACCTGGCCATGAATCCAGCAACCTTTACACCGGCAAATTGCAAGTTAACAGTGAAAAATTCTACACAAGAAGTTAATCTATTAAGTATTCACTATGAGGCTACAAACCCTACGAATACTAACCCGTCGAATCCTATAGCTGTGCTGATTCCAGCAGCTCCACTCAAGTTATCGACAGATTATCAGGTCGTTATAACAACGGGTGTACAGGATAGCAATAATACTTCTTTGGTTCAAGATTATACCTGGTCCTTTAAAACGGCTGATTCTCCGCAAGCTGTAGTTCCTTCCGTTATTTTGACGACACCATTGCCTGGGGATTCGATGGTTGGCTTGAGCAAGCTCATTCAAGCTAGTTTTAATCATGATATGGACCCCAGTACCATTACTAACTCTACCTTTGTCCTTAACGATTCAGCAGGCAATCCAGTATCTGCACAAAGCATTTCGTATGACCTGCAAACTCGAACGGCTAAATTTACACCAACAACAAATTTAAAACCCAATGAAAACTATCAAGTGACGATTACCAAAGATGTTAAAGAAACAAATAAAGATATAAATGGTAATGAAATACCGCTAGCCCAAGATTTCGAGTGGTCATTCACAACAGGTACGAAACCTAATTTTGATCCCCATGGTAACTACATCTTAAATAGTTCTGCCTGTAAATCTTGTCATCAAACCCATACTGCTGAAGGAAAGGGGCTCCTAAGCAAAAGTGCTCAGACCCAAGTATGCTATACCTGTCATGACGGTTCTGGAAGCAGTACTAACTTAAAGCAAATTATGAATCAAACAGGTGTGACTCAAAGTTATCACCCGATCATGGATACCGGTAACCCTAACGTTACAAGCATACTGCAATGTACAGATTGCCATAACCCTCATGGAGATAAAGATGGGCAGGGACAGTATTATCCGAACTTGCTTCGTGCTTCAGATGGCACGACGACCGCTTATCAAGGGGTCGACTTCTGTATCGTCTGTCATAACTCAAAAGATCCCAAGGGATGGGATAAATCTGCTTATAAGTCATCAATTCATTTCGATGAGGGAATAGATTGTAGTTCTTGTCATGCCCCCCACAGTTCAGCGAACCAAAATTTGAACGTTCAACCAGTTAATAATCAATGTTTAAGTTGCCATACAACTGTCAAAACTGACTTTTCACAAACGTATCGCCACCAGGCAGAGTGTGCCAATTGTCATGACCCTCATACGCTTAAATCAGGCAATATTACGTTAAGTTCAGGCAATGAGTTGTGTTTTAAATGTCATGCCTCATCACAATATGGAACTCCAAGTCAAGCAGATAACACTACTTCTGGTTTCTCCAACGCTTTGCAACCAAACCTGCATAATTTTTCGGACAGCTCGGGGGGGCATGTAGGGCTTGATTGTTCTTCATGTCATATATCAGTATCCCATGGATATTTCCGAAAAGGGTTGCTCGGCGTTACCAATGATAATAACCCCTTAGTTGGTGTAGGTAACAAGATTACATCTATTGATAGCGGAGCAGAGACCGGTCTGTGGCAGCATTCCTCATGTACAACGTCTTGTCACACTCCAGAACCTGTGCCCCTACCTGATTCAGGAGCATGAGATATAAGTCCCTCTCGCCAAAGGTCCTCATAGGAAAAATAATTCATGGGACAAAGTGGTTGAAAATAGCGATATCAGCTTTGAATGAGTTATTTTGATCATTATAAGGGCTACTTTTACCCTAGAGTAGCCCTTTCTTTTTGGTGTTCAAAATTGCTGAATGAAATCTCAAGATGAGTGCATTCATCTGTTGACAGCCTCAAGACTTACAAATATAATAAAAATGAACAAGTTCAATAATTGAGAGCATTCATTTTTAAGGAGGTTAAAATCTTTCGGGAGGTGGTAGAAATGCAGCAAGAAAAAATTAGCAGGCGTGAGAGGAAAAAACTACAGACTAAAAAGACAATATCCGAAATGTCTTTAAAATTATTTTATAAAAAGGGACTGAATGAAACTACTGTTGCCGAAATAATGGAGGAAGTAGACCTCGGAACGGGCACTTTTTATAATTACTTCGACTCCAAGGAAGCAATACTTAAATACTGCCTTGCTGAAAGAATAACCAGTGCTCAACAAACTATTGAAGATATACGAACATCCTCGTTTAATGCAGCCCAAAAAATATCCCAAATGCTGCAAGTTGTAGGAAAAACCTATGAAGAAAACCAGCCATTAATAGGATTATATATGAACTTTTACCGAAATAACGAAAACGTCGATAGGAAGGCACCTCATGGTCTTAGATTTAAAGAGGTTCTATCCAGTATCATTTTAGAAGGACAAGATAATAATGAGCTTAGAAGAGATATTCCCCCCGATATTATTAATGAGATGTTTTCCGGTATTCTTCAGTCCACGATGTGCAGCAACCTGGAACTTCCTTTTATGGAAAACATTCAATATAAACTTTCTATGCTTTTAGAAGGTGTTATTAAGAAGTAAGGGGCAAGTAAGGCTATTGATTGAATATCGCATATATCAATAAAGTTGTGCAAATAATACAACGACAGGTCTTAGACTTAGGAGGGCAATTTAATGGTTGAAAATTCAAAGGGTTTAACTGACCGAATTTGGGGAGCCTTTAGTTCAATGAAACTTGGACTAGCCCTGTTGGGTATTATTGCTTTTGTGGCAGGAATAGGCACATTAATACCACAAACAGCGCAGGATCCCGAAAAAGCTAAAACTGTGGGCCAACTTTGGCAAATGATGGGGTTTACACATCTTTATAATACTTTTTGGTTTCGCTTGCTGCTGGGTTTTTTGTGCATCAACCTCATTGTGTGTAGTCTTCAGCGACTGGGTGGTATTTATCGTCGCACGTTTAACCTAACGCCTCCAACTGATCTTAACAGAGTTCCACAGAAGACTAGAAAAGTGGTTAAAGGAGAGCTGGCTCCGTTGCGGGAATCAGTCCAGGAGGTTTTGAAGCAAAAAGGATATCATTTTAAGCTTAGCGACCAATCTGATCAGTGGAGTTTTTTAGCTATAAAGCGCCGCTTAGGAAACTGGGGATCGTTTATCACCCACCTTTCGTTTGTAGTTTTAGTCATCGGAGCTTTATTAGGTTCCGTCTTAGGATTTAAAGGATACTTTATGGCTGGGGCTGGAAATACCCTTCCCATACAAACAATTCAGCTCTCTAAAGGGCAGGTCACAGATACGTTTAGCGTTCGCATTAATTCTGCTGAGGATCGGATGTTACCCAATGGTGAACGAGATAATTGGTATACGGATATGAGCATTCTAGAAAATGGACAAGAAGTGGCTAGAAAGACCTTGTCGGTAAACCATCCCTTTGAGTATAAGGGAGTTACCTTCTATCAAGCAAATTTTGCCAATGGTACCAGCTTTACGGCAGATATGAACGGTCAAAAAACTCCGGTCGTTTTGCAGGATCAGGGACAAAGTTATTATCAAGCTCCAGGAACTGATCTCTATCTCGTAACAGCAATTGATCGGAATTCGTCGTCACAGAAACCAGACGTTCTTTTTCAAGTATATAAAGGTAACGGAGCGGATCCGGTTCAATCTGGAAAGCTTACGTCCGGTCAAACGATTGATGTTCAAGGAAAATATAAATTAACGTTTAATGGCTTAGCCGGATTTACCGGGTTACAAGTCAAGAAGGATCCAGGGGTCGCTGTTATTTGGCTAGGTTGTGGGCTGTTGCTGGGAGGATTACTGCTTTCCTTTTACTGGCAACCTGTGGTTCTTTCAGGGATTCTACAATCCGAAAATGAAATAAAAGGGACCTTAACAGTGGGAGTGTTATCTCGTAAGACGACAGTTAGTACCCGCGAAGCTTTAGAACAATTTGTTAGTTCTGTCACAAAAATGTTGGGATAACGAGGAGGGCACAGTATGTTAGAAAGCCTCGAAACAAGTATGTTTTATATTTTGGTAATGGCTTGTACCTTATGTATGGTGTTGTACTGGGTTTGGTTAGGTACCAAAAAAGAATTTGTTGGGCGTTTAGCAACGTCTCTTACGATCATTGGAGTAATCGCCAGCACTGTTGCCATCATCCTCAGGATGATCACGTCAGGTCATCCACCACTTTCCAATGGCTATGAATTCCTCTTGACGTTTTGTTTGGGAATTATGGCGGTTTATCTATATGCTGAATTTCGCTATAAACTCAGGTCCCTTGGCGCCTTTGTTATGCCTATTCCTTTCCTGCTTTTGATGTTCATTATTATGAGCATGGGGCCTGAAGAAAGAATTGCTCAAGCCGTACCTCCAGCACTGAAGAGCCAATGGCTCACATTCCACGTAATTACAGCAATGTTTGCCTATGGTGCTTTTGCCGTATCTTTCGGGTTGGGGATTATGTATCTGCTTAAACTTAGTAAAGAAGACACCGGAAAAAAAAGGCAGCCCGCAGGGGATTGTCTCGCGTTTCCCTGCGTTAGAAGTACTAGATGAACTGGCCTATAAAGTTGTTGGCTTTGCCTTTCCGCTTTTGACGCTCTGCATTATTACGGGCGCAATATGGGCAAATTATGCTTGGGGAACTTACTGGTCTTGGGACCCCAAAGAAACGTGGTCTTTGATTACTTGGATTATTTATGCAGGTTACTTGCATGCTCGGTTAATGTATGGCTGGAAAGGAAGAAGAGCAGCATGGATGGCTGTCTTTGGTTTCGTAGCGGTATTATTTACGTTCTTTGGAGTTAACTATTTTCTACCAGGATTGCACTCTTATGCCTCATAATTGTATTTGTCAGAATAGAGAGAATTGACTTATTTAATTTGTAATTAACAAGAAATTTCATTTTTTATGAAAGGGAAAATGTTAGAATAGAAGCTAAACAAGTATGAAAGTTGGAGAAGGTGACTGTTTTTCATGCCAAAGTATTATCCATTATTTATGGACGTTGAAGCTCAGCCGGTTTTGGTTGTTGGGGGTGGAAGTATAGCTTTAAGAAAAGTTCAGACCCTCATGGATCATGGGGCCAAAGTTCATATTGTCTCCCCACAGCTCATTCCGGAATTGAAGGCCCTGATCAATGATAATTCTTGTCTTTGGTCAGAAAAGGCATACTCGACAGATGATATTCAAGAGGCTATCTTAGTTTTTTCATGTACTGAAAAAGAGGAAGTTAATGCTAAAGTGTCCAGCGATGCTAAAGCCCACCATCGACCAGTCAATGTCGTTGATGATCCTGAAAAATGTAGTTTTATTGTTCCGTCAATCATGGAACAAGGCGATTTGAAGATTGCCGTATCCACTGGAGGAAGCAGTCCCATTGTAGCAAGGCAGGTCCGCGCAGAGCTGCAAGCTCAATATGGCCAAGAAATGGCCGAATATCTTACTCTACTGAAAACTTGGCGAAATAAAGCCAAGTTTAGCTTGTCGCCTGAAAAAAGAAGTATCTTTTGGAGTAGGGCCACGGACGGCGAAGTGAGAAAACTCATCAAGAACCAGCAATTAACTGAGGCAGAAGGAGTGGTTGAGAAGTGTTTCCTGTCGCTATTGGATTAAATCATCGAAGTGCGCCAGTCGAAATTCGGGAAAAAATGAGTTTTCATCCCTCCCAAATGCCCCATATTTTAAGAGAACTTAAAAGTTATCCGGGACTCGAAGGAGTTGTGATTCTTAGTACCTGTAACCGAACTGAGGTTTATGCTGCAACGACGGATGTAGAAGTAGGGATTCGATCGATTAAGAATTTTCTAGCTAATCACCATAGAATCGAGGAAAATCTGCTTGAGCAGTATCTGCATGTCCACACTTTATATGATGCCGTGCGTCACTTGTTTCGTGTTGTATCTGGCTTGGATTCGATGGTACGGGGTGAAACTCAAATTCTAGGACAGGTCAGCAATGCTTATCAACAAGCGAACGAAGCTGAGGTCACAAATAAAACGATGAATGTGCTTTTCCAGACGGCCTTAGCGGTAGGTAAACGCGTACGCACGGATACTTTAATTGACCAGCACCCTGTTTCTATCAGTTATACGGCGGTAGAACTTGCTAAACAACACTTTGGAGAACTCCGAGGCAAAGGAATTTTAATCATGGGAGCCGGAGAAATGAGCAGCCTAACCGCCAAACACCTAGTTGCCGCAGGAGCCACTACTGTCTTGGTGTCTAACCGGTCTTATGAAAAAGCTGTAATCTTGGCAGAAGAGTGTTCAGGACAAGCTGTGCGTTTTGATGATATGGATCAATACCTTGAGAAAGTGGATATAGTAATTTCTGCAACGGCTTCGACACATTTTGTCCTCCTGCCGGACCGCATGCAGGAGATCATGAACAAGCGAAAGGGATGTCCCATGCTGCTAATTGATATTGCAGTACCGCGCGATATTCATCCTGAGGTGGGAGAGATTCCTGCTATTACTTTATTTGACATTGATGATTTGCGGGGGGTAGTTGATCGCCATCATCAAGAACGTGAAATAGCAGCAGTGAACGCAGAAAAGATAGTTGAAGAAGAAATGCTCCTTTTCCTCAAATGGCATAATTCCTTATCGGTTGTCCCAACAATTTTAGCTTTACAAGAAAAAGGAAAAACGATTAAAGATGCGCTGCTTGATCGTGCACTCGAGCGTTTAAGCGGGTTAACACCGAATCAAGAAAAAATCGTTTCCTCAATGGCTAATTCCATCGTTAACCATCTCTTGCATTTACCCATTACGAACCTCAAAGAGTATGCGAATACAAGCCAAGGCCATCTCTACACTGAAATTTTGCAAAACCTCTTTGATTTGGATGTTGGAGAAGAGGCTAAACGACATACTTCGAAAGTCAATGAAACTTCGGGGCAAGTGCACCATCATAGGAGGGCAGAATGAAGAATAATATCCGTATTGGAACTCGGGACAGCCAATTAGCAATGTGGCAAGCCGAGTGGGTACAAAGTCAACTAACTATGTTTTATCCGCAGCTTAAATTTGAACTTGTCCCTATGAAAACCAAAGGGGATAAGATTTTAGATGTTCCCCTTTCTAGAATTGGGGACAAAGGTTTATTTACTAAGGAACTGGAACACGGACTTATAAATAATGAACTTGACATGGCTGTTCATAGCCTTAAAGATATGCCAACCTTATTACCAACAGGGTTAATGATAAGTGCTTACTGTGAACGGGAGGAACCAAGGGACGTTTATTTAAGTAAAAGTGGAATCCGTCTTGAGGAATTGCCTTCAGGGTCGATCATCGGTACAAGTAGCCTGCGCAGGAAATCGCAATTAAAACACTATCGACCGGATCTTACCTTTATGGATCTGCGCGGAAATCTTCAAACGCGTTGGAAAAAATTGCTTGAGTCCGACATGGATGGAATTGTTCTTGCCGCAGCTGGTGTGAAACGGCTGGGTTGGGAAGAACGAATCACTCAAATCCTGTCTGAAGACATGATGCTTTCAGCAGTTGGCCAAGGGTCAATTGCTATAGAAATTGGTGAAAATCGTTCGGAAATCCATGAGTTGTTATCGCGCTTGAATCATAGTGATACAGAACAAGCGGTATGTGCTGAGCGTGCATTAATGCGCAAACTTGAGGGTGGCTGTCAAGTCCCCATTGGAGCTTTAGCACAAGTTATGGAAGGCCAGATTATTCTGCGAGGGATGGTGGCAAGCTTAGACGGGGAGCGCTTGATCAAAGCTGAAGCCAAAGGTGTCGATCCTGATGAAGTGGGCCAAGATGTTGCAAGTCGTCTGATTGCCTTAGGGGCCAACGATATATTAGCAGAAATACGATAGGGGACTTTTCACTTTAGTATAGATAATTAAGCATGGTGAGATGATTGGATAGGAGTGTTCAGTTTGACTAAGGGATATGTATATTTAGTAGGTGCTGGTCCAGGAGATCCAAAGTTAATAACCATCAAAGGGTCGGAATGTATTGCCAAAGCAGATGTATTGGTTTATGACCGCTTAGCCTCGCGGCGTCTTCTAAAATTAGCCCGTCCGGATTGCGAACTGATCTATGTGGGAAAATCACCGGACCGTCACACCCTTAGACAAGAGGAAATAAATCAAGTCCTCGTGGATAAAGGTCTAGAAGGAAAAATTGTGACTCGCCTAAAAGGAGGAGACCCTTTTGTATTTGGTCGAGGTGGCGAAGAAGCAGAAGAGTTGCTCAAGGCAGGCATTCAATTTGAGGTCGTACCAGGTATTACCTCCGCCATCGCTGTTCCTGCCTATGCAGGTATTCCAGTGACGCATCGAGATTTTACAACTTCGTTTGCTGTCATCACTGGCCATGAAGATCCGACCAAAAATGAAACAACCATTCACTGGGATCACCTGGCGCAATCGCACGGGACGCTTGTTTTTCTGATGGGAATGGAGAATCTTCCGATAATCGCTCGGAAACTAATGGAAAATGGCAAAAAGCCCACAACCCCAGTTGGAATCATCCAATGGGGAACTCGTCCAGAGCAACGTACGCTCGTAGGGCAGCTGGACACTATTGCCACAGAGGTAAAAGAACAGGGCTTTACGAACCCTTCCATTATTATTGTCGGTGAAGTTGTCACAATGAGGGAAAAACTACAGTGGTTTGAAAAGAAACCTCTGTTCGGACAACGTATCGTTGTAACCCGCGCACGTCATCAAGCGAGTGAATTGTCTCAGGCTATTGAAGCTTTGGGAGGGGAAGCTTGGGAATTTCCGATGATTGAGATTGCCCCTCCCTCGGACAACTCTTATTTGCATAAAGCCTTAGACAATCTTAAAGAATTCCAATGGCTGATCTTTACCAGTGTCAACGGGGTCGAAGCCTTTTTTGCGGAATTAAAGCGGCGAGAACGAGATGTTCGAGATCTGGTTGGCCTTGAGATTGTTGCCATTGGCCCTGCTACGAAAGTGGCCATCGAGCAAAGAGGACTACGCGTTGCCTATGTACCAGAAGAATTTCGGGCGGAGAAAATCGTTGAAGGTTTGTCGAGTCGTATATCATCTGGTCAGAAAGCATTACTGGCAAGGGCTGAAGAAGCAAGAGATGTCTTACCAAAAGCTCTTGAAGCCATGGGTGTGGATGTCTGGGATGTGCCGGTCTATAAGACGGTCATTGGTGGAGCAAACCGTGACGAATTGAAAAGCATGCTCCGAAATAAAGAGTTCCATTCCGTCACCTTCACAAGTTCTTCAACAGTGCGTAATTTTTTCACCTTAATCGATGGAGATGTTTCTTTAGTAGACAATGTTTCGCTCTATTCTATTGGACCGATCACGAGTACCACAGCTCAAGAACTTGGTTTCACGATTTACAAAGAAGCAGCGCAGTATACTATTAGTGGATTGGTAGAAACATTACTGGAGGGAAATAAAACATGATCAGTGTAACCAAGCTTTTATTCGATACAGATTATTTTGGAGATTCCTTACGTTATAACAAAGGGTCTCATGGTGCTCGAAATGGAACAACCGTTGATTCTGGGCCTGTTGTCGTATGGAATTCGACTAAGACGTGCAACTTGAAATGTGCCCACTGTTATATGGAGTCAGATTCTCAAAAATATCAAGGAGAAATGACCACCGAAGAAGCAAAGCACTTCATTGATGATTTAGCTGATTTTAAATCTCCTGTGCTACTTTTCTCCGGTGGGGAACCGTTAATCCGTCCCGATTTTTTCGAATTAGCAGAATACGCAATCTCCAAAGGGTTACGGGTTACACTTTCCACGAATGGCACATTGATTACCCCTGACGTGGCCAAGCGTCTTAAAGAAATTGGAGTGTCCTATGTTGGAATCTCACTCGATGGTCTTGAAGATGTCAATGACAAATTTCGGGGTAAAGAGGGAGCCTTTCAGGCGGCGATGCATGGAATTCAAAATTGTGTAGCTGTAGATCAAAGAGTTGGACTTCGTTTTACAATTAATCATCACAATATCAAAGAATTAGATAAAATCTTTGATTTTATTGAAGCGGAAAATATCGATCGTGTTTGCTTCTACCACTTGGTCTATTCGGGTCGTGGCAACCAAATGATTGCCGAGGATGTGACGCCGGAAGAGTCCCGTCAGGCGATGGATACGATTATTCGCCGAACTCGGGACTTTGAAGAACGAGGCTTGAAAAAGGAAATCTTGACAGTCGATAATCATTGCGATGGCGTGTATATGTACTTGCAGGCGTTAAAAGAAGATCCCGCTAGAGCTGAAAGAATCAAGGGTCTCATTGGTTTAAACGGCGGAAACCGTTCTGGTATTGCCTTTGGAGAAGTAGACCCAATGGGAGACGTGCATCCTGACCAATTCACTCAGCATATCTCATTTGGAAATGTCCGCGAACGAAAAATAGCCGAGATCTGGACTGATCTGTCACATCCAACCCTGGCAGGACTCAAAGACCGCAAGGCCTTGCTCAAAGGACGTTGCGCCGCCTGTAAATATCTGGATATGTGTAACGGAAATTTCCGGACGCGTGCGGAAGCAGTCACCGGGGATTTCTGGGAATCAGACCCGGCCTGTTATTTAACCGATGAAGAGATAGGCTTGAAATAGGAATGAATTTGTTCCTACATTCTATAGTTTTGGAGGTTGATATAATGGAACTTAAAAGGCGCCCGCGCCGTTTACGAGCCAATGAAATTATTCGGAGCATGGTCCGGGAAAACCATGTCAGAGTTGAGGAGTTAATTTACCCAATGTTTGTTATGCCAGGAGAAAAAAAGAAGATCGAGATTTCTTCTATGCCTGGCGTTTACAACTTTTCTCTGGATGAATTTGTCTTGCAGCTTCAAGAGGTCGTGGAACTTGGGATTCCTGCGGTTTTGTTATTCGGAATTCCGGAGAGCAAAGATAGCGTTGGGACAGGTGCTTATCATGAGCACGGGATTGTGCAAGAAGCCGTGCGTCTGGCTAAAAAACAATTCCCGCAACTTTATATCATCACCGATGTCTGTCTGTGTGAATATACCGACCACGGGCATTGTGGTTTGATTGAGAATGGGCAAATCCTGAACGATCCAACGCTTGACTTACTTGCCCAGACCGCTGTTTCTCATGCGCGTGCCGGTGCGGATATGGTCGCACCGTCAGACATGATGGATGGGAGAGTTGCGGCGATCAGGGAAGCATTAGATGAAGAAGGCTTCTCTCATATCCCAATTATGGCCTATTCTGCCAAAGTTGCCTCCGGATTTTACGGCCCGTTCCGTGAAGCAGCGGGGTCGACACCTCAGTTTGGCGATCGTAGAACGTATCAGATGGACCCGGCGAATGGGAACGAAGCCATGCGGGAAACGACGCTGGACATTGAAGAAGGAGCCGACTTAATTATCGTGAAGCCTGCCCTGGCTTATGGAGATATTATCTATCGCACGAAAGAAAAATTCGGAGTGCCCGTTGTTGCGTATAACGTTAGTGGTGAATATTCGATGGTAAAAGCAGCTGCAGCAAATGGGTGGATTGATGAGCAGCGTATTGTCATGGAAGCCCTAGTGAGTATGAAACGTGCGGGCGCAGACCTGCTGATCACCTATCATGCCTTGGATGTAGCGCACTGGCTGAGAGAGGGGGAACAAGTATGATAGTTTCCTGGAATACGACAAACGCCTGTAATATGTTTTGTGACCATTGCTACCGTGAAGCCGGGTGTAAAGCCGAAGACGAACTTAGTACAACCGAAGCAAAAACTTTACTAGAGCAAATTGCCAAAGCAGGTTTTAAGATCATGATCTTCAGCGGGGGAGAGCCCTTGATGAGGACGGATATCGTAGAATTGGTGGCGCATGCAACTTCTCTAGGTTTACGGCCTGTTTTTGGAACCAATGGCACTTTACTCACGCTAGAATTAGCTCAGCAACTTAAAGAAGCTGGCACCATGGGAATGGGTATTTCCTTAGATTCTCTTGACAAGGAAAAGCACGATGAATTCCGCAAATTTCCCGGCGCCTGGGATGGGGCCGTACGGGGAATGAAAATTTGTCGTGAAGTCGGGCTTCCCTTCCAAATTCACACGACGATCATGGATTGGAATGCGGATGAAGTGGAAGCCATTACGGATTTTGCGGTTGAGATGGGTGCGGTTGCTCATCATTTCTTTTTCCTCGTTCCAACGGGTCGGGCGGTTTCGATTGAGGAAGAGACCCTTAAAGCAGAAGCTTATGAGGATATCTTGACTCGAATTATGAAAAAACAACAAACTGTCGATATTGAACTCAAGCCAACTTGTGCCCCTCAGTTTATGCGTATTGCTAAACAAATGGGTATCAATATGCGCTATAGTCGCGGTTGTTTAGCGGGAACCCACTACTGCATCATCGGACCGAAAGGGCAAGTCCAACCCTGTGCTTATTTGAATATACCGCTCGGGGATGTTCGGAAGACACCGTTCGATGAAATTTGGCGTAATCATGAAGTTTTTAATACCCTGCGAACACTCGATTATAAGGATGGTTGCGGTTCCTGCGAATATAAGCGCGCCTGTGGTGGTTGTCGTGCGCGTGCGGCCTACTACAATGAAGGGGATTACATGGCGGAGGAGCCGTGGTGCTTATACCACGGAAGGAAGGGGGTTTAGAATGGATTCAATTGATCGAGCCTTGCTGAATGCCATCCAAGATCGTTTTCCGATTGCTGTTCATCCTTATCAAATTCTGGGCCAAACTGTAGGAACAACGGAGGACGATGCCTTCAGACGGATTCAACGTCTTCGGCAAGAGGGAATCATTCGCCGTCTGGGCGGTGTCTTTGATTCCCGACGTTTAGGATATTATAGTACTCTATGTGCAGGCAAAGTTCCCGAAGAAAAGATTTCCATCTTAGCCAAACTGCTCGAGGGTATCCCAGGAGTGACTCACAATTATATTCGAAACCACGAATATAATGTCTGGTTTACCCTTATTGCTCGTTCACAGACTGTTGTCGAGAGTATCCTTCAACACATTCGTGAAGTCATAGGAGTGGCTGACGTCTTTAGTCTGCCAGCAACTCGACTCTTTAAAATAAATGTTAATTTCGATTTCGATCTATCTGATGAGGAATCTCTTTCTGAAGAAGGAATAGATACCCTCGGAGAGGGCAATCTACGGGGCGCACAAAAGGAGAACGTCTCTTCTTATGATTTAACAAACGAAGACATTGCCTTGATTCGTGTGCTCCAGGGGAATCTGCCGGATTCCCCAACGCCTTTCACCATACTGGCCGAGAATCTCCAGTGGCCAGTTGAAAAAGTGATTTCTTGTGCTAATCATCTCCTAAATGCGGAAGTAACTCGCCGTTTTGGTGCAGTTTTACGACATCAGAAAGCAGGCTTTGTGGCTAATGCCATGGGGGTTTGGCAGGTCGATCCTGAACGGGCAGCTGAAGTAGGAGAAATTATGGCCCGATTTAAGGAAGTTAGTCACTGTTACCAACGACCTACTCTTCCCGATTGGCCTTACAACCTCTTTACTATGATTCATGGCCGTACCGCTGAGGATTGTGGAGAGGTCATGGAGAAAATTTCTCTGGCAACTGGGATAACAACCTATTCCATGCTTTTTAGTACCGCTGAATTAAAAAAGAGCAGTATGCAATATTTTCTAGAGGATGAGACAAACTAGAACAAGGGGGTATTCACTTGTCTTTTGTGGACGAAAAAAGCCATGAGGCCTTTGTCAGGGCCCAAAAGGTCATTCCTGGCGGTGTTAATTCGCCGGTGAGGGCCTTTAAATCCGTAGGGCGTGACCCCGTATTCATAGACCGGGGTGCAGGAGCCTACATCTGGGATATTGATGGCAATCGTTACCTGGATTTTGTAGGTTCCTGGGGCCCACTGATTGTCGGGCATGCTCATCCGGAAGTAGTTGCTGTAATCAAACGAGTAGCTGAGCGAGGGACGAGTTACGGTGCTCCAACAGAAGTTGAAACCGTATTAGCCGAAGAAGTCCTCAAGGCCTACCCTTCCATGGAAATGGTACGTATGGTCAACTCTGGAACTGAAGCCACAATGAGTGCTTTGCGTTTAGCACGCGGTGTTACAAGCAGGACGAAAATTGTTAAGTTTGAGGGCTGTTACCATGGGCATTCAGATCAACTTCTTATCAAGGCAGGGAGTGGTGCTCTAACTTTGGGTGTCCCCACGTCTCCAGGGGTTACCGAACAAACTGCGTCATCTACAATTTCGGCTCGGTTCAATGACCTTGAGGAGTTAAAGGAGATCTTCCAACGCGAAGGAGAAGAAATCGCTTGTGTTATTCTTGAACCAGTTGCCGGGAACATGGGTGTCGTCTTGCCGCAAGAAGGGTTCTTACAAGGGGTTCGTCGCTTAACTGAAGAATATGGTGCCTTACTGATCTTTGACGAAGTGATGACCGGTTTCAGAGTCAGTTATGGAGGGGCACAAGGCTTTTATGGAATTGACCCAGATTTGACTTGCCTGGGTAAAGTAATCGGCGGAGGGCTACCGGTAGGTGCTTACGGAGGAAAACGTCGATTCATGGAAAAAATTTCACCGAGTGGTCCTATATATCAAGCGGGAACCCTTTCAGGTAATCCATTGGCGATGAACGCTGGTTTAGCTACTTTAAAATTATTACAGCAACCTGGAACCTATGAGGCTTTAGCAAATAAAACCAATCGACTAGCTGAAGGATTAAAGCAGCTCGCCAAAGAGGCAGGATTTCCTATTTGGGTTAATGCCGTCGGGGCCATGTTCTCCGCCTTTTTTACAGACATTCCAGTCAAGGATTATTCCAGCGCTTGCACATCGGATGTCGAGCGATTCGCCAAGTTCTTCCAAGGGATGTTGGAACAAGGCATTTACTTAGCTCCTAGTCAATTTGAAGCCGTCTTTTTATCAACTGCTCATACCGACGCAGACATCGATCTTACACTAGAACAGACCCGAAAAGTGCTAAAGACCCTATAGCGAAAAACCTTTCAAAGGGGTGGTTTGCTGATTGGAACGCAAACGTGTAATAAGAACCCTCATTACGTTCAGCTTATTGGCTGCCTTAGTCGCGGTAATCGTCGTCTCTCAAAATCGTGATCCGTCTAACCCACACACCTCGGTGTCAAAAGATACTTGGATCCATGGACCGAAAGGCCATGGATATGCCGTCTTAAACAACCAGCAACCATGGAAACAATGTTATACTTGTCACGAAAAGAAAGGGCTTGGCGGAGAAGCGTATTGTCAGAGTTGCCATGACCAATCCGGTGTCAAAGTAGATATTCCTAAAAAACCTTCGTAATGTGCTCCAGTCCTTAATTGTTCGGTTTATTTGCTTGAATGCAGATAATATCTGCTTATTAACAAAACGATAAATAGGGTTTTCCCAAGACTCACCATAAAAGCCGCGCTGGAATAATATGGTATATATGATGGGCTGGGAGGGGACTCGGTTTGAATGCAGAGGAACGGATTGGCTTTATTGAGCGTTTAGAACAATTACGGAATTCCAAAGTATTAGTCTATTTTTCCTATACACCTCTCGATGACACGATTATTATTCCCCTCTATAAACAGCTGAAGGAAATGGGTCACACCAAAAAGATTGATTTGATATTACACAGTTATGGTGGAGCGGTAGATACACCTTATAAAGTGGTGACGCTGATCCGGGAGTTTTGCGATGAGTTTGCCGTAATTGTTCCGTTTGTCGCCAAATCAGCGGCTTCAATGCTTGTCCTTGGAGCAGATGAAGTTGTCATGGGGCCAATCTCCGAGCTCGGACCTATTGATCCATTGGTTACGCATCCCGTCTATAAAGATATTTTAATTCCCGTTCAAGCAGTTTGGCATTGCTTAGATTACTTGCAGCGTTCCGTTATCAATTGTTCTGACCTGGAGGTTGCATCATTCATGGTAACCCCGTTGTTGAACAAGCTTGATCCGTGGCTTATTGGGGATTATGAAAAAACGATAAAGGCCTCTCGGCAATATGCAGAAACGTTATTATCGAGCTACATGCTAAAAGATGACACTGAACGAGTCCTGAGCGTTACGCAGGCTCTAACTGAGGGCTACTTTTCACATGGGTATCCAATTGGTCGTCGAGAAGCTAGAGAACTAGGACTTAAAGTGACTGAAGCCAATGGAGAACTATGGGATGTAATTTGGAAATTGTATCTTGGATACGAAGAACTTTTTAAAGTAAAAGAAGATGAAGAAAAAAATAAGGCAACCAATAAGTCTTAAAGCTTAAGACTTATTGGGTTCGTTTTTATGTTAAAAACTTACTAAATTTACTTTTAAACTTCTTTTTTAACTTTCCATAAAAAACATATTGCGTGAAGTCCTTTAATACGATAGGATAAGCATATGCTTAATTTGCTAATATTAACTAGAGTTGTGTACTCAACCTTTCAATTAGAGTAGTTATTATAATGGAGGTGGAAATTATGCTGACAACATTTGGATTTGTTTCCCCTTTGGAAGCGGGTATTTTTCTTGTTATTGCATTAGTTATTTTCGGACCAGGTAAGTTACCGGATGTAGGAAAAGCCCTCGGAAAAGGGATAAGAGAATTCAAAGCTGCAAGTGAGGGCGAAGTGAAAAAAGAAGAGGTTAAAGAAAAAGCTGAGTAATTTTCACCGAACCCTCATAACTTTTCTTTCATGAAAACAAAGATGGAGCCATTTGGCCCCATCTTTTTGCTGTGTGATTGTTATAAATACCAGAGGTATCAAGTTTTGTATTACCCTTGTAAGGGTTTAAATCTGCCTTTAACTTTTTGAACTTCTTGCGCCTCGGCATCGCTTGTAGGATACCATCCCTTTTGGTTCATGATATTGTAAAGGTTTTCATGAATACTATGTTCTTCCGTTAGGATAGTTTTTAGGTTTTGCCTTAAATTAGCACAAGTTGATTCAGTGATAAATGTATTGACTGTAGAAGTAAGATGTTTTTCACTTGTCAGTAGGTCGGTAAGAATTTCTTGTTCAGTCATCGTGTTTTGAGTATTCAACTTTATCCCGCCTTTCTTTACTTATTGATGGGAATTTAAATAATTGAGTAAGGTATCATAGTGTTTACGATGCAACGCAGAAATGGAAGAAAGTTGAGAACTGATCGCTTGATCTTGGACAGATTGAGCGGCTTGAGCAAACTTATGGACTAATAAAGCTTCGGCTCCGAGTTGATCGCTTAAAATGGTCAAGTTTTTGGATGTTAATTCAGGCATCGAAGTGTTCATAATCAATCTCCTCTCAGTACAATTTAACAACAAGTATAGAATGTCTCCATGAAGATAAATTATACCTGTAAAATATAGTAAGAAACTGAGTGCCGGAATTATATATTAATGGTATAATTTAGGTTGGATGAGAGCCTTTTTTGGCAACACTATATTTAAATAAGGAAACTAGCTTTATTTAATGAGGGAGAATCAAGGATATGAAGTCATCAGTTGCCCTACCTATGAATAGCGGAAGGTTAATTTACTATTTTATTGCCCAAGTTTTTCCGATCGTTAAACAAGAGCTAACTGGATGGCAACGGATGGCTGCGAAGTTACCGGATGCTCGCCTGAGCCAGCAGGCCACTGAGAGTATTCGCACCAAAACGTTTCATTGTCAAGGCGGCAGTATTTTTGCGCTGTATCCGGGTGTGAATAAGACTGAAGCAATTCAATTCATTGTTGCTTATCAAACTATGAGCGATTATCTTGATAATTTGGTAGATAGCCTAGAGGTTCAGGATGAAGTGGCTTTTTCTCAGTTGCATTTAGCTATGCAAGAAGCTTTGAACCCTGAGGCAGTTCCTTCTGATTACTATTTGTATTACCCCTATCGGGAAGATGGCAGGTATCTAGAACGGTTAGTCAAAACCTGTCAAGAAAGCGTTAGAAAGCTACCATCGTATAAATTAGTTCAAGAAGATGCTATTAAGTTTGCGAAACTCTATTCCCACTTACAAACGTACAAACACTTGGCAGTGGAAGAACGGGAAGAGAAAATGTTAAACTGGATTACTCCCCACTTAAAGGAATATCCAGATATAACAACTTGGGAATTTGGTGCTGCGACGGGGTCGACTTTAGGAATCTTCTCACTATATGCGGTTGCCTTTAACCCTCAATTAACGGCAAAGGAAGTTCAGAAGATTAGCCGGGCCTACTTTCCTTGGATATGTGGCCTTCATATTTTATTAGATTATTTTATTGATTTACGGGAAGACAGAGAAACGAGTCAGTTGAATTTTGTTGCGTATTATCAAGATATCGGAATGACATTTCAGCGCCTGCAACAGTTTGAAGAAAATTCCTTAAAGCAAGCGGAGCGACTGGACTATCCTAAGTTCCATCGGGCAGTTGTCCAGGGGCTTCTGGCTATGTATCTGTCCGATGAAAAGGGTATGGACACAGATATTCGCTCTGTCACCAAGCAACTGTTGGGGGATAGTGGGCTGGGGGTAAATCTGCTCTATTGGATGTGTTGTCAATTGAGAAAAAGGAAGTCTCTTTAATCCAGGCATAAAATGAATAAGGAAAAATGAAAAGATCAAACGAACGTATGGCAAGGCGTTCGTTTGATCTTTTTGCTTAATATGTATCTAATTTGTACGTTGCAAGATAGAATCAGCTAAGTGTATAAGAGCTGATTTATAAGGACTCCCAGGGACTGTATCCAAGCTAGCTTTAGCTTTACTGATACATTGAGTAGCTGTTGCATAGGCCTGCTTAATACTCCCTGAGCAAATTAGAGCTTCTTTAACGCTTTGGATACCTTGCTGGGAGATCTTACGAGTTTTCATGATTTCCCTGAGCCAATTTCCATAAATAGGATTATCTAAAAGATAAAGAACGGGGAGTGTTATGTTTCCATTAACGAGATCGGCACCCACTGGTTTTCCAAGAGATTCTGTATTCCCACTGATATCCAGAATGTCATCAGTGATTTGATAGGCATAGCCAATGTTTAATCCGTATTCACGCATGAGAGCCAAATCTTCAGAAAGAGCACCTGCCAGAATAGCTCCTGATTGACAGCAGGCAGCTAGAAGAATTCCTGTTTTTTGAGCAATTCGGCTAAAATAATGTTCAGTGTTGACTGAAACCGAGAATTGTTCACTTGCTTGATTTACTTCTCCGGCACACATGGCTTGAATTGCTTCAACGAGGTATTTCATGCTGTCTAGCAGTTGCTGTGTGGAGAGGATATTAAAGGCTTCAGCAAAGAGATAATCTCCTGTCAGAATGGCTGCATGGTCTCCATGAAGGGAGTTTACGGTCGGTTTTCCACGTCGGGTAGCCGATTCATCGATAACATCATCATGAATCAAGGAAGCCATGTGAATAAGTTCTGCGGCGACAGCTGCTTGGATCATTAATGGATTTAAGGGAGCAAAACACATACCACTATACAGAGTGAGGAGTGGCCGAATTCTTTTTCCACCAGATTGCAACAAACTAACACAAGTTTGTTGAATGAGACCATCTGCTTTATTAAGGACGACCTGCAACTGGTCTTCAACAAATAACAGTTCAGGAAATTGAAATGTGGGAATAGACGTGTCGGTAGGGTTATAAAGTTGTTGTATACTCATAGCATCAGCCTCTGCCCTCTATCTAAAATTTATAAATACAACTTTTTATATTATGTCATAAAGGCAAAGATTGGATACCTAGTATTTTAAAAGATTTCTAGACCATTAAAGTGTCCTGAAAAGTAACCGAAAATTGAGTAAGAATAATTCTTTAGGGAAATCTAAAAGTGTTTGAACGAATATATGATAAAGTTCAAATTAGCGGATAGACTAAAGCCAAAGAGGAGGCGATAATATGGGTAACGAAAATGACAAGGAACATGCTTCACAATTAAATCGACAGCCTTGGGAGCCAGCTGGGGTTGTGAGTGTTGTTAATGATGATACAACACCAAAATACGGTAAAGAGAGGCTTGAAAATGCTAAAGGAGGCATGCTTACCTTAGAAGTTGATGAAGTGTTTCATAATAAAGGAATCATGGAAGGGACTAAAGAAGATTAGCACATTAGTCCATAATCGTCGAGAGTCACTCAAATAAGGGTGGCTCTATCATTTTGTAACCCTGTCCAAACACCCTGAATGCACTGAAAAAAGAAGGAACAATATGAAAGTCATGGTTTTGAGAAGAATAATACATAAATATATTGATTTTAGGATATAAATGGTATTTGTATAGAATATATAGTGGTAAAGTTAGAGTTGAGGTGAGGGTAAATGCCTAACGATAGTGTATGGAAAGACTTAATCAAACCGACAATAGTTGCATTTATGATTGCGTGTGCGATCCCAGCTGGAATCGCAGGTACATATTATATATATAGTATGTACTTTTAGAACCCATCACGATGGTGGCTATTCTAAGATACACTTTTCAAAAAATTCACTTCCATGGACATTATTTTCCTGTTACAATAATAGAAGTGTTAAATTGAGAGGATAAGGATTGAGAAAAATGAACGTAATGATTTTTACAAGCAGCCCTAATATAGATGGGTTGACAGCTGCCTGTGGTAACGCCGCTAAAACAGGAGTTGAAGAGGCCGGTGCACATGTCGTTATGGTTAACCTCAATCGGCAAAAGATCGTTCACTGTCAGGCTTGTGGTAACGGTTGGGGACCTTGCCGCAACGAACACAAGTGTCAAGTACAAGATGATTTCCAAGATTTACATGCATCTATGGCGGATATGGATGCGTTCATCATGATAACTCCCGTTTACTTTGGAGAAATGAGTGAATCGGCCAAAACTTTTTCAGACCGTTTACGACGATGTGAAGCCTTGAAAAAAGACAAGACATTATTTGAAGGAAAACCTGTCTTAGCCGTGGCTGCGGCAGGCGGTAGCGGTAATGGCCTAACATCTTGTCTTACGTCTATGGAGAGACTCTTTACCCATGTTAAAGCAGAAAAGTTTGACTTCATAGGGATCACTCAGAAAAATAAAGGGTATAAGCTAGAGGCCATTCTCAAAGCGGGGAGAGAAATGGTATCCATTTTAAATCGAAAAAATTGAAAACAGTAGAATATCATTGCTGTTTTTTCTCAATAAGATAGAGAAGCCAGCGACAAGCCATTCGGCCTAGTCGCTGGCTTTTCAATACTTCGCCAAGTTTCTTTATACCATGAAATAATATGATAATGAATCTATCGCATTTACGGTTAAGATATGAGTAAAGGGAGTTACAAATTGTTAGGTCAAGTTAAGTTCAGACTTGGGCGAACGTGATTCTGATTTTGAGATGATCCAATTTGTAAGCTTATAAAAGAATAGAGAAAGTCGATATGGACACAATTAAATTTATCAATTGTGTCCATATCGACTTGTAATAACCATATTGACTAATACTAGTCATAATGCTAATCTTCAAATGGAGAAAAGATAATCAGCAGTCGACTCCTGGCTCAAACTCAAGTGTATTGATGGCTTTGGTCATCTGAGCATCCTCGTAGTTATGAATTGGGGGGTGCGAAACTTATGTTATAAGAGAGGAGATGCCTTATGCAGAATTTAGTAGCAGGGCTAATCAAATTTCGGACCCAAGATTACGAAGAACACAAAAATCTATTTTGTAGATTGAAAAGACGTCAAGAACCTCATACATTGTTCATTGCCTGTTCCGATTCACGCGTAGTACCGGAATTGATAACGAAATCATTACCAGGGGAATTGTTCGTTGTTAGGAATATCGCTAACATCGTTCCTAAATATAAGGAAGCCCATGAATATGTAGCCACTACTTCAGCTACTACAGCAGCAATTGAATATGCGATTAAGGTTCTAAAAGTAAAAAATATTATTATTTGTGGTCACTCCAACTGTGGGGGGTGTTCGTCAATCTATTTACCGGATGCGGTCCTCAACGAAATGCCTGCCACCAAAAAATGGTTAGAAGTATCCGGAAATGTTAAGAAACGGGTAATGGAAGAGATCGATGGTAAAGACTTGGAAATGAGGGAATGGCTAACAGAGCATATAAATATTGTCGAACAAATAAAACACTTGTTAACCTACCCATATGTCGAGGAAAAGTATAACAAACGAGAACTCGATATTATGGGTATGTATTACAGAATTGAAACTGGAGAAGTTTTCATTTTCAATGCGCAAAAATCAGCGTTTGAATTAGCGAACTAAAGTAAAAGCCATCACCCTAAATTGAATAAGGTGATGGCTTTTATAAGATGGATTTTGTGATAATTAAGAAATTATTAATTTGGTTGTTTCTTAAGATATTCATCGACGGCGGCAGATTGCATTTTCTCCCAGGTTTGAAATTTGGTCGTTTTATTTATAAAAACATCAAATTTAGCGTCTAGGATAGCCATAAAGTCCGCTAGACTATTTACATTGTATTTTCCAGCATCAAGCAACTCTTTAAAATTAGAAAATTTTGTGTGAGTAGTCATAAAAGACGATGTAAACAGATCGTTAAAACTTACCATACTCATAGATTTCTCGGCGGCCTTCTTTTCCATGTCTTTAGCCAAGACATCTAAATCGGAATCTGGAATGTCACTCATAATATTCACCCCCTTTCCGTTGAACGGTTAGTTCGAGCACCTGCTAACTTCGACATAAAAGGAGAAAAAACCTGTCAACATTGAGTATTATAAGAGCTATTGTTTATCAATGCAAACATTTAAAATAAAATCTTAAGAAGAAAGACCAGGTAACAGCCAGGTCCTTCTTCTTTTTTAAGGCTTCTCAAGTAAAAAATCAGTTAGCAATTTAAGCGAGCATCGGATGGAATTGCCTGCCAAAAATAATAGAAGTATAATCTATAAAAGAGGAATTTTGAGGTAATTTGTTGAAATGTATAAAACATTGAGAAAGTTGGGAGCATTGAAGATGTCAATTGAAAATAAGTTTTTAGAAGATGAACGGAAACGACTATATGCCTTATTAAATGGTCTGCCAGGGTTAGTATATGTACGGACAAGCGAAGGCAAAGTGGTTTTTGCTAACCATAATTTTAAAGAAATTCACGGTGAACCGGATAATAGAAAGTGTTATCATATACTGTTAAATAAAGATGAACCTTGTAGCAATTGTCATACACCGGCGACTTCTGGGATCAAAATTCCAAAGCAATGGCAATGTGTCATAAAGGATACCATATTTGAAGTGTTTCAGCATCCTTTTCAAGACTCTGACGGCACTCAACTATTTTTAATGCAGCTGCTTGATATTACAAAAAGGAAGTTAGCTGAAGAGGAAATGGCACGTTTAGATCGTTTAAACCTTGTCGGAGAATTGGCGGCTAGTATTGCTCATGAAGTACGTAATCCACTGACAACAGTAAGAGGTTTTTTACAGATCTTGAAAAGCAGAGATACATTACAGGAAAACACTGATTATTATGATTTGATGATTAGTGAGTTAGATAGGGCAAACGGTATAATAAGCGAGTTTTTGTCTATAGCAAAAACAAAAACGGAATTATACACTGTAGTTAAACTTAATAATTTAGTTCATTCACTGTACCCATTAATCCTTGCAGATGCTACGAATCAAGATAAAAAAGTTGTCTTAGAAACTGAGCAAGTCACTGATTTGACAATGAATGAAAGAGAAATTAGGCAACTAATCCTCAATCTAACAAGAAACGGATTTGAAGCGATGCCTTCGAGGGGTGTGTTGAAAATAATGACTTATATGGAGGCTAACAATATAGTGCTTGCAGTACAAGACCAAGGTACAGGAATTAGTAAAGATATCATCGAGAGATTAGGGACACCGTTCCTAACGACTAAGGAAAGAGGCACTGGTTTGGGTCTTGCAACGTGCTATAATATTGCTGAAAGACATAATGCAAAGATAGATGTGGAATCATCTTCTTCGGGGACGACTTTTTTCATTAGATTTCAGATACGTTAAGCTAGACTTTGGTAGAGTTTAACCAAAGCAGAGTTCCAGTTCAACAACCGATTTTTAAACATATTTAAGATACTGCATAAGTTAATAAGGTAAACAGAAGCTAAGCAGAGTAGGATTCCGGTTCATGAAGGCGTGGGAGAGATAGGGGAAATTAAGCTTGGAGAGACAGGGAAAGTTGTATTGGGAGAGACATCGGGAGTTGAGGACGATACTGTTCTGAAATGGCCTATTAGAGCAAGTTGGGGGGTAACTCTTCCTTGCGCATCTTGGGCATATCGTATTCCGGGAGAATATCCGTAAACTGTTACAGCGGACCCAGGTGTCAGAGTCAAATTGCTACCAATAAGGAAACAATCAAGCATAGTGCTAGCATCGTTTGTCAGCATAATCATTTCAGTAGAATTACCAATAATTATTGTCGCGAGACTGCTTTGAGGAGAATATGATCGTACAGATTTGATTGTACCGGTAAATTGAAGGCACTGACCGTAGAAATCAGTAGGTTTATTGAGCACCATGCTCGGTGAAGGGCTGGTGGATGTAGGTGTTTTATTAGTTTCTAGGAAAAGCAAGGCGCGTAGGGCATTCCCATTTTTAGTTATGTCTAAATCTTGTAGATTCCAATTCGTTGTAATGGGCGCTGTCGTTGCAGCACTATCGCCATGGGTTCTGAAAATAGCTATTAACAAGAGAGCTCCCACCACAATATATAGAGGATTAAATTTCATGTTTTGGTAATTAGTTCGTTTTGGCATTCTACACCTCCTAACAATCCCTACTATGAATTATGACGTGCAGATTTAAATTATGTACATGTAACTAAGAGTCGCCTAAACAGGTAGTGACATCAAAAACTAAGGTTTCGGCTTAACCACTGAAAGACTAATTCGAAGGTTGGTGAGACGTTTGGCGGTCATAGGAGGGCGGGCCCATATTAATGGGATTACATTTGCCACTAACACGCATGTAGTTCGAGGGAAGTTATCACAAGGAAAAATATCAATTAATGTAAGTCGGTTGCCCGGGATAAGAATATTTAATCTAATGGACAAAATTCCTTTTTTACGCGGAGTTTCGCGATTGGCAAAGCTCAATTTAAAGTTGTTTCTAGCTATGATCCTTTTGCTTATTACGCCGTGGGATTGGATATTTCCTCCTACTGAAATGTCAGCTACTGAGTCGGTTTGGCCTGTGCTCGCTATCTATGGCATTGTTCTTATTACGTTAGTATTTCTCCTGAAACGACTTTGGCAGTTTCATGGAGCAGAGCATAAAGCATTTAACATTTATACAAGTGGAGCTGATCTTTCACTGAGTGCGGTAAAGGGAGCTAGCCGAGTTAGTGAACGATGTGGAACTAATTTAGTCGTAATTTTATTACCCATCTTGATCTTGCTAACTGTGGTGACGTATCAGATGCCATTGTTTGTGTTGATAGTATCCATATCCATTGGTTATGAAATCTTTAACTGGAGTTCACGTCGTCAATATTTAAAGCGAGCGTTTCAGATCGCTGCATTCATCCAGAAATACATTGTCACTGCTGAACCGACTGAAGAGCAAATGCGAGTCGCTATCGCTACATTAGCTAAAGCAATAGAATGTGAAGAAAGAATAGTGCCCGCCTAAGTCTTAACACAAATGATCAGGATCCCTTATCTTCATCTGTTCGAATTCTTTCTCTGCGAAAACATAAAATAATCGTTCATGGGCTTTTTCTAAGGTTTCAAAAATACCTATAACTTGCTCGGGGCGTTTGTCTAACCAAGCCAACCAGCCATTACTGTCAATGGTTGTCGCAAAATAGGAAATCCCATGGTCGTATACAATTGTAATGCTGTTAGAAAGCATTTCCTCATAGCTAATAAATCCATTTTTAATAGCGAAATCATCTCTATCCAAAGTTCTCAACCCCTTCTGTTTTTTTACAAATAGTTTTCTCCCTTCCAAGTTGCCTAAGCGTTATGTAGAGGGAGAAGTAATAATGTAGAATATTTTATTGGTTGTGACGTTAAAAAGTACCCAATAAAAACTAAGGAGCATGCAATTTGAAAACTGATTTATCATTATTAGCCATAGGCATTGGCAGTTTGCCGCATTTAAAGACGAAGGATGCCTTAGAATTGATTCAAACCTTAAAGGAAATACCCCATTGGCCTCAATTGCCCAACCAGGCTTCTTCCGAAGACATGTTAAATCAATATTCCTTTCCACTGTTCAAGCTGGGTTTGGTAGTGGAGAAAGACGGGAAACTGTTCTTTGATACTTCTCAGGCAAATTGGTTAGACAAAGTGACTAATTTTTACAATCAATATTTAGATATAATCGAAGGTAATTCGAACGACTTTGATTTGTTTTCATTTCCTGAAGAATCAGCGCAAGGATTTTATGCTTTTCTGGCAAAGCTAACAAATGGTGATTTTAATGAGGCTAAATTCATTAAAGGGCAAGTAACAGGACCAGTCACCCTGGGGCTTCAGTTAACGGATCAAGACAGAAGGTCTTCTTATTACAGTTCAGAATTGCGAGAAATTGTTGTTAAATCTCTTGCGTTGCAAGCCTTTTGGCAAACCAAAACTTTAAGTCAGTATAACAAACCTGTGATCATTTTTATCGATGAGCCGGGATTATATGGCTATGGTCAGTCGACCTTCATCACTCTGAAGAAGGAAGAAATAACTAATGAACTGAACGAAATTGTTGACTCAATTCATTTAGCTCAGGGAAGAGCGGGAATTCATGTGTGCGCCAGTACGGATTGGTCAATGATTCTTCAGTCAAAAACAGATATCGTTAACTTTGATGCCTATGAGTATTTTACAAGCATGATTGTTTATATAGAAGAACTTAAGGCTTTTATGGAAAGAGGCGGAGTATTAGCCTGGGGATTAATCCCAACCAACCCGAAAGTTCTAGAGCTAACAGCGGATGATTTGACCACACTCTTTGAACAACATGTTGCTTTTTTTGTTCAGAACGGTATTGACAGAAAAGTTTTGTTATGCCAGTCGATAATTACTCCAAGCTGTGGAGTGGGCAGCTGTACTATTGAGGTAGCGGAAAAGGTTTATGCTCTAACACATGAGGTAGCCTTAAAACTTAGAAAGTCATTATCCTAGCCAGTTAAGACTTTACACAAGATTGTTAAATCTAAGAGGTAAGTGTATTATAATAAGGCAAAGTGTTCAAATATAGAACACCTTACCGGGCAAAATGTATCGAAATAAATCGAAAATAGGCTTTCATGCAATTTATTTGACTTAAGGATGAGAGTATTTTTTGAATATTTAATCGTTTAAAGCAGCTTAAATTCTAAGCAAGGTAGAATTACAGATAAGTATCGAGACAATTTGAAAGTTGGCACGGATATTGCAATGAGTATTATGTAGCAATCCTTCCGGATTACGCTTAACTCTCTCTTGTCCTCACCAGAAATGGTAAGGGCTTTTTTTTTGCTTATGATCTGAGGTGGAATACTCAAAGGAAAGTGGATGGGCTATAAAGTTAACCTTTAATATATATCATTTTGGTGATAAAATTAAATTATAAAATAGTTATAATGGAGGGAATTATTTCTGTGGTTGGCCTATTATATTAGTTGAATGAATAAACAAATACCAACAGTATCGACAAAATTATATTAGAACGAGGGGGATAAAGAAATGGATAACAGAGAACTATGGACTGCTTTGGGTATGGATTTAGGGAAACATGACGATTTCCTGGCCCCTGTACCAGCGATTTTTACGAGTTTGTTTTTAGATAGACCTAATCGTCCTAAAGCAATGGGGTATTTTGATGCAGTCGTTGGGGATGTGCATGGAATCCGAGTTCACGAACTCTATGCTAAGAAAGAAGCTGGCGCTAAAGTGTTTTCGACCTTTTGCGTCTATGTTCCTGAAGAAATTGTTGTAGCGACAGGGAGTGCTAGCATTGGATTGTGTGCTGGGGCTCAGTATACAGTTTCTTCAGGGGAAAAGGTCTTGCCGCGCAACCTCTGTCCGTTGATTAAGTCCACTATGGGTTTTAAACTCGACCGGATTTGCCCATATTTTCAAGTTTCCGATTGGGTTATCGGAGAGACAACTTGCGACGGGAAAAAGAAAGCGTGGGAAATTCTCAATGAACATATCCCAACGTATGTAATGGAACTCCCGCAAAAGAAAGACGCCAAAGACGCCCGTCTTTGGGAAGAAGAAGTGCGTGAATTCGCTTCCTTCATCGAACGCGAAACTAAAGTGAATTTAACCGCCGAAAATCTAGCTCAAGGAATTCATACGATTAACAATAAGCGCCAAGCGCTACAAAGATTAGCCAACTTGAGAAAATATAAGCCAGCTCCTATTCATGGCTTAGATGTGCTGTTGATCAATCAACTCTCCTTCTTTGATGATCCTGTACGCTTCGCTGCTCAAGTAAATGCTCTGTGTGACGAACTTGACCTGAGGGTCAAAGAGGGGATCGGAGTCGCCCCCGTGGATGCACCAAGAATTCTTGTAACCGGAACCCCTCAACCCCTTCCGGCATGGAAGCTTCATGCCTTAATCGAACAAGCTGGGGCAGTTGTTGTCGGGGAAGAAACTTGCACAGGAGAACGCTATTATAAGGATGTCACAGAGCCTGCGGATAATGTCTCGGATATGCTCACCAATATCGCTAAACGTCCATTAAAGGTGAATTGTGCTTGCTTTACTCCTAACCAAGGGCGCATGGAAGATATCACGTTCATGGCTGAGAATTTAAAAGCCGATGCCGTGATTGATTTCTCCTTGCAGTTCTGTCAGCCTTATGGTGTAGAAAGCTATTTTGTGAGTAAAGAAATGGAGAAGAAATCAATTCCCTTTTTGCGCTTAGAAAGTGATTTTTCCGCAGAAGATCAAGGGCAACTCTTAACTCGCATTGAGGCTCTATTAGAGATGATTCGTGCATGAAGCAGGCTGGGTTAGATCTAGGCTCGGTTAATACCAAGTTAGTTGTACTTGAAAACGGAGAGCGAGTATACAGTCAAGTCATACCTTCTCGTTTTGACTCTGTCCAAGCAGGGATAACTCTTATAAATTCTTATGTAGAAAAACATGGAGAAAAACCGGAAAAACTTGTAGTTACTGGCTATGGTCGAGTAAACTTTCCTGAGGGGCGAGTGATTACAGAAATCTCCTGTCAAGGCCGGGGGTGTCACGCGTATTTTCCAGAGCAAATGTATATTCTAGACTTAGGGGGACAAGATGCTAAGGTAATTAAAAAAAATCCAGCTGGAAAAGTTGTACAGTTTATTATGAATGATAAGTGCGCTGCCGGAACCGGGCGTTTTTTAGATGTTATCCTCAAGGGATTAGATCTAACCTCCGAGGAGCTGGATTTAGCCGCAGTAGCTAAGCCAATCCCTATTAATTCCATGTGTACAGTTTTTGCCGAATCTGAAGTCATCACCATGCTTGCTAAAGGAACTCCTAAACCTGAGGTGATTGCAGGTCTCTTCAATAGTACAGCAAAACGACTTGCTAATTTTGTTGAATCCGTTGGACATCCAGAGTGTTTGATATTTACTGGAGGAGGCGCACATTACAGTCTCCTTGTCCGTTTTCTCGAACAGGAGTTGAAAGAGAAAGTCGTGATTCCGCCAGAGCCTGAAATGACAGCTGCTCTTGGCGCGGCATTACTAGCCTAAAAACTGATAATAGCACTTGCTTTCAATTAGCAACTGCTATTATATACAATTTATTCTGAAAAACATTGAAAATGACTAGCTTACCAGTTTTAAAAAGACTATACTTTATTCTATAATAAATACATAATCCGAAACGAATGAGGATATATAGTGTTTTGGTTAATTGAAACACTATATAAGAAATGGTAAGATACTAATTGTTTTACACTCCATTACCACTAGCTAAAGCGCGCACGGCTTCAACAGCAAATTGCGTCTCTTCTCGTGTGTTTAGATGCGAGAAGGAAAATCGGACAGAGCCGGATAAGCTGAGCGAATCATGCATTAACGGTGCACAATGGGCCCCTGCGCGCACGGCAATGTCGTACTTCTCAAAAAGTAGACTGGCTGCTTGAGCGGAGTCATATCCTTCAATATTGAGAGAGACTATGGGGGTACGGAGCGGCGCAGCCAGATCACCGTATAGCGTAACGCCAGGAGTATCGGCAAGCGAATGCGCAAACAGGCGCCCTAACGTGTCTGCCTGGTTGTGGATTGCTGACAGTCCAGTGGATTGTATATATTGGACGCCGGCCAACAGCCCGGCAATCCCGTGTGCATTTTGCGTACCAGCTTCCAACGCATCAGGCAATTCCTGAGGATGTTTGTGGTCAAAGGAATGATGGCCACTTCCCCCCACATACATAGGTAGGGGCCTATAATCAGCTCCTAAACAAAGCCCGCCGGTCCCTTGCGGCCCAAAGAGAGATTTATGGCCTGTAAAACAAAGCGCGGAGATGTTTTTCATATTGATAGGCAAAAGTCCAGCACTTTGGGCGGCATCGACAATAAAGTGCACACCACGCGCTACACATAACTCACCGATTGACTGAATATCTAATACGTTGCCTGTGACATTGGAAGCATGGGCGAGTACCACAGCACCAGTATCTGGTCGGATGGCAGAGGAAATTGCCTCTATCGAAATGCATCCCAAATTGTCACAAGGAACAATAGTATAATTCTCCCGCCGATATATAGGTCGCAGTACAGAGTTGTGCTCGGCAGCGGTCGTGACGATATGTCCCTTGATACCGGTAATGGCGATGTTTAGAGCTGCAGTGGCATTAGGTGTAAATACAACGCGCATAGGGTCACCACTAAGTCCGAAAAGCGAGGCCAATGCTATCCGCGCTTCCATCATCATTCGAAGGGCGTCAAGGGCCGGTGCATGCGCACCACGTGAAGCGTTGCCAAACGTATCCATGGCCTGTAAAACAGCTTCTTTGACGCAAAGCGGTTTTTTTAGGGTTGTAGCGGCGTTATCCAAATAAATCATTTTAATTTTTTTCTCCAATCTGTAGGCAGTGGTAATATTTAATACTTAGTATAATGTAAATACCTCGGTTAAGGAAGTGATTCGTATGATAAGCTTATTGTCAAACTGTACGTCGGGCGGCTGCGGAGCTAAGATTGGCCCAGGCGAATTATCCAAGGTGTTGTCCGTCCTACCTGCTTTCAGCGATCCCAAGCTATTGGTTGGCTTCGATGCCTCCGATGATGCTGCTGTCTATCAAATTGATGCAGATACTGCCATTGTTTCTACTGTCGATTTCTTTTCGCCGATGGTGAATGATTCCCGCTTGTTTGGTCGCATCGCAGCTGCCAATGCCTTGAGCGATGTCTACGCTATGGGTGGTACACCGCTTTTCGCCTTGAATCTTGTTTGTTATCCGGAGCACATGGAATTGGAAGCCTTGGGCGAAATATTATCAGGTGGCGCGGAAAAGATACAAGAGGCGGGGGCAGTACTTTGTGGTGGACATTCCATCTATGACAAAGAGACGAAATACGGGTTGGCTGTCACTGGACGCCTCGATCCCAAACGGATTTGGCGTAACAATACACCGGTACCGGGGGATCAACTGATCCTCACTAAACCGCTTGGCGTGGGCATTGTTATGGCGGCGTTGCGTGGAGAAATGGCCGATGAACAGGCAGTGCAGGCGGCACTGTCTTCCATGCAGAGACTTAACAAATACGCAGCGGAGAAAATGCACAGCTTTCCTATCAGTGCCTGTACTGACATCACAGGATTTGGGCTCTTGGCACATGCCAGGGAAATGGCTGGAGACACTACATCGTTGCTCCTATATCCTTCCGAGTTGCCGTATATTTCGCAAGCTTATGCGTATGCCGGGGATTATCTCTTGACTGCAGCTGCACAACGCAACCGCAATTATATGCAGGGCTTTGTAGAGTTTGGCGATACTCCTTTTGCTTTGCAAGAACTGATGTTGGATCCACAGACATCCGGTGGGTTGTTTCTTAGCGTGCCCAAAGCTTATGCTCAAGAGCTGCTAACTACCATTCAGGAAGTCGAACCGCAGGCTGCAATAGTTGGCGAAGTGCTTTTAGCGCAAGACTTACCGATTTTATTACGATAAGGAGGAATGGATATGACTCAAGTTGATGCGCTTGGACTTGCTTGTCCCATACCTGTTATCCGTGCCAAAAAGGCTCTCGAGGCCTTAGGGGAAGAAGGCGGGGTTATCGTTGTCTTAGTCGACAGCGATATTTCACGGCAAAATCTGCAAAAGATGGCAACGGGTCTGGGTTATCAAAGTGAATATATGCAAAAAGAAAACGGTGTTATCGAAGTAACAATCGTTGCAGGCGGAGGCTGCGCTGTAGTAAGTCAAACGCCAGAGGATAGTTCAGGGTTGGTCGTTGCTATCGGCCGGGATACTATGGGGGAAGGCAGCCCGGAGCTTGGACATATTCTGATCAAAGGTTTTATCTATGCCCTGCAGGAGCTTGTGCCGCCGCCCACGCATGTTTTGTTCTTCAATTCGGGGTCACAACTTACCAGTAGTGATTCTAACAGCTTAGAAGATCTGCGTGCTCTGGAAGCAGCTGGAACAGTTATCCTGACCTGTGGCACCTGCACTAATTATTACGAAATTACGGAGAAGCTTGGAGTCGGTGAGATCGCTAACATGTATGGCATCGTTACAGCTATGGCTGGTGCGAAGCGGCTTATCAATATTTAGGAGGCTTTTTGTGTCTTATATTCTTACTTTCGCCAACACACATGAGGCCATTTTTGCCGAAAAGGCACTGTTGCAGGGAGGACATTCCGTAGGGGTGATGCCATTGCCGTCCAGCATCAAAGCCGGGTGCGGCATCGCGCTCCGAGTAGTCGACTATATTGCGTCAAATGCCCTTTTGAAGGAAAGCAACATCGTTGTGTCAGCGGTCTATCAGGCATTGGCAAATTCGCAAGGCTCATTATATAGTGAGGTGCTATTTGACAGATAAGCGTCGAATAGAGACTGTCTCGAGTTGTGCACCCTAATCATTTCCTAGGCAACAGCTAATAGCCTTGCTAAAAGGAAAAAAGTGTACTAAACTTAAACAATACCCAAAGAAAAGGAGTGATTAGTAGAATGATCAAAATTACAGAATTTGCAGCCCAAAAAATCAAAGAAGTGCTTAAAGCTCAAAATAAAGAAGATGCATTGCTTCGTCTCTATCTCGCAGGGGTTGGCTGCGGTGGACCAAATTTCGGTATGACTTTGGATGAGTCAAAAACAGATGAAGATATTCTTGATCAAGAACATGGTGTTTCGGTGATTATTGATAAAAAACTAACAAATTATTTAGAAGGCGCTGTCATTGACTATGTTGAGTCAGAAAATGGTGGTGGTTTCGAAATACGTACACCAAAGGCCGATAATGGCGGAAGTTGCGGCGATGGCTGCTGCTCAAGTTGTGGTGGAGGTTGCTAATAAGTAGGGGAAAGAGAGCTCGATGACGAGCTCTCTTTTTAATCTCACTCATTTTCAATTTGAAGTTTTTATTAATTAATGATAAAATTAAATAGGAGGTGCATAGAGATGAGCGAAGAACATAAGATGTGGCAATGCCAAATGGTGAATTGTGGGTACATCTATAATTCTGATAAAGGTTGTAAGAAGAGTAAAATACCTAAAGATGTCCCCTTTGAAGAGTTGCCGGATACTTGGAGATGTCCATTATGCGGAGCTAACAAAAATATGTTTAAACCCTTGTAGTAATCGGTTTGAGAATCTCTATACAGTGTGAACTTCAATATAATTGGAAGGTGCTCATTGATCAGAATGAGTGCCTTCTTTTGTTCAGTGCGCCGTGTAGCCATTATTTGCTTAAAGGGTTTTCAACTACACATAAAAAGCTGCTATGGTTTATAATTCCTAGAGGTCTTATCAATTTCTTGGAATACGGTATACCATATTTTCTTGCCTTTAACTCATTGAAGAATTATAATTGCGATGAGATTAATATCAATAAGAGTTTTAAAAGGAGCAAGAAAGTGACACATCAGTTTTCACCTATTAAGTTTGATGACATGGGTCATATTCGAGATTCAGTATTTTCGATACTGAGAAATGCTATTCTGGACAAAAAACTGGAACCGGGGCAGAGACTCGTGGAACGCAATATTGCAGAACAACTAGGGGTTAGCAGGACTCCAGTACGCGAAGCGATTCGTAAGCTCGAATTGGAGAGATTGGTAACTCATATCCCACGTAAAGGGGTCGTTGTCTCCGGCTTTACTAAGGCAGATATCGTCGAGATACTGCTCATTAGGACATCGTTGGAAGCACTCATTTGCAATATTGCAGCCACAAAGATTAAACCCCGAGAGTTAGAACGTTTAGATTTGCTAGCTATGCAGATTTTCGATGAACATAGAAAAGGAAACTTTAAAAAGTCTAACCAATTAAACGATAAGTTTCATGAGATAATCTATAGAGCTGCTGAAAGCCCACGTTTATATGATTTTCTTGATACTCTGAGGGAATATATTACTAAATTCACTCAAGTTGCTTATTCCAAGCCTGGTCGGCCTGAAGAAGCTTGGGAGGAGCATAAAACGATCATTGAGGCGCTACGAAACCATGATAGCTCCGGAGCTGATGTCGCAGCTAAAAGACATGTGGAAAACTCGAATAAGGCTTTTTTAGAAATGGCTTTTGAGAAGAGATAAAGTTAAAAATGGTCTAACCTTGCCATTGCTTAAGCCTTTAAGGGTACAAAGAACTGTCAAAACCATAACGTACAAGGAAAGAAAAAGTCCAAGATTCACAGAAATGATCATCTTGAACTATGAATTTCTTAATCGACGTCTTGCTTAAACGTTTGTTCTCCACCGTTCCAAAAAGCGCCGCCAGGCTTAAATGCTTCCATGCTGATTATTTCCATTTGTGCTTCAAGCAGTGCGGTGTCAAAGAATTTTTCGATTGTAATATCTAATATATTACACACATAGTTAAGGCGTTGACGCTTTTCATCCGAAATCGGAATTACAAGATATTGATTATTCAAATTATATCACCTCTAAAAATAGAGATTCGAGAGAGAATTTGAAAACCCTGCAAGAGGAGAATAAAATCATTTTATTCTCATTTTAAGAATCCAGTTAATGAACCAATGGATTTTTTTGTATATGCATCAATGAAGCTTAAACTGTGCGTATCTGAATCAAGTTCCTCTTGATTCAATTCTAATTTGTGTAGCTTAAGTTCAGCATTAAAGGTATCTGTAAAAATAACTGCCCTAAGACCATTGGGCTTAACAGAAACATTTTCAATTGATACACGAAGGTTATCGTCTGTGACTATGAAAAACCATACTTTAGGATAACTGAGCACAAAGTCCATAATTTGCTTCATGTTTGCTTGAGCCTTGGCTTTCATTTGGTTTACTCGTTCTTGTTGTTCGAGAGTACACTGCATTAGGGATTCCTCCTTCATTGTCGGTACCAGGGCTTCGGCTAGCCTCTAGCTTACTTATGCATTTTAGTTCCTATCAAATTTTCACTTGATACAATTATACACGACATCATGTATAATCACAGTGTCGTCATGTATGTTATAATAAAACATCTTAGAATTAGAATGACAGGAGAGAATATTAATGTTAACCTTAACAGCGAAAATCGAATTTGTGAAATTTCTCAACGAGAAATTCATGGGCAAAAACTTGAAATGCATAGAAGTTAATTGTGTTGTAGAATGCTCTATGGATTTTGGAGTTATAGAATATATTGATGTAGCAGATGATAAGGTTTCTTTATGGGGCGCTGATATGAAAGTGTTTTGGATTAATTTGAACGATATTATCGCCGTCAATTATAAACCGATTGAGGAAAATGTGTCCTTTATAATTGAAGCCAAGAATGAAGTTGAAGTGCGTTTTACGGTAGAATAAAACCTGGACCCAACAATTGGAAGCCGCCGGTTCGTGATATATGTATTTAGTAAGGGACATAATACATAGTGAAAGGGGGCGAAAAGTATGGAATCACCAAGTATGAAGGTTAAATGTGGTGTCGAGAACTGTTCTTATAACAAAAACCAGTCTTGCCATGCAGAAGCTTTAGAAGTGAATGCAATGGGTGATGGTATTGCCAATACAAGCGATGGCACAGCCTGTACAACATTCGAAAATAAATAGGCGAGTAACAAGGTAGTCGACATGGCTACCTTGTTTTAATTATACGCTATTACTTGACCTTTTGAATACCAACATTCGGCATGCGTTTGATAAGTGGCCCAATTGTAAGTCCTTGTCCAACAAGAGAGAAAAACACTACTCCGAAGATCAAGCCTACAATAGCCTCTCGTTGCGGGAAGTTTGATGGTAGACTCATGGCAAGGGCAATGGATAGAGATCCCTTTAGCCCTCCCCAGTTAAGGATATGTTTCCAACTAGTCGGCAACGTAGTTCCCATGGTCGAGAGATATACTGCGATACTCCGGGATATAATCGCTACCCCGATAGCAATTATAATATAGCCCCAATATTGACTAATACTGATCTGTTGAATCTCCAGCCCTACTAAATAAAAAATCAGGGAGTTCCCTATAAACGCTATTGTATCCCAAAAAACTTCTATGCTCTGTTGGGTCTTTTCACTCATTCCAATGCTTCTTCCGTAATTACCCAATACTAATCCTGCTGCAACAATAGCAATCACTCCTGAAAAATGAAGTGATTCAGATAAAAAGTATGTACCATAGAATAATGCAATTGAAAAACTATTTTCCAGAGGATAGTCATCAAAGTGACTTACTACTCTCGAAGCGATAAACCCAAAAACACTTCCAACTAATGCTCCACCTAAAGATACTTTGAGAAACTCAAATATCCCAAACCCGATTCCCATCCATCCAGAAGAAGTGATCATGGCATACGAAAAGACAGTTAGCTTAAATAAAACAATGGCAACGCCGTCATTAGCAAGGCTCTCACCTTCCATAGTAATCTCAAGATCTTTGTTTACCCCGAGGCTTTTAAAAATTGAGACGATACTAACAGGATCAGTCGCCGACATCAATGCACCGAACACCAAAGCTACTTGTAAAGGCCAGTGCAGGAGATAAGCGATTAATAACCCAGTGGTAAGGTACGAAATTAAAGTTCCACCTATAGCTAAGGACAAAATAGCGCGAGAGTTTGCTCTTATTTTTCGAAACGAAAGCTTGAGGGATGCTTCGCCGATGAGAGCTGGCAAGAAGATGTCTATGACAATATTGCGAAATACATCCTCATCCATGAAATGAAGTTTGAGTTCATTAAATATGGAAAAAGTCCCAACACTGGTTCCTAGCAGAACCAGTGCAATTGGATAGGGAAACTTCATTTTTTTAGCCAAGGCTGTTCCTGCTAAGGCCATCACAAATAACCAAAGGATATAAACCATATTAAAACCTCTCTATTACACAATAAATACGTTTAGGCCCGACTTTTTCCTATCCTCCATTTAGCTCTTCTTATATTTAGATAACATTAGTTTTCCATACTTTGAGCAGTATTTCCTGCCACTCGACATTCTTAGTGTTTTTACGACATCCAACATGATTCTAGTACCTTGTAGCTAATGTTAGACTCTTTCTCCCAAAACTTTGTGCTATAACTTTGGAAAAAAATAGTAGTCCATTCCTGATCCAATAGGAATGGACTACAGCATTATTATATTCCTTTGTTGAGATAAACATTCTTATTATGAGTGATTACATGTTACTATTGCTTTTACAATGTATTCAACATGATTTAGTGGAACGCTGTTGCTCTTTCTTTCGGGGTTTTGACCGCTAATTATACCGGCGGGCTCCAAGATAACGGGCAGCATAATAGCTATTGCTAAGGTCTGTTATCGTGACGCCAAGACGGGGGTTATCAGCATGAACAAAACGTCCTCCACCGATGTAAATGCCCACATGAGAGGCTCCTTTAGTATATGTGGAGAAAAATACTAAATCGCCTAACTGAAGCTCATTCTTGCTGACACTAACTCCGGATGTAAATTGTTTATAGGATGTACGAGGAAGGGATATACCAGACGCGCCATAGATATACTGGGTAAATCCTGAACAATCGAATCCCTTTTTAGTTGTTCCGCCAAAAACGTAGGTTGTTCCTAACAAACTAAGAGCATGCTCCACAATGGTTGAAGATTCACTGTTTCCGCGCGAGACTTGTTTTTTCGCAGACTGAGTTTTTCTCGCTACCACCACCTGGATATGTATTGGTTGAGAGCTATTGACTGAAGAGTTTGTTACAGTCTGAACAGTTTGTTGATGCAGGAACGGAGTAATGTTAGTAAACGAAATGTCGGACGCTAATACCACTTGTTTCATCACAGGCTGGACAACTGAGGATTGAGAAGTTGATTGCACTAAGATACTACCTGCCAAGAAAATTCCGGCAAGAGTTACTCCAGATAACCTCCATAGTCCTGGAGAAATTGGCATTTTGTTTTCACCTTTCTTAGCTTACGAGGTTAGTTGACGGGTTCGGGCGATAAGGTGTAAGCCCTACGCGTTGATACGTGTGATTCACCCCACAAAAAAAAGTCCCCCGCTCTAGGTGAACCTAGATTCAGCTTTATTGTGCATAATTTACTCTTGTAAGTAGAAATTCGACACAATACACAAATATCCTCCAAATAAATCTATGCAATATATGGCATCTGCGGACTGGCCCACCGATACACATTGTTGCTGATTGTTCCTGCGACGCAGCTGAAACCTCTTTTGTTCGGTTATTAAAGTATTTAAGTGGAAGGAAGGAGAACAACCTTGAATAAGTTGGCGGTTTTGATAAGAATATATTGGAATTACCATAAATCACAGGAGGCGCTAGGTAAGTTACTTCAAGCTCTTGATCGAAATGATTTGGTCGCAGCTGAGAGATATGAGAATCTATATGTATATCATGTGAATAAGGCTAATTCATACGACTGGAGCAAGAACCTTACAACCCGGGCGCAGTAGGGATTTTGTAACTATTTACTTAAGCTCTTTCCCATTATAAGGTTTAACATATTCTTTACATAAAGTTCATGGAAGGGTAACAAATATGGTTTATGATATAAAAAGTAGAATAAAACTTGCTAGTAAATGTTTTTTGTGAAAAAATTTTTACAAAGGGATGGGCATAAGGGTTAAATTAATTATTCCTCTATTGTTGATCGGTATTCTGCCATCCTTATCAAGAATGTGGTTTTACAGTGAATAATCGGCATAATCAGTTATCATAGACAATTACCCGTTAATTTAGCGGTTAACATAAATCTTACTTTTTTTCTTCAATCATCCTCCTTCATTCCCCCTCCTAGCGAGGGGGTTTTTTGTGCGCCTCACAGTCACATGAAACCCTCAGCAACGCCAAGGGCACTATTAGTAGCTTATTACTATTGCACATAATGGAGTGGTGCTTGATCAAACTCATGACTCGTTTTAAGTGAATACAGATAACTGCGCTGTGGCTTAATATTTTTACGCCTGATTTGGGCGAATTTCATTTATAAACCCTTCACATATTCTACATATATAGGTCACAAAACGGTAACAGGACTAGGTTATTATAAACACAACAAATGATTACCCGCTACTTCAGCGGTTAATATATAGCTTTTTTTCATTCTTTTTTCCTTCACTCCCCTCCTTGTGAGGGATTTTTTTTGCAAAATAATTAGAGCAGTGCAAGGTGGCGTTGAGTTCAGGGGGCTTGATCAATTAATCACATGGTACAGCAAAACAAGCGTGTGAGATTGGAATAGATGCAGGAATATCCTTCCTCTTGTCGAAGAAAATAGACAGAAGGGAGGATATGAAGTAGGAACTACAATTTAGAAGTGATGTTCCAGCTAAATAGATGTTCTTGAGTGCAGTGAGTTCAAAAACTAGTGTCAGCAGGACTGCGATCAAAGCTAGAAATAAACTATCAACTAGCGTAATCCGGCTGAAGGCAGCGAGGATTAAGGAAAATGAAGGAGGAAACGATATGAGAATAATATTAATGGGTGGCCCTGGAGCAGGAAAAGGAACACAGGCTAATCCACTTGTCGAACGTTTTAAAATTCCGCACATTTCTACGGGTGATATGTTTAGAGCAGCTATAAAAGAGGGAACGGCAATGGGCCTAAAGGCTAAGTCGTTTATGGACGCTGGAGGTTTGGTTCCTGATGAAGTGACCATTGGGATTGTTGAGGAGCGCTTAGCTCAACCGGATTGTGCGGCTGGCTTTCTTCTTGATGGATTCCCACGTACACTAGCGCAAGGTAGTGCTTTAGCGGAGATTTTAGATCGTCTTGGCATCAAGCTCGATGGTGTTATCAACATCGAAGTCGCGCATGAGGTGTTAATACCTCGCTTAACTGGGCGACGGATATGTCGAACATGTGGAGCATCCTATCACATGGTCTTTAACAAGCCTGCAAAAGAAGGAGTTTGCCAATGTGGTGGAGAGCTTTATCAGCGTTCCGATGACACGATCGAAACAGCCGAGAATCGTTTAAGCGTTTATAATAAGCAAACAGAACCTTTGATTGCTTTCTATGAAGAAAAAGGATTAGTTAAGCGGATTAATGGAGATCAACCCATTGATAAGGTATTTCAGGATATCATTCAAGCCTTGGGTTAAACAGATCTTGAGCTCTCACCGGAAATGATATGCTCCCCTAAAGGTAGACAGGTTAAATGATAAAAATCTGTTTACTAGGAGGGGAGCTTTTCTATGTCTAAAAGAAGTAAATACTTATGTAGAAGAAAAGTATGAATCGAAAAGCCTATGAGGATGGAATAGGGCTGTGATTTAGTGTTG
Organism: Desulfosporosinus cupriresistens; assembly: GCF_001707885.1. Lineage (GTDB taxonomy): Bacteria > Bacillota > Desulfitobacteriia > Desulfitobacteriales > Desulfitobacteriaceae > Desulfosporosinus. The sequence goes on along the minus strand of NZ_MASS01000010.1, from coordinate 22,176 downwards.
TTGTGGCTTAATTCATTCATGATAGGGAGTTGTTAAGCTGCAAACTAATTAGCACATGTATCCATTCGTTGACATAATTGCGAAGTCAGGGCTAAAGTGGGTTGCGAGTTCTGCAGGCTAAAAGTGTAAATAAACGTGTACATTTAAAGAATTATCATTCTTAGGGGATTTATAAGGTTAAAAAGGCCTACAACATCCGGCACAGGAGAAGAGAGAAGATCTAGAATCTAAATTACAACGAGTTGGCATAGTAATTGCAAGATAATTCTGTGGATTCTGAATAGCTAAAATTTAAACGGGAACCTAAAATATTTGACAATATTGCGAACCTGAAATCATTTTGATTAAGAGTAATTTTAATACTTAAATATATTTTACATGAAATGTAAAATATTGCAGCAATAGAATATAGAAAATAATCCAAAAATATAATATTATTAGACTATTCAAACAATATTTTGTTTTTACTGGGGACACGTTTTTATGCGCTAACTTTTTTAAAATTTTCTTGGATTGTTTATAACTATTTAGGAAGGCGAAGCATACGTGCGAATTGGAGAGTGCTATTTTTGATATAGAGGATCTAGGAGGGGAGATGCATCATGGAACAACACTTTCTCGTGTTTAAAGATGTTGTAGAAACCAAAAATATTACTTTATCGGCTAAGAAGCTTCACATGAGCCAGCCCAGTATTAGCTTACAGATTCAGAATCTGGAGAACGAGTATGGTGCTCGTTTTTTCGATCGCTCTAATAAGGGGGTTACGTTGACTAAAGAAGGACAAGTTTTTTATACCCATGTTCGAAGTGTCTTAGACCTTCTTTCGAATGCCAAAGAACAGATTGGTGCCCTTACCAAAAACCAAAGAGGACTGATCTATCTCGGTGCAACTTTAACGATTGGAGAATATGTTCTTCCCAACATCCTTGCTTATCTGCACAAGACTCATCCAAACGTGGACTTTAAAGTAAAGATCGCTAATACTGAATCAATTTCTCAGGATGTATTAGAGAAAAAAATACATATTGGTCTAATCGAAGGGCCAGTTACCTCGCACAAAGACCTTAATGTAGAGAGTTTCTGGAAAGACGAGTTGGTAGTTGCAATTCCCCATTTTCACCACTGGGCGTCAAGAGATAGCATTAACTTAGCTGAACTTCCCCATGAGCGACTGGTAACACGTGAGGATGGTTCTGGCACTCGCAAGGTAATGGAGATGGCCCTTAAAGAGAGAGGGCTAGATCCGAATGAATTGAATATAACGATGGAATTGGGAAGTACTCAGGCGATTAAACAACTGGTTTCGGCAGGACTTGGCATAACAATTATCTCCTCTTTAACGGTCAGTCGAGAATGCGAGCAGAAAACATTTAAAATCTTAAAAATTGAGGATTTACCAATTTATCGGCCTCTAAGTATTCTCACCAATGCCCGAACTACCCAGACAAAAGATGAGCGCATCTTAATCAACCTACTTCATGATCACAGATTGTTGTCTGATGTCTTAAGTAGAGATGATAATGAATTAGAGGAACACACAAAAAAAACCCATTTGGCTCACCCAACAGTGATTAATCGGAACGCACAGAGCAAGGGGCCAAATGCTAAGAAAACATTAGCATGATTATTGAATTTGAGGCATAACATCCCTCGACATGAATTTTTATTCTCCTCTTTAACCTCCTTATTGGCTCTCATCGGAAACGGTGTGGGCTTTTCTTAGCGTTTACAAGAAAAAGGAGAGCCGATAAGCTCTCCTTTAGGTATGATTATGGTATGGAACTAATTAACTCGTTTGTCCTTGTCCTTGTTGATGAGCCTGCTGTCCATGATTTTGCCCTAGTCCTTGGATTTGAGGTTCATAAGCCTGTTTTTTGACATCGTCAAATTTCTTGACCATCTCGGGGAATTTATCTTTAATTTGTTCTAATTCACTGGCTGAAACACTTTTTTTAGCTTCATCTTTATTACTCAAAAAGACCGCCTCCTTAATATTTTCCTAATCAGTATTTCCGAAGATACAAATTAATATGTTTGGTGAAGATGCTACTTTGATAATAAGATTACTTTAAGATGCGTGAATTGCTAGTTTGCATCTCTCAAGTGAACCCGTTGTTCTCAAGAGTGATCCATAATTTTTTAGGTTATAAGTTCTATAAGGCTATGTTTAAAGGATTTTACTCAGTATTCGTAGAAGTATTGTAAAATATACCAAGGAAATCACTGGTCTTCTATGTTGGTAGATATCAACCCTGGGATTAAACTCAATAGGACTTTAGAGATGGTGAGCAGGATAAAGCGAAGGTCGTGGAGAAGTTGTCGCTAAGAAATTAATAAACAGTGAATTAACCTGTCTTTTGAGGCGTTTGGCGTGGGAAAAATGATAGCTTGGTCAGGTTATCTTTTAAGAATTTAAGTTTTAGGATATAATTTTAAGAAGAAGGGATTGTGCTAATCTGGGAAGGGGTTAATACGCTTCTCTCGCGGATTGCCGTAATTCAGTCTCTTATAAAATATAATTTTTTTAAGTAATTAGAAATAGGGAAAAGAAGGTGCATTCTGCTGTTAGAAATCGAGAAGCCAAGAATCGAGTGTGTTGAACGTTCTGAAGACAATTGCTATGCAAAATTCGTTGTTGAGCCACTTGAAAGGGGATATGGGATTACCTTGGGGAATTCTCTAAGGCGCATCTTGTTATCTTCTCTACCTGGATCAGCTGTGACATCGGTCAAAATCGAAGGGGTACTCACTCAGTCCACAAAGATTCCAGGTGTACTAGAAGACATTACTGACATAATTCTTAATTTAAAGTCTCTTGCCCTAAAAGGCTATACGGATGAAACTCGGGTTATGCGCCTAGAAGCTCAGGGGGAAGGGGAAGTTAAGGCCGCAGACATCATAACTGATCCAGATATTGAGATTTTGAACCCAGACATGAAAATAGCCACCTTGGATAAAGATGGAAGCTTATTTATGGATATAACGGTAAAACGCGGCAAGGGTTATATTTCAGCGGACAAAAATAAGACGCCAGAGGATGTCAGCGGAGTTATTCCCATTGACTCCATTTATACTCCGATTTATAAGGTGAATTACTTGGTAGAAGCTACACGGGTTGGTCAAGTTATCGACTATGACAAATTAACTCTTGAAGCATGGTCTAATGGCAGTATCTTGCCTGAGGAAGCAATCAGTACGGCAGCCAGAATCCTGAATGATCACCTAAGTCTTTTCATGGGATTCACTGACGAACCTGAAAATGTTGAAACTATGGTGGAAAATGAGGAGAAATCCAAGGATAAAGTTTTGAACATGTTGATTGAGGACCTTAACCTGTCTGTTCGTTCATATAATTGCTTGAAACGGGCGGGAATCAACAGAGTTGAAGATTTGACCCAAAAGACAGAAGAAGACATGATCAAAGTGCGTAACCTTGGGCGCAAGTCGTTTGAAGAGGTGGAATACAAACTTAAAGAATTGGGATTATCGTTCCGATCAGAAGAGGAGTAATTCGTGTAAGCAGAATGTGAATTGCTCAGAGAGCCTCTTCATGGCATGCTTACGCTTCGCAAGCACTATTAACAATCCCCTCTCATTGAGAGGGGATTGTTTTAGTGTCCTACTTCTTTAAATTTTATAAAATAGAGTCACTCTTACTTTTCCTAGGCAATGAACTATTTGTTCATCTTGATGAATTCTGACATTTTCATGGTAATCTTTTTGAAGATGAACATTATTCACCGAACACTTTTACTAAAAAAGCGTTCGGTGAATAATGTTTCTGCATGAAATATTATTTTATGGGAGGAATAGTTGGAAAACGCGTTGAATGCTAGGTAATATGGGTACGAAGATGAGTAAGGGTTTAAAGCATAGGAAAATGGTTGCTGTAGAATACAACGAAGAAGATAAACTATAGAAAGAAGATGGGTTTATGATAAGATACGTTCTAGCAATTTTACTTTTAGTTGTTTCCTTTATGATTCAAAATTGGTTAACGAGATATTTTGAATATCAATGCGGAAAGTGTGAAGGGAAATTTGATCTACCAATTTTAAAAGCCATTTTGTCTATTCCTATAATGGGCAGGAAATATGTCAAGTGTCCTAAATGTGGAAAATGGGGTTGGGTAAGTTTGATACCAAAGGGAAAGGTATAGAAGAAATTGTGCTTGGGTGTGTCTTTTAGGAAGGATGGGAATCCCAAATTTCATCTCTAGCTTCTCGTACTGTATCAAAATAGCCCAAAGGCTTATCTAAGAATTTATCTATCCAGGCCAGATATCCAAGATTGGTGGGTGTGATAAGCCATTCACAGCCATTGTTTCGGAAAATTACTATGCTTGCTGTTACCATCGAGGTGTAGGATTCAAAACCGTTGTTGTGAGCGAATTTTTCTTGTTCCATTAGGGCCTCCTTAGTTATTTATATAGATACTCAAAAGTATTTATCCAAAGCACAATATATATTACACTTCTACATAACAAACAAAATTCCTGTAAAAATTCAAGGTCTACGCGAGTAAAGTGGTCAAACTACCTTTTGAACAACGGATTTTACTAATACCTAAGATCAGAGTAAAGAAATGAGGGATGAATTGTGGAGGAGTGAGTCAGTTCAGCCTTATGAGTTATAAAGATGGACAAATAACTTCCCGGGTTTATGCTGAAGGTTAGTGATAAAAACACTGGGTATATGGCTACAATTGGATCCCTTCGTACTGATTGACGGCTATGGACTACTGAACCCAGAGGGTTGCCAATGCCAAATCAGTGTGGACCGTAAGTAACGGTCAACTCAAGTTTTTGAGTGAGACGATTGAAGCCTATAATTAAAGATCATTAGGCACTTACGTCTTTGCGGCCTTGAATCGAGGTTACTCGATTTGGGTGCTGGTAAATCGAAATATGCATCCTGCGCATACATTGCCCCATCTCAAGCCGTTCCCGTGGTAATCCAGCATAATGATTGATTGTACGCAGGAATTGCCATATTTTATAAATATAGAAAGGAGGGTAACAAGTGAAAATCAAAAGTAAATTTCTTTTCATTGTTTTGATCTTATCTATGGTGGTTGTTTTCCCGAGTACTGCTTTTGCCCAAACTGATCAATACGGATATGACGCACATGCACGTACATTTAAAGGAACATTAGATAATTGGGAAGCCTTTCTAGAGGGTACGCCACCAACCACTTTTAGCTGGAAACAAAAAGATACCGTATTTATCGAAAGAAAATGGAGCAAGAGCTTTGATCCTATGGTTCAAGGAAACCCACCATCAGCTCCAGGAGCTTGGCAGCATGTTAAACTGTGGGAATATCTGTCTGGAGACGAGCTTGGATGGACGTGGCATGAAGAATTAGGTATTGTATACTCACCAAATAAGCCGATCCCCGGTGCAGTAGCACTTACACCAGAGGAAATGATGTTTCCTGGTTTTTATCTAATTAAAGACAAAGAATGGTCTGTAGGGCCAAATGGTGAAGTTACCACCGATCAAGATCTATCACCTAACCATAGAATCATGAGGAGAATGATTAAATTTTCACTAATAAAAAGATCCTTATAATCGTGAAAGTTATAAGCTAATGATCTTACTAACTTTTATAAGAGTGAGCAGAGTAGAGGGAAAAGTCTTTGGCAGTTGCGCCAGGGGACTCTTTTTCTTTTTTTAGAGATCAGATACATGTCAAGATGACGACCTAGAAAGGAGTTAGACCTAAGTGCAATGCAGGGTCTAACTCCTTTATTTGGCAGGTTTCCAATATAAGTCTTCACATATTCTTCACACAAAGTTCATGCAAAAGAAGCAATTATGATTTATAATAAATACAAAGAACAAGCTTGGGAAAATATGCAAGAAAGGAGTTGCACATAAAATGAAATTGATTATTATATTAGTGGTCATCGGTATGATTCCCACTATATTTAGGACTTTGCCAGATGTTGATGAGTGCGCAGACTAACAAAAGTCTAAGTAGATATAATCAGACGATTACCCGTTAATCTAACGGTTAACATAAAGTTTTCTCATTCTTGGTCCTCCTCCGCTCCCCCTCCTAGTGAGGGGGTTTTTTTGACACTCCATCTATAAGATGGGCGTATTTCTCTTTTCTATTCATTTTCATAAATGGTGTGGACTTAAGCATAATATATAATGTATGTTCATCCTACTCGCTCTCATCGGAAACGGTGGGAGCATTTTTTTATTATGTATACACAAGCCTGCGCTACTTCACGTATTATTAACCAGACTTGGGGTAAGATACCTCTGTAGTGAATATCTCCTTAACTTGGCTCTCAACGGACGCGGTGGGAGCCTTTCTGCTTATCTCGGGGGAATATTCCTAGTATGTTATCTAGTGGATGTCCGATTAACGGGCATCTTTTTAGGGTCCTATTTAACCATTGTAAGTTCCTCATTATTTGCAGGGTAATGCCGATAAATGTTGAATATATAATGTCATAGAATAACGATTGATTGCTGAGAACTCTAGGTTTGGCCTAGGGTTTACTTAATGAGAGCTAGGTTATGAGGGACTCAGGAGTATTTGGAGTGTGGACCGGTGACCACAACTAAGTTATCAAGGAGGGAATTAAGTGAAACAGTTATTACTTGACAACTGCATCAACATGGATACTGTCCTGTTTGAACTGGAAGGCAGTCCATATACAGTAAAGATGTTTTTGGCCTTGCTCAAAGATCAAGGAACGACTAAAAACGTCAAGAAAAAAATGACTCAATATTTTGGTAAAAAGTTCAAAGTCGAGGATAGAGAAAAAGTCATCACCTATATGAAGGGTGTTGCTCATGTTGTCCTTGGGACGAGTGGAGATGCTGTTAAAGAATTGGAAGAACAGACTGGTGCAATGCTCACACAGCTAAAACTCCAAGTGGATAACGCTGAAGACTTTGTTGACTTTGAGGAGTTAGCAAAAAAATTACCAGATATCGTAACTATCGTGGGAATCTATGCTAAACTCGGTGGATACTTTCAAACATGTGCTGATTTCTTGGAACTGGCTGTGAGAATCCAGAATGGTGTGGGGGATTACAAAACTGCACAGCTGACTCAGAAGGCCTTAGATAACTACCTTAAAAAAGCTAAGTGAGAGAGGAACTCAAGTTACAATAGACGGTTTTTTAAAATTCTTTCTTGAAGCCGAAGCCTAACGTTGGTCAAGTAGAACTATATAATTTTCTGATTGTATCAGGGATTAGCTCAGTATTTATTTTTACTGCCTCAGTGATATTGTTACATGAGGCTGATATCATCCAACCACTTGAAATGTAACTCCCATTACCAACTCTTTTATGAATGTCAACAGTTAATCGTTGAAACCTATTATCGATGTAGATCATTCCGTAATGATCTGATGTTCTAGAGGAGCTAAATTCTCATTACTGAATTTTATTGGATAGGCAGAATAATCGAATTCCTTGTCTCTAATTTTTATTTTCCCAAGGAATTCATTTGGTTTACCTAATAAGCTACTTTTAAATTTTCCATCGATATAAATTTCAGTCTTCTCAAATAACGAAGTGTCCTCAATACTGTACTTTATCCCATCGTAATGATAATGAATATCTTTTGGCTCCGTAGCTATCATAAATATTTTTGTACATACAATTATAAGAAGAAATGATATAACTAACCAGGTTATGGCTGAGTTGAAGATTTTCTTAAGCACACTACACCCCTTTCGACTGTGTAGTCACAAGGCGTTTGTCCTTTAGTTATTCCATAATGATTGAGGAACTTACCTTATCGCCAAACGAAATCGCCAGTAGCGATGTAATACCAATCACCGTCTTTCCAACTTTGTTCTAATAGATCTTCACCGGTTAGACCTTCTGGGTGATCAATGCACTTGTAGATAACAGGTATGCCAAGCTTTATTGCAGCTTCGCGCACGTGATGTCCATCGTGCAAGATGTACAAATCATCAAACCCGACTGCGTACACCGTAAGGACCAACTCTGAGCAATTATTTAATTCTGTTTTTTTGGATTCGGTTACTTTATCGTCGCGGTAGTGTAATCCTTCCGCCGTTTCGACCACATAAAATCTTTATTGAGGATGGGACCTGCCTTGCTATTCCCAAAGTTTTATTTAATATAGTTTGAAACCATAACAATAATAGTATAGAAGAATAAGAATGCGATGATTATACTCATCGAAATAATCGCTCTTTTTGGATCTTCTTGCTCTTCTTTTGCAGCAGAATAGTCGTTCGATGTCCTTAAATAGAAGATAGTAGCAGTTTCTCTAGCGGCAGCCTTGAAATTCCCATTTGATTTTTGGTTTCGGTTATCAATTACATAATATCTTCCGCTCATAAGCTTCTCTCCTTTTTAGGTGAATATGTAATGGAATCTTAGCAAGTTTTACATCTCGCTGCCGAAGGATTTACATTTCTTTTTCTTAACCGCATTTTGCGACATTCATTTCCTACTTCTTTCAATAAATAGAAAGTTCGCTAATAATTCTGAATTCCCTGCTTTTCAACAATATTGATTGTTTTGAGACTATTTGGGATTGATTGTTTACTTGGTCGTTAATATGAGATATGGCTCATAGACGGAATTGAACTAAATTCCGATCTCAGAAATGATGAGGATGAATTATCCAAGTCTGTGTCATTAAAGCTATCCCGTTTGCGATGCAAGTGGGATTTTTGGCTCCGCCGTTATAAATGATCATAATACTTGTTTCAGCGACAAAGCTACTCTTAGAGCCTATAAGTTCGTTCATTTAGCTCATCTCCTTTTGTGTGATGAGCTTATTAGTTACTAATGCTTGCTTGCTTTTGTATTGTTCTCTTGCCTTAAATGGTGGGAGGATTTTCTGGTGTTTTATAGCAGATACCATTATAAGGTTTAACATATTCTACATACAAAGGTCATTGAAAAGTAACAAATAGGGTTTAAGATCAATACAGTACTTAACTCTGTAATTTGCGGTTGAAATATAGAGCAAAGCCCTACTGAAATGTGTGCCATAATTAGCAAAGAAAGGACGTTTAGTTAGCATGAAGTATATTACTCTCTATCTGATCTGCTTGGCACTAATGCTTGCCTACAATTATGCAGCCATATATTTAAGAAGAGATTGACTAATGGGCACTTTAAAGAGGGTGTCTGGAACAGTCGCGAGGGATTAAATAAGCACAAGCATCCAACCCACTCATTAGGGGATTGTCTGCTTGTGCTTTTATTGTACCGATTGGAAGTTCGGTTTTTAAAGTTAGCGCTAATTCTTTTCATTTTCTAGTTCTAGAATAATACTACGGACGGCTTTGTTAACGTCCTCGTTAAAATGATCTATCGCTTGGCTCACATCGTTATGTTTAAAAATGATATTCCTCATGCTTTCTGCTACACGCTTAAACTTGTTTTGATTCGCCTTGTAATTATAGATGTTCATATCTTTTCTCTCCTTGCTGGTAAAATAGAAAACCCTTATGTCATTAGTATACTGCAAATAAAAACCATTATTAACCGTTTTGTAGCCCAAGAGGAAGGCTGAAATGGACATCTGGCGAACACTTGTCCAATCTGGAGCATAAACTGAACTGAGTTAAAGGTTCTCAGAAGAATTTGGAGGTAAGCAACATGACAAAAAGAGTATACAAACTAAAACCAGACACCGAGGACTTACGCGATAAAGTTTTCAGATCCACGCGATTTACAACCAAAACAGTCCTTCCGAAGAGTGTGGACCTCAGATTCGGTTGCTCCCCGATCGTTGACCAGGGAGAGCTAGGAAGCTGCACTGCCAACGCTATTGCCAGCGGTTTACGTGAATATTGGGAGAAACAAGCCGGTAGCCTCACACTGTTAAGCCGCCTATGGTTGTATTGGGAAGAACGCAACCTAGAGGGCACTGTGAATGAAGACTCCGGGGCAATGATCCGAGATGGCATGAAAGTCCTGCAGCAAATGGGATGCGCCCCTGAAGTAGATTGGCCTTACGACATTACGAAGTTTACCTTAACTCCTCCACCACAAGCCACAATGGACGCTGTCCCGTTTAAAATTTCCGAATATCATAGGGTGTTAAGCTTAACCACTTTGAAAGCCGCTTTGGCTGAAGGCTATCCGGTAGTGCTGGGCATTAGTGTGTACGAGAGCTTTGAATCCGAGCAAGTGGCTCAGACCGGAATTATTCCCTTGCCAAAGCGTGGAGAGAAACTTCTAGGGGGCCATGCTGTATTAGCTGTCGGTTATATAGACTCCGGGAAAACTACAGGTTACGTTGCTTGTCGAAATTCATGGGGTGAAGGATGGGGAGATAAGGGGTATTTTTATCTACCGTATAGCTATTTTGCTAAGTATGTGACCGATATGTGGACCGGCAAATAATTGTTCGCCCCTAAGGTCCGTCATATCACATTGGGGACGGTTGTAAGCGCTTGCTTGGGTGGGATAGGGGGATTACAGGCGCTCGTGTATTGCATGATCTTAGATTGCGTATTTGGGTTATTGGGTGCTATCAAAAACAAAAAGGTAATCAGTGAGACCATGTTTTGGGTGGCATCCCGAAAGGAGCTATTCTTGCGTTCGTGTCCATTCTGTCATGTTGGACGGCTTAGTGGGAAACAACGAGCCGATCTTCCGCACGATGGCTGTTTCTTTTTATGCAGTCTGCGAAGGGTGGCCCATATCTGAAAACTTGGGGATTCTCGGGGTACCGTTGCCGCCAGGATTGAGTAAGATATTAACTAACTGCAGGAAAAAGAGGAGGACAAGAATGGAAGGGATTGATTGCGCAGCTAAGTTAACCGCATCGAGCGCACAAGCACTTAAAAAAGCCGGGATATTATCCGTAGGTCGTTATCTTGGTAGAAACTCATGGAAGGGGTTAACTCTTGATGAGGTAAAGGCTATTCAGAACGCAGGCATGTCCTTATTCCTCATATGGGAACTGGCGCCTACGAAGAAAGCCTACTTTACTTATACCAAAGGGGTATCTGACGCGGCAGCTGCCATCGTTGAGGCTCAATACCTCGGGGCCCCCGATGGGTTGGCCATCTACTTTACCGTAGACTATGATGTTCAAACGGGGGACATGGCAGCTATAACGGATTATTTCCAAGGTGTTCGTGATGGGCTAGGCGGCAAATATCTCATGGGTGTTTATGGATCCTACATCGTTATGCAAAACATAAAGGCCGATAGATACTTTCAGACCTATGCGTGGTCCGGAGGAAAGAAGGCACCAAATCACATTTACCAGTATAGCAATGATGTAAAACTAGCCGGGGTCGCGGTTGACCGAGACTACGTTAATGATAATGCCGGACTATGGGAAGTGAAAGGGGATAGTGAAGTGTTTGATTATGCAGTGGTTTATTTCACGGCTAAAGATTATTCGGTTGCAATGAGTATTGCGGATCTGCATGGGGGATGTGCTATGTTCTGCCGTAATGGAAGTGCGAATGTTCACCCTGATGCAAAAAAAGCTACTAAGGTGTTCAATGTTGGTGGACCGAAACTTGGTTGGACTAATGAAGTTTACATGTCTGGAGATAAGGCTCTGGATACAGTAAATGAAGTTGCAAAGGCTTATACTTCAGGGAAACTATCCTAAAAGGTGCTACCGAAATTGATGTCATAACAAAGCAATTTGCAGATTTTGCAAATTGCCAAGAGCTTGCCAATTTGAATAAGCGGATATCTCAGTTAGGGTCAAAGCAGGAACAACCTGCTTTTAATTTTGTCCAAAATACAATGGTGGAATAAATCCAACCGCCAATGACACTTTCGGTAAGTGCCTTCCGGCCCCGGTGGAAGCTATTGTCGATGTAGTAATTAAAGTTGCCCTAGCAGGAGTCCACGCTGCCCAACAATTATGTAATATTGACCAGTTAACTCAGGATGTCCGTTATAGCCCACTTCGAACTAGACGGCACACCCATCCCATCCGCCTCAAACTCAACGACCAAGAACTTAAGATCGAGCAGGTAGTCTAGTCTCAGTCACCGCGGAGAAAGCTGGCTGGCAATCGTATGTTGATCTTCCGATGCCAGAGCGAGATCAAGGGAGAGCTGCGGTCGTTTGAGATTAAGTATGAAATCGGGGCCTGTAAGTGGTCTCGGTGGAAGACTCTAAAAAGGAGAGTTTAGTTGCTCCCCTTTTTAGATGTGATTAATAAGACGGATAACCTAAACCACAATAATGGTGAATATGGTTATGCGTCAGTGAAGTTATGCCACTGTGACAATGCACATGAGAACCATCTGCTAGATAAAGTGCAGGGCCTGTCATCCCAAAATAGCAATGGACATGCCCTCTGTCACATGAGGTGACCCCCTTATAACGGTGAACATGATTAGCACCGTAAGGTATTCCGCAACTAGTCGTTCCAGCCATAGTGTGAGTGTGTTGCACATCGACGGATGTTATAAAACAAAAACCGTGTACATGGTTAAGATCTGTTCTCGAATACACCAGCTCACCTCCTAATAGTTATTAAGTTCTGATTAATGAAAGCTTGGTATAATATATGGATATTAATGGAAATGGTGAGATTCGTCGTAACATTTGAACGAATACTACTAGTGAGTTAAAGGTAGATGGAGGTAATGTAAAAGGAGAGCCGCTAAGCTCTCCTTTTAATATTCTCTGAATGAGCAGTTGTCCTATTCACTTGGCTCCCATTGGTGACGGCGGGAGCTCTTTTTTGTCATTGACAGATCAAGCCCAAACCAGTAAATTAGTTGCAACGAATAGACTATCAGGTGCGTGAGGCGGGAGGCGAGGTACTGGCTGCCGGGCTTGGTGTATCGATCGATGAATTAGTTAACAATCAATCGGGCCTTCGTCAGGCCTATTTTACAATCGGAATATGGTATATTATGGTTACTGGGGATAGTGTAGCACTAAAATGATTTAATAAATGTAGCTTGAGGGAAGTAATCAAGAATTTTAATATAATGTATCGAAAGGGGGATATTTAAACACACTACTTTTTTAGTTCTCTCGAAGTGTCTCTCAATCATACAAATATTAGCAGTAAGTCCTCGGTTTTGCCGGGGCTTACTTTTTTGGGCACACTATCCCCTAAAAAAATAAACGGAGGGATAATGTGTCTGAACTCGAAGAACTAATAAAGCGCATCGAAGAATTGCGCTTGAACATGATTAAGAAAAAAGAGGGAAGATCTTATACAGATCCGGAAATCGTAGCTGCAAGTCGAGAGTTGGATGTTGTTTTAGACAAGTACCAAGAGATGCTAATGAAACGACGCATGAAGATGAGGATTGAGGAATAGAAAGAGTCCACTGCGTTAGCGATGAAATGTAAAAGGAGAGCTTATCTACTTATATCTACTCTCCTTTTTTATTGCCTATATGGTGGTGGATCTCCTTGAAGTTAGTGGCTATATTTCCCCAAGAAGTCTCATCTACCATTCTTATTCAATTATATCCAAGCAGTGAGTCTGTAAGCTGGTAGGTTTTGTCTGTTTGGTGATCAACAAGACCTTGAGGGGATTGTCTTTAAAAAGAAAGATTCAAATAAATACATGACGGTTTCGATCGTTGAATTTAGAAAATCTGAATTAGTTTGGTTACTTAGGTTTCCAGACGAAAAACCAGCAGGAGTGGTTGAACTGGGGGTACCGATTGATACGTGGAAGGCCGTATATGAGTTTGCGAAAATGGTAAGGGGTAAATAAACAAACGACTATGTCTATTTGCCAGATGATTCGCTTAAGTGCAAGGTTAAATACCGAACCTTAACAAAGGCAGGACTATTAAGGTTTCCTTCATTCCTTGGGTTTTCAAGTTAAACCTGTTCGTGGAAAATGTAAGCATAATGATTGTATCCCGGGTCATAGCATATAATGTATGTTCATCCTACTCGCCCTCATCGAAAACGGTGGGGGTGTTTTTTGTCGTTGACAGATCGAGTCTAAACAAGTAAATTAGGTTCAAGGACTTAAATTATCAGAATTGTGTGAAAGAAAGCGGGTTTTTCCCTTGATCATAATTAATGAGACTGTCTGCAGACGAATAGCTCACTACAGAGATAAGCGTAATTTAACAAGGGAAGAGCTGGCCTCTAATGTAGGAATCAAGCTCAAACGTCTTATCGATATAGAAACTGGATTAAGAATACCTCGTATAAACGAACTCGTACAATTGGCTACCGGGCTATGCATTTCGATTGATGAATTAGTTAACAATGAATAGGTCCTTCTTCAGGCCTATTTTATAGTCGATAATTGCATATTATGGTCATTGGGGATGGTGTAGGTGTTCATTCTTGCATTGACTTTCTCAGAAGTATTTTAGAGTGCTCTTTAGGATTACGCCAGTAACTTTAAACGTTAAGCAAACTTTCAGGGAGCACTCAGTTCAAACTCAGGAAATGCCTATATAATCATAATGAAAACATCATTATGATATGGAGGATATTTAATTGAAAAACAAAAATTTTATAAAACTGACATTTGATATCTTTATCGTTTTACTCTTCACATTGCTTTATAATGTAAGAGTTTTTGGAGGGTTAGCCTTTCATGAAATCGCAGGTTTGGGGATAGGCGCTCTATTCATAGTGCATATCCTACTTAACTCGCAATGGGTTATCAAAGTAACGCAGAGGTTATTTGACCACAGTTTGCCGGGTAAAACTCGTTTCGGTTACTTCCTTAATATTTTACTTTTATTCTCAATGGCGTTTACAATTATGAGCGGATTGATGATCTCAAAAGTGTTATTCCCAGGCTTTGGTGGCGTAAATGGACGAGCATTCCGTGGGCTGCATAGCAGTGTTTCTTATTTAAGTCTTGCACTTGTGGGCGTTCACGTTGGGCTTCATTGGCAATGGATAGCGGGTCTTATGAAAAAGGTATTCAAAGTTAAATCATCTAGTACGGTTAGTGTGGTAGCCAAAATTGCTTTAACGTTGATACTATTGTTGGGGGGGGTTCAAGTTCTTTCAACACAATTTAGTTCGAATATAGCCCTAATAACAACGAATCTTAGTGCGAACTCAGAACAAATTCAACCAGACGGACTTACTGGTCAGTTCGATAAGAATATTCCAACAGGCAAAGACGGGAGAAGTCCTGGCCATGAAGATGGAAAAGGTGGGAATGCGAATTCCACAGGTGTGATCATCACTTTCTTAGGAGTAATCGGCGGAATTGCAGTAGGAACGAAATATTTAGAAAAACAAATAATGAAAAAAGCCTTAAAGTCGCTAACTCAGGAATTAGAACTCTAAAACACTTTCTTTAGAGGGCAAAATATAAGCCCAGTTTGGCCCAGTTTACAAAAATGAGCTGGGCCTTTTTACGCGAGCAGGGCGTCCAAAGGTATATTTAATTGGTTATGAGAAAGGAAAATCCTCATCTATTGGACAAGTAGTTGATCATGAACAAATTGTTAGAAATTTTGTTCAAACTACCTAGAATCAGCAGAATTCTTACTATTTGGTAACATCTTTGCTCATATCTGTATAGGCCTCCAAAGCTTAAGAATATCTATGATATATATACTGCTCAATCATCTTTATACTCTTCCTGAGTATAGAAATCTACCATGCCCTACATTATGAAAAGTAGGGCATTTTTTATGTCCTAAGTTCGCTCTTTCGCCGTCAATCTGGACAAGGACTTTAAGACTTACTAGGTTACGGAAAAGACAGTATTTACAAGTTACTCAGACACTTAAAGATGAGCCTGGCGAAGAAGAGCAGAGTTGTTCCAATAGAAATCTAAAGTAGGAGCTTAGGTAACGTACTAATATATTTAAAATGATTAACTTAATAAATCCGTTTATGCGTATAAAGAAAAGTAGAGGAGGAAGTATAAAAGTATAAACGCAAAGGAGAAAAAATATGGTAGATATAATGGATAAATTGCAGAAGCTAACTGATACTGGGAAGTCAATCAGAGAAAAACAAAGAATTATTAATGTAGTAGAAGTTTTTTATATTTGGGATGTTTTAGTCACCAAATTGGATGCCTTAGAAACCGTCCAGATTTTTGAACATATGATTAAAGATAATGATTTAGCAATTATAAAAAATAAGGTCAAAGAAGGGCTACTTGAAGGAATTGATGATATGGAAGCATTAATGCGTGAGTATGATTTGCCTTTTCCTATGAGGCCGCCTGCAGACGTAAGTTCGATAGTTCATATAGAGGCTATTAGCGACAGAGACATTTTTCAAATGTTCTATGAAGTTATTGCTGCATTTTTTCCTATTCTTGGCATCGGTTTTATGCAAAGTACCACCCCTGACGTCAGAAAAGGCTTAAAAAATCATTTACTATTGACTATGGAATTACAGGAAATGCTGGTTGAATACGGTAAATTAAAAGGCTTTTTAAATCAACCACCTGTCTATCGACCATAAAAAAATATAATTTGAGGTGATATCATGGAGATATTAAAGTACATTGGAGAAATCTCTGAAATGAACAAGTCTCTCAGCGAAAAACAAATAACCATAAACGTAAGCGAGGTTTACCATCTCTGGAATCATTTGATGCAAAGATATAACGTCATATTTGTTACCAGTCTTTTAAATAGCTTCGTTAAAGATAATGATTTAAAGTTAGTCCTTGATTCTGGCAACAAGACTCTTACTAAGCATACCAAGTTATTAGAAAAAGAGCTTTTGAACTATGGCATTCCTTTACCTCTTAGGCCGCCAAAACAAACTCAAGAAACGGTGGATTTCGAGCTAATATCGGATAGGCACATTTACAGACGGATACTAAGAGGCATTCAGGCCTTTCTACCAGTTCATACTATGGCCTTTATTCACAGCACTTCGCCGAAACTCAGGGACTTGTTTATGTCGTTTATGGATGAAGAGATGAAGATATATGATAAGTACCTCGAATATGGCAAAATCAAGAATTATCTAATTAGACCACCCGTTTACAGGCCTTAGTTGAAAATAAAGTAGTATGTTTAGTTTTAGTATAAAGGCTTAGTTAAAGAGTAGTGTTAATTTCGATTGACTACTTGAAACCCAGGTTCTTGCTTGCGTTAAATCTTTAACCCGGACAAGGGATAATTCGGACGATACTTACAGGTACTAAAAAAAGACTCTGCTCATGCAAAACAAAAGCGAAACATCCTCCGCGCTTACCGCCAGAGGGTGTTGTGTTTTGCCGACTGGTTTGAATCGACTAACGGTACGCTTTGAGTTTGGCATATCATAGAGATTTTGCATCAATTTTACGACGAGACACATAATCAGCATCCGCTGAGTTTGTTCTCACTTTTGTTGAAAGGGGAAGCTCTTGTGACAAAAAACAAGGTATTATACTCAAGAAGGAAAATTACCCAACTATATTTATCATAAAAATATATATTTTTGAAATTAAGCGACAATACTATAAATAAGAATATATTGTGAGGTATATTATGGATAAAAAATTATCTAAAGATGCATATGGTGGCGTAGCTGGAAAAGACTATGTACCTTTCATTTCCGGCGGCTCTAAATCTGGTGGAAACGCCGCAGTATTAGCAATAGGTATTGTTTTGGCTGCTTTGTTTGCAGCTTCTACTGCCTATTCAGGTATGAAATCGGGTCTTACAGTTGCAGCTGGTATACCAGGTTCTATAATAGGCTCTGCACTTATAGCTGCATTTGCTAAACAAAAAGGTATTCTTGGGAAAAACCTAATTCAAGGTATGTCAAGTGGCGGAGAATCAATTGCCAGTGGTATGATATTCGTTTTACCAGCAATTCTTTTAATAGGTTCAAAAGCTTCTTTTTTAGAAGGTTTTGTTGTTGGTGTAGGTGGCGTCTTATTCGGTATAGCAATAGCTTCCCTTGTTTATAATTACTTAATCGTTGAAGAACACGGTGAATTAATGTACCCTGAGTCAATGGCTATATCTGAAACACTTGTGGCTTCAGAAGCCGCTGGAGAATCTCTTAAGTACATGGGAATAGGGTTCGGAATAAGTGGTGTAATAATTATTATAACGGGTTCATTTTTAAATGTGGCTAACAACGTTATAAGCTACGTAAACGAATCTTTTTACAAGTGGAGATTTCAAGTTGAAGTTAATCCATTATTATTAGGCATAGGATTCATAGTTGGTATAGAAGTTTCTTTAACTATGTTTGCTGGTTCTATTTTATCTAACTTCGGTATTTTGCCTCTAATAGGTTACTTCTCTGATCTTGCAAAAAGTGGTGTAACCATATGGAATAATCCTGGTGTTGCTATAAACGCTATGAAAGTTGGTGATATAGCTGGTAGTTATGTAAAATATATTGGCGCAGGCATGATGCTTTCCGGTGGTTTAATTGGTGCTATAAAGCTAATACCTACTATAATATTTTCTATTAAAGAAACTCTCAACTCTAAGTCGTCAAATAATGGTGATAGTTCATCTGTCACAAACTTAATACTACTTTGTGGTATAATAGTAGGTCTTATTGCAGGTTTCTTGGTATCTGGTGGTAACATATTAATGGCAATAACTGCTTCTGTTTTATCATTATTCTTATCATTACTATTTGTTATAGTTTCTGGCCGTTTAACTGGTACTATAGGAACTTCGAACCTTCCTGTATCTGGTATGACTATAGCTTCTTTAGTTCTTGTAACATTTTTATTCGTTGTAATGAGATGGACAAATCCTGAAAGCAATAGATCTTTACTTCTATTTGGTACATTTATAGTTACCGCTATAGCAACAGCTGGTGGTTACTGCCAATCACAAAAAGTTGCTTTCATAATAGGCGGAGACAAAAACGAAATGCAAAAACACTTCGCAATAGCCGGTATAGTTGGTGTTGTAGTAGTAACTGGTACTATATTATTACTTTCCAATCAACTTGCAATGACTGGTGATAACGTTCCATTTGCCCTGCCTCAAGCTAACTTAATGGCAACATTAACTGCTGGTATAATCTCAGGAAAATTACCTTGGGTCATGATTATTTTTGGTGCTGTTATGGGAATCGTTTTATTCTTTCTAAACCTTCCTATAATGACAGTTGCTATAGGATTCTACTTACCAATTTCTACAACTTCTATAATTTTAGTAGGTGCCTTAATTCGTTCCATCGTAGAAAGAACTTCCACATCTGAAAAGGAAAAAGAAGTTAAAGTATCTAATGGAATAAGCTTATCTTCTGGACTAGTTGCTGGCGGCTCTATAATAGGACTTATCGGTATAATACTTCAAGTATTGGGTGTTATAAAAGGAAGTGAGCCAAGCGGCTTCGCTGCTTCTAACGGTATGGCAATTATGATATTAGTAATTCTAGTAGTAGCTACTGTGATACCTATAATTACTCAGTGCGGTGAAAGACGCTAAATAACAACGAAGAAAATACAGTCAAATCAAATTACAATTTGAAGAAGATAAAACCTCATGAGGATTATTAGCATTCTCAACACGGTAGATACCAGTGATGAAAGATCGATTAGCAACAGGGCGAGCAGAAAACTGAACTACAACAGCAGATGAACACCTCCGAAGAATTAATTAGTAAAACAAAATCGGTCAATAAAAAGCAAGAACAAGAAACGGATCTGAAAGCTGAGGTTTTACTTGAAAGTGCAATAACCGAGAAAACATCTTGGTGGAGAAGGCCATCAATCAGCGGAAACATTTTAGGCAAAAAGATAGCACTTCCGGGGTTGATACGACCCTAAAGCGCTATCTGATGCTATCTGATTTTGTATGTTTTAAGATTGTTTAAGATCCTATCAAATCTCTTATTAATTAACTCCTCTTAGGAAATCAACTTTAATAATATCCCAAAAATCCTTAGCGATTGCCCTGTATCCCGAGATATCTGGATGGATATTATCTTCAGGGAGATATTTTGCTAAATGTTTATCCATAGTTGTATAAGTATCAACATAGGTAGCTATTGTTGAACCCGTCGAATCTTTTAAATCAGCTACGCCTTTAACAGTTTGGTTAAACCCTTTTATCAGAGGAATAAGCTGCGCTTGTTGTTCTTCGGGTAAATAGGGGAATGCATTATAATAACCCATTAAATAAATCTTAGCATTAGGATTTAGACCTTTAAGTGTAGAAGTGATTTTAAAGATATTTCCTGCAACATTTTTGATAGCAGCTGGTGCTTGAGTCGGATCGAATAATGGGTCTCGTATCATACCAAGTAAGTCATTTGCTCCTACGTCTAATGTGATTATTTCTGCATTGGAAATAGCTACTATTCTATTTGCGTTAACTGGATTATCAGGATTAATATCAGCGAAAACCTTATCCGTGGTGTAGCCGGGTACTCCAAAGTTCCGGTAGTCTCCTAAAACTCCTTCGCCATCTAATTTCACGGCAATAAAATCTGTATAACTTTTATCTATTGTGCCATTTGGTGCATACCCTGCAACAAGAGAATCACCTAACGCAACATAGTCAAGCTTTTCACTGCTTTGGGCGAATGCTACCCCAGTCATAGAGAGTAAAAACACCCAAGTAAGTATTATTGTCTTAAAATATGGCCTGTTAGAGTAAAGTTTCAAGCTATCTAACCTCCTTAATTAATATTTTACACATACAATACCATAATATCCAATGTTTGCATATATATTTGCCGTGTAAGTGAGAGGGATAAATATTTTATTGAAGGGTTTGGGCAACAACTGGTAGAACAAATTCTGTGAGAAACAATCTAATCTTACTTAAAAAGATAAAAACTCAGACATGAGAAGATAGTACTAGGGTGGTAGTAGTCAGCGAAATCCGGGCCAACAGACCAATTGCTGATAGTTGGAAAGAGGAGATTGATGAAGATTTTGAACGCCGTAACAAAAATCGTCAAGGGAATTAAGTAGCTATAGGCTATGGGGCAGTCGATAAAGATTGGTCTGAATATCTATAGAAAGTATTCCGACTAAATTGTCTTTGAGCTTAAAAATGAATATAATAGTATCAAGAGGTGATTGTATTGGCAAGGAAAACTCCAAGAGCGGCAACGAATAATCGGGTGATTTCTGGTGTAAGGGCATCGATGGCTTTTGAAGGATTAAAGGCAAGTACACATGCGCAGGCAATCGGAAAACGGTACCTCGAAGATAAGATTAGCAGTAGGGAAGCTGTCGCAGGCATAAAGGCTAGGCACGCTTCTAAATTTGGACGCTAAAATGAAAAGTGGCAGTGGCTTTTCAAAGTACGATTCTACAGAAATTAGCCGGTCTGTCTATTACTATAAAGATTTTGATGTATTGATTAATAAAGAAAACATTAAGGATGCAAATGCCTTAGCTGAATATGAAGCTGATATGACAATGCTTCGGCAATACCAGCTTGAAAAAGAACAGATGGTGAAAGGTAGATTTGGAAGCACCCACTTAAAAAGAATACATGGGTATATCTTTCAAGACATCTATCCTTTTGCTGGCAAATTAAGGACTGAGAATATTGAGAAGGGTTCTACATTTTTCTGTAAAAGCCAGTTTATTGAGGAAAACTTAAATTCTACATTTAGCAACCTAGCAAAGGACAGATATTTAGTAAGTTTGAATCCGGAGGAATTTTCTCAGAAGGTAGCTTATTATATGTCTGAACTAAAAATATGATACATCCATTTAGAGAAGGTAACGGTCGAAGCATTCGAGAGTTTATTCGAGAATTAGCTATGAACTGTAATTACATAATCAACTGGTCTTTAATTGAGAAAGAAACTTTATTAGAAGCTACAATAATTGCTGTTAACAAAGATTTACAACCGTTGAAGAAGTGTATTTTGCAAGTCATTGAAAATAAGTAAATTGAAGAATATTTTAGTAAAGCATCTGAGAAGGTGCTTTTTTCCATGCCCGATTCTTATAACTGAAACTACAAAGTTATAGAGCAATACGGTATATACTGATGAGCACTGTGTGATAAAAAGATTTGCTTTTCGTTCACTTAAAGTACCACATTATGCATCTAGTAGTCTGGATCAATATGCCCTGAAAAAGCACTCAAATTATTTTGTTGACTATTTAGGGTTTTGAAAAGTCAACAATGGCAAAAGAAAAAAGGCCCAAAGGCCTTGCAGTTAGAACCTGAATTTGTCGATTTTTTCGTAAGGGCGGAAACTGGCCCATGCTCTAGCTTTAGGAGCCTTTTTTATTACCTTAACGATGCCTGACATGAATGATGGAGTATAACGTTGATTGTGTTATTACGTGAAAAGCAAAAGTAGCCCACCCATTGA
>NZ_MASS01000009.1 GCF_001707885.1 Desulfosporosinus cupriresistens | reverse complement strand
CGCAAACCCCAGGACTTCGCATTCTCGTTTGAAGAATTCGTGGGGTATTTGGATCAGGATCCCGGCACCGTCTCCGGTATTTTCATCGGCTCCGCTTGCTCCTCTGTGGTTTAAGTTTTCCAGTACTGTTAAGGCTTCGTCGATAATGTCATGGGACTTTTCTCCCTTGATATTAACAACAAACCCCATACCACATGCATCATGTTCTAAGGCTGGATCGTAAAGCCCTTGTTTCTTTGGTAAACCATAACTTTGCATATTACACACCCTTTATTGTAATACAGTTTTTTTCTAGGATAAATTTGTAAAATATTAGAATGCCCAAAATCTTTGAAGAAACCCCAGAACCCCAATCGACAACTACTATCTCAACGTGGTAGAAAGCAAGGGAACGTCTAAGTTTGTAAACTCCTATATTTAACGAGTACAAGTTCGATTTTAGCATATTAGCGGATTTATGGTAACTAAAAGCTCCAAAGTATTATGTATTTTTACAATAAAATACATAATACTTTGGAGCTTGCCAGGGGGAGCTAAAAGGGACTGCGATGTAACTGTTTACCAGCTTGTTGCAGCCCCTTTTAAAATTGAATTTATTACCTGCCATTATGGATTTCACAGCTTCCAACCAAACAAATTAAAGCATCATTTATTTTTGCAACTTTATCCTCATTTGTCAGGACAATTAAGTAATCACCTGGATAAATCACCGTGTCCCCTTTCGGTATTATTTCCCGTTCGCCACGTTTAACTGAAACCAAAAGGCAATGGGCCGGCCATTTGATTTCTTTGATTTGTTTACCATCCAATATTGATCCCATACATACTGCAAACTCTAAAATGTATTTTGATTTCTCATTTCCAGCTTCCATTCCTTCGCCCTGTTTATGCAAGAATTTCTCAAGCAAGGACTCATATATTGGTTTTGAACCTAAAAGATCCGCTACTATATAGGCAACAATAGATACAATTGCTAAGGTAAGCAAATGACTAAAGGAGCCTGTCATTTCTGTAATCAGAATTGTCCCTGTAATCGGAGCTCTAACAACAGCGGTGAAATAACCAGCCATGGCCAGTATTATGAAATTATTAACATAGGTACTATCCATATGAAAAACATGGACTAGCGTAATCCCATAAATATTACCTATTAGGGCACCTATAGCAAGTAGTGGTAGAAAAATCCCCCCCGGCGCTCCCGATCCATAGCACGCCATAGTGAATAAGAACTTTGCTAACATCAGAACCAAAAGAATTCTAAAAGGATAATTTCCTTTTGTGACAAGCGAAGCTATCAACTCGTGACCGCCGCCTAAAACTTGGGGCAAGAAAAATCCTAAGAGTATTGAAATCAGTAACGGAATGATGACCCAATATTTTTTGGGCAACCAATTTTGCATAGCATATAAGTCTTGAGTCTTTAAAAGAGTTTTATTGAATACAACCCCTAAGACGCCTATGATAGCTCCCAATATAATAATATAGAAATAGTACCGAAGAGGAAAGTCGTGTAAGTTCGCAAAGTTAAGGACTGGTTTCAAACCAAAAAATTCGCTGGTCACAAAATCCGCCGATACTGCTGCCGATACTGCTGAAAGTAATACTAAGGGTGAAAAGTTTTTATGGACTTCCTCTAAGGCAAACATAACCCCTGCCAAAGGAGCACCAAAGGCCGCCGCAAGCCCTGCGCTTGCACCACTTGTGGTAAGATATTTTTCTTCTATTTTAACTCTTTTTAATACTTGACTAAAACCCTGTCCAACTGCAGCACCCAGTTGGACAGATGGGCCTTCCCTTCCCATAGAAAGTCCTGACCCTATCGCTAAGACTCCTCCAACGAACTTTCCTATAATAACCTTCCACCAATTCATGGATAATTTTCTTAACAAGACTCCTTCAACTTGAGGGATACCGCTACCACTAATCATAGGATCATGTTCGACCAATAAACCTACAACATAACCTATTATACAAAGTACCCCAATCCAAGCAAAAATGAGTGCTGGTCGAACAGTCAAAACATTATAAACTTTTGTTAACATGAGTCCGGCTTCTTCCAGCATAAAACGATATAGCACTACTAAGAGGCCCGTAAGAATACCTACACCCATTCCTTCAAACACTAATTTCAATCTAAAACTATTCCAATGGAACAATGTGTTATACGTGTTATGCTTGTTATTTGTCATAGTAGTTTAATGCCCCCATTATTTACAGAACACTCCATAAACCTTTAATGAAAAATCCCTCCTATTAGCTGTTCTCCATCGAGTCAAGATAAATTCGAGGCACTCGTTTAGAAATTCCACACACGACTTCATAGCTAATAGTACCCATCCATCCTGCCATTTCTGTCGCTGTAATTTGTTCATATCCATCCTTTCCCAGAATCGTAACCACATCACCCACTTGTACTTTTGAGATCTTAGTCACTTCAAGCATTGTTTGATCCATACAAATCCGTCCGATCATCGTGGAGCGCCGCCCGTGAATCAGCATTTCACCATAATTGGAAAGTGCCCTGCGCAACCCATCTGCATAGCCCACTGGGATGGTAGCGACACATGTAGGATAGGCTGCTTGAAATGTACATCCGTAACTTACAGTTTCACCCGTCTTAATACTTTTGACATGGGACACTTTCGCTTTCCATGACAGAACCGGTTCCAAGCCGACATTTCCACCAATCTGAGCAGACGGTACAAGGCCATAAAGGCTTATTCCTGGACGAACAAGTTCGAAATGTGATTCTGGGAAATGGATGATCGCTGCACTGTTTGCCGCATGGCGGATCGGAATATTAAGTCCAGCACTCTTCAACTTCTCATAAAGAGCTTGAAAACGTTTAAGTTGCACTCGGGCAAACGACAGATCCGATTGATCAGACGTAGCAAAGTGAGTGAAAATCCCTTCGATATAAAGATTCGGTAAAGCGGAAATTTCCATAATTTCGTCAAAGTCTATCTCGCGAAACCCGATCCGGTTCATTCCTGTATCTACTTTTATATGTAATCGCACTGTTTTGTTTTGTTTCACAGCTGCTTCAGAGAGTGCTAGAGCCTGGGATAATTGGAAAACCGCAGGAATAACCTCTTCCTTAACCAAGATATCCATCTGGTCCAGTTCAGTAGCCCCGAGAACCATGACTGTAAGCTCGGGAAATACGGCTTTAATTTCTAGCGCCTCTTGTAAGAGAGCAACCGCAAAACGTTTTGCTCCACACGCCTGTAACGTTTTCACAATGGGGATCACCCCATGACCATAGGCATCTGCCTTGACGATTGGCATCATTTCACTTCGGGTATACGCCTGTAGCTTGTTGTAATTTTCTCTTAGCGTTTGGAGATTTACCTCAGCCCAAACTTGTCGTAACCCCATTTTCCCATCCTCTCTTTCTCTAAAGGCTTTAGTTCCAACTCACGCCGAACTTTAGGCAGCCGATCGGCCACTTCCGAGGCCGTAAATCC
The DNA here is from genome assembly GCF_001707885.1 of Desulfosporosinus cupriresistens. Classification (GTDB taxonomy): domain Bacteria; phylum Bacillota; class Desulfitobacteriia; order Desulfitobacteriales; family Desulfitobacteriaceae; genus Desulfosporosinus. The sequence goes on along the minus strand of NZ_MASS01000009.1, from coordinate 100,287 downwards.
TAACCACCCATACTCAGTCGCTAAGTTATCTGCAGATTTCCCGTGCAAATATACACCTAGACATGCAGCTTCAAGTGGATCAACCCCCTGGGCCAACCAAGCGAGAATGCTGCCTGTAAGTACATCGCCAGTCCCTCCTGTTCCAAGTCCCGGATTTCCAGTAGGGTTGAAAAAGGCGCGACCATCAGGCGCCGCAATAATGGTCACTGAGCCCTTTAAAACAACCACTGCCTCCCACTCTACGGCTTTCGCCACCGCAATCTCCAAGCGATTTCGCTCAATATCTTCAACACTGCACTGACAAAGTCGGGCCATCTCACCAGGATGAGGCGTAAGAATCAACGGACCAAGACCGTTTCTCAAGTTAAGTAAACCTGGTTCTAATCCTACCAGATTAAGCGCGTCGGCATCCAAGACGACCGGGCAACGTATAGTTTCCATAATTTTGTCTAATACCGTTATAAATTGGGTATTTTGGCCTAAGCCTGGGCCAACGGCAAAGGCTTGGGCTTTTTCAGATTGCTTTAAGATGACCTGCCAAGCTTCCTCATTCAAAGAATCGTCTCCTGGAGCGGACCAAGTCGTCGCCTCTGTAAGGCTAGCATCTACGTCTTTCGCAATCCCAGTGGGGGTAACAATCTGCAACAGTCCAATGCCGCTTCGCAAAGCACCTCGTCCTGCAAGAATAGCAGCCCCACTCATTCCTTTAGACCCTGCAACAAGAATCCCTTTTCCGTGGGTTCCTTTATGACCCTTAAGTTGGCGAACGGGAAGCATATTGCGGACATCGTCATCAGTCAACACAAACGTGGAGATCGCTTCATCTCGAGTGTAGGATTCCGGGATTGAAATAGGGTCCACAACAACCCGTCCGCTATACTCTGGCCCTTCACCAAGAAAAAGACCCCATTTAGGGAGTCCGAAGGTAACTGTCGTTTGAGCGCGAATCGCCGTGCGATATACCTTACCAGTATTGGCTTCCACTCCACTCGGGACGTCAATAGAGATCACCCATCCAGGAGAACAGTTCACTTCGTCTACATACTCTTCTATTAAGCTGGGTAAAGCACCCCGCAGCCCAATTCCGTAAAGAGCATCGACCACGACATCTGCTTGCGCTAAGGCTAGACGTGTCAAACGACGTTGTTTCTCTCCTTCGATTATAAAACACTTTCCAGACATCCCTTGGAAAAGGTGCAAATTTAAGGCGGCATCCCCTTTAAATTCCTCAAATCCTGCAAATAAAAAGACCGTGACATCCATGCCTTGGAAAACTAAATGTCGAGCCACCGCTAATCCATCTCCGCCATTATTTCCCTTCCCAACCAGGATCACTGCTTTTCGTCCGCTTAAATCTGCCTCCTCTTTGGGAAAACAACGCCGAATTTCTTCGACAACTGCCCAGGCTGCATTTTCCATAAGCAGCAAACTTGGAATGCCATAATGATGAATGGCTCTTTCCTCAATCTGCCGCATCTGTTCCGCGCTGACTACACGCATTCTCCTCACCCCGGTTCTGTTATATTTATCATATCATATCTCATTAACTTAGAACTGTCGCCTTCATTCTTCATCATTGCAACATCGAATCTCATTTTGCTCAACTTAAAATCGCAAAAGCCATCGCCTGTGTGCGATCATGAGTTAAACTTATGCGAACTTGGGACCCACCTCGAGCCCTAACCTGATCCATAGCTCTAACGCTAAGATATACCAGAGGTTCGCCGCTTGAATCACTTAAGATTTCTATATCATGCCAAGACAATCCACGCAAGCCAGTGCCTAATGTTTTAAGAACAGCCTCTTTTCCAGCAAAACGCGCTGCGTAACTCTGAATACCTTTCCCTATTAAGTTACTCTGCTCTCGCGTTGTGAAAAGGCGTTCATATAACTTAGGCTGTCGTTGAAACGCCATAGAAAATCGCTCTATTTCAATGATATCAATACCAGGATACATTCTGCCCGCTCCAAATCATAAAATTAATTGTTGCAACTTTTCCTGCCCTTCTGATGACCCCGCGGCCAACAGGACATCTTCTGCCCGAAGAACAAAACCTGCTTCCGGAGAAAATTGTTCAAAGCCATCACGAACTACCGCTATAATAGTTGTCCCCGTACGCTCACGAATTTTTAATTCCCGCAAAGTCTTCCCAATTGCTGGAGAAGCTTTTCCAATTTCTATTTCCCCAACATCTAACCAACGGGACATTATTCGGTCAGCATATCCCCGCAATTTGTTCAGATGGCTTTCAATCTTCAAATCATTTTCACGCCTTTGATCCATTAGACTTTTTAAGTCTTCGAGAAAGACCTGAATTTCACCTTTTTGATCAAATGATTTAATAAATTTCTCGGCCAAAGCTTTCGATGTTACGGTAATCCCTACGCCTTGACTGACCACGACGACACCGACATTTTGTAAAATAGCGATGGCCCGGCGAATAGTTTCCGGTGACACATTGTACCGTCCTGCCAAAGTAGAACGACCATGAATTTTTTCGCCTTCATGGTATTCCCCCATCATAATAGCGTGAGCTATATCTATCGCGATCTCCTGGTAGCGTGCATGTTCCAATACCTTCATCCCCTTACTCATTTCTACTATTATAGCATAGCCATCTTCTAGTGGCATCATCCTATTGACAACTAACAACCCCTATGTTATTATAAGGTTGTTAGTGATTATGAGCCATTTCTGAAAATATGTTTCTTCTAAATAAACACACTCTAAATCCTAGTCTTCGCCATTGGAACGCAGTTAATCTAATAGCATCATTTGACCTATCTGAAGTAGAGGAGGAGGAAATAAGAATGGCTGTTCAACTTAGCAATAGACCAGATACGTTTCGTCAGTTTGCACTAAGGCGAGCCTCAGAACTGAAACAAAAGATCGTTCCTTATATCCAAAAGTGCAAAACAATTCCGACGGGATTTACAAGTATAGAAGCCTATCAATTACGCCGAGCAACCATTTTAAGCTATTTCAGCGCAACGCTTGAGGACTGGGAAAACTGGCACTGGCAAATGCACAACAGAATTACAGATGCCCACGTCTTAAGTAATTTGCTCCCTGGATTAACCTCCGAACAATGTCAAGAAATAGCACGTGTTGGGAAGACCTTTCGCTGGGCATTATCTCCGTATTATTTGAGTTTGATCAATGATACCGATCCGTTTGACCCAATTAGACTTCAAGGATTACCTACCCAAGCTGAGCTTGTCGATGATTTCGGTGAAGAAGACCCGATGGGAGAAGCTATTACATCTCCTGCGCCTTGTATCACGAGGCGTTACCCGGACCGCCTGATCATCAACGTCACCAACATGTGCGCCATGTACTGTCGCCATTGTCAGCGCCGACGTAATATTGGTGAAACGGACACCCATCAAGAACGAACCCAGCTGAGAGCAGCTCTCGATTATATTCGAGCAAATCCGGAGATACGGGATGTCTTGGTGACTGGAGGAGATGCTCTACTACTCAGTGACTTAACCCTCGATTGGCTTCTCGGGGAACTCCATGCCATACCCCACGTAGAAATTAAACGTCTCGGGACACGGACTCCGGTAACTCTCCCCATGCGCATTACAGATCAACTATGTTCTATATTGGCTAAATATCCACCTATATATATTAATACGCAGTTCAACCACCCTAAGGAAGTTACCGCAGATGCCAAAAAAGCGGCTGACAAACTTGTTGCAGCCGGAGTGATTTTAGGGAATCAGGCAGTATTGCTCAAGGGCATAAACCACCAACCAGAAGTCATGAAAAAGCTTAATCAAGAACTACTCAAAATTAGAGTCCGGCCCTACTATATCTTCCATGCTAAGAACGTCAAAGGAACACGTCATTTTGTGCCGCGGATCCAAGATGGACTTGCCGTTATGGAACACTTACGAGGATATACTTCGGGCCTTGCGATACCAACCTATATTATAAATGCCCCCAAAGGCGGAGGCAAGACTCCCATTTCACCTCAATACTTGATGTCCCTTGATGAAAACAAAGCGATCCTGCGTACTTGGGAAGGAAAATTGATTCAGTACGAGACTCCATAATAAGCTTATATAGTTTGAAAAGGGGGCGGTGTCAATGACTGAACGTCTTAATAACGATCAAATAATCCGACGGATCACAGATGCAAATTCAGATCTGAAGCGTTACTTGAACTTAGCGCCTGGCCTCAAATTGACCCCATCTCACCCTAAAACTCCCAACGAACATTCGGAACGTTCGATTCTACCACCTCGGTTTCCTAGGCCTCCACTAAGGCCTTAAAAATACTCATAACTTTATCTCCTCCTTTTAAGGGCGATCCTGCGGGTCGCTATTTTTTCGCCCTTTTTCCCTGCCATGTGTCTCTGCGTACAAGCTCGGCATCAATCGCATTGAGAACTTCCCATTTTTTACGACTCCAGAGAGGCCCTATAAGATCATCCGGAGGCCCATCTCCTGTCAAACGATGAATAATCATCCCCGAGGGGACGATCTCTAAAATATCAACCACGAGCGAAACATAGTCCTCTTGAGTCATAAGATCAAACGGTTCACGCTGATAAACTGCTGCCAAAGGGGTTCCTCTCAACACATGAAGCAAATGAATCTTGATTCCTTGTAAAGGCATCTTGGCAACCGCTTGGGCGGTTTCTAACATCTCCGTTTTCGTTTCCCCAGGTAAGCCGAGAATTATATGAGCACAAACCCGTATCCCTCTGGAGCACAACAGATCAAGACCCTTCAGGAATTGGGCATAGTTATGGCCCCTTTCAATCCACTCCATGGTACGATCATGAATACTTTGCAACCCTAGCTCTACCCACAAATACGTTCTCTGATTCAGTTCTTCAAGATAGTCCAGCACATTCTCTGGCAAACAATCCGGTCTTGTTGAGATGGATAACCCTACAACGTTTTCCTCTCTTAAAGCCTCTTCATAGACCTCACGTAACCGCTCTACCGTTGCATAAGTATTGGTATAAGCCTGGAAATAAGCAATGTACCTTGCGTTGGGCCATTTTTTCTTCATCCGTTCCGTTACTTCGATGAATTGATCATGGATGGATAACCCCTGTTCCCCAGCGAAATCCCCGGACCCTCGTTCGCTACAGTAGACACAGCCATCCCTACCCAATGTCCCATCCCGGTTTGGGCATGTAAATCCAGCATCTAAAGAGACCTTGAAAATTTTCCCACCGAACCTCTCCCGTAAATGTTCGTTAAAGGTATGATATCTCTTTTGCATATCGAAATTCCATTCTCTATTATAGATTAATCCATAATCTTCTTGGCAATTGTGTTTACGAAGCTTCCCACTTACTCCTGATATAGTTCAAGCTTTTCCCTGCTAGGACCACGGAAAAAGAAATTATATCGTCCTTCTCCTAAGGTCATTGGCTCCGCAGAGATCAGCTCCACCTCAAATTCTTTTAAGCGCTTGACGGCTTTGAAGATGTCCGATACCCGCAGCGCTAAATGATTGACAACTCCATCCTCAAAACGTTGACCATCGACAACCTCAACAAGCTCTACAACTGTACCCCCTAACTCTAAAAAAGCTAATTCCACATCACCCGGTTTAATCCGGTATAAAAACTTAAAACCCAGTATCTCAATGTAGAACTGAAGGGCTTTCTCTATATCCAAGGCCTTAATCCCAATATGTTCGACTCCTGTAAAAAGAGACTCGTTCTTTATTCTCTCCATTTTTCTCCTCCTAAGACTCTATTTTTCTATTTTTTCGCTTAATTCGAGCGAAATGGCCCCTTCTAGCTCTAATAGCCTCCGCTTGATGTCCAAGCCTCCGGCATATCCTGTTAAATTCCCACTTTTACCAATCACTCGATGACAGGGCACTATAACTCCAATGGGATTATTATGGTTAGCCATACCCACTGCTCTCTGCCCTTTCAAACTTCCCACCTTGGTGGCTATGTCACTATAGCTACGTGTCTCCCCATATGGAATACTGAGCAGTTCTTCCCAAACTTGAAGTTGAAACGGAGTCCCTAGCCGATGAAGGGGAATCGTAAACTCCTTGCGTTTTCCAACAAGATACTCTTGAAGCTGACGAATTGTTTCGCTATTCCGTTCACGCTTCCTGATTAGGAACCCTTTTGGTAACCAACGCGCCGCCCAAATCCGGAGGGACAGTTCTTCTTCAACCGGTGAGCCGAGACCTAACCAGCATAACCCCACCGAAGTAGAAGCAACCGTTACCTCCACCTCAAGGTCTTGGATTGCTACTTGTTCCGTCCAAAAAGCTATCGTTTCGGCTTGCCAAAGTTCTTGAACGTGATAACTTTTCAGATCCCCATCTTGATAGATTTCGATTAAATTTTGGTCATTCCTTAAACGAGTATCCAGATCTATTGGGACTGTCCACTTAGGCCCAGCCTCGCGATAAATCGGAAAATGATCGTGTGGAATCCTCATCAATGCATAGATTAATGCTGCCAAACCTCGTGGTAACGGTTTTTCCGATTCTAAGAAAGGTCTTATCCGTTCTTCCAAAGGCTCCACTAAGTGCGGAGCAACCTGAGCCAATTGTCCTAACCCCCATAGAGCTCCATCACACAAACTTTCATCTTCCAGCAACCCGGAAAGCATCCAATTAAAGTGCCCACAAGTCTTTGGACAATGGACGAGAATGCTTCCTATGGCCTCCGAAGCATTCCAGGCAGTCCCTCCTGATTCCTCAGTGAGCATCCAAAAATAACGTCGCACAAGTTCAAGAGCATTATTTCGCTTTTCCTGCTCGAAATAATGCGTGACAACACCCAACGCCTCTACCGCCCGCCAGAAGATAATACCATCTTTAACATAAATTCGCGCCATCAGTTGTCCATAAACGTTCCTATTTTCTTCAACCCAGACGCCTAGTTGCTTCCAATCCCGGTTCTCTAATACACGCTCAACGTCTCTTTTTGTAGGCATTGGACACACCTTCTCTCTTTGGCAAATTATTTCCGGTCGTTTCCGATATCTTGCAACATTCATTCGTTTAGACTTCTATAGTTTCTTTCCTTCTTAGGAATTATCTTATCATAATTCAATAAAACAAGGTAATAAAAAACGACCCCTAAAAGAGGTCGATTCAGACGCTGTGAGTTAAAGCAAAATAACTCAGTCTTTAAGTTCTTTATATTTACCCCAGTAAACTGATTCTGTCAGCACTTCCCCACCAATTCCCATGTTACTGTAATCATGTTCATCCAGTGTTACGGTAAACGCTGCCATAGGAATTCCTAAAGCCTGCGAAGCAGCTTGACTCATTCCGTGAATCAGACTTCTCTTTTGATCGATAGTCAGGACAGGCCCATCAAAGTTAATCATTGGCATCTTACAAAGCACCTCCGCAAAAAATCTTTCTTACTCACATTAAAATTCCCAGTTAAGACGTAAAACATGTAACTATATCAACCTCTTAGAATTTATTTATTTTATCTTCCTAATTGTTTTAATGGCTTGAAAGTCTTCTCTCTGATAATCAAACAACTACGTAATAATTATTTGTTTCTTCAATTTTCGCACTCAAAGTATTGGTTTGTCCAATACTAGACAATAATTTCAAGGCGCCAATTGCAAATATAAGTTACAATAACTGTTGTGACGAGGCCCTCGAATTAAATGTTCCAAAACGCCTTCAAAATCACCTGGCATCTTGCGTGCGAAAAAGTGCGGAAGTTTGGATCCCTCCGTATCTTATCACTTTCTGGCTTAATGATATTGTGATCTGACCGTCCGATATCTTTAGGTCAGAGCGAACGAGGAGCTTTTTTGGCCTTGTCAAAGCTCCTCCGTCGCCTCATTTGAATATTCCTGTTGTACTCAGATCAATTTACCCCAGCATCATGTACTGCTTTAATCATCTTTGAAGCTCTGGATTGGCAAATCCAGGGCTTCTTTAGCTTGTTATAAACAATAGTAATGAAAATTTCAGTAAGCTTCATAGTAACACTTCACTCCCAGGTTTAATACTGTATTTCAAGACCTCAGTTAACCTCAGAAAGGGCTAGGTCAAAAGTTAACTTAGTCTAACAATCCTCGAAAGGAGAGTTACGCAGATGACAATATTACCTGTACCATTATCCACACTAAAGCCCGGCGAAAAATCCAAGGTTATACAATTAGAGGTTAAAGGATTACTCCGTCGTCGAATCCTTGATCTGGGTATTGTCCCTGGGACAGTTCTTACCTGCATAGGGAAAGCCCCTGCCGGAGATCCGATCGCTTACTTAGTTCGGGATACTGTAATTGCTTTGCGCAGTGAAGACGCCAGCCTTATTTATATTGACTCTGCAGCCAGATAGGTCCTAATCATATTGTTAAAAAATATCTTTGGGGTGAAAAAATATGGAGTTAAAAATAGGAGACCGTTCTAACGCGCTTAAAGATCATGGTCGTGTTATGAGGGAACACTTTGGGATTAGAACGACTGGTGAACAGTACGTGATTGCACTCGCTGGGAATCCAAACGTAGGGAAGAGTACCGTGTTTAATGCGCTTACTGGTTTACATCAACATACCGGCAACTGGCCAGGAAAAACAGTCGATAATGCGCAAGGGACTTACACATATCGGAATAAATCGTTTTTGTTGGTTGATTTACCTGGTACTTATTCCTTACTAGCCCATAGTGTTGAAGAAGAAATCGCCAGGGATTTTATCTGCTTTGGTCAACCCGATGCGACCATCGTGGTGCTTGATGCGACTTCGCTGGAACGTAATCTCAACTTAGCCCTGCAAGTTATGGAGATCTCGTCAAAAATCATTGTATGTGTCAACTTGATCGATGAAGCAAGGAAGAAGAAATTAAGCATAAACTTCATTGAACTACAAAAAGAGCTGGGTGTACCTATCGTTCCCACAGCAGCGAGGAATGGGGAAGGACTTCAAGAATTGCAAAACGCAGTCTACACAATGGCTGTAGAGAAGAAAAAAACCCGGCCGAGACAGGTCGTCTATTCCGAAGAAGTTGAACGAGCAATTTGCACACTTCTGCCTAAGCTCGAAAAGCTAGACTTGGCTAGAGTAGTAAATCCAAAATGGTTGGCACTTCGCTTGTTAGATAGTGATATTTCTTTTATTGAAACCATTGGCCGTTATGCAGCAACGCAAAATCAGAAAATAGTAGCTATGCCTCAGCAAGGGAGCAAGATCACACTATGAGCACACTTACTCCAATAGATCCCCTCCTAAAAATTTACTCCGATACCGAATCGATCCGTTTGTCTTCTGGAACACCTCTAGCAGATCGTGTTGTTACAGATATCTTCGCTTATACTGAAAAGCTAGCCAAACAGGTTGTATTGCGGGAAGACACTGTTCAGTGTAGTTGGAAAGATAAGATTGATAAAATTGTAATCTCCCGTGTGTTCGGTTATCCGCTTATGTTGCTATTGTTAGGCACAGTATTTTGGCTTACTATCGCTGGAGCGAACGTACCCTCGGAAATGATTGCTTCCGTGCTCTTTGCCTTTCAAGATGTACTTACCCAATGGTTTCAGTTAGCTCAGGCCCCTGCTTGGCTGCATGGTGTATTGGTCCTAGGTATGTACCGTACCTTGGCCTGGGTTACTGCGGTGATGCTTCCTCCGATGGCCATTTTTTTCCCCTTGTTTACCATCCTTGAAGACCTAGGTTATCTTCCGCGGGTGGCCTTTAACCTTGACCACATGTTTAAAAAAGCGCATGCTTGCGGGAAACAATGCCTGACAATGTGTATGGGCTTTGGGTGTAACGCAGCTGGGATTGTTTCTGCACGGATCATTGACTCTCCTAGAGAACGTTTGATCGCTATCCTGACCAATAACTTTGTGCCCTGCAATGGACGTTTTCCGACCCTCATTGCCCTCACTTCAATCTTCATGACCAGTGCACTCGCCTTTTCACAATCACTTCTAGCCGCAGGCATGATTACGCTCTTAGTCCTGCTTGGAGTAGCGGTTACGTTTGCTGTATCATGGACCTTGTCCAAAACGATCCTTAAGGGTGAGCCCTCTTCTCTGGTGTTGGAGCTACCCCCTTATCGCAGACCCAAGTTCGGGGCGGTTTTCTATCGTTCCCTTATTGACCGCACGATCTTTGTTTTGCGCCGGGCGCTTGTTGTAGCAGCACCCGCTGGGGGACTCACTTGGATTCTGGCGAATGTCTACATCGGGGACGTCAGTGTCCTTGCTTATATAGCGAGTGTTCTTGATCCTCTAGCCAAAGCTATTGGACTGGACGGTTTTATCCTTATGGCCTTTATCTTAGGTCTCCCAGCTAATGAAATTGTGATACCGATCCTTCTTATGAGCTATCTGGCTACGGGGCAATTGACTGAGTTTGGGAGTTTATTCGAACTGAAAAAAGTTCTGCTTGCCAACGGCTGGACCTGGCTAACCGCTTTCAACACGATGCTCTTTGCCCTACTCCACTGGCCCTGTGCCACAACTTTACTCAGCATGTACAAAGAAACAGGAAGTAAAAAATGGACCTTTATGGGTTTTATCATCCCTACGACTCTGGCGTTCACAGTATGTTTCATCATCGCCCAGACAGCGTACCTTTTAGGCTTAGCCTAGAAGAGGTATTCCAACCTCGTCAAAAAATTCGTCTAACCCACAGATACACTGGCCAAGTGTTCTGTGGGTATTATTGTCTTCCTAGTCTTGTAAACTCATGAAATCTTTAAAGGCTAATTGCCAAGATGGATTGCCTTTCATAAACTCCACTAGATTTTTAATGGCATCAATCGTTGCAGTTGAAAGATAATGTTCCATAGCTTCGGCCTCAACAGCAAAGTTACATTTACTGCATATTAGAGCTAGAAACTCCTGCAACAATTGATTCCTCGCAACTAAGTAATACCCAAATTCGTTTCCTTTGTCTGTAAGCTTGATCTCACCATACCGTTCGTACTTTATGTAACATTCGTTTCTTAATTTATAGAGGGCTTTAGTTACTGATGGCAAAGCAACTTTAAGCCTTTTACTAATGTCCGTTACTCGAACTGTATCAAGCGATAACGAAAACCGATATATCTCCTCTAAATAGTCTTCCAAGCTGGGGGTTAGCATGTCAGACACTTCCTTTGCTTCACTTTAGCTATCCTTCATCCATTTATGCTTAGAATTCACTGCATTGGGGGAGCCAAATAAGGGTCTTGAGGCGTTGAAACTATTTTGCAACTATTAACGACCAAATAAGGAGCTCCATCATTTGTTTCAGTGAAATTATGTACCGATTTAATTTCATTAACTTCGCCGATTATCCGCTTTTGCAATAACCCAGTAACTTCAACCCAAGTATCGGCTTTCAGCTTAGGCGCATCTGGACTTTCAACAATAACCCCTATTGGAGTGGCATCAACGATACAGCATGTGATCACAAAACGGGAGAGAACAAATTGATTTTTCGCTAACTTCGGATCTTTATAAACAAAGCCTGTTAATTTCCAGCGTTGATTATATACCTGTTCGGGGTGGTCCTCAATATTAAGGTATAATTGCATCACATCAGTTTCCTTCACCACAGAATTAAGCGAATTAGGAGTTAAGTCCTTTACCGAAGAACTACCTATATTGTTTTCCGCAGCTGATAACTCACTCGGCTGTGGTATTTCACTCCTTAGCCTATCAGTCCTTGGCACGTGAAGAGCATAATAAGGAATCGGACCGGCGGTATTAATGTTATTGGAAAGCGCTGTCGAATCAAGAATGCTTGGCTGCATGCCAAATCCGACCATTAATGGAATTACGAAAATGGCTATTTGTCCTAAACTGTTCGTTTTGTGGGAATGAAGATTATGACTGGTTGTACAAGCATGATTGTGGCCACAACAGTTATGAATTAGACTACGTCGCACCGGTACAAACTTGGCGATAGAAATTACGGCAAGAAGTATTGCTGACAATTTAGCTAGCCAAATTACCTCGAGGCTGATATACAAGTCAATCGTTTCTGTCAGGATTAAATATGCTATCATTACAGAAAATAAACTTAATATTAAGCTCTGAACTAAGGCATTCCTCCGCAGAATTTGCATTGCAACCTCCTCTTCTTAAAACATTAGTTTCCCTAAACCAAAGTGAATACTTAAACTTAGTACATAGGTTAAACAAAGTGAGGTGACAAGAAGAAATATAAATAAAGAGAGTCGGAAATTCTTAGCAAATAAAATAATATTACGTAAATCGATAATCTGACCGATAACCAGAAAAGCCATAACCGACCCTAAGGGAAACTGATTTGCTAGAACTCGAGCCACAAATGCGTCGGCATCTGAACAAAGTGACATAGCTATAGCTAATAACATCATTGCTCCTGTTGCCATAAAGGGATTACTGGTTGCTTGTACCAGAATACCTTTGGGAACCCAAATCTGAATTGCAGCGGCAAGGAAGGCACTAATAATTAAGTAACGCCCCACATCAAAGAATTCATCTCCAGCATGTACCAGCAGTTGGTGTAGCGAAATCTTGGAGCTTTCATGTTCATGCCGATGCCATTCTCTATCAGTAAAAGCTCGATAACTGAATACAGAACCTGCTAATAAAGCCGTCGTTGCTCCTACAAGGAACGTGCTAACAACCCGCAGGCCAACGAGATGCCAATTCCATTGAAAGGCCATCGCTGTTGCCAGTATAACGACTGGGTTTATAACCGGGGCAGTAAGTAAATACGCCAGAGCTGTTTGCATCGAAACTCCTTTGCGAAATAAACCACGAGCAACAGGTAATACTCCACAGTCACATACTGGAATAAACAATCCTAAGAGTGAACCAACTATTACACCCGCCACTGGATTCTTCGGAGTAAGTTTAGCAATCCAATCCTCTCGTACAAGATAGCGAATCAAGGAGGATGCGAAGACGCCAAGAAGTATAAATGGTAAAGCCTGTAATATGACACTTAAGGCTAATGTTGCTACATTGGCGCTTTGGTCTAACACCTCTTTATTTTGGAGTATTTTAGAACCTAGAATAATAAAAAACGTGCTTCCTACTAGCACCGGGTAAAACTTCATATTTGAGACTCGTGGCGAGATATAAATATAGATCACCTTCCAATGTTACTTAGACTAGTTATCTATATTATTAAAACACCTTGTGTATTCCCAAACTTTTCTATTTTTATAAATCTACACCGGGATGTTCCTAACACCTCTGACTCATATAAAAAAAACCACGAAGCTGACTCCTTTTAGTCAGAACTCCGTAGTCTTTGTTTATGCACTATCATTTTTAACAGCCATCCCGTTAGCATAGTGGTGTTCATCTTGTGAGGTTTTCTAATACTATGCCCGAGGAGTTTGCCAGAGTAAAGCCTCTAATCTTCCCTATTCTATGAGATTAGATTAGATTAAGACTCTTGACAGCACCTTGAACTCTCTTAGATAATTCAATATAAAGATACACTAATAAAACATATTAAGCAGGTTTTTCAGATTTACGTTTAAAACGTTGGATAGCAACCCCAATGATCCCGATAATCAACAAAGCAAAAAATGCTGACATAATATAACCAAGTGCTTGTTGCCAAAATGATTGATCAAATCCCCCAATGCCATAGTCTGGGAATAAAACATGATTCCAAAAAGCTCCTAGTCTATCTAGTCCACTGGGAATGAACCCAAGTTGAGTCTGCAAATCTTCTCCACCCCATTCACCCCAAGCCGTTCCGGAGGCCAACAAACCTAGGGGCGTGAGCAAGGCAACAACGATCAAACCGACAATGTAACGACCATAAGAGACAGTAGACGCGGAGTTTCCTGAATCACTTCGCATTTGTAGCAGAACGGGGTTAGAGCGTTGCAAATAAGTAAATACCAATCCTGTCACAACTCCCTCAACTGGTCCTGCAATAGTAAAGTGAGCAAAGAGCATTGCGGGAATTGCTATATTAAGTCCATAGGGGCTGTAGAGAGGCATTCCATTGGCAGCATGGAAGAGCATGGGCTGTATTCCGAATTCAATTGCAGCACAAAGTGCGGCCATATTGATTCCGACGAATCCAGCAATTCCCGCTCCAATCATGCGACGTTTGGCAAAGATGTCACTCTTTCCTGCAATAAGCTGATAGATGGCGTAACTGACAAAGGGCATTACAACCGCCATATTAAAGATATTTGCGCCCAGTGCTAAAATACCTCCGTCTCCAAAGAAAAGTGCTTGAATAATTAGGGCAATTGACACAGAAATCATGGCTGCCCAAGGCCCTAAAATAACAGCTAGCAGTGCTCCACCAACGGCGTGGGCGGTTGTTCCATCGGGAACAGGAACATTGAACATCATGATAGTGAAGGAAAACGCCGCACCCACTGAAAGCATCGGAATGTACTTAGCTCGAACCGTGCTTGCTGTTTTTGAGGCCGCGACTGCTGCAGTGATTGCACTTGCAATACCAAGGACTGCATCTGTTTGTGGACTAAGATATCCGTCAGGAATATGCATACTAAACAACTCCTTCTTATTTCTTATTTCTTATTTCTCACTCATAGTTGAACTGATGACTGGTATTAGCCCTAAGAAGTGTATCAAAGAGAATCAGCACCTTCCTTTCAAGCAAATAAAAAAAACCACAAAGTAGACTCTCACGAGTCAAACCTCCATGGTCTTTGCAAACACCTTCATGGTCTTGCTCTGCAATATATATTATTTCAATATTCTACAACCATTCATAAATTCCTGCTAAATATCCATGAAAATTTTTTTGTAGAATATTCTTTAAATGATGCTCAAAGATAATATGGCAAATCTCACTTCCTTTGTACCCCAGATCTCTTATTCAGTTTCATAAAACCGAGAAGGTATTTCATTTTTCATGTAGAATACTTTTTTAGACAAAGATAATTATTCATATTGATAAACGAGACCATGGAGGTCTTGACTTGACATTATTTAGTCCAGTCATTTTCCATGGTCTTTTTATTTAAATTGGATAGTTATCACATTTGAAAAAGATTAAACAATCTAAATTGAGTTAGATCGGAAAGGGGATTAATTGTATGTGTGTTGATGGTAAAGAGATGGATATTCAATATTTTATCCATCTTTGGAGCGAGGGAAAGCAGGTCTAATTAAGAATCGTGCTTAACATTTTCTCGAGCTCTTTAAGCTCCTTTTGGTTGCGCTTGGCGTAATCAGTCATTTGATCCTTATCAATTCTGTGAATATCAAAATATTTGGCAGTAGGAGAACCAAAGTATAAACCGCAAACACTAGCTACAGGATCCATCATATAATGTTCTGTTAAAGTTATACCCGTATGACATTCTCCCTCTAAGAGCTGAAAGAGCTTGGTTTTCTCAGTATGGTCCCTAAGACTAGGATAGCCAAAGGCAGGCCTGATTCCCTTATGTGACCCTTTTAATAAGGATTTAAGCTCTAGCTCTTCATTTGGAGAGTATCCCCAATAATCCTTTCTTACCTGGAAATGCAATAACTCTGCGAAAGCTTCAGCTAACCGATCAGCAAGAAGTTTTACCATTATTGCTCCATAGTCATTGCCTTGTACTTTGAGTTTCTCGGCATACTCCTTGGCACCTATTCCT
Organism: Desulfosporosinus cupriresistens; assembly: GCF_001707885.1. GTDB lineage: Bacteria > Bacillota > Desulfitobacteriia > Desulfitobacteriales > Desulfitobacteriaceae > Desulfosporosinus. The sequence continues at coordinate 84,748 of NZ_MASS01000009.1, read as the reverse complement.
GCAGTTACAATAAATCCACCTAAATAATCAGTTATCCCACTCTCCTTAGGAGCTATATAATCTGCAAGGCATCGATAGACATTATCCTTAGAGATCGTTTGTTGCCTCAACATATTAAAAGTTGTAACCCTTCCCTGATGGTACAGTTCAATGTCATCGCCTAGAGAGTTGGCAGGAAAAATACCTAAAACAGCATTTGCCGTAAGTATCTCTTCCCTCTCCAGTAAATCTAACATTTCATTGGCATCATCAAAGAGCCTTTTAGCTTCTTCACTATATTTAGGATCTACCATAATCTTGGGATAAACCATCCCCATATCCCAAGCTATAAAGAAATAAGACCAATCAATATAGTTTCTTAGCTCTCTAAGAGGGAAATTCTTTAACTGTTGGGTTCCAATTAAGTTTGGAACCTTTATATTTTCCTGATTCCAATCAATTTTGAATTTCTTCTCCCTGGCTTCTTTGATGGGTACGAGCTTTCTTTCAACCTTCCCGTAGGTTTCTCTTATTGTTTGGTATTCTTCCTCTACTTGAGTTAGATAACTACTTCGTTGATTTCTATCAACTAGCTTTTTGGCGACTTCTACAGATTTTGAGGCGTCAACACTATACACGACTCCCTTTGAATAATTAGGTGCAATTTTTAAGGCTGTGTGCGTCTTAGAAGTTGTTGCTCCGCCAATCATTAAGGGAATATCAAATCCTTGTCGTTCCATTTCCTCTGCCACATGAGACATCTCATCCAACGAAGGTGTAATAAGCCCACTCAGAGCTATGATATCTGCATTTTCCTTTTTTGCTGTCTGGAGGATTACTTCGCAAGATGCCATTACTCCAAGATCAATCACTTCAAAATTATTGCAGGCCAGAATGACTGCTACGATGTTTTTACCTATATCATGAACATCACCCTTAACCGTAGCCATGACGACTTTTCCTGCACTGCTATTTCCGCCACTCTTCTTCTCTGCCTCAATGTACGGTAATAAACAGCCTACAGCCTTTTTCATAACTCGCGCACTTTTTACAACTTGCGGGAGAAACATTTTGCCTTCTCCAAATAATTCTCCAACTACCTTCATGCCATCCATAAGTGGTCCTTCAATGACCTTTTCTGCTTTGTCGTATTGTCTTCTGACTTCCTCAACATCTTCTTCGATATATTCAGCGATGCCTTTAACTAAAGCATGAATTAAGCGTTCCTTGCAATCTTTCTCTCTCCAGACCAACTTATTCTCAGCTTGCTCCCCGCCAGAGGTTTTGTAAAGCTCTGCAAAGTCTAACAGTTTTTCGGCAGAATCTGGTGATTTATTTAAAACCACATCTTCAACCCTTTCAAGTAGATCCTTGTCTATTTCATCATAAATTTGAATCATACTTGGGTTGACAATAGCCATATCCATTCCTGCTTTGATAGCGTGATACAAAAACACCGAGTGCATCGCTTCTCTGATGGCATTGTTTCCTCTAAAGGAGAAGGATAAATTACTTACCCCGCCACTTACCTTAACGAAAGGAAGATTTTCCTTGATCCAGGTTACGGTGTTAATAAAATCAACAGCGTAATTATTATGTTCTTCAATCCCCGTCGCAATTGCTAAAATGTTAGGGTCAAAAATAATATCCGCTGGTGGAAACATTACCGTCTTCACTAATAAATCATACGCTCTTTGGCATACTGCAATTCTCCTGTCAAATGTATCTGCCTGACCTTGTTCATCGAAGGCCATGATCACAACGCCCGCACCATATCGTCTGATTAGCTTTGCTTGCCGAATGAACTCTTCTTCTCCTCCTTTTAGGCTTATGGAATTGACAACTGCTTTTCCTTGAATTGCCTTTAAACCTGCTTCTAAAACCTCGAATTTCGATGAATCAATCATCACCGGAACTCTGGAGATCTCTGGCTCACTGGCAAGCAGTTTTAGAAAAATGTCCATTTCACTTTGGGCATCAAGTAGTCCATCGTCAAAGTTAAGATCGATAATTTGGGCTCCATTCTCCACCTGCTCTTTGGCTATGAATAAGGCCTCTTCATATTTTTTCTCTCTTATTAATCGGGCAAACTTAGCAGATCCAGAAACATTCGTTCGTTCCCCAATATTGACAAAATTATTTTCTTTCTTTACTTTAAAGGCTTCGAGGCCACAGTAAACAGTCTCTGTTTCTAGCACCGGAATTTTTCTTGGTTGGATGCCTTTAACCGCTTCACTGATCGCTTTAATATGCGCCGGTGTAGAACCGCAACATGCTCCTACAATATTTAAATGACCTGCCTCTGCTAATTCCTTTATTAAAACTGCCGTTTCTTCCGGACGTTCCTCATATTCCCCAAGGGAGTTGGGCAGACCTGCATTAGGATGAAATGTTACATAACGATCTTGCGTTTTAGAAAGATATTTAATGAAGGGAATTAAATCCTTAGCACCAAAGGAACAGTTTAATCCAATACCCAGTATTTCATCGCCCTTCATTGTATGAGCGAATGCTTCCAGCGTTTGACCAGATAAAATACGACCGCTTTTATCGGCAATAGTACCTGAAATAAAGATAGGTAGGGTTACACCTTTATCCTCAAAGACATTTTCAGCTGCAAATATAGCTGCCCTAGCATTTAAGGCATCAAATATTGTTTCCATAAATAGGACATCGACTCCGCCATCTACAAGCCCCTGTATTTGCTCCCCATAGGCAAGTAAAAGTTCGTCAAAACTTACATTTCTTATTCCTGGGTTTTCCACATCCGGCGAAAGTGATGCTGTTCTATTCGTTGGCCCGACTGAACCTGCGACAAAACGCGGTTTGCTTGGATCAGCCTGAGTAAAAACATCTGCCTGTTCTCTGGCTAACTTTGCTCCTTGGAGGTTAAGCTCATAAACCTTCTCCTCCATACCATAATCCTTTTGAGATATTCTTGTGGCATTAAAGGTATTTGTTTCAATAATATCTGCTCCAGCCTCAAGATAACTTTTATGGATGGCTTGAATAATCTCAGGATGTGTAATGTTTAAAAGGTCGTTGTTCCCCTTTTGGCTTCTGTGGCAAAGACAACTTCCCCTAAACTCTTGCTCATTTAAATTATGTCCCTGAATACAGGTCCCCATTGCGCCATCCAGGACTAGAATTCCTTCCTTTAAATAATTCTCGATATTGTATCTCATTCGTTGGCCCCCTCGATTTAAGATTAATGCTTATTATGTATCAATACCCCTTGCTGACCTAAAGCGATTAGACATTGTAAGCATGGTATTCTGATACAGATGTTGGTTCACCTAATCCCCCGCCTAGACTGTGGTCAGTGCTGGGTCGCTAAACTGGGTGATCGCTAACTCAATCATGCCAGAAAGCTTAGGCGGGGTTACATTTACTATAGCATCAGGAAATAGATATAAGGTAACTCCAAAAAACTATGGCTTGTTATAGCATAAGGCTATAACAAGCCATTTTTTCTTTCCACCTATGATTGCAGTCGTTAGTGCAGAAAGGTTCTATTGTGAAATGATTAGACTTTTTTAATTACTTTGTCCAATTCTTGCACATAAGCTGTCGCAAGCCTGCTAGGCGTTACATTTTTATGAGAAATCCAGCCTACAGTTATCGTTTCATTAATATCTAAGGGTACCGCGATAATGTTATTGCCATTAAGGTCAGAACTCAAGACGCCTGTTGAAATGGTATATCCATTTAATCCGATCAGAAGATTAAACAGAGTTGCCCTATCGCTCACCCGGATACTCTTCTTATGAGATAAGGTGCTTAGTATCTCCTCTGAAAAATGGAAAGAATTGTACTCTCCTTGCTCAAAGGACAGGCAAGGATAAGAATCCAAGTCCTCTAAAGTGACTCGCTCTTGTTTGGCCAGCGGATTTTTAGCGCTGATGAATACATGCGGTGCAGCTTTAAATAGTTCTGTAAACCCCAAATTATTTTCTTTCATAAGCTTATTGATTACCTTCGAATTAAATTCATTGAGATACAAGATACCAATTTCACTGCGTAAATTTTTTACATCGTCTAGAATTTCATAGGTTTTTGTTTCTCTTAAGGTAAACTCATATTCCTCCAAAGCATATTTTTTCATCAGATTTACAAAGGCATTGACTGAAAAAGCATAATGCTGGGTTGAAACAGAAAAATGCTGGGGGAAAGGCTTGGCATCCAGGTAACGGTTTTCCAACAGTTCTGTTTGCTCTAATACCTGTCGGGCGTAACCAAGAAATTCTGCCCCCTCAACAGAAATACTAATTCCCTTGTTGGTACGCTCAAAGATCGTAATATTAAGCTCGGCCTCCAATTCTTTTATTGCGTTGGAGAGACTAGGCTGAGTGATAAATAAACGTTTTGCAGCCTCATTTATGGAGCCCCTGGCTGCGATTTCAATGGCGTATTTAAGCTGTTGAAGGGTCATTCTTTCACCTACCTGTTTATTTTTAATTATAGCATTCACATGTAACACTTGAATTCGACCCACAGGCCGGGCATTTGCAACCTTCAACAATTTTACGGAAATAGCAATAGTATGTCTAATTACGAACACTAACCGAGGATTTCCTCCTTATGTCGTTCTTGATGCTATCGTAACAACAGAGCACTACTTAGCCGACTTCAAACCCTCGAAAAGACAAGGGCAAATTCATGTTAGACCACTGGGTTAATCTCTTCAAATCCTGCTTATTTCTAGGTACTTTTTTAAGTTTCGTACTTCTACATCTCTGCACCACATAATTATTAGCGATGTCGAAATCTAAAATGATCCTAGGGATATCATCGACTTCAAGTTCAGGACATAGTGTTGTCCTGAATTCATGGGCAAGCCCACAACGTTTGATTATTTCTACGCTTTTCAAAACCGACGATAGATTCAAACAGCTTGTCTCTGTAATATACTCATATTTGTTGAGTGGAGCCTTTAAGTCCATAGCGATAAAATCCAGCAGTTTATCCTTGATCAACGCTCTTAAAACATTAGGATTTGTTCCATTTGTGTCAAGCTTGACGAGCATATTCATTGTTCTCAATTCTTTGATAAAATCGTGAAGATCCCTTTGCAACGTCGGTTCTCCACCGCTTACAACGACCGCGTCAATCATGCCTTTTCTTTTGAAAAGAAATTCCAAAATACCTTCAGGCACAGTGCTGGTTGAAGCGTCGTCGATGTCCAGGAGGCTTAAGTTGTGACAATAACCACATCTTAAGTTACAGCCTTGAGTAAAAACCACAGATGCTATCTTACCTGGATAATCTACAAAGGACGTCTTCATAAACCCCGCTATATTCAAGCTACCACCTCTGGCAGCATGAATTTTTTTCTCTGATTGTATTCTTCTTTCTTGCCAAGATTGTAGTTCTTGACCGGTCTCAGGTAACCTGTCACTCTGGACCACACTTCGGCTTCAGCACCACATTCTGGGCAATTGAAATGTTCGCCGCTGATGTATCCGTGAGTATCACAGATACTGAAGGTCGGGGTAATGGAAATATAGGGGATTTTGTGTTTGTTAAATATTTTTTGAATAAGCCGCTTACAAACCTCTATATCTTCAACCGCTTCCCCAAGATAGAGATGCTGAACTGTTCCCCCTGTATAAAGAGACTGCAATTCGTCTTGTAGCTCTAAAACCTCAAAAATATCGTCCGTATAACCTACCGGAAGTTGGGTTGAGTTTGAATAATAAGGAACTCCATTGCCAGCAGTAATAATTGAGTCATACCTTTTAGTATCCAACATAGCCAGACGATAGGAGGTTCCCTCTGCAGGCGTCGCTTCTAAATTGTAGACATTTCCCGTCTCCTGTTGAAATTTGACTAGGAGCTCTCTCAAATAGTTCATGACTCTGACCGAAAACTCTCGCCCTTCATCCGTTTCAATTCCTTGGCCCATAAAATTCAGTAAGGCCTCATTCATCCCCACAATCCCGATCGTACTGAAATGATTGTGCCAATACTGCCCAGTCCGTTCTTTTGCATGTCTCAAATAATAGCAGGAATAGGGATAGAGTCCCCTATCAGACTGCTGCTCAATGATTTTTCGCTTGATTTCCAAAGCCGTACGTCCAATTACAGCCATTTGTTTCAGACGTTCCATAAATTCCTGCTTTGTATGCGATAGATAAGCTAATCTGGGTAAGTTGATAGTAAATACACCGATGGAGCCTGTGAGCGGATTGCTTCCGAACAAACCTCCCCCTCTTTTTCTAAGTTCTCCGGTATCCAGCCTTAACCTACAGCACATAGATACAGCATCTTCAGGTGACAAATCCGAGTTTATATAATTCGCGAAATATGGAATTCCATACTTACAAGTTATTCTCATGAAGGCATCTGCCACTGGACTCTCCCAATCAAAGTCTTGGGTAATGTTAATCGTTGGAATTGGGAAGGTAAACACCCTTCCTTTAGAATCTCCTTCTAGCATTACTTCACAAAACGCCAAGTTGAACATATCCAGCTCTTCCTGAAAATCACCATATTTAGCCTCTGCATAAGTTCCACCAATAATGATAGGCTCATCTCTCAACGTGGCAGGCACCTTGATGTCAAAGGTAAGGTTAGAAAAAGGGCATTGAAATCCAACCCTCGTGGGAACATTGATGTTAAACACAAATTCTTGCAAACACTGTTTAACTTGGGTAAATGTCAATTGGTCCTGCCTAATAAACGGCGCACAAAAAGTGTCAAAGCTTGACCAAGCTTGAGCTCCCGCAGTTTCCCCTTGGGTGGTAAAGGTAGAATTGACGATTTGCCCAAGGAAGGATCGCAAATGTTTGGCTGGACCGCTTTCCACCTTGCCGGGTACTCCACCAAATCCATCCAACAAAAGCTGCCTCAAATCCCAGCCTGCACAATAGGGCCCGAAAAAGCCTAGGTCATGGATGTGGCAGTCTCCGCTTTCATGCGCTTCTCGAACTTCCTGAGGATAGATTTCATAAAGCCAATACTTTTTGGTGAAGGCCTCTCGTATATAATTGTTTAACCCATTAATACTTTTTTGGGTGTTCGCATTTTCACTAATTTGCCAGTCTTTATCTCCTAAGTAGTCGGAAAACATGCCAATGGTCGCGCCAATAAGCGCATCCATCTCCCGGGTGCTTTTCCTTTTCTGACGATAAAGGATGAAAGCTTTGGCTGTTTTGGCATGTCCATTTTCGATGAGGACTTTTTCGACGATATCTTGAATCGATTCTACATCGGGTTGCTTGTCCCGATAATTATTTTGTAAGACTTCAACAACCTGTCTGCCAATTTCCTCAGCACGCTCAAAGTCTGATCCTCCACAAGCCGTAGCGGCTTTAAAAATAGCATGCACAATTTTCTCTTGATTGAAAGGCTCAATTCTTCCATTTCTTTTAATGATTTCTGCTATCATAGCTTACATAACCTCCAATTCTCTCAATTAAAAAACCTCTCGACGATGAGCGCCAAGAGGCTGTATATGTCCCTAAATACAATCCTACTTATAGAACCCCCTATCGCTCGTAGAGTTATTGGTTCATCGACAAAGGCAGGTCTTCTGACTTTGGTTCATTGATGTTTCACGCCTTCCCGGTATCAACCAGTGGCCGATCGTCTGAAACATCTCCCCATTACAGTGGCGGGACCGTGCAGGACTTTACCTGCTTCCCTTTTAAGCTGTACTCTTAGTACTTGCACCTTTATTTTCCAATATTTACTTACTATAATGTTACCGCATATTAGTCAAATGTGTCAACCATGAATCTGACTCTACGGAATCAGATTCATGCCTTTTATCTTCAAAACCTTCCTCTACCTGGGATTTCGACAGTTTTTTTGTTCATAGTTTTAGCTAGCAGACGATCATAGGTGAATTTAACTGCCTCTGCCGTAAAAGGTGTTCCATCTGAGAATTTGACATCCTTACGAAGCTTAAAGATTATCGTTTTTCCATTATCCTTAATGTCCCATGAAGAAGCTAAACTTGGCTGGATCTTTCCATCAATTAATTCCACCAGTCTGTCTGCGGAAAAAATTTTGAGCAACATGTCTCCCGTTCCTTTAATCGATCGAGCATCAGTATCCAAGCCGTAGGCAATCGTCAGTTCCTGGGATACATCAGAAGATCCACTTTGAGTTTGAGTGACCTCCTTAGAACAACCAACCATGGAAGACATTGTTAATGAAAGAATTAAAAGTGCCATAAATAGTTTTGTAAAGTGTTTCATTCCTTTACCCTTCCCCTCTAATAGTCTTTATAAGTTAGTACATAGTCACGATGATCAATTTTGAACATAGACCCCTCTCGTTGTTCCGCACCCCTCCTCATAATTTGCGAAATAAAAAGACCAAGAAAGCTGACTTAAAAAGTCAAACCTCCATGGTCTTTGCAAACACCTTCATGGTTTTGCTACGCAATGTCATTTTCAACAATATTCTACAACCACTTTCAAATTCCTGCTAAGATTCTTCTCTTAAAAATTAAAACATTCTGAAAAATAAAATTTAAAAAGCAGAAGGGATTAAGCCTTTCGTGTAGAATAATGTAGAATAATAGTGACATAAACAAATATTCATTATGAAAAATGAGACCATGGAGGTCTTGACTTGACATTAAATCTAGTCATCCTTTCCATGGTCTTTTTCATTTTGCTAAGGAGGTGATTATAGGCATATGAACCTATGCCCGATGTCTTTCCAAAGTTGATGTACTGAAATCTTAATGTTTCAAAACGCCTTCAAAACTATCCTGCATCTAACAACTTCAGACCTAATGACATTTTGATCTGACCGTTAAGGTATCATTGGGTCTGACCTAACCTAAAATGCATCTTTCTCAGGCAACTTCTTATGAACTTGTCTGGAAATCCTTTAATAATTCTAAAAAAAGAGCCGCCCGGAATGTGTGGATGCCAAGTAAGGCATCCTTATTTTTTCCATTCATTGAACTATTGTAGGTATTAAATATTTTTAAGCTCTTATCCTTGAGCTAATAACTCGCTTTCTTCTTAGTGTCAACGGTTAACCATCGCTTGCAGTACTACTGCCGTAAATACAGCCTCGGCTATTGCCAGAGGTAATTGGGTTGGTCCATAACCCATAAAGAAAATCATCCACTGTTTAAGTAAAGAAATATTACCATGTAAACTCAGAGCGAGCTCAAACGAACTTGCTAAATAGGTTAAGATATCTCCTACAAAACCTGCAACTCCTGCTCTAACCAAATGGGACTCCCCAGTGAGTGAAGGAGCTTCCAACTGACGTAATCCGATATGCCGCCGACAATTCCCATAGAAAATGTGATAAAACTCTCCAATTATTAATACTAGATAGCTTATTGAAACTTGATAGCTAAATAAACTACAAAAAATGCCCTATAAACTATAAAAAAACCCTTTACCAAAAATAAAAGGTTTTAACTGGTATCCAACAAAAATAGTAGACTTGAAGATACCTCTAATACACCCCCTAACATTCCCGTAGGTAGTTCTGACTTCGGAATAAGCAGGTCTCCTGGCTAAAGATCTTCATCAACTCACGTCTTCCCGGGAATAGATCCCCAGTGACATTTTGTAAGTAGACTCCCTTTTACAGTGGCGGGCACCGCGTCAGCTTAACTGACTTCCCTTTTCAATTCTTTTCCTCGGAAAAGAATCACTCATCCCTCGATATTTAATTAATTAAATATTAGCACAACTTGAGACAGTCTGTCTAGAATCAATTAACGACTCTAACGAATCAAATCTCATTGGATTGCTTTGCTATAATTTCTTGTTTAATTCTATAACCTTTTATAAATTATGCTAAACGTTCTTTATTTATAAAATTTTGTTATTTTACTAAAAAACAGGTTTTTAAAGAAGGAAAATGTCATGATATCGGAGAATAGTATTTTTCAGATACCACAATCAGGAGCCTATTGATATTTACCTACTTGAGTGAATACTGAAAAAAACAAGACCATGGAGGTCTGACCCCACAAGGGGGTCTGTCTCTGTGGTCTTTTTCTGTGTGAAAGGAGGATAGAATCGGTATTTAGCAGGTTATCTTTTATAAGATTTTAGGTTTCCAGAGTCACAGAACGATCGACATTTGAAGGAGAGATAGGTATTACGCATATCGGGTATTTGGTAGCCTAATGTTTGCAGGTAGCGTATAGCCATTTCCTCAGTGATTTGCGATGAATAAGTTTGTTTTGGTTTGGAGTCAATTTTGTTCACGTCATAGTTGAATGTCTCATTCTTATCCAGCATGTGGTAGATACAATTTAACAGTATATGTGCACTAGCAATAATGGCCTTTTTGTGGCCTCGGCGTTTCTTCATTTGGTCATAACGGATTTTGAAATACGGACACTTTTTACTTTTAATTGCAGCATTTGCACATTGGACTAGTAATGGCTTGATTTATACGCCAGCTCGCGAAACCCGGACAGATTTCTTCTTGCCAGCACTCTCGTTGTTTTGGGGAGTAAGTCCAGCCCAGGAGCAAACCCTACACCACTCACCTCCCCGTGCTCTGTAGTGTATCTGCTTATCCAATTGGATTATAACCACCAGGGGACACACTTTCAAAGATTTTTGTGCCTCGAGAACAGCGAAAGGAATGGAACTTAGAATGAAGAGACAACAATTAGCAAACCTAATTATCACACTGTTACTAACCATGTCCCTGTTAGGAGGGTGCAGTCAAAAGACCAGTACTGAAAAATCCACCGCCCAAACAGCTGAAAAGGTTATAACCATAAGCAGTCCCGATGATATTGGAACCCTGAATCCTCATAAATACAACAGTGAGATGTACGCTCAGTATTTCGTTTATGAAAACTTACTAACTTATGGAGAAAATGGCAAGCTTGAGTCCTGTCTTGCTGAATCATGGGACATTTCTCAAGATGATAAAATCTATACTTTCCATCTCAGAAAGGGCGTAAAGTTTTCGGATGGGTCTGAACTGACGGCCGATGTTGTTAAGAAGAATTATGATGCAGTTTTGAAGGCCAAAGATGATCATAGCTGGCTGGAATTAATCAACCAGATTGACAAAACCGAAGTAGTCAACGCTAGTACTTTCAAATTATATCTAAAGAATACCTATTATCCGGCTCTCCAAGAGCTGACTCTGGTAAGACCGATGCGCATACTTGGCGCAGCAGGGTTCCCCACTGACGGAGATACCGCTAAGGAAATTAAAAGTCCCATAGGAACTGGCCCGTGGGTGCTTAGCGAACATAAAAAAGGTGAATATGCTATTTTCACAAGGAATGAAAACTATTGGGGAATTAAACCCAAGCTCTCCAAAGTGATTGTTAAAGTTATTCCGGATGGTGAAACTGCCGCTGCCGCCCTGGAAAAAGGTGACATTGACCTGATCTATGGCAATGGAGTTCTCAGCATTGATACTTTCAAAGAATTAAAAAAGAATGCGCAATTAGAGGCACTGCAATCTGCTCCCATGACTACCCGCGTTATCGGAGTAAACTCCAACAAGGGGGCTACTAAGGATTTAGCAGTACGCCTGGCTCTTCAATATGGAGTTGACAAACAAAATATTGTGGACAATATACTTTATGGCACTGAGAAAAAGGCCGATACCTTGTTTGCCGAATCTTTCCCTTATTGCCGACTTGGTTTGGAAGCCAGAAACTACGATCCAACCAAGGCTGCCAAGTATTTAGAGGATGCCGGTTGGAAGATACCCAGCGAAAAAGACTACCGGGAAAAAGACGGGCAAATCCTGCAGCTCGATTTATGCTTTGTCGCAGATGACAGCATAACAAAGTCGATATCTGAGGACTTACAGGCCGAATTCAAAAAAATTGGCCTTAAGATCAACTTAATAGGCGAGGAGAAAAACTCCTTTAGCGATCGACAAAAGAAAGGAAACTTTGATTTGATTTTCGGAGAATCTTGGGGAGCACCGTATGATCCCCATTCCTATGTGTCCTCTTTCCGCGAGCCCTCTCATTTTGATTATCAAGCCCAGTTAGGCCTGCCCATGAAGAAAACAATTGATGAAAATATAACTAACGTTCTGATTTCTACCGATGAGACCAGTCGCCAGAAACTCTATGACGATATCTTGCGCACACTGCATGAACAATCCGTCTATCTTCCGATTTCTTACAGAACCAATGTTGCGGTGGGCAACAAAAAAGTCACCGGGGTAACTTTTACAGTAGCGAACGAGGTTCCTTTACTTAATGTAGATCTTAAATAATTTTATTAATTGCTTTATTGTTGTTCTGATCTTAGCAGTTCTGCTGTTCAGGGAACGACGGACAAATGCCGGACAGCAGAACTTCAGTTGCTTTGGAAAAGAGGTTTAAATCAATGAGAGCCTACTTAATAAAAAGGTTAATTTCTCTTGTACCAGTCTTGTTTGGGGTTACCATCTTAACATTTGTTCTGATTCATATGATTCCCATCAATCCGGCCCAAGCTTACATGACAGCCTGCAAGATTCCAATCACGGAGAAGTCGCTCTCTTCCGTCCGAGAGGAGCTAGGAGTGGACAGACCTCTTGTGGAGCAATACGTTAGCTGGCTGGGGAAGGCAATCCATCTGGATTTTGGCAAATCCTATGTGAGTCAGGACCCTGTTTTCGATGAGATCACCCATTGTTTCCCCAACACATTGCTCCTCACTCTGGCGGCTTTCGGTTGGCTGATTCTCTTAAGTTTGCCCCTAGGCTTTTTATCAGCGTTGTTTAAGGATAGTCTTTTTGATCATCTAAGTCGTGTTTTCACCTTTGTCGGAGCATCCATTCCCGGGTTTTGGCTAGGCTTTCTCTTAATTCAGTTGTTTGCCATTAAGTTGGATATTTTGCCTATTATGGGCAAGGGCTCTTGGCAGCATCTGATTCTTCCCTCTCTTACCCTGGCTTCTAATTATATCGCCGCCTATGCCCGAATTTTAAGGGCAGGAGTGCTCGAAAATTTGAATCAACCCTTTATACTCTACGCTAAGGCCAGAGGACTGAGACAAAAGATCGTCTTTGGAAAACACGCCTTGAAAAATGCCCTTCTCCCTGTTGTCAATGCCTTTGGAGTAAGCTTCGGCTATATGTTGGCGGGCAGTGTGGTGGTGGAGGTTGTCTTTGCTTGGCCCGGACTAGGTCGGCTGATTACTTCATCCATTTTCAACCGCGATTATCCAATGATACAGGGGTATGTGCTGCTGATGGCGATTGTGTTTGTTCTTTCCAATCTACTAGCCGATATTGTCAGCACGCTCATCGACCCGCGAATCAGAATTGGAGATGATCAGGTTGCTGCTTAAACAAATGGCCCATCGCTTTGTCCAAAAAAAAATGGCGGTGATCTGCCTTATTTTTATACTTGTTGTGGTCCTCTGCGGGGTTTTTGCCCCCTGGATTGCCCCTCATGACCCCACCGAGGTATCCCTAAAATTCAAACTTCTTGGACCAGGCGGACAATTTCCTCTCGGAACCGACGACATGGGCCGCTGCGTATTTTCCAGATTGATCTATGGGACGCGAACTTCTCTTGGTTCAGCCTTTATCATCATGATTTGTGCCCTGATGATAGGAACGAGCATTGGCACTTTTTCAGCCTATAAAGGTGGCCGCATTGACAATTTCCTCATGAGGCTCTGCGATATCCTGCTTTCGTTTCCCAGCTTGGTCATCGTATTGGTTATCGTTGGCGTTCTTGGACCAGGCTTGATCAATGTGATGCTCAGCATGGTCATCGTTCAATGGCTCTGGTACGTCCGCATTGTCCGCAGCTTGGTCTTAAGTATAACATCTCGTTCTTTTATTGAGGCGGCCCAAGTGGCAGGAACCTCAGATCAGGAGATCATCTGGACGCACATCCTGCCCAATGTCCTTCCACAGCTGATTGTCCTTTCGACCATTGATTTAGGAAGTATCATTCTGCATTTTACGGGCTATTCATTTTTGGGACTAGGTGTTCAGCCTCCGACGCCCGAATGGGGCACGATGATCGAAAACGGCCGACGCTTTATCAGGAGCACACCTGAATTGATGTATTATCCAGGAATATTAATAACCCTTGTCGTTATTTCCTTAAATCTTATTGGGGATGCGCTGCGTGACGTACTTGATGAAAATTATCAATGAAGGCAGGCTCTAAGGATGATTAAAACAAAAGTCATGGAAATCGAACATTTAAAGGTTGAACTCAGAACACCGGCCAGAAATGTGCCGGTCGTTAAGGATGTTAGCTTTACTTTGTATGAAGGAAATGTATTAGGGCTTATCGGAGAAAGTGGCTGCGGTAAGTCAGCAACCTGCCAGGCCATTATGGGGCTTTTGGAGAAGGAAAAATGGAATGTTAAAAGCAATATTCTTCTTCAAGGCCAGAAGATTCAATACAGTGACCAAGAAAGACTAAGAAGGCTGCGCGGCGCTGCCATGTCTATGATTATGCAAAACCCCATAGGGTCATTCAATCCCTTGATTACCCTAGGAGAACATTTTATGGAAACCATCCGCTGCCATAAAGCCGTCTCCAAAGGAGAAGCAAAACAGATTGCTCTTGATATGATTTCTAAACTTAACTTGTCCTCGCCGGAAAAAATCATGAAGCAATACCCGTTTCAACTCAGTGGAGGGATGCTGCAACGAGTTATGATCGCCATAGCGCTTTTCATGTGCCCAGCTGTCTTGATAGCTGATGAACCAACCACATCTCTCGATGTGACTGTACAATACCAGATACTTGGGGAGTTGTCTCACTTGAGAGACAACTTTAAAACCTCAATGCTTCTTGTATCTCACGATTTAGGAATCATTACTCAAATGGCAGACGACGTTGCCGTAATGTATGCTGGGTATATTATAGAGAAAGCTTCTGCATTCGAGATATTCGAAAACCCCTTGCATCCCTACACACGTGCTTTGCTGCAGTCTAAACCTTCCTTCACCAAGAACAGATTGAAGGTACTTGAGGGCTATCCTCCCTCGCTTATGCAGATTAAAGCCGGTTGCCCTTTTGCTGAACGCTGTTCATACGCCAAAAAAGACTGCCAAAAATTTGAGATGAGTGATTATGGCTTAGGGAGTCATACTGTGAGATGCCTGCGCTATGCCACACTGGAGGAGGCAACCACTTGTGCATGTTCTTGAAGTAAAAAACTTGAGTAAGAGGTATGCCTTCCGGAACTATTTTTGGCGCAGGAAAAAGATTTCAAAAGTCGTCAAGAATGTTTCTCTATCCATAAAATCTGGAACCTGTCTAGGTTTAGTAGGAGAAAGCGGCTGTGGCAAAACAACCCTAGGAAAAATGATAGCTGGTCTAGTTAAACCAAGTCAGGGAGAAATTTTATTACAAGGGAGCAATCTGCTCTCAGCTAATAAACAAGAGCGTTTCTTATTACGTAGAGATATGCAGATGGTTTTTCAGGACTGTGTTGGCTCAGTAAACCTCAGACATCCTGCAGGTAGGATCATCGGTGAACCCGTCAAGAATTTTTTACAAATAGCTCCCGAGCAGGAAGACAACCTAATCAGCGAACTGTTGGCAAAAGTGGGGCTAAGCAAGGCACACAAAGATAAATATCCCGAACAGTTCAGCGGCGGCCAGCTGCAACGGGTATGCATAGCCAGGGCACTTTCTGTCAAACCAAAACTCATAATTCTAGATGAACCCTTGAGCAGCCTCGATGTATCCGTGCAAGCACAGATTTTGAATCTCTTGACCGACCTGAAGCAGGAGTATCATCTCTCCTATCTTTTTATTTCTCACGACATTGAATCTGTATACTATCTAGCGGATTCTCTGGCAGTAATGTATTTGGGAATGATTGTTGAGTATATCGAAGATATATCCTTATTTGATTCACTATGCCATCCGTATTCCCGCCAGCTTCTCTCCTCAGTGCTTTCCTGTGACCCTGGTCAAAAACAAACGCTCGCCACTTATCAAAGTGAACTCGACCAAACGGGCTTTGATGCTTTGGGCTGTCCCTATGCTTCCCGCTGCCCCATGACTAAACCACAATGTGAGACCAATATACCCGTAATGAAGCGAGTATCCGAAAAACACTTTATTGCCTGCCATAACTACGAGCTGGATAAAAGGAGGGCTTAAGACGAAACTGCAAAAACGTGTTGAGAAATACTGGACTGGCAGCGCCCAACGTTATAGTGAAAGCATCCAAAACGAATTGAAAGGCTTTAAAAAAGATGCCTGGATTAACTTAGTCGGAAAATATGCTCCCCAAAGGAAACAAATGGAGGTCTTAGATATCGGGACAGGACCCGGTTTCTTTGCTATTATTCTAGCTTCACTGGGACATAAAGTAACAGCCATCGACTGCACTGAAGAAATGTTAGCTCATGCTCGCCGAAATGCAGAGCGGGAAGGTGTCGCTCCTGACTTTAGAAAAATGGACTGTCAGAAACTCGA
The DNA here is from genome assembly GCF_001707885.1 of Desulfosporosinus cupriresistens. GTDB lineage: Bacteria > Bacillota > Desulfitobacteriia > Desulfitobacteriales > Desulfitobacteriaceae > Desulfosporosinus. Next base: position 68,400 of record NZ_MASS01000009.1, on the reverse strand, counting down.
CTTAGAGAGTAATAGTTTTGATTTAATTCTCTGCCGAAATCTGACCTGGATCTTGAAAGAACCAGAGGTTGCCTACCTTGAATGGCATAGGGTTTTGAAACCGGGGGGCAGGCTGCTTGTCTTTGATGCCAACTGGCATTTGCGCCTTTTTGATGCTGAGATGCAACGCCGCTATGAAGAAGACCAAAAAACAGCCGATGAAATGGGTATGGAAAATCCTCACAAAAACACTGATACCGAAGAATCAGATAGGATCAGCAGGGAACTTCCGTTAAGCAGGGAAGTTAGACCTCAATGGGATTTTTCAGCCTTAAGAGGAAGTGGCTTTTCCTACATTTTCTCTGAAAATAATATTGCAGAGCAGGTCTGGGATGTTGCTGAGCAAATCTTATATCGATCCACACCGATGTTTTTGGTCGGCGGAGAGAAGTTAGGAGATTGAACCGACTAATGGGCAGCAAGTTCCCTTAAATAAGAACTCTTCGTTATTTATTCATTTTAGACATTTGCTTAGCAGGAATTCATGATATGGTTATAGAATACATATATAATCATAACCTGAGAAACCATGAAGGTTTTACGAAGACCATGGAGGTCTGACTACTTGATAGTCAGTTTTCTATGGTCTTTTTTGCCTTTATTTTAAAAAAGGAGTGATCATGAATGTGTGAGTCAAATGCCTATCTCAAAGATGGAGAAAACGAGGTGTTACTCATGGAGTCAGTTGATATCATTGAGCCTTATGAAAATGGCCTTAAACTTATGGATATCTTTGGAAAACAGTTGTTCATCCAGGCTAAAATTAAAGACATGACCCTTCTCAACCATCGTATTATCTTAGAAAGATGCCCACCATTTGATGCCCAGAAAAGAACTCCCAGCTTGTCCAGCGTAAGTACCTAAATCTTTTCGCTTATCTCAATTTAGGAATATGAGTGGTAAGCGATGAAGAAGAGCTTGTAGAACGCGATTATGAATCCCTCCACTGTACATTATGACTATCCTATCTGACCAGGAATAAGCTAAGTCGACATCATACGTCGATAGGAAGGCCAAACGAGATATCCTTATAAAAACTTAGAATCAACAATCTATTTCCACCTCCTTCCACAATCTTACTTATCTACAATAGCTAGCTTTCTAATGAGCCCTTCTGAAACCAGATTTCTAGTCGTAAGATTTTTCCATCTATGATCAATCAAGCTTAGTACTCGTAATAAGCTTAAAACAGAAATAGTAATAAGGCCGATAGCCCCGCTTTTCTCCAATTTAATTGTTTTTTCCTCTGGCATAGGCATTCTTTCTTTTACCCAATCAATATATCTTTTGCTACCTGACAAAATTAATAAAGTTGTTCCGGCTATTAACGCAAAAAGCCATATATTTAACATAAACCAATCCAATCTCACAAACTCCTTTCTACTCAAATTGATATTTAATAAGTGTCTTGATTGCAATAATACACAAAGAATCTATTGTTGCTCAAATGTCTACTGTGTGACGCCATAAAACTGATTTTTATGGTCTCTCAAATCTTAAGCTCTATCATCTCATTTTCAACCATGGGATATGTCATGAACATATCTCTTCATTTTAATAGTAACTCCTTTCCTTTTTTTATCCCATAGTTCCTCCGCATTATATATTCGCACTTTCTTACAATTTACCAATGATTGAACGTCAAGCAAATTCCACCATATCCTTTTTCTCCGTCTACGAACCTCGTAAATCTCTAGAAGTTAGACGATGGCCCAAGCCCCAAATATAAACATGGCACTGAACATTAACTGCTCAGTGCTAATAAATTACAGTATTTTCTTGATCATAGTCTTTAGTTGGGGGAGCTCATTTTGTACGACATTCCATACAATTTTTAAACTTATACCCATATAATCATGTATTAACACATCACGAAGTCCCGCCATTTGCTTCCAAGGAATTTCGCTGTTTTGTTCTTTGACATCTTGTGGAATATTCTTAGTAGCTTCACCAATTATCTCAAGATTTCTTATTACTGCATCTTGAGTGAGAGTCGACTTCATAAATTCATCTTTTCCTGAGAAAGTATAGCTTTCTATCTTTTCAATAGATTCGAATATACTCTGAAGAAAAACTTTTGCATCTTTCATATCGACCTGGCCTCCAGAAGAATTCTGTCTTTTAAAGTCCAGTGCAAAGAATCATATGTTACGATATCTACTTGTCTTCCTAAAAATTCTTCAAGGTCATACTTCAAAGAAATGATATCAAAAAGAGAACAATCATCCTGGCATTCCACTAAAAAATCGATATCACTCTCCCGAGTTTCTTCTTCTCTAAGAACAGAACCGAATAATTTGACGTTATGAGTTTTGTATTGTCTTGCTAAGCTAATAATTTGCTCTCTCTTACTTATAATATCTTCAATTGCAGGCATCTAATCACCTCAGATCAATTATACCTTATTTTACCACAAAGAAAAACTACTATTTGGGCTGTCGTCTAACGTTTTAGCATTCCCGTAGCGCCTTTCCACATCAATCATGACAAAGTTATATTCGTTAAAGGTTATTTTATCGACCTTAGGTTTTTCACCCCAGTAGTAGGGGTTGGGAACAAGGGTAAATTCCTGGCAGACCGCTAATGAGCGCTACAACGAGATGATTCAAAAGGAATTAAATGGCGTAAAGAAGAAGCCCAAAAGAAAATATTTAGATACTATGCCAAAATATTCCCCTAGAAAATAAATTATTTTTTTTTAACTATGCAGGAAATATATCAAACATGTAGAATAATATATCAAACATGTAGAATAATATTTAGAATAAATATGCAAATATGTAAAGCAAAGCTATGGAGGCGTATGCAAAACCATGGAGGTTTGACTCATTAGGGTCACCTTTGTGGTTTTTTATTTTATCTGAGAGGAAGTGAGAACATAAAGACCCACATAACACTGTGCTTATGAAAATAAGAAGATGCAAAAGTTCAATGAAGGTAAAAAGATATGCCTTGACGGCTTCATTGACTATTTCAGGGGGTGTTAAGCTATGGATATAAACTATTTTGAGCAGATCTGGAGCAAGAAGGAAACAGATAAGACGGCCTGTCAATCCTTCTGGGATGGCAGAGCCGAGGATTTCAACCTCAGAAAACAAAATAACGAAAGAGACAAGCGGTTAGACAGTGTCTTGGAGCTGTTTATCTCTAAAGGAATGCTGAAGGAAGATGGAAACGTTCTTGATATTGGCTGCGGTCCCGGTAAGTATTCTGTTGAATTCGCCAAACGAGCCAAAAGTGTTATCGGCACGGATATTTCTCCAAAGATGATTGAGTTTGCCAGAGAGAATGCCCAGGCTGAAGGGCTTAATAATGCCTCGTTTGACACTCTGGACTGGGAAATGGCTGATCTCAAGGCTTTGGGCTGGGAGAAGAAATTTGATCTGGTCTTTGCCTCAATGACTCCGGCCATTAACAGTAAAAATACTCTTGAAAAAATGGTGCAGGCCAGTAAAGGCTTCTGCTTTGTCAGCACCTTTGTTAATAGAAGGGACTCGGTAAGAGACCGTTTGACCAGCCTTCTTGATTGGCAAGGCACCCATAGAGATTTCAGCAAGACCATCTACTGCGGCTTCAATATCTTATGGTTGATGGGCTTTTACCCAGAGATCACCTATCTGGATACCGAATGGGAAAATACTTACACTCTGGAAAAGGCTGTTGCCTTGTACAAGGCCTATTATGAAATGACACACCCTTTAAATGAGGTGCAAAAGGAACATATCAACGCTTATCTGGAGAAAATCTCTAAAAATGGCCAGATCAAGGAAAAAATCGAGGCCAAGATTGCCTGGATGTATTGGAAAATTTAGCCTTAAGGAGGGGTAGCATGTTTAAGAAAATATTAAAGAGTGTCATAGCCATAGCCCTCGTGGCAACGAAAAAAGACGAACTCCGGCCGTAAACAAGGTCAGCTTTAACCTGGACAGGGGGAGCGGCTTGGGAATCATTGGAGAATTCGGCAGTGGAAAAACCTCGATTGCCCTGGCTATGATGGGGTTATTAAAAAAAGCGGCGACAGTTGATGGCCAAGTAAATTGCCATTGTATTTCAAAACAGTTTGGATGTTCTAAATCCTGTCTTGACGGTACACGAGCAGATCTTGGAGTGTCTCCTGAGGCACACTGTACTGACCGGAACGGTTTAAAAGGGAAAACAATTAAAGTCTGCGATAACTGTGACCTGACAATCCGCTCCGGAGAAGTTGTCGCCTTAATTGGAGAATCAGGCTCGGGTAAAACCACCTTGGCCGGTATTCTGGCGGGAGTATTGACAGCAGACGAAGGCGAGGTAATGTTTGAAGGCGAAAAAATTAAAGGGAATAAGGCCACCAGTCGTAAAAACGGCATTCAAATCGTCTTTCAGGATCCCTTCACAGCCACCAATGAACATTTGAGTATTGCCCAAGTAATCAAAGAGCCTCTCGATATCTTAAAACTAGGCACAAAAGAGGAGAAGCTTGACAAAGTGAGACAGGCTCTCCAGGATGTTCAGCTTCCCAGTGACGACGAGTTTATCGCCAGAAAATGTCATTGCTTAAGCGGCGGTCAAAAGCAGCGGGTAGCTCTGGCAAGAAGCCTAGTCATGGAACCGAAGCCGCTGATTGCTGATGAAATCAGCTCCATGCTTGATCCATCCACCCAGGCCAACGTATTGAGGCTTCTAAAGGGATTACAAAACGCCAAGGGTTTTGCGATGTTGTATATAACCCATGACCTGGCTCTGGCCCGGAAAATTGCCGACAGAGTATATATCATGTACAACGGAAGGATTATTGAGCATGGGTCAGTAGTAGACGTCTTTGATTCACCCAAAGAAAGCTATACCAATAAACTAGTGAATAATTCGCTCTAAACACCCGTTATACATAAAGGATTGGTTCAGATAAACCTGTGTCGGGTCTTGTTCAACTACCAATACTGTCAAAAACCGGTTTCAGATTAACCACAAGATCGGGAAATATTGATACTTTAATCTCATCATCCTCTGAATATATATCTGGTCGACCATATCTTTGGTCCCCTTGTAATGTAAATACAATGACAAGCTTTCCCTCTGGTTCGACAATCCAGTACTCTTTAACTCCTGCTTTTTCATATTTATTAAATTTAATAAATTTATCCATCTTAATCGACGATGGAGATATAATTTCCACGATCATGTCTGGAGCCCCGTTGTATCCCTTATCATCAATTTTGGATTGATCACACACTACAGTTATGTCTGGTTCAACAACCTTTTTTATGTCTTCATTTGTCTTTTCATCATCCGTCATCAGTTTAACGCAAAATGGTGCATGGTAGACTTTGCAGGGTTTATCTGAGAGATAATTATGAAATTGGGCAAAAAGACCACCCGATATTTCTTGGTGAACAGGAGATGGTGCTGATTGCATATAAGCTATGCCGTCGATAATCTCCCATCTTTCATCTTCCGGCCAAGTAAGATAATCAGCGTAGGAATAATTACTTTTTCCTTTTGGTAGTGGCATGAAATTAATCCCCTCCCAGGTTAGGATGTATAGGATAATATTACCACATAGGATGAACAATGCAAGATTAGTGCCGAACGTTATTTCAGCAAAAGCATCTCAAAAGCATATGGCTTTTTAACATTCTTTGGCGATAGCCTCAGCCATTGCTTTCCTATTGCATTTGTCGCTCCAATAATTAATAACCTCTTCTTTCATTTACAACCATCCTTTCGTTTTATCCGAATCACCTTTCATTTCATTTGGAATTGTCACTGTTCTCTGGCTCTCGAAGGGTTAAGCTTAAGTCGTTCCTCCACTTCGTCGACCAGGGCTTCAATCTGGTGGGGCAACGGGATACGGGGGACTCCCACAATTAGAATATTTCCACGTTGGATTGGAATGAATAATTTAGCTGCTTTACTGGAAGAAATGGCCGTAGCCATTGCGGGAGTGATTTCCCCTAACAAACCATAAACTATCATCACCGCGATCGATCCTACAATAAAATCCACCCTATCCGCGTTATAACAAATCGCGGACTCCCCTGAAGCGCCTTCTGTCGCCCCTGCTCGTAACATTGCCCCAGTAGCCAGGGCATTCGTTCCCAGCGCAAGGATATCCAATTCGGGAATTCGTTTGCGTAACTGCTCCACTATATGTTTACCAATGCCGCCACCCTGTCCATCAATGACTGCTATCCGCATATAACCTCCTCATTCTTTCTCATATACAGGGAAGGTGTTCGACTTCAGCAATAACCACAATATGTCATGCATTTTCTGTCCAGGAGAAAACTCACTCCAGTTTGGAAGAGAGAAACATCGAGATCGCTTATTAACCACTAAGATCATCGTAACTTCGCCCCCATCACTAAAGATAGCAAAAAAGAAGTGCCGCTTTTACTTCCCTATCTCAAGCTTTTTAAAGCCTCCAAAATCCCGTGCCATTTCTGCATACAGGGGTTTGCCTAGCAGAAACTGATAAATTTCATCACTCTTCTTAATCGGATCAATGTCTTGGAACTGTTGAGGAAAGATAATTTTGCCTGCGTAATAAGCATCGGCAAATGCCGTGTCAATATTGGTAGTATAGTTATTGTAGGGAATCTGACTATAAACTTGGCCGTTTTTCACCGCTCGCAAAGACTGATAAAAAGCAGGATTTTTCTTAAAATCATCCGTAACGACTGTATAACCACCCTCATCAAGGAATAAGATATCGGGATCCCAGTTGATAATTTTTTCTTTATCGATCATAACGGTTCCACTCTTGCCTGTTTCATCGACAACATTTTTCGCTCCAATGAACTTAAACGGCGGGTATTTAGCCTGAGTACTTTCAATCCCCAGCTTTGCTTTCATACTTACAGCACCGACATAGACCTTTGGTATGTCCTCCGCCGGAACATCCTCCGTCCGCTCTGCCAAATCCTTTTCACTTTGTTTAAGATAACTCACAACCTCTTGAGCCCGCTTCTCTTTCCCTATGATCATGCCAACCATAGTTAAAGAACGGTAAAGATCCTCATCAAAGGTTGCCAGTGGGCCATAGCTCAGGACAACCACGGGAATTCCTGTCTTGGCTTGAAGTTGATTCGCCTTCTCTTTATCGACAAGAGAGTTGACAAAAATAACATCTGGTTTGACGCTAACCAAACTCTCCTCGTTCGGGGCAGTATCCGGTCCCCCCTGACCAATACTGGGCAGCTTTTTCAAGTCTGGATAAGCCAGCATGTAGGATCTCCCGGGAGAAGGCTTTTTCTCAGTCTCTTCGATACCCACCACCAGGGATGTCCCTTCATCATAGGCCAGCAGCCGCAACGCCCCCGGTCCAATCGCCACGACCCTTTGGACGAGTACCGCAATCTCGACTTCTCTCCCGACCAAATCAGTAATTTTTTGTTTCTGAACCTGAGCCGCTGCTGCCGGAACTGTTCCCGATTCTTTAGTGCCTGCAGCATCTCCACATCCCGTTAAAAGCAACGCTGGCATAAGCAAAGCCAACAATAACGCTATCACCTTTTTCATTGAATTCATCCTCTCTGCTCTGGTACTCCGTGTTTCGAATTCGCTCCTATGTCAACTTTCGAAATACATTTGGCTAATGATAAGACTACATTGCGGAGGCAATAACGACCCTGCACAAATGCTTTTAGAGCTCCTTTTTTATAAACATCTCCGAATGAGCTGCTTTTCTCGTGGATATAATCGGTCTGGTAAACTGAATTCCCTGCTCGCCAATCATGATGAAGAGAGGCTGGGCCCGCTCAAAATCCATTTCTCCGGCTTCATTAAAGAAGTTATCATCGGCTTCCAAGTGCACTACTTTACCGATGATCAAGGCATAATTTTCTCTGAGGATCTCCTCGGTCAGAAGGCACTCCGCCCAAGCCAGACATCCTTTTCAATAATAGATATTTTCAAGGAGGAAAACACTTGAATAAAGTTCCAGCTCTCTAAACTCACCTGGGAATTACGACCATTTGGTTCTGTACTCTATCCACGCTTACCGGAACTCCATAGGCCTGAGTGATATTTTCTGCCGTCATCACCTCCGGACCACCCGCCGCAAAAACCTTTGTATCCTGGAGCAATAAGAATTTATCCGAAAAGCGCAAAGCTAAATTAAGATCGTGCATCACAGCAACCACTGCAATATTTTTCTCTTGAGCCGCGGTCCGGATGGTTTTCAGAACTTCCATTTGATTTCTCAGATCCAAATTGCTGGTGGGCTCATCCAAGAGCAGAACCTCGGGTTCCTGGGCCAAGGCTCTGGCGATGACAACCTTCTGCAGTTCTCCTCCACTCAGTTCATCTAAGTAGCGCAGGGCAAACTCCGCCAAACCTGTTTTTACCAGGATTCCCTGGACCAAAGATAAATCGGCTGCTGTCGCCTCCCACTTAATGTGAGGTTTACGGCCCAAGAGCACAGCGTCAAAGACGGTCTGACGATTGCTCCCGTAGTTTTGCGCGACATAGGCCATTTTAAGGGCAATCGCCAAGCGGCTAAGTTTAGACAATTCCTGTTGCCCAATAAAGATATTCCCTTGTTGCGGTGAGAGAATTTTATTCAGTGTCTTCAGCAAGGTTGATTTTCCAGCGCCATTATTCCCTAAAATAGATAAGAACTCCCCCCGCTGGACAGTGAAACCTATATTCTCTAAAATTGTGCGACATCCATATCTGAATTCGATCCCATTAACGGATAAGATCATCGTAACTTAGACCCCCTAACTAAAAGATAGAGAAAGAGCGGTGCACCCAGAAAGGAAGTGACTGCTCCAACCGGCAAAACCACAGGCGCAATAATCCGCCTGGACAGAGTATCCGCAGCCAAAAGCAACAAGGCACCCATCACCCCAGAAGCCGGAATAAGAAAACGATTGTCCCCACCAATCAAACGTTTTACGAGGTGTGGAGCGACGAGACCAATGAAAGCGATGATTCCCAAGAAGGAAACGACGGTAGCCGTGATCAAAGAGGCAAAGAACATCCCCCACTGTCTCGTCCGCTCTACATTGACACCCAGACCTTTGGCAGTTTCAGCCCCACTGTCCAGGGCATTATAATTCCAGCGGTTGAACAAGAAAAAGAGCAAGGCTCCTAAGACCACACAGGACATAATCCCCAACTCACCCCATGATGCCCGCCCGATGTCGCCAAAGGTCCAAAAAACGACGGCTGCAACATTAACATCATTGGTAAAAAACTGCAAGAGCATTGTAGCCGCGGAGAAGAGAGATCCTAAAGCAACACCAGCCAACACCATTGACTCGGGAGACACTCCCTTATATTGGGCCAAAAAGAGAATGATCATCGTCGTAAGCATCGCCGCTACAAAAGCTGAGATTGTGACAGTATAGGGACTATTAATCAGTAACGCTCCTCCACCTGTACTGGAAGTGCTGCCGGCTCCCCAGCCGATGATGGCCAGCGCGGCTCCAAAGGCTGCGCCTTGAGCAATTCCGAGGGTACTCGGAGAAGCTAAGGGATTGCGGAGAATATTCTGCATGACCGCACCGGCAACCGCCAAACCGATCCCCGCAACCATCGAGGCCAATACTCGGGGTAAACGGATTGACCAAATGATAATCTGAGACTGTCCCTCGGTTCGACCGAGTAACGTCAGAACCACTTGCCAGGGGGTAAGCTCGGCCGAACCGGCACTGATGGCATATAGGGAGAGCAGAGCAGTCATAACCAGCAGACCCAACAAGATTAATTTCTTCTTCCAGGTATAGTTTAAGTAATGAATTATCCCGCCATCCGGCACGGTTTCATCACGAAGCAACTTTAATCACCTCAAATCATTTTCCCAGCTCAAGCTTTCATTTATTTAACACAAGGACCCGCGACTCATAGGTTTCCACACACTCCGGACAAGCAATACATCCATCGCGAACACTCGCCCGTTGTTCCATTACACCTTCTCCACAGTAAGCACATTGCACGGTAGGATTGAGTTTAGGACCCTTCGGCAATTCAAAGGTGATTTCCCGCCAATCAAAATGCTCTTCCGGCAGGGCTTCCACTAGATGCATCGAAAGCTCTTCATGCACTTTATAAAATTCCTCTACCTCAGCCGGGGTTGCTGTATTATCCATCACTTTAGACCTCAAAGCTTGATGCCTCTCATTATCCATGGCGTCATACTTCAGGGCCACACGAACACCACGCCCATCCTGACGACGGATGAAACTGAAAACGAACTTGCCATGATCCTTGAACATTAGATTTCCTTTGCCAAAGGTGCTTGAAAGCAACGTCTGCACGGCATCCACGCAACAAGCATCGTTCTGCACAATGCTGACAATTCCACTTTTAGGATTGTACGTCTCCCCCTCTAAAGCAGGGAGCACTTTTAAGGCAATCTGAGCGGCTTGGAAGCCAATCGCTAACCCCGGACAGACATGTCCATGAAACTCCACACAACGATCCCAATCTCTCTGAACTAGTTCATCCATCGTTCATCTACTCCTTAATTATTAGTTTTTTGAGTCCTTTTCTCTTTCTCCTCACACTTCCTAGACAACGCAGCGTTGCCAATCGTCCAACCTGCTTATGTTTTCTCCATAAAATTCACCTCCATCATTGACCTTGTACGTCATTTTCTACCTGAGCAAAAATAAAAACCATGAAGTAGACTCTAACGAGTCAAACCTCCATGGTTTTTGCAAACACCTTCATGGTATTGCACAGCAATATCATTTCCTCAATAATTTACATTCTACAATCGTTCGCGAATTCCTGCCAAATTGTTCCTTATCAAAATTAATTATTTCCGTCTATAGATAATTATTCTCAAAGTTTTATCACTCAGGCCTCCTTTCATATAGAAACAAAAAACGTTCTCTCACGAGAACGCCTTATCAATCCTAATAACAATAATTGTTGATGTTATTTATTAGCACCATAACCTGCTTCCCACAACATGTTCCATGCTTGCGTAACAGAGAAGCCACTATTGGGCCAAGTCATAGCGAAAAATGTCCTTCTATTTTCTCACAAGCATCTGCCATTGTCTCCAAGACATAACAATCCAAGGTTACCCAGCTTGACTTTTCTTGCTCTCGTTATATCTACCCTTCGAATAACCCAAATAATAAAAGACGAATCCACTGCCAAGCGCAGCCTGTAAGGCAAACAAAAAAGATTCAACCTCTCCACTTGGTGGTTCCCACAAGGGCTTAAACCAAGGTTCATAATTAGCATTGATCGAGCTAATTGCCTGCTCTGCCTGATCATCAGCTCCGGCAAATTCGCCATTATGGGCTACAAAAAGCGGAGCGAAGGCCAAGACAACAACAATTACCAGTAATATTCCATTCTTGGCAATCGGTTTCATACTTTCACCCCCTGTTTGTTGCTAGGCAACTCTTTCCCAGTAAATACCGATAAAATCTGCAACTCTTTTTTACTGTAAGCACTCAGAATATTAATCACCATTACCGTAAGGATACCCTCACTTATAGCTAAAGGAAGCTGAGTGAACGCAAAGATACCCATGAATTTTACTGTAGAAGCCATTACTCCACCTGTGGCTGCAGGAAAAGCCAGCCCCAGCTGAAAGGAAGTTGTGATGTAGGTCATTAGGTCCCCTATCGTTGCTGATAGAAAAACAGATAGCCACAGCGGCGCGCCCATTTTCTTGGTACCTTTATAGATAGCATAAGAAACAAATGGTCCAACAATCCCCATAGAAAACGTGTTAGCACCTAGGGTTGTTATTCCGCCGTGAGCCAGTAATAGAGCCTGAAAGATTAAGACAATCATCCCCAAGACAGTCATTGCTGCAGGTCCAAACAGAATCGTACCTAGGCCCACACCAGTTGGGTGCGAACAGCTACCCGTTACAGACGGAATTTTCAGGGCCGACAAAACAAAAGCGAAGGCTCCGGCCATGGCCAGCAACATCTTTAAACTCGGGTGTTCAGTCACTGTTTTCTTAATGGAAATTACCCCAGCGATAACAAACGAAATCATCGCAATCCACCAAAAAGCGGCCCAGTTAAAAGGCAAGAAGCCTTCCATAATATGCATAGCGTAAGCATTATCCGGAAATATAACATAGATAGCAACAACGTAGATGATTAATAAACCAATACTTCTAAACTTTCGCAGGTTCAAAATATAACCACTCCTTTATTCTCTACCTTTAAGCCTATATTGCCTATGTCTTCGTCAAACCATCTGCTCTAAAATCGCACACCTCCTTAACACCATCTGATTGGACAGGCTCTTACTCTCAAATTATTCTAGTGGTCCATCAAAGAAATTAAATAAACCTCTTGCACCTGGATGCAAGAGGTTATATATGTTCAGAGACATAGATATCCTTACCTCCCATCCTTAGTGGGCTAAAGGAAAATTCAGAATAAGCAGGTTTCCTGGCTTTAGATCATCATAGCCCTACGTCTTCCCAGATTTAATCCAGTGACACATTGCAAGGCTACTCCCTGTTACAGTGGCGGGACCGCGTCGGATTTAAACCGACTTCCCTTTTAAACACTTCTTTTTACAAAAGAAGTGTACTTACTCTTCATAATATTAAATTGGCTATAGAATAGCATGGGTTAATTTTCCTGTCAATGGTTTATTATACTGCTTGAAGTACTCTCAAATGATGCCTTAAATGACGCTCTATTGAATTCTCAGGCGAATACTTCCCGCTAACAAGTAATTAATACGATAATCTCACCATAATATGTTGATTATTTAACATTTTACTTTTTAATCCTATGTTAAAATCACCTACAACAAACTAGCTGCTTTAACTAATAAATACAACTCTACGCAGCTTACTAGCGTATTTTGATCTCCAAGCAATCCCCTTTCAGATACACTTCTCTCTTATATCATAGTTATGTTCATATGTGGGCAGAGCATTAGGCCTACACTCGTTCGTTCCTTAATCTGATAAAACTGGAAGCATGGTAAAAAAATCGAGTGGTCACTCTATTGCTCCGTTAACCAGTTCTATTACCTGAGGCTAGGATGTTAAATCGATCTATGATTAGAGGTGAATATATGAAGATAATGGCCTTAAATACCATTGACAGGGGATTTGACCCATGCTATTCTTTAAGCAACTTAATATTATACCAAATGAGTATATTGTCTTTGCAAACATAAAGATAATATTTAAATGAGAAGTCAGTCTAATTCTGACGCGGTCCCGCCACTGTAATAGGGAGTAGCTTTACAAAATGTCACTGGAGTTATCCGGGAAGACGTAAGGTTGCGATGAACTTAAGCCAGGATACCTGCTCATTTTGGAATTCACCTTTAGCACCCACGACGGATGGGAGGGTAAGGATATTTATGTTATTGGCATATTTATAAACCTCCTGCTTTGAGTGCGGGAGGTTTATTTATTCTACTTCTAGGTTGATGTATAAGGTGATTTTTAGAGATGTTTTTCTTAGACGGAACTATGGACTATGGGTTAATTAGTATGAGGGGATGGGGAAATAATATGATTACAGCCACTGTTCATAGCTTAGAAGGTGTTGTTGGTAGACTTGGGTTAGACCCACTCGCAGTTAACCGCTTTATGGCGGAGTGGTTACAAACTGCACGTGAGGTATCTTTTGAGGAAGCTAATGAGGTAGCTTGTATCTTAAATAAAATGAAAAAAAGTGCCAAGTACTACTTAGCTCCAGACCCTGCACAAGAGGGTAATCAAGTCGTGCTCATAGTGCGAAAAAATCGAGTTATTACTGTATTTACTCAGTTAACCAATTCCTTTTACGGCGTCCCTGAGGCTAAGACTGTGAATGGTACACGAATGATTAAAACACTAGGGGGAGATATGTATGAAGACCATGGAAACTGGGTTAGACAACTAAGAATAAAGCACCTGAAAAATTTATATGGGAAAAATCTCCGCTACTAAAGTCAAGGATAATAAATCTCTTTCAAAATGATAAAAAACCATATAAATCACAGGCGTCGTCTCACCACCTAATGACTCATATGGCCTTAATAGCATAACTTCTTTGCATTCGCCAGACAGTTTGGACGAGAGTTCCTGGAACCAACCTATAAACTTTCATCGATAGTTCACCATTCTTGCCTCCGTGCATTTATGGTTTTCAGTTAACGAGGCAGTGTGTAGCTTTATGAGGTTTAACACTTTCTTTAATAAGTTTCATTGCCAAATCAACCGCTTTCATTACATCGACAGCAAACCCATCTGCCTTGATAGTTTGTGCATACTCTTGAGTTGCTGGACTTCCACCAATAATAATTTTAACTTTATCGCGTAGATCCCGACGATTGAGTTCCCTTATTGTCTCAGACATCATACCTAAAGTGGTCGTAAGCATAGCAGACATGGCCAAGATGTCGGGCTGGTGGTCTATAATTGCTTGCGCAAAATCTTCAGGTTGGACGTCAATTCCAAGGTCAATGACTTCTAATCCAGCACCACAAAACATCATAACAATTAAATTTTTCCCGATATCATGTAAATCTCCGGCTACTGTGCCAATAACTACTTTACCGAGTGAAGATTGCTGTGGATTTGACAAGAACGGGTTCAATACATGCAACCCCGCATACATTGCCCGTGAAGCGATTAATACATCCGAAATATAGATAATGTTATCTTTAAATTGTCTTCCGATTTCCTGCATGCCTGGCATTAATGCTTTTTCAAGGATTGTTCGGGGTTCTATCCCGTTCTCAATCGCCAGTATGGTAAGAGTTTTCACCCGGTTAGCCTGTCCCTTTATTAAAGCTTTAGTGATAAATTCTAATTCTGAGGTTATCAACAGAGCTCACCTCCTCGGCAATTGGATAATTTACAAACATAAGCTTTACTCTTAAATCACTAATTCATTGTTAACACCTCCAAAAATAAAAAAGGCCAATGAAAGATGACCAAACTACTGTCAAGTCAAGACCTCCATGGGCCTTATATTCATGATGATTATTATTATAATATCAAGGAATAACATTTATGTAAAGCTTTCCCTTAATAATTTTCAGAATTTTCATTTTTTTGTAATATGATAACCAACATTACAAACTTTTGTCAGTAGATTTACTCTTGTCAGTAGATTTAACTCTTGTCAAGGCTTCAAGTGAGTAAGCCTCTCAAAGCAAAATTCAAAGGGGATTATAACCTATAAAAATAGATTTTTAAAAACACAAAACTATAGAAGGAATTAACACATTTGTGTAGAATAACAACGGTATAAAAGAATATTATGATAAAACAAAGACCATGGAGGTCTTGGCTTGACTTTAAGTCTGGTCAATTTTCCATGGTCTTTTCCATTTTCAACAAGGAGGTGGACTTATAACATATGAGCTCGTTCAGTATCTTTCCGTAATGTGATAATTCCTTGTTCCAAAATACCTTCAAAATACACCTGTAACCTCAACTCGGACCCAATGATATTCTGATCTGACCATCACAATCTCATTGGGCCTGTTATCCATGACAAAAGCTACTAGAAGATTGAACCATCCTAAAAGGATACAATTGTGCAAATAACATACAATATTAACTAGTACCCTTCATACAACATGTTTCTCCCTTGCAATACTTTTTATTTAATTACTTTTACAGGAAATCCCTACTGACTGTCGAATAATAGTTATAACTTAATGCCTAATAAAACCTGGCTAATATATACTGACTAGTACAAAAACATAGCGGTCGACCCGAATATAGGTATCCAAAGCCTTTAATTTTAAAAAAGAAGGAGCAAAATAATAATGTGTGAAGCTAATGCCTATCTTAAAGATGGAGAAAACGAAGTGTTGTTTATGGAATCAGTAGATATCATCGAACCCTATGAAAACGGTCTTAAACTCATGGATATTTTCGGAAAACAAATGTTTATCCAAGCCAGAATCAAAGACATGACTCTTCTGAACCACCGCATTATTTTAGAAAGAACCGACATTAAATAACGAAAGAGAGCTAATCAGCATGGATCTTCCTCTTTGGCTTCAAGATAATAGTCCACTTGCGCCTTCTCCTTCAAAATTAAAGCAATCGAACTTTATTCAAAAAACCCTTAAAGGTATTATTACTTTTGTAAGGGAGTCCGTCTATTCTGAGGAGGTCGCTCTTCGCTCAGGGTTCCTGCAAGCTATGGATCCCAGGATGAAACTGCTTGCCTTTTTTTCACTCCTCATAACTGTCAATCTTTTGCGTCATTTGCCTCTACTTTGGGGGACTTATCTGATTATTCTGATCCTGGCCACGTTATCGAAGGTTCCTACTCGGTTCCTCGTTCAGCGGGTCTGGTTAGTTATACCCTTATTTACGGGAATTATGGTTCTCCCGGCCTTATTTAATTGGGTACGCCCTGGTGATCCCCTCTGGACCATTTGGACTTTCTCAACCTCACTCCACGTCGGACCCGTTCATTTTCCGCGTGAATTAAGCATTACTTCACAGGGCTTTTGGGGAGCAATCCTCCTGATCAGCAGAGTCGGCATTTCAGTCACTCTCGCCGTTCTTCTCACCCTTACCACGCGCTGGAACAATCTGTTGCGCGCGTTACGCACTATTTTCGTCCCTAGGATTTTCATCGTTACCCTGGAAATGACCTACCGTTATATTTTTGTGCTCATCACCCTCCTTGAAGACATGTTCTTAGCACGGAAGGCACGTGACTCAGGCCATTCTTCCGGAGCTGAACAGCGACGATTTGTCGGTTCCTCCATTGCTCATCTTTTCGGAAAATCGCTTCAGATGAGTGAAGAGGTCTATACATCGATGACCGCACGGGGATATACCGGCGAAATTTATACCCTTCAACCTTTCCAACTGCGTTGGATAGACATCTTTAGCATAGGAGTCAGCCTTATGTTAAGTTTATCACTTTATGCTGCCGACAAAGTCTTAGGAGGATAATAACTTGTCAGAACAAACCGTCCCTATTTTCCAATTAACGGCTGTTTCGTACGCCTATATTCCTGATCATCCCGTATTATCCGATATTCATCTTCAACTCTACCCAGCACAAAGCCTTGTTATTCTTGGCGCCAATGGAAGTGGGAAGTCAACACTACTGAAGATTCTTGCCGGACTTGTTCATCCTACATCCGGTCAAATTCTGGCCTTTGGTCAGGAAATTACAGAAAAGAAACTGCAGGATCCTTCATTTTTATCTGAGTTTCGCCAACGTGTGGGTTTTATTTTTCAGAATTCTGATGCCCAACTATTCTCTGCTACCGTCCGGGATGAGTTATCCTTTGCGCCACTTCAACTTGGTCTTTCAACCGAACAGGTGAAACAACGGATTGTTGAAACTGCTGACCTGCTGGGAATCACACCTCTGCTAGACCGCCCCCCTTATAAACTAAGCGGTGGGGAGAAGAAAAAAGTCGCTTTGGCATGCGTTCTTACCGCTAACCCTGAAGTTTTATTTCTTGATGAACCTACGAATGGACTCGACCCTCGCACTCAGTTTTGGCTTGTAGAATTTCTTTCAGCCCTCCAAAACGCTGGGAAGACGATCATAACCGCAACACATGACCTTTCCATTGTTGAAGAAATCGCCCAGCGGGTGATTGTCTTACGCGAAAACCATACAGTCGCTGCAGACAGCACAGCGCCCGAAATTCTAAGTGACAGGGAACTTCTCTTAGATGTAAATCTTATTCATGAGCGATCTCATTTTCATATCGGTGGAGCTAAGAACCACGGTTAAAAAATGAAAGGGGATTTTTATGGACATCACATTTCAATCCATTGGTACAATTCATACGCCCTATTTTGCCTTTAATACTCCCCATCAGCCGATTCCTGACGCACCCGGTGATTTTTGGATAACGCTTAATCCCGACTATGCCAGTGCTCTAAAAACCTTAAACACCTTTAAGTACATTTATGTCCTCTATCAGCTAGATCAAGTGACCTCTCCGGTTGAACTGCTGACAACCTCCCCCTGGGCTCCCGAAACTGAAATCGGCCTCTTTGCTAGCCGCTCCCCTAAAAGACCCAATCCCATCGGCCTAAGTATTGTCAAAGTAAAAGAAATCCATGGTAATGAACTCATCATTTCAGGGATTGATGTTTATAATGGAACCCCCTTAATAGACATCAAACCGTATATGCATTTCTTGGACAGCAAAGAGGATGCCAATAATGGCTGGTTTGATGCTCTTCCTGATAAAGAGCATACGATAGCTCATGCCCTCGGTCTCTCTCATGAGCATGAGCATCAACACCATCATAATCACCACAGTCATACCCATAGCCACCATGACGACCATACTTCGCATGAGGATGGTCAAAGCAGTCACCATAACGTTCCTGAACACGACCACAACCACAACAATCATGACCACGAACACCCTGAACATGGTCATAAACACCCTCATGAACATAACGATTAAGAACTAGTAAGGCAATTCATGAATTGCCCCTCACCATAACTCCTCAAGTTACCATACAGATTCCTGAAAACTTATTCTTTCTGACTTAGCACCAAAAGGGGGCTGTGCTAAAACTTGTTACTATATTTTTCACATCCCCACTTTTGCTTCTATATCATCAAAACACAAGCGTCCTCACTCCACTTTAATAGTGAAATGAGGACGCTTATTGATTGTTGTAACCACTTGAAATTTTGGAGACTGAGTTTTCACACATCCCCCTCTTTTTAGACTACGTCATTCTCTAAATTTGCTCCAGCAAACTGACTATTGTAAAGATCTGCATAGAAACCATTCTGAGCAAGAAGATCATTATGGTTACCCATTTCAATAATACTTCCTTTGTTCATTACCAAGATCAATTCCGCATCTCTGATCGTAGAAAGTCTATGGGCAATTACAAAGCTTGTTCGACCATTCATAAGTTCCGTCATCGCTCTTTGGATATAAACCTCAGTTCTCGAGTCAACACTACTGGTCGCTTCATCAAGAATTAGAATTGACGGATCTGCCAGGATTGCCCGAGCAATCGTTAGAAGTTGTTTTTGACCCTGCGAAATATTCGAAGCTTCTTCATTCAAGATTGTATTATAACCATCAGGAAGTGTTTTAATGAAGTGATGGGCGTGTGCAGCTCTTGTTGCTTGGATAACCTCTTCTTCTGTAGCACCCTCTCGCCCGTAGGCTATATTCTCCATAATAGTACCATTAAAAAGCCAAGTATCTTGAAGCACCATGCCGAACATACTGCGTAAAGAGCCACGCTTGATATCTCGGATATCAACGCCATCGATCGTGATTTTACCAGCACCTATTTCATAGAACCGCATCAGCAGATTAACAAGTGTCGTCTTCCCGGCACCCGTCGGCCCAACGATAGCAATGGTATGACCCTGCTTCACGTCGATATTCATATTCTTGATAAGTGGTTCTTCTTCTTTATAGCTAAAGTCTACATTTTCAAATCTTACTTCGCCCTTAGGGAAGGCAATAACTTTAGCATTCGCACTATCCGGTAATTCTTCGCTTTCATCCAGCAATTCAAAGACACGTTCAGCAGATGCCACCGTTGATTGAATGATGTTAGCTATATTGGCCGTTTGAACGATAGGCATCGTAAATTGCCTTGAGTATTGAATAAACGCTAGAATATCGCCAATTGTGATGGTACCTCTGGTTGCAAAAATACCGCCAACGACACAGACAATAACATATCCTAGATTGCCAACGAATCTCATTAAGGGCATTATTATCCCTGAAATAAACTGTGCTTTATAGCCGGCATTATAGAGTTGATCATTAATAGCATTAAAGGTTGTAATCGATTCATCCTCACGGCCGAAAGCCTTAACAATTCTGTGACCAGTGTACATTTCTTCGACATGCCCATTAAGTTGTCCCAGTGATCTTTGCTGTTCAGCAAAGTTCTTTTGAGAGTGTTTGGCTATTTTCATGGTCACAAAAACATAGAGTGGTAACGTTAAGATAACAATAAGGGTTAATAAGGGGCTTATGGAAAGCATCATAACCACAACACCTAGAATCGTTACAATAGAAGTAATCAATTGGGTCAGACTTTGCTGAAGCGTCGTTGAAATATTATCAAAATCGTTGGTAACCCGGCTGAGAATTTCGCCATGCGTACGGGCATCAAAGAACTTAAGCGGCAAGCGGGCAAGCTTCTCATCAACTTCCTTACGCATATTATAAACCGTTTTTTGGGCAACTCCAGCCATAATATATTGTTGCAAATAACTAAATGCCGCACTAATAAGATATAACCCTAAAAGAATTAACACAATCTGACCAATATACGTGAAATCCATGCTTGGAATAGGCTGATGCATCTTCAGGGCCATCATTTTGGCTCCGAAACCTTCAGCTATTTTTGTAATCGCCTTACTCATAATTTTAGGTCCAACAATACTGAAAACTGTTCCCAAGATTGCAAATATAAACACAGTAATAAATCTAGTTCTCTGAGGCTTTAAATAACTAAGCAACCTGAAAAGCGTCCCCTTGAAATCCTTCGCTTTTTCTACCGGTTTTCCAAGTGATCCCGCTGGGCCGCCTGATCTTCCACCAAAAACTCCTTGTTGAGGTTTATCAACTTTACGTTCTTCACTCATGCTAATTCCTCCTCTGAAAGCTGTGAAGCTACAATCTCGCGATATACCTTGCAGGTATTAAGCAATTCTTTATGCGTTCCCATGCCCGATATCTGACCGTCATCTAAGACTATAATTCTATCAGCATCTCTGACAGTTGAAACGCTTTGGGCAATAATAAAAACTGTAGCATCCAGGACTTCGGGCTTAAGCGCTGCCCGTAGCTTAGCAGAGGTTTTAAAATCTAAGGCAGAGAAACTATCGTCAAAAATATAGATCTCCGGTTTCCTAATTAAAGCACGGGCAATAGAAAGGCGTTGTTTCTGTCCCCCTGAAACATTGGTTCCACCCTGGGCAATATGATGGTCAAAACCTGCTTCTAACCCTGAGACGAACTCCGTTGCTTGAGCAACACGGGCTGCCTGTTCAATCTCTTCCAAAGTAGCATTTTCTTTGCCGTATTTTATATTTTCAGCAATAGTCCCTGAAAAAAGCACCGTTTTTTGAGGAACAAAACCAATTTTAGCACGCAACGCTTTCTGACTCATTTCTCGAACATCGACTCCATCAACTAAAACACTGCCGTTTTCCACATCGTAGAAACGAGTAATTAAATTAACTAACGTGGATTTTCCCGAACCGGTCCCTCCAATAATTGCTGTTAGCTCACCTGGTTTTGCGCTGAAGGTTATCTTGTTAAGAGCTGGTTGATCTGCGCCAGGGTACCTAAAGGATACTTCTTTAAATTCAACAAAACCTCTTTCACTATTGGTGGTATCTGATTTTTCAGGATCAATGATATCGAGATTTGCTTCCAGTACTTCGTTGATTCTCACCGCCGAAACCTGAGCACGGGGAACCATAATGAATAACATCACAAGCATCAGTAAGGAAAATAATATTTGCGTAGCATATTGAATAAAGGCTAACAGTGATCCAATCTGCATAGATCCCTCTTCTATTCTTAGCGCACCAAACCAAACAAGTGCCACAGTGGTTAAGTTCATAATCAACATCATCGCTGGCATTAATACCGCCATAATTATATTGACTTTAACTGCATTGTCCATAAGATCTGCGTTAGCGTCATCAAAGCGTACTCTTTCTTTCTCAATGCGATTAAAAGCTCGCACCACTCTGATGCCTGTCAGTTTCTCTCGTAAAACAAGATTCAATTTATCTATTTTTTCTTGCATGACCTTAAATAGAGGCAAGCCTCTTTTCAAGGTGATCCCAATTACAAGGAATAGGATTGGTATTGTAACCACAAGCACCCACGCCAGTGATCTATCCTGTTGCAAGGCCATAATAACTCCACCAATACAAGTTAACGGCGCAGTAATCATCATACTTAGGATCAAAACAGATACTTGCTGAATTTGAGTTACATCATTGGTTGTTCTGGTAATCAGTGTCGCAGTTCCAAATTTATCAAACTCATGCAAAGAAAAACTTTCAACTTTAGCAAAAATCTTTTCTCGCAAGATCTTGCCAAATCCTACAGCTGTTTTTGATGAGAGATAAGTGGCCATAATCGCACATAATGTCCCACCTGCTGCAATGAGTAACATGAAACCACCTATTTTAAGAATATAATTAATATCTTGGTTAGCTAAACCCTTGTCAACAATATCGGCCATTAAGGTAGGTAAATAGAGATCTGAAAGTACTTGTGCAAAAAGAAAAACGATTATAACAGCTATATATAGAGTATATTGTTTTAGGAATCTATATAATTTAAGCATTAAACATCTCTCCAATCTTTTGTAATCTAGATGAGTTCAAATTATTCTTCGTAACCACCTAGAAGCTTCCTCAAGGCATCTAAACCTTCAAATATTTTATCAAGTTCTTCGGGCGTGCCTTTGTTCATTGTGTTTTCGATGCTTTCCTCTAGTCTTTTATGAAAATTCTTGTGCCTTTCCATAAAATCAGAAGATATGCTGACATAAACGACTCTTTTATCTTGTTCACTTCTTTTTCTTTCTACCATCCCCTGCTTCTCAAGCCTATCGATAATGCCTGATACCGTACTATTGGATAAACAAAGCTTACTACTTAATTCTGTTATTTTAAGCGTTTTCTCTTTACTTAAAATTCCAATGACCATGCTTTGCGGAGCAGTCATACCAATTCCCTCAAACATTTTGCTCATATTTTGCTTGAAAAGATGCATTACTTCCTGAAAAAGTTTGGCAACTTTTACACTATCATTTGAGTTCTCCATTTTGTTCACCGCTTCCCAATATATTTCGTATAAGAATATTTCGTGTAAGAATACTTCGTCCACGAAGTATATTACTCCCTTTGTATTTAATTGTCAAACAAATATTTATAGGTCAAATATAAAAAACGGACATTTTCTGTCCGTTTTATACTAAAGGTGAGGTCTTCCTAAAATTCAAACATCTCTATCTCTGTTTAATGTTGTCCCGGTGGTTGAGGTTGAGAATACTGTGGATTGTTTCGAGTATGGTCATTGTAGCCTGGCTTGACTTCCTTAGTTCCAGCCGATTGCGGATCTTTACCGTACTGAGCTGGCCCACCATATTTCTCGTTGGGGTTCTCCTCATAGGAGAATTCGTTGCCTTGATTCCAGGGGCCTCGACTATCTCCTTGTCCAGTGGACATATTCATGTATTTCTTAGAGAAGTCAGAATCTCTAAAGTCTTTATTTACTCCGCTTCCTGCTAAGGTATTAATCGCTTGCATAAACGAGAAGTTATGAGATTCCTCGCGGCTTAAAAGAAATCGGATCATATCTTTGACACCGGCATCATCTGTTTGTTGCAACAGACGCTCATAAACTAGTTTAGCTCGCAACTCTGCTCCCGCATTGGCGGAAAGATCAGTATATAAATCCCCAGTTGAATTAACAAAGTTAGATGTCCAAGGTACACCGGCAGAGTTGACCAGGAGTGGGCCTCCTCCTAACAGGGCCATATGATTGGCTGGGAAATCTTTAGGAATGCTATCAACGGGTCCAATCAACATTGCTAAGGCTTCACCGACCATTTCTAAATGGCTTAACTCCTCAGCTGCAATATCTTGCAGTAAATCCCTTATTTTCGGATCATTACACCCTACACTCTGAGAAAAATACTGCATAGCTGCTTTAAGTTCACCATTGCCACCCCCAAATTGCTCTAATAATAAGACGGCAAATCGAGGATCTGGTTGGTCGACATGTACGGTGTATTCCATATCCTTAACATGTTTAAACACTTAAAAGCCCTCCCTTTTAGCTAATTTATTTGAAGTGATAATTACTTGTCGAATTTCAAGGTTATTATTTGATTTAGTTTAAACTTTTATCCGGGGGAATTGTTTACAGTTAAGCGAAAGAATTCAAGATTAATTTCCGATAGAAAAACATCTTTAGTTCTTGACGATTACTAACCCTGCTTGATATACTGACAACAAATCTGTTATTCTGAATTTAATAATCAGCAGTTCGGTTGGGGTAAACTTTGCGAAAGCGAAGGACGCTAAAGTCATGGGTCTAAGGCTTAAGAAAACCAAAGTACTTTTAAAGTTATTTGGAACTTAAGCTAAGATCGCCAGATTACAAGATAGAACTTCTCTGGGGAGAGTAGTCACTGAAGACTGCTCTCTTTTATTTTGGGAATATTAGGTAAAAAACTTTTTTTGGAGGTGTATTAATGCTCATTGGGATAGCCATAACACTCTTCTTATTTAGCTATTTCTTCATTATCATAGAAAAGATCCCTCGCGCTGTAATCGCAGTTTTCGGTGCCTCACTACTGATTATCTTTGGGGTTCTTACTCAAGAAAAGGCGATTCATCATATTGATTGGAACACCTTGGGGCTATTGGTTGGGATGATGATCATCGTTGATCTGACTCGACGATCAGGCATCTTTACCTTTTTAGCCATCTGGATTAGCAAAAAGGTAAAGGGGGATCCCCTATTACTGATGCTCTCCTTATCCTTGCTCACAGCTTTCCTATCCGCATTATTGGACAACGTCACAACTGTCTTATTGATTGTTCCTGTAGCCCTTTCAATTGCTGATCAATTGGAAGTCGATCCTACTCCCTTTCTCTTCAGTCAAATTCTCATGAGTAACATTGGTGGCACAGCAACTCTTATCGGAGATCCACCCAATATAATAATTGCCGGACAAACGCAACTTAGTTTTATGGATTTTATTATTAATCTGGCCCCCGTTATTATTATCATTATTATTGTTGCTCTTTACATTTTTTATCTTCTATATCGTCATAAGTTAGTTACCAAAGACGAATTAAAAACTAAACTCATGGTTCAAAATGAATGGGACCATATTAAAGACTTTGCCTTACTCAAAAAAAGTCTTTCCGTGTTAAGCTTAGTCATCTTGGGTTTTTCTTTGCATTCCATTCTGCACCTTGAAACAGCCACCATCGCCCTTAGCGGGGCAATGCTCTTAATGATCTGGACCCACGAAGAACCTGAAGACATTTTCTTAGCTATTGAATGGCCCACGCTCTTTTTCTTTGCCGGTTTGTTCGTTCTTGTTGGTGGCCTTATTGAAGTCGGAGTTCTTGACCGTCTCGCAGTGTGGAGCATGAGCCTGACCCAGGGAGACCCCCTCATCATGGCTATGTTGATTTTATTTATATCCGCTCTGCTCTCTTCCTTCCTCGATAATATTCCTTTCGTAGCAACCATGATTCCACTGATCCAAAAACTCGCCTTACTGAGCCAGTTTACTGCTGCACAAACACAGCCCCTGTGGTGGGCTTTGGCCTTAGGCGCTTGCCTTGGCGGAAACGGAACCTTGGTAGGAGCTTCCGCTAATCTCATCGTGGCAGGAATTGCTGAGAAAAATGGCATTAAAATACGTTATACTCAATTTCTTAAAGTAGGTTTTCCCATCATGATTCTCTCCACTGTAATTTCAGCTATTTACCTCCTGATTCGTTATTATTAAGTCACGCCGCATAAAACTCTGCAAGCGAGAGTGGTAGTCCAAGACTACTCTCGCTTTTATCTACTGACCATTTAGAGGTAATACCGCGTTCATCCCAACCCCAAAAATACTCTCCCCACATTTCGGACAACGCCCTCGCTCCAGACGATTCACCAGCACTGGTTCCCGCCGAATCACAGCTTCTCCGCACTGAGGACAAAACGTCGTATCCCCGCCGCTAACATTCCCCAAATATACATAAGGAAGCCACTCTTTGCCAATATTCCATAATCGTTCTAAGGTCTGTCGATCCGTCGACGGTACCACTAAACGATAGGCCGGGTGATAACGACTCAAATGCCAGGCCAGTGGAACATTGAGCTGATGTAGCCAACGAGCCAACCCAGTGAGTTCTTTCGGGTCGTCATTGGCCCCTGGAATAACGAGAGTTGTTATCTCTAAATGAACACGCCCTGCTAATCGCTCTACATTGTCTAAAACCCAAGCCAGTTTTCCTCCACAATAGTGTTGATAAAACTCCTCCGAAAACGCTTTAATATCAATATTGACTGCATCTAGCCACGGAATCAACTCCTCGAGAAAACGCGGCGAAATTGTTCCGTTGCTAACTAAAACCACCTTTCCCCCTTGAGCTCGTACTAGAGGAGCAGTATCCCTGATCATCTCAAACCACACGCTCGGCTCTGAATAAGTAAAACACAGCCCCAACGATTTACGCTCCTGTCCGGTCAGCTCTGCAAGCTCGGCAGGCGTTACTTTTCTTCCCACTTGGTGTTTTTGGGATATCTCATGATTTTGACAAAACGAACAGCTTAGGTTACAGCCAAATCCTCCGACGGAAAAAATCCAAGAACCAGGATAAAAGTGATAAAGAGGCTTCTTTTCTATTGGGTCTAAATTCCAGGCTGCAACTTCACCATAGGTTCGAGATACGACCTTTCCCTCGCGATTTTCCCGTGCATGACACCGCCCTGACTGCCCAGGCTTTAATTGACAATGCTGGGGACATACCAGACAACTCGCACTATGTAATTCTTTGCCTAGATTACTCTCTTTGCTTAGATTATTCATAATACTGCTTGACCTCAAAACGCCAAAGCTCCACTGATTCCTCTGGCAAGATTCCCGCTTTTTGTTTGGCAATACTGACTTGCTCAGCGATGGTATCTACACCTTCTAAATGAGGGAGCAAAAGCCCAGTTTTCCTTCCTCGACGAACAACGACTCCATACCGCCAGGGATCTAAATCGTCTGTACCCCCGATTTTCTCCAGTTCCCCCAGCACATCAACAGTGATACTCAAGGTATCCATTTCGTCTGCTTGAACTGGCCGAAAACGTGGGTCTTGTGTTCCCGCAGCCAGTGCATTATGTTGAATTTCCAAAGCTAAATTTTCCTGCCAAGGCTCAGTCGTTCCAATACAGCCACGCAGTTGCCCGTTCTGCTTTAACGTTACAAAACATCCTCTCCGCACAGCAAACTCTGAAGAATCGGGAAAACTAGGTTGGCCAGGATCTTCATTATTCAAATACGCGCTTAGGCAATGCCTCGCCCAAAGGGGTAAGGGGGATGAATGATACAGATCAGCCACCATATACCCTACACCAAATGGCCCCTCATAGGATAACACTTCTGGAGCTCCTTCTTTAGCCGCTAAGGCTAAGCGCAGGCTCCTGTACCCACATTCACCAGCTTTTTCGACTAGATCAACTGGTAAACTAGTGAGCTTTTTCGTGTCTCGCTGAAGACCTTTTACAATGGCCTGATCAAATTCCGGCCCCGCAGAATCAAATCCATACGGCCCGTCTTCTTTCAGGCGATGGGAGAGATCCCCGCTGGCAACAAGCGCATAGCGTCCCGGTAGCTTATCCACGATTTGACCTATACGTAAGCCATATTCTTCTGGTCGCTCCAAGGGCATCCCTAAAAGGACAACCTTCCCACTCCAACCTGCCTTTTGTATAAAATAGAGTGGTACTAAGGCACCGTGATCAATAGGTCCCTCTGTCGGAACAATTCCCGACAACTCTTTCTGAAATTGGGCAAGCACTGTAGCGTCGCATTTAAATGAAAAGCTTAGCTGTGCAGCTCCAAATTGAGCGAAATTTCCTCGGACAACCTCCTCTATTGAAAGTGTAATCCCATCCTTTGTGAGCGGTGCATGAGGAGAGATCAGAATCACTGTCTCAACCTCCGCTCGAACTAGACGTCCGGAAATCTCTCGGTAGGCGTCTAAACTTGCCTGGCATTTACGCTCTTCTCCCTTTCCGATCTCCGGGACGAGGATAGGTGGATGTGGAACAAATACTGTATAAACCAAGCCCATAAGCTAGCACTCCCTTTTCACTCAGTAGCTAAGATCGCCTTAATATAATAGCTAGTTTCTCAATTTTCCGAGTGTGTATACTGAAATTTGATGAAAATAAAAAGCCGGTGATAAATCAACCAAGTTAATTTATCACCAGCTATAACTATAATATAATCCTAGACAATTACCAGCCGCGGTCTTGCATGCGCTCTGATTTCAGTAGTGTTGATATTTCAAGCCCAGACATCGATTCTCCCAAGTCCTTTGATATCTCAGCTAAAATCTGACTGTCACGATAATGAGTGGTTGCAGCAACAATCGCTTTAGCACGTGCAGTAGGATTCTTTGACTTAAAGATGCCCGATCCCACAAAGACTCCATCACACCCCAGTTGCATCATCAAAGCTGCATCTGCAGGGGTTGCAATTCCCCCGGCCGCGAAATTAACGACCGGTAATCTTCCAAGTTCTGCGATTTGTACGACTAAGTCATAAGGTGCACCCATATTTTTAGCAGCCGTCATTAGTTCTTCCTTCGGTAGGTTTTGGAGAAGACGAATTTCACTCATGACTTTTCTCATATGCCGAACGGCTTCCACAACATTACCCGTTCCGGGTTCCCCTTTTGTCCTGATCATAGCTGCCCCTTCGCCGATCCGGCGAAGCGCTTCTCCTAGATTCCGTGCTCCGCACACGAACGGAACTTTAAAATCATGCTTATAAATATGGAATTCCTCATCAGCCGGTGTGAGGACTTCACTTTCATCAATATAATCTGCTCCCAATGCTTCTAGAATCTGGGCCTCGACCATGTGCCCAATCCGCGCTTTAGCCATTACCGGGATCGTAACCGACTCCATAATCCGCAGAATAATAGATGGATCAGCCATTCTGGCAACCCCACCATCCGCACGAATATCCGAAGGCACCCTTTCTAAGGCCATAACAGCACAGGCGCCCGCTTCTTCTGCAATCTTGGCCTGTTCAGGAGTCGTTACGTCCATGATGACTCCACCCTTAAGCATTTCGGCCAAACCTCTTTTCAAGGCCCAAGTACCCATTTCCGACATTCTTACTCCTCCTAAATCATTCATTGGCAGTATTAGAAAACCCGATCAGGTTTGAAAACCAGTCGGGTCCTGAACAATGCACTAGCGCAGTAAACCTTCACTGCGCTAGTGCCTAAAGTTTCTTACTCGTACTTTTCAGGTTTTAAAACTTAACCATCGATAGGCTTGAGCTTGCAAAGGAAGTGACGGAGTACTTTGGGTTCATAAGTGAATTCTAGGCCTTTTATTTGGTCACGACGTTCCCAAATCGCTGCTAAGGCATCCACAACTACATCCATATGACGATCAGTATAGACACGACGCGGAATGGTCAAACGCATGAAATCCACGCCAGCTTTCTTTTGAATTCCGGTCTCAGGATCGCGTCCCAGTAATAAAGAACCTACTTCAACCGGACGGACGCCCGCCTCAAGATATAGTTCGTTACTGAGGGCTTGAGCTGGAAATTGTTCTGCGGGAATATGAGGAAGAAACTTTCCAGCATCCACGAAAACGGCATGTCCACCGACAGGCCATTGGATAGGGATACCAAGCTTACGAAGCTCATCGCCTAGGTATTCCACTTGTCCAATTCGGCTTTCGAGATAATCAACATCCAGTCCTTCGTACAATCCAACCGCTAAGCATTCCATATCTCGACCAGAGAGCCCACCGTAAGTTACAAAGCCTTCCATAGGTACACAGCTCGTACATGCATTCTGGTACAATTCTTCTTCAATCTTAATACCAATTAAACCACCCATGTTGACAATAGCATCTTTCTTCGCACTCATCGTGAAGTAGTCACCCATGTCATACATTTCTTTGACAATCTCTTGAATGCTCTTATTTTCATACCCTGGTTCACGTTTCTTAATAAAATAGGCATTCTCGGCAAAACGAGCGGAGTCAATGTCGATCTTCAAGGAGTATTTATCTGCAATTTTCCGAACCCCTCGGAAATTTTCCATAGAAACTGGTTGTCCACCCGATGAGTTACAGGTTACTGTCACAATAATGAAGGCAATGTTTTTAGGACCTTTTTCAACGATGAAATTCTCGAGTTTTTCCAGATCAAAGTTACCTTTAAATGGATGCTCCTTTTGTGTATCGAAAGCATCTTCAATAACGAGGTTGACTGCAACCATACCATTCATCTCAATATGAGCCATAGTCGTATCGAAATGCATATTTCCAAGCACAAATTGCCCGTTGTGTTTTTTCAAATGGGGAAAGAGAACTTGTTCCGCCCCACGACCTTGGTGTGTCGGAATCACATAGTCATACCCGAAAATCCCTTTTACCGCATCTTTCACTTTAAAGAAGGATTTACTTCCAGCATAAGACTCATCTCCAAGCATCAATGCGGACCACTGTTTGTCACTCATAGCACCAGTACCGCTGTCTGTGAGAAGATCAATATACACGTCTTCCGCTTTTAACAGAAAGGGATTATACCCAGCTTCTTGAAGCTTTATCAGACGCTCTTCACGAGAAATCATGCGCATGGATTCCACCATTTTAATGCGATAAGGTTCTGCTTTTCTAGCCATTATAAAGTTCCTCCCTTTATTCCAGATAATTTTGGATCTATGATTATTGTATTGCAAGTTGCGTGCCACCGTTGGAAGGGATCAAAATTACCTATACTAGCCACTTCCAACGATGACAACCTATAAATTGATAAGAATAGTTGTCAATTTTTCTTATGGGTGGAAATAAAACTTATCAATCAAGTGATTCCCTTATTCCCCATTGTCTTTTTGATTTTAAAACCAACCCAGAGAATGAATAACCATAAAGGAAGAATGTAGACTGCCAGTTTCATATCCTTCATCGTTGTCATCAAAACCACAATCATTAATAGGAAGGCTAAAGCAACATAATTGCTGTACGGGTGTAGAGGGGTTTTGAACTCTAGTTTATCGGCATCTTTCCCTTTAGACTTGCGGAATCTAAGGTTTATAATAATGATCATAGTCCAGTTAATGATTGCTGCAATAATGGCTATAGAAATCAAGTACATAAAGACTTTACCGGGGACTAAATAGTTCAGAACGACTGCCACCAGCGTTAGAGCGGATGAGGCTAAAACTCCTGCAACAGGAATGCCTCTTTTATTCAGTTTACCAAAAAACCTAGGTGCGTTACCTTGATGGGCCAAGCTATAAAGCATCCGGCCATTACTGTAAATACCACTGTTATAGACTGAAAGAGCAGCCGTCAGAACAACAACATTTAAGATAGTTGCTGCGGCAGGGATTCCCATCTTCGAGAAGATTTGAACAAATGGACTCCCATCCAGCCCTACCTTATTCCATGGAAAGATAATCATCATGACAGATAAGGCCCCAACATAGAAGATTAGGATACGCCACATGACTTGGTTAATGGCTCTCGGAATCGTTTTTTTCGGGTTCTCCGCTTCTCCAGCCGTGATCCCGATTAGTTCAATTCCTCCAAAACTAAACATAACGACAACCAGGGAAAGGACTAATCCCCCCACTCCGTTTGGCAGAAACCCCCCTTGTATCCAAAGGTTGCTAAATCCAGTAGCTTGTCCGTTAATTCCCGTGAAGATTAACATTATTCCAAATATGATCATCCCTAGAATGGCAACAACTTTAATAATGGCAAACCAGAATTCAAATTCTCCATACATTTTAACGCTTACTAAGTTTGCCATTGTAATAAGAATTAAAAATATCAGAGCGGATAACCACTGCGGAAACGTTGGAAACCAATAGTTGATGTAAATACCCACGGCTGTCAATTCTGCCATGCTGACGATAATGTAGTTAAACCAGTAATTCCAACCGGAGAGGAAACCGGGAAACTCGCCCCAATACTTGTACGCATAGTGGCTAAAGGAACCTGAAACAGGTTCATCCACAGACATTTCGCCTAGCATTCTCATAATAAAGAAGATAACTAAGCCCCCGATGAGATAGGACAGCGTGATACTGGGTCCTGCTAATCGAATGGTTTCCGCTGATCCATAGAACAGCCCGGTTCCGATAGCTCCGCCTAAGGCGATCATTTGGATATGCCGGTTCTTCAACCCTCTTTGCATACCACTTTCATTTTGTTCCTGAATGCTCATAACATTGCCCCTTTCTGCTTTTCCCTGATGATAGTTTAGAAATCAAGGCACAACTAAATAGTTGCAATTTTCATGCCATTACCTCAATGCATACCTTAAAAGGTTTTGCCTTTATTTCAGACCCAATTACTTGGGATTGATAAGAAAAAGTGACAACTATTATTATCAGTGATAAAAATACTTGTCACTTTATTGCCAAATTAATCATTTCCTATCATTTCCTAATCAATTCCGTAACTTTTCATTTTGTTTAAAATTGTTGTATTGGAAACTCCAAGGATCTTCCCAGCTTTTCTCGAAGATGAATGAGTTTCCAGAACCCGTATGAGAACTTGTTTTTCAACGTCACTCACAATCTCCTTTAAGCTAGGCCATTCTTTATCTACAGGAATCTGTATTTGAAAATTCCCCTCTTCACACTCTGCAGTGTGTGGAATAGAAACTAAATCGGTCCATTCATAAAAAAGTTGAGGTTTAATCTCAGCGGAATCCATGACATTGATAATGCGCTCAAGGGTGTTTTCGAGTTGTCGTACATTTCCTGGCCAAGGTTGGTTCATCACCAAGTCACTACTCTCTTTTGTTAAATGAATTTCTGCTTTTCCAAGCTTGCTGGATATCTTTCGAATTAGATGCTGGGCAATCAGGGGAATATCCTCACGACGTTCTCGAAGAGCGGGGATCCGAAGTGGGATAACATTTAAGCGATAATAAAGGTCTTCACGAAATTCACCCTTTTGGATCATTTCTTCCAAATTACGATGTGTCGCAGCAACAATTCGAACATCTACCGAAAGTTCCTTAGCACCTCCAACCCGGCGAATCATACCTTCTTGCAAAACACGAAGCAACCGAACCTGAACCTGCGTTGGAATTTCTCCAATTTCATCTAAGAAGATTGTTCCATGTTCTGCTTGTTCAAAAAGTCCCTTTTTCCCCCCTTTTGTTGCCCCTGTAAACGAGCCTTCTTCATAGCCAAAGAGTTCGCTTTCCAGCAAGCTATCCGGTAAGGCCGCGCAATTGATCGCAATAAAAGGAGCTTGGGCCCGCAAACTTTCCATATGAATCGCTCGCGCAAACAGTTCTTTACCAGTTCCACTTTCTCCACGTAATAAGACCGTTGAGTTTCCTTTAGCAACCATTTTTGCGGTTTCGATAACATAGCGCATCTTCGCACTGTGATAAATAATCCCCTCAAACGACATTAATTGTTTTTTTCGGTCTACTTTCGAAATAATCTCTTCTACTTGACGAAAATCTTTCATGGTGGCAACCGCTCCAATGACCTGACCTTTCGCATTGAGCACCGGAACACCTGTCGTCAAAAAATGAATGGCCTTATTTCCCTTTTTAAATTCCCTTTCCTCGAGCCGATAAGGCAACCCAGTCTTAAGGGTTTCTAGAATAGGAGCATTCTCTTGAAACAGTTCCTCAGCTTTTGACCCGATCACCTCTTCAGATGAACAGTGAAAGATATTACAGGCCACTTCATTAATTTGAATGATTTTTCCTGTTTTATTAACGGCCACAATCCCCTCGCTGACAGAGTTCAAAATTGTCCTTAACTCATGTTCTCTCTCTTCGTACGGCATCTGATCGCGCGGTTTTACAGAATGAACCCCTTTAACCGCTTCCAAATCCCTTATTAATCGTTGAATTTGATCAACTGAAGTACAACGGAATTTAATAAACATGCCTTGAGCTGGAATGACTTCCATCCCAATCTTATCCACCCTATTTTTTTCGCATCTCTCAAAAATCTCCATCCCCAAACCTAAGCGGTCTTCAAAATCAATTTGAATCACACGTTCCAGAAATCCCATTGGCTACCTCCTCTAATCGACCTTGTTCATGGGGAAAAACGTCAAATAATATCGAATTAGACAATAAATTATATCATACGTTAAGTTCATATGGCGAGAAATGAGATAAACAATAAAAATTGTAAACCCCCTATACATTAATAATACTTGCCAAATCCGAGCAGAATACTCTTATACCCACTTTGAGTTCCAGTTTCTTACTTGGTTTGTCCACGCAAAATCAGTTATACTTATATTAACATGGCATGAAGATTGCATGACAAGCTTTAAGGAGGTAGATAGTCATGAATAAACAAACCGTTAATACACAAAACGCGCCTGCGGCCATTGGCCCTTATTCTCAAGGGGTTAAGATTGGAAATCTAATTTTCACATCTGGACAGCTCCCTCTGAATCCACAAAGTGGTGAATTGGTTGCTGATATTGAAGGCGCAACCAAACAATCCTTAGATAATGTCAAAGCGATTTTAGAATCTGCAGGCACCTCTATGGATAAAATTGTTAAGACTGTGGTTTTTCTAAGAGACATGAATGACTTTGCTGCAATGAACGCCGTATACGCCACCTATTTTCCAACTAATCCACCAGCCCGTTCTGCTGTACAAGTCGCTCGTTTGCCTAAGGACGCCATTCTTGAAATTGAAGCAATTGCTCTTGCTGAATAGGAATTTAAACGCACTTGGTTTTTCTCAAGGACGAAGAGAAAGGGGTTCCGCCGGAACCCCTTTCTCTTTCTTGTAAACTCCGTTTACTTTTGATTATTAACTTAGTCAAATTTCCCTTTAGCTATCTTCCTGATGCTTAAAACCATAATCGATTCTGTCGTTCTACATCCGTACGAACTCCTTTCAAACCATTTAGTTGTAGCTATTCAAACAACAATGTGAAACTTCAGGCGGTTATTGGCTATACTTTTGACTGTTAAAAACATCACAAAACTTTAAATATTTTGGGTTTCGCCCTCTATGACCTAAAGGTATTTACAATTAGTACACGAATAGGTATTATACGACAGAGACAAGTTAGAGTAGTAGATAAAACAGATCATGATTATACTTGTAGAAAGGACGGATAAAATGACCTTAACCGAACGCCTGGAAACATTACCCGTATCCAGGTTTCATTATCTCCTACTGATCACAGCTGGTTTAGGTTGGATGTTTGACTCTATGGACACTGGCATTATTTCCTTTGTTCTCCCCGTGTTAATGAAGGCCTGGAAGCTCAGTCCGGAGCAAGTCGGCACAATCGGCAGTATTGGACTTGTCGGTATGGCAATCGGAGCTATTCTTTCAGGGACGATGGCTGATCTTTTTGGCCGCAAAAAGGTTTTTGCTTCTACGCTCGTCCTTTATAGCTTCGCGACCGGATTATGCGGGCTGTCCTGGAACTATGAATCACTCTTGATCTTTCGTTTTTTGGTTGGATTCGGCTTAGGCGGCCAACTCCCTGTTGCCGTAACATTAATGAGCGAGTTCTCTCCCGCTAAACACCGTGGTAAATTTCTTGTTCTACTTGAAAGTTTCTGGGCGATAGGTTGGTTACTAGCTGCTCTAATCTCTTACATAATCATTCCTCGCTTTGGTTGGCAGGCCGCATTCTATATCGGTGCCTTACCAGCTCTCTATATTTTTTATCTTTGGCGTTCTATTCCCGAATCGCCTCGATATTTAGCGTCCAAGGGTGACTTCACTCAAGCAGAGGCCATTGTGAAACTTATCGAAGCAGAAGCCGGAGTACGTCGGACTACAACTGAACTCATTACAAAGTCTATTTCTCCGAATCCGCCTGGAATGGCGGTTAAAGAACTCTTTTCTAACAGATTTATAAGACGTACAATCTTTCTCTGGATTCTCTGGTTCGGCGTGGTCTACTCATATTACGGAATCTTCACTTGGCTTCCTTCTCTACTCGCCCTGAAGGGATTCTCTCTAACCAAGAGTTTCCAATACGTCATGACGATGACGCTGGCTCAAATACCTGGATATTTCAGTGCTGCGTATTTTGTAGACAAGATCGGTCGTAAACCAACGTTAACTGCCTATCTTATTGGCACGGGAATTTCAGCTTATTTCTTTGGTCAAACCACAGATGTTCAAACCATTCTGCTGATGGGATCATTGATGTCCTTCTTTAACCTTGGAGCATGGGGAATTGTCTATACCTACACTCCTGAGCTTTATCCGACACATGCCCGGGCAACTGGTTCCGGCTGGGCCGCTGGGTTTGGACGAATAGGTGGAATTATTGCCCCAGCTGTCGTCGGCTTAATGCTAGGGTCTTACCATTTATCCTCTCAATCTATTTTCCTCATGTTTGCAGGAGTATTACTTCTCGTCGCGTTAAATGTCATTATTCTTGGCGAAGAAACAAAAGGCCAGCCAATGGATGAAAGCTGTTGAACTTCGTTCAACAGCTTTCTTGTTCCTTAAGAGTTATCCTCGTTTTCTTAGAAAACCAATAGGATTTTGTTGGATTCTTTGCTCAAAATCGGCCTGAGAATTAATTCCCTTCTTTTGCATGAAACGGTTTAGACCGTTCGGAACAGCTTGGTTTTGACCTTGGGTGGGAACATTTCCTTGATTCCTGAGAAAATTCAGAGCCATTCAAAACACCTCCATAATTCCAATATATTCCACAAATTACCTTGGCGTCCCAAATAATTCAATTTTTTATTTTTATTAAAAATAATTTATAGAAATTGATTTCTAATCCGAGAGTCATAGTTAGTTCTTAAATTATGGAACATTATGGAATTCAATGCATACCGTGTTAGCATAAGAATCCTAAACCAAATGATTCTCACATTTAAAATAAAGGGGGCCTACCCATGACATCGTTGATGGGGCAACAGGGTTATTTCCCAAATCGCCAGAACAGGTTCTCCCCTATTCATCGACAGGGAACTAACAACGTTCAAAGTCCTGGACAATCACCCGTTGCACAACAAATTCAATATACACCAGCGACCCAACCGACCGTTATACCAATAACCCAACCCACTTCTTCCATTCAAAAGCAAGTTCCTCTATTGGAAAAACATCCCCCATCTTCTGTTTCTGCATCTTCTAATCTCTGGCAACAGCAAGCAGGAATCCTTCTGAAACAATACGGCCCTTCAATCATGAGACAATTTGGTCCTCCCCTGGCCCGCAAAGTGGGAATTCCCCTAGCCCAGCACGTCGGCCCTCCCTTAGCCCGCAAAGTAGGAATTCCCTTAGCCCAACGTGTTGGGACTCCTCTTCTGCGTAAAGTATTTATTCCTCTCGCTAAGCGAGCAGGATTTGCACTTATCCGACGAATAGGGCTTCCTTTTTAAAAACGCTTTTACGCTGAACAAAACTCTCAACCAAGATGTTTTAAGATCCGATCGCAATACTTTGAGTGACTCGTATAAAGAAAAAAGGCTGTTGACAGGTTACAATAAACCTATCAACAGTCTTTATGTTAGTGGTGATCATTCATTTCATGATAAAATGGGGTATTCTGTTCATCGGAAGATACTTCTCGAAAGATACTTCGGATTATTTAATCTAAATGCATAGTGATTACACTTTATGTTATAAACTTAACTTTTATCTATTTGATAAGTATTTTAATTATTTTTATAAAGATGTTATTATTTGCAGGAGCTTTGTGGAATAATGTAGAATACATATTTAAACGTTTAAAGGTTAATTATAAAAAAAGAGGTAGGTGGAAATACATTGCAAAATGAACAAATGATTAAAGCTATTAATGATCAAGTGAATAAAGAATTTTTCTCAGCCTATTTTTATCTTGCTATGCAGACTTATTTTTCATCTATGAATCTGGACGGATTTGCCAATTACTTTCGAGTTCAGGTTCAGGAAGAACGCGATCATGCCCTAGGATTTTTTAATTATTTGAACAAGATAGGCGGTAAGGTAACCTTAGCTGAGATCAAAGAACCTCAGAATGAGTTTTCCAGTCCTCAAGAAGTATTTGAACTCGCTTTAAAACATGAGCAATTCGTTACCAATTCTATCTATGAGCTCATGAATATCTCACGCGAAATCAAAGACCATACGACTGAAATTTTTCTTCAATGGTATATCACAGAACAAGTAGAAGAAGAGGAAAACATGGGTCGCGTGCTGAATAAGCTTAAACTTATAAATGGAGACGGGGCAGGACTCTTTATGATCGATAGTGAGCTCGCCCAACGCGTCTATGTCCCCGCAGTAATTCCTGGAGCGGTTTAATCTCACACTTATCATCACGTTATCTTCAAATTTTTTGATCCCCAGTTTCATAAAACGAAAGAGTTCTGTTGGCGTTATTACGAACGCTGACAGAACTCTTTTATCGTGCCATATAGTTGTCTTAACTATCTCCGCCTTACTACTTTCTCAGTTTAAGTGGTTTGTTGATTCATTGGATTACTTTGTTCAATATAAGCAAGACGGTTGTTGAGCATCGTGACATGACGCTGCGCATCTTTAGATAGTTCCTCGAACATTGCCTTGGCCGATTGGTCTTGAGTTGAAAGGGAAAACGTGGAATAAGTACCGAGAGCAGATTGGGCAGCAGCCACTGCTTTTTGTAAATCTGATTGAACTGTCATTGGAACCCCTCCTTATAAATTTGCCTTCTAACAAACTTAGTATTAGAGGCCATACTCTATTTTATTACAGGAAAATATCCCAATTCACTTAAGATAAATGTACATTCGAATCCCAAAACATATATACCCTTTACACAGAACGCTAGTTCTGATAAAGTATTCTTGTCAGTATGAACTGTACCCAACACCCTAACCGGCGGTGTAATCCAAGATAAAGACTACCTCATGATGTCATTTCAGCATTCTTAGAATTAAGGTGGGTAGTAGTATGCGAATTTTAATGCAACCGATCGAAATGGTTGCTTGGTTTACCCTTGAGGGAATCCCTCATCCTATACGATATAGGCTGACTTCTGATAATGCTTCCAACGTAGTGGTCAAAGTCGACCGAGTCGTAACACGTTCTGAAGAGAAACTCGCCGGAAATCGCATGTTTATTTTTCGTTGTCAAAGTGAAGTAGCTGGGCTTTTAAAGCTGTTCGAACTTAAATATGAGTTGAGCACATGCAAATGGTATTTGTATAAGGCGTGAATTATGGTTTCACTAGTATAAAAAAAATTTCCCGCCACACTGAACTTACAGTAGAGCAGGAATTTTTAAATATTTAGCTCTTTTTTCCAATCTTCCTAACGCTCGGTAAGATGCCTCATCAAAGCTTCCCCTTCTCTAAATTGCTGTGCAAGAATTTCTTGAACCTTCTCTAGGATTATCAATACTTCTGGATATTTAATACGATACAATACTTTCAAGCCAACTTTAGTTGATTCAATAAGATGCTGTTTGCGCAAAATGCTCAAGTGTTGAGATAAATTCGATTGTTCAATCCCAAATTCTTCTATAAACTCACAAACACATACTTCCTCTTCATTTTTTGCTAATCGTTCAAGAATACGTACCCGTGTAGGGTGCGCTAAGGCCTTAAAGAAATCACTTTTCATAGATATAATCTGTTCTTCCACATAAACCCCTCTAATCTATTTTTAATTATCAGCTTGCCCATAAAGAACCCATCGATAATATTATAATATCTCTATTATAATATATTTTTTAATTTAAATTCAACTAATCTCTTATTAACATTTTTAAAATCAAAAATAGCGACTGCATTATTTACGCTCAGTGGATTCTTGGTGGCTATTTTGCATTTATAAGGTTCAGCGCTGCTGTACAAAAATTTGGATCAATTTTTAGGGAAAACTCCACTTTAGTAGGCCCCCAATCCCCTTTGCAGACGGACCTACTGCGACACTGCAGAAAATCCTAAAGAGGTGCAAGTACTTTTAAAATTTTCCATAAAGCAGTTCAATTTACTCTATTTTTATAATATAATAAAATTATTATATTTAATCAAATTATACTAAATATACGCAAAGGAGGAAATAAAATATTCTTTAATAAGCACCAAATCATTCTAATAAGGTCATGTAATTAATTATTTTGGAGGGATAGTATGAATAAAAGAAGTATCCTCTTAATCCTTGGCCTGGCTGGATTTGTAGTCATGGCAGATAATTGGGTTGTTTCTCCTATCCTACCTTCTATATCAAAGGATATTGGAGTAAACCTTGCAAGTACTTCATTAATAATTTCAGCCTATATGATTCCGTTTGGATTGTTTCAACTTATTTTTGGCTACCTTGCCGACAAGTTCGGTAAAAGACAAGTTATAAGCTTCTCAATGGTTTTCTTTACTATTGCGACAGGTTTATGTGCACTCGGCACTGGTCTAACCGACCTTACTATCTACAGGGCCTTGACAGGCGTATTTGCAGCTTCAGTAATGCCGATATCGTTGGCGTTGATTGGCGATATATTCCCTTTAAATGAACGGCAAACAGCCATTGGGACCTTCCTAGGTATATCTTTTTTAGGACAAGGTTTAAGCATGGCCATCGGTGGTTCTATTGCCTTCTTTTTCAATTGGCGTGGTGTTTTTATGATTTATGCCATATTATCGGTAGTGGCAACCATTCTATTGCTAACCGTAGGAAGAAACATACCTTCAAGCAAAAACAAAGAGGGCAAAGTATTTGCCCCCTATTTAAACCTTTTAAGTAATCCTTCAAGTCTAAAAATTTATCTACTTGTATTATTTGAAGGTTTTTTTCTTTTAGGCTCATTTTCATTCCTTAGTGGATACATACAAAATATCTATGACTTTAATAACTTCCTAATCGGACTGATTATGTCAATTTTTGGAGTTATGTCTATTATTGGTGGACGTATTTCTGGGAAAATCTCTGCTAAAGTAGGACGCAAAAAGACAATTCTACTTGGACTTACTTTTGTGTTATTAGCCATGATAATAATCATAACCCTAGGCAACATTCTTGAAACTCTAATTTTCGGCATAGGTCTTTTTGGGTTAGGCCTCATGCTCGCCCATTCAACCTTCTTAACGATTGCTACCGAATTTGCGGCCAAAGCAAGGGGCGTCGCTATGTCACTTGTTGCCTTCTGTTTCATGGGGGGCGGGGGATTAGGCACTGCTTTCGGAAGTAGGATTGTAGGAAACAGTCGCTTTACTACACTGTTCATTCTCTATGGTATTGGCCTACTAATATTAATTGTCGCTATATCCATAATCAAAAAGAGTTTTATTATTGCAACAGCACAGCAAAAATAAGAGAAAGGATTCTCTTACTTTCACTCTTCTATATCTTAAGGAATAGGAGTCAATGCAAATGCTCTATCGTGAACTGATACAGTACCGTGCTCTAATTACCTTTGATTCTTTAACCCAGGCTATGGCTGCGGAGAAAGTCCTTAAAAAACTTGATTGTCCCTATGCTCTAATCCCGACTCCAAAAGCGATGCGTTCCGGGTGTAATAATGCCCTATGCTTTCCACTACAACGCAAAGACATTATTGAAGATTTATTAGATGCCAGTGTAGTGATTATGGGTGCATATGAAGCTACTGAAGATGGCTTTACCTCCTTAAATTGGTAGATATATATCGGATATTATCGCAACTCTCACAGCAAATTCTCCCTATTGTTTCAACCTAATTATTGAGTCTTAACCTAATTTAGGTTGGGCATCCTTTAGCACGCGCTAGCTTTTCCTCATCCTCTTTAACCTTTGGAAAAGTAGGAGAAAGCAAGTTAATCAGTGGATTTTCCAAATTAAGTGAATAATAAATCCATTGCCCGCCCCGACGCTCATTCACAAATCCAGTTTGACGAAGGCGCCTCATGTGTTGAGACACCCCCGGCTGGCTGATTTCCAATACTTCTGTCAAATCACAGACACATAACTCCCGCCTCAACAAAACTTCAGAATGCATGATAGATCTTGCTATGGATGATTCCGTCTACTTATTTTGTTTTTCCGCACAGGGAATACAGACTTTTTCGTTATTGACATTTTGTAATTTATGCACGAATACCCGTTCACCACACACCGCGCATAAGTCAGTATCAAATGTTCCTTTTGCCTTTTCGAAATGATAATTGAACACTGGACTGATAGCCAGAAATTCTTCTTCGGCCCGGTTCATAACCCCTTCTACTAGCGGATCAGTGATATTGGCGGTTATGTCCTGTGGCAGTACACCTTGTTTGCGTTGCAGTACAAAGGGTGACTGTAACATCTTTCCAAAAAATTCCGCCTTTAACTGAACGCGCACGGCTTTTTGCTGTTTAGTATCAATTAAGGTAAAGGCCATTTTACCCATATAGGTTTTCTTAATATTGCTTTTGCCATACGTGCAACCAGTAACAGTCATCAAGCCATCAACAAAACAGCCTGCGGCATGATCGTCGCCAGTCTCCACTACCATCACTAATTCCTTATCTTGGGAACGTTCTACACCAAGGGCGTTCATAGCCGCTGCTCCAGCCCTGAGGCCTAACGGCATGGCCGGGCACTTGTGTCCGTGAAATTGGATCCCTACGTCGAAATAATCTCTTGGATTAATCATAGTAAATATTACCTCCTTGTATTTTTTATATTTATTGAGCTCTGACCCAATAAAATATCTTTCAATAATATAGGCTGAAAAACACAACCATTGCCCTAAAATAGGCTAGATTAAACCTAAAATTATTTTGACTGCAACGACATATAAAACAATCCCGATAACCACTTTAAGTTGGCTGCTTTTCATTTTTGCATTCATTAAGCTTGATCCTAAAAGAGCTCCAAGGATCGAGGCGATAACTGAAAATCCTAACAACGTCCAATTCAATTGACCATTGGCTACTTTTAATTTCGCGAAAAAACCCACAAGAGAAGGGATTGCCACTACAAAAGAAGTTGTCCCCGAAGCTTTTTTAGGCTCCATACCAGAACCCACTAAAGTTGGCAATATGAAATTGCCTCCTCCGATTCCCAGTAATCCGCTTAAAAATCCTGCAAAAGCTCCAACAATACTTCCTAATGTAATATCTCTACGTATATTCGGGATACGATCTTTTTGCTTAGTTTTATAAAAGATCATCATGCTGGCAGCAAAAATTAAAAACGCAGTGAAAAACCACAATAAGCTATCTTTAGAAATAAATTGAGTAGCATAGGCTCCAAAGGGAGTTAATAATGCTGCAACTATGGTGATTGGAACTGCAATCTTAAAGTCAATAAGTTTATGTTTAGCATTCGTTGCAGCCGCAAAGGTCATACTTATACCATTAAGTAATAATGCAATAGCCGTAGCTTCGGGTAGAGCCACTCCCAACCATATATAGGCCGGAATAATAATAAATGCCGCACCAATACCCACCATAGCCAATAGAGTTGTCAAAATAAACACAATTATTGCAGCAACTATTGTCATTGTTAAGGTCATCCCAATCCACCCCTCTATAAATTGACTTAAGTTATGAGAACATTCACACCCCCTTATTTAATTATATAATTATTATATACTAATATAATACTACTGTTTTATTATTATTGCACTACTATTTTTTGCCTATTTTATTCTAGCTTGCCAACACCTTGCTCTTCCTTATATAAGAACAAGATGTCATTAACGCAACAAGGGTATCTGTACCTTTCAGTACAAATGCCCTTGTTGACTGCTACGTTAATGTCAAAATCCATCTCAACACTTCCAAGTCAATTTCTAATCCACAAAGTGTAAAACCCATCTCTTTGGCTATAAGGTAAAAAACATTAACAAATGAACCCCTTCCTCCTGTGCAACACTTGTTTTTGGTAGAAGAACAATTTAAAGAGCGAAAAACGAAGATGATATAAATCATGACTACGGATGTAGTTAAAGGGGATGTACTTTCAGTACAGGTGTCCCTGTTGCATCTCATAGAACCTACGTCCTCGACAGGTGACCAGTTAGCCCATCTCCTCTGCGACCCTTCTTACCACATGCAGAGCCGTTTCAATCTCTTCCTCACTCGTGAAATGCGAAGGGCTAAACCGAACGACTCCCTGTTCTAAAGTTCCTAGCATCCTATGGGCATGGGGAGCACAGTGTAATCCTGCCCGAGCAATTACTCCTGCCTTCTGTTCTAAAATAAAACCGACTTCTATTGAATCCATGTCACCTAAGTTAAATGCCACAATGGGCGAACGACGTTCCACCATTTCACTTCCATAAAGCTTAACTCCGGGGATTTCTCTGAGCCCCTCCCATAATTTCCGGCATAGTGCCTGTTCTCTAACTCGTATCTTATCCACTCCTTCACCAAGGATATATCGCACTCCCGCCCCCAGCCCCGCAATGCCTGCGCCGTTCAAAGTGCCACTTTCCAAAGCATCCGGCAGAAAATCCGGCTGTCGATCCTCTTCAGAGAGACTCCCCGTACCACCGTAGATCAACGGCTCCAAGGGGATCGCCGACTTGATGATGAGTCCTCCCGTTCCTTGAGGTCCTAATAGACCTTTATGTCCCGGAAAAGCGAGCAAATCCACAGAAAGACATCCTAAATCGATAGGGAAAACCCCTGCCGTTTGCGCGGCATCCAGCAGATAGTAAGCACCATGCTCATGGGCTATTTGACCTATTTCTTTAACTGGCAACAAGGTGCCCGTTACATTTGAGGCATGCAAGGTCACCACTAACTTGGTGTTGGGCCGAAAAGCTTTGTTGTAGGCTTTAAAATCGAACTCTTCCCCGGATACCCCAGGAATTTCGCTAACCTCAACCTCCCGCTGTTTCAAGACCCAAAGCGGTCGGGCCACCGCATTATGCTCAAGCGAAGATGTGATAAC
Source organism: Desulfosporosinus cupriresistens (assembly GCF_001707885.1). Taxonomy (GTDB): domain Bacteria; phylum Bacillota; class Desulfitobacteriia; order Desulfitobacteriales; family Desulfitobacteriaceae; genus Desulfosporosinus. Next base: position 23,897 of record NZ_MASS01000009.1, on the reverse strand, counting down.
ATGATCTCCTGGCTGTAAAAGTCCGAATAACGCCTGATTCAAGGCATGGGTGGCATTCTGGGTAAAGACAACTCGGGTCGGATTATTCGTGCCAAATAGGACACACAAGTCTTCCCTCGTCTGATAAATGAGTCTAGCCATCTGCATCGCTGCGCCATTCCCTCCCCGGCCGGCATTCCCGCCCTTGTGCACAAGGGCCTCCTCGATGGCAGCTACAACTTGTTGAGGCTTTGGCCAAGTTGTTGCTGCATTATCCAAATATATCATAACGCTACCCCTTTCATTCGTTCAACCGGAGTCCCTTTAGACCACACAGTCAAACCATACAGGCTCTTCACCTTTTACTGATTTAGTCATAGTTGCCATCCCGATCATAACCTTTCCTCCTTCTTTACTCCTAAAAGCTCTTGGGCACTTATCATAGCAAAGTAATTATTTAATTAATCATAATATTCTCATATATTAATTACAATACTTCTGCACTTATTCTAGAAAATAAAGCGCCCATCAAATAATAACAAACCTGCAAGTATTACATAATAAAAAGCCGACTACACCATGAAGGTATCGGCTAGACTCTCTTAACTCAAATAGGCATCAATTTCTTTGCGGCCGTTATTGGGGGCATGTCCACTTATCTTATGTATTAGGATAAAGAATACTCCTCAAAATTTTATTGTTAACAACTTGCCACAACAAAAAGCAAATGACCTCTACTAAACAGTAGAAGTCATCTTGTTAGCTTAGAAATCCCGCTACACCAAACTATAGTATGGCGAGATTTTATTAAGCATTCATTTCTTTTTCTAAGATTTCAATCAGGCGCGCTTTATTCGGCACTTTCCCAACCAACTTAACCACCCCGTTAATCACGAGAGCCGGTGTACTCATAACCCCATAAGACATAATTTTTTGCATGTCTTCGATCTTTTCAACTTGGGCTTCAATCCCGAGCTGAGATATGCCTTCCTTGGTTACTTTTTCTAACTTCGCACAGTTTGAACACCCAGAACCTAAGATTTTAATATCCAACAATCCTTACCCCTTTTCTTTGTTTTTAAAATCATTGCATAAAAATTACATTTTTATCCTCCTAGTGGTCGACAAGATGCCTCATCAAAGCTTCCCCTTCTTGAAAATGTTGGGCAAGAATCTTATGGACCTCTTCAAGAATGGTTAATACTTCAGGATATTTGACACGGCACATGACTTTTAAGCCCACTTTAGTCGATGTAATGATTTGTTGTTTACGCAAGATACTTAAGTGTTGGGATAAATTCGACTGTTCAACTCCCAAATCCTCGATTAGCTCACAAACACACACTTCTTCGCCGTTCTTCGCCAGTCTTTCGATGATACGCACCCGGGTAGGGTGTGCTAAGGCCTTAAAAAAATCACTCTTCATGGATACGATCTGCTCTTCCACAAAAAAACCTCAAATCTTATTATTAATTATAATCTGCCCATGAAGTAACCAATTAATAATATTATAATATATTTTAGGCCTTAAATACAATAATTATAGGCGAATGAAAAACACATTGAGATAATCTAGTGTCCGTATCAACTCGTTATTCCGACCCCTTGGCGACCCTTCTTACCGCTTGCAAAGCGATTTCAATTTTTTCCTCGTTCGTAAAATGGGACGGGCTAACCGAACGACCCCCTAGTCTGAGGTTCCTAACATCCTGTGCGCATGGGCAGCACAATGTAACCCGACCCGGACGATTACTCCTGCCTCCTGTTCTAAAATAAAGCTGACTTTTGTAGAGTCTACTTCACCGGGCCACCGCATTATGCTCAAGCGAAGATGTGATAACATGATCCCCTGGCTGTAAAAGTCCGAATAACGCCTGATTCAAGGCATGGGTGGCATTCATTTCAACTAACAATATTATCATAGATATACTGTTTTTCTTTTTCGTTTAATAACCTTTCCGTGATAAAAGCAATCAAAATAATCCCAGGTATATTGATAAGAAACCTAGTAATCATGAACTTCCACCCCATCGAAGAAGCCTCAAATAGAAGCATGGGTATTTTGGTGGTTGACCAGGCACCAATAAAAATTAGGACATTAGAAAACTTACTCCCTTTGTGCAGGAGCACTCCCGCTACGGGGAAAGCTGCATATAACGGTCCCGCAGCAGCCGAACCTAAGAAAAATGCTATTAAAATTCCAATGATTCCGGATTTCTCGCCCATCAATTTGATCATTGTTTCTCGTTGTACCCATACATCCAAGAGCCCCAATAAAATAAATATCGGTGGTATAACCGAGAGCATTTCCATAGTATTGCTCCAAGTGATGTCAATTGACTTTCGACCGACTGATGGATACAAACCATAAACTACGATATTAATGATGAGTAGTACGAAGAAATACTTGTATCGTTTAATCAACATTTTCATCTCAACACCACCCCAATTGCTATTGCTACCATAAACGAAAATACGAATGCTAAGCTATTCCTGAGTAATGCAGCCTTTTTACCGAAATACTTTATCTCTAGAGGGATTGTCACGATTCCAACCATCATTAAAGTTGAGATAAATACGGCGATTTGCATAAAACCAGCGCCGCTTTTCAACAAAGCCGAAGCTAACGGAAAGGCTACAAATCCAGGTATTAAAGTAACTGAACCGACCAGAGAAGCCATTAACATTCCCAACCACCCGGATTTCTCGCCGATTAATCCAGAAATCACCGCGGGACTCAGTACTGCCAGCATGATTCCGATAATTATTAAAATAGACAGGAACTGAGGCAGAATATTTTCAAACGACTTCCAGGCCTTCTTCAAGGCTTGGAAAGTCTTTTTCTTATCCTTTATAAAGGAAAGGATAAGAAAGCCGAAAGCCACAATGTACATCAGAGTCGTAAACATTTTCGCACGCTCCTTCTTAAATAATAAGTAGCACTACTCTGAATAATTTATATTAGTTCTCTATAATATAATAAAAAGCCCCCCGATCTACATTGAGAGAAGCAATACTTTATATTATTCAGTTCGCTCCATATTATCTGGTAGTCCTTCTTTTCCCTCTTCAAAAAGGCTCTTAGCAATTGGGCTATGCCTCGTCACTACTACCCAATAATCTATCGATCACTTCTTGCACTAAGTATACCTCTTCATCTATATTTAATAACTCTTCATATTTTTCATTATTTTTCGGATCAAAATCCTTGGTCATGATGATTTCTTCATGTGGTTTGATTTTAACAGACTCGAATTCCTTGGAAGCGCATGTTGCTGGGCAACCATTTAAGGCAATATACTTTTCGTTAACACCACTTTCATTGTCAAGAAGTAAACTTAAATTAGGTAGTACGCGTATTATTTCGTCATCAACGAAAAATTGAGCAACCGTTTTCGTCATCATACTGACGTTACAACGGCCTTGACAAGGGAAAATTCCAATATTCATAATCGCTCCTCCTCAATTCTTTATTGAATGCTTGTTTTAAAGCTGTTTTTACGAGCAGCGCACTAATTGTTACGCTCAAAAACGAACACAATATATTATTAATATAATGTATTTATAATATTATACATTTATTTTTTGCTTTTTCAATGCTATTTTTGAGATAATATCCGCTGATAAAGAAAACTTAGCTGGCGCCAAGCCTCCGTGAAGGCGTTCCATCGGTGCATTGGTAAGATTGAAACGGTCAACCTTAATGCGGTTTCTATCCTCTGATTGGTGCTCCTCTTTCCTCTATTTATAATTAAAAGGAATATTGGATAGTTGCGCCAGACACGAAGATCGTAAGTGTATTCACTTTACAGGACAACAACCGATATGAAAGGCCTGAATTGTTTACGGATGCTGATAATGTGAAAGTATCGATTTTTCCCGATCTTATCATAGAATTAAGTACAGTTTTTAATTTTTAGTACTGAGAAGTTAAATTTTGCGTCATAACACACTTGAACTTTGCACAAATTAAATATAAGTAAAAAGCTGTTGACGATTTTTTGGCAATTCGTCAACAGCTTTTTACATTCAATCACTTTTACACATCATTTCACAATAAGGACAGGGACTTCTGCTTTTTGGAGGACACGTTGACTCACACTACCTAAGACAGAACCGGCAACTGGACCGTAACCATGGCTCCCCATGACTACTAAATCCAGGGCTTCTCTCTCAACTTCTTCTAAGATCATCGTCGATGGGTATCCTTGAACTACCTTTTTCTTCAAGGGGACATTCCCTACATCGATTCCTTCAAGTGTTGCTTTTAAGGCGAGCTCTCCTGCCTCTTCAATTTGTTCCGGCGGAACTAAAATGCTGTATGCTACATTATAACCCCAGTAGGCCTCCCTAATATACATAACATTCAAAAGCTCGACTTCTCCACCAAAAATCCCAGCAAGTTCCAATGCAGTCTTCAACGCCCGACGTGAATACTCTGATGCATCAGTTGCTACCAATATCTTTTTAAACATTACTCTGGCTCCTAACTAAATTTTTAGAAAACAACCTTAGACTTACTCAAATAAAGAGAAGCTATCTCTATCAAGTTCAGATTAACATATCTTAATCATCGTGTCACTACTGTATAAAAACCTCTTTCGAAGAGCCTGCGTTGTGTTTGCAACCGCAACTGTCAATGATGGAATTCTCTTCATAGACGAATGATTGTTTGTAAAAACCTTCTTCATAGCCATAATGAACAAATGCTGGCAAACTCCCGCCAATAACTGACATGATTCCGAAGGCTGTCATAATTAACCCAATATAAATAGTTGAATCCATACGTTTTGGCAATGTAAGCTCCACTATAAGTAAAACTTCCAATAATAAAAATTCCCTCCAGTAAAACGATGATATAGCTAAATAAACTTCTACTCGTTCCCAAAAGCTTGGCTACGGCGCAAAAATTTTGCTGTCAGGGTGTTCTCTGAAGGGAGGAGTTTGTAATTTTTGATGAGCAGTAACGTGGGAATTATACACTGATTTTCTAATTCTTCAATAGCTATTTTGACCTTCATGTGGAAGAGCTCTGGCAAGGAAAAGGGTTCTGTTACCTTCGGATAGTTCGTGGGGTAGAACCCCCAACTCATGGGCAAACTGTCATTCCCCTTCCCCAAAGACAATCTCCACAAGATGGAGCATTACCCAAGCAATCCATGTCTGCACGAAGAACCATATCGCACCCATCAATCCACTGGCAATCAGGACACGACGCGTATTGTCCGTGCAGAACATTGTAACGATACCTCATAAATTCCTGAGAAGTCCAGATTTCAAGCAACGATTTTTCCCTGAGTGAGCCAAAACTGTGGGCGTCAATCAGTTTATGTCTCCCAAACACGTACTCAGGATAGGAATGCAAAAACCGATAACAGGAGGAAACCTGACCATCCCAGCGTACAACTGCACTTTGAGTTTCCACGAACTTGCAATACCGATCTGTTTTTAACTCGCTTTTTGGCAAAACTACTTCTACCCCTTTTGCCAATCCCATCATAAAAGCCGATTGGAAAGTTTTCTCTGTCTCAGCAAACATAATAGGGTGATAAAGGGTTTCCACCATTGATTCTTCCCGCATCGGTAGAATATGAGAAATAACGATCTGATTGACTCCCAGTTTCGCTGCCTGGCGCACGGTTTCGATCAAATATGGGAGAGTACTCTTCATCGCCACGAATTCCCAAGTGACCGCTGGTCTCCCATTAACCCTCCCCCCTGCTATCTGACGCGTGCTCTCCAAAATGCCTTGTACATTTTGATGCCGGATAGCAGCAAAGGTTTGCACATCAGTTGAATCAACGGACAGGGCGATCCTATCTACACCATGGGAGATTAAGAATTCAATCAGCTCCTCGTCCAATGTAGTCCCGTTCGTAGTCACGGTAACATCATACCGGGAAGCGAATAGTTCCACTGCGTGTCGGAAATTGTTAGCAATCGTCGGTTCACCAATACCTCCCAGAATCACTTCCTTAAGGTCTGGAAAAGCAGCTGCCTCATCCGCAACCGAGCTTAAAACTTCTGTAGACATATCACCCAAAGGTTCGTGCCAATTCTGGCGGTAACACATTTCACAAGACAAGTTACAGCGGTTGGTCAACTCCAAATAAAGGCGTTCTATAGAAGGCGTAGGTTTAAATACTATGTCAACCGTATCTTTCATTTTTGTACATCCCCTCTCCGCTCTAAGCTAAATGATATAATATTAGCTCTCCAACTTAACTCTCTCTTGTACTGCATATCTCTAACGATCAAGGTCAATTACCTAGGCAGTATACTTTTCCTTTATAATTTTTTTCATGTACATTTGTATACTTTATCACAATTCTATAATATAATAATTTTATTATATTCTGACAATTTTATAAAAGGTCCGAGTTGATCATAACATCACACCTACAAAAGATCATTAAGACTATTTGAGGAAATAAAATCCTCTTTAGTAAAAAATATTCATTGAAAGGGGTTTTCTAACAGATAAAATAATTCAATTCATCATTAACAATGTGTGAGTTTTATTATCCCTCTGAGGAGAACTAAAAGGAGGATGTATAACATGAAAACATGTGGTAACTGTGGTCTAGGTATAGCGGACAATAACGGCCTCATAAGCTGTTTCAAGTACAAAACCCTGAGCAATTCACAAGAGGACAAAACTGACTGCGCATATTACATTAAAACAGTCGTAGAGGAGGATGGCGAACCCCTGCCTCCCGTGCAACACTTGTTTTTAGTAGAAGAACAATTTAAAGAGCGAAGAATGAAAATTAGTATAAACCATGGGCTGCGGATGTAGTTGTTGTTCACATACTTGCCTAACTGCTGCAGATTTATCAATTGAAATGGAGTAAGGGGGGAAGGCCATATATTTTCCTAACGAACTGGAAGAGATGATAAAAGACGGGATTATCAAATGCAGCTGTGGCGAACATGAGTAAAGCAACAGCGGCATCTGTACGTTTCAGTACAAATGCCCCTGTTGCTTGGTTAGCCCATCTCCTCGGGACCTTCTTACTGCCTGCAGAGCCGTTTCAATCTCTTCCTCGCTCGTAAAGCTTTTCAATGATCAGACCATCAGTTTTTTAACTTCGTCATACACCATGGTTTGGCTAATACCGCCATAAAAACGAACAACTCCCTTTATGGCTACCAAAGGCAAAGCAAACCCGTTTTTGAACATCGTGTGGGCTGTGTCATGGCCACTCAAGTCATCGTCTAATACATCAAGAAATCGCACCTGTACCTCGGCACCCAAATCACTATTTATTAGAAATCCTTCTAATTCTTCGTACATTTCTCCCATGGTTTTTTCAGAACTCGAACCACAAGCACCGCCGCAACTGCACATACCCATACCTGCTGGCGCCTCATCCCGGATGCCAAACACATGAATTTCAATCATAACTTTTCCTCCTCCTTCTTCAGCCTTTAACCGCTCCTAGGTCACCTATCATAGTAAGGTAATTATTGATTAATCATAATATTGTTATATATTAATTACAATGCTATTTTATAAAAAAAGTAAGCCCCCACCCTGTTAAAAACCGGCAGAAGCTTTTCTTAGTAAAATACCCGCTTATTTGAAGATCTCAAACATATCCCCGACCGAACCTTTTCCCCTTCTACTCTTTGATTATCTTGACGCATAGTTAGGCCTTTGGTATCACCGATCGCGCCACAGGAGCTAAACAAATATCCAATTGAACAAATATCCTACGAAAATAATGGCCACCGACATGATTCCTATGAAAATGCCGAGCAATTTGGGTTTTAAAACTTTACGTAGAATAATCATCTCCGGTAGACTTAAAGCGGTCACAGCCATCATGAAGGCAAGTACTGTTCCTAAAGCCATCCCTTTTTCCATCAGCACATGAACTATGGGAATGATCCCTGCCGCATTAGAATAGAGAGGCACTCCGATCAACACTGCTAACGGAACAGCAAACAGGTTATCCTTTCCGGCATACTTTACCAGAAAATCAGCTGGTGCATAGCCATGCATAAATCCTCCAATAGCTATCCCAATAATGACATACGGCCAAACTTTTTTCAAAATATCTCTAACGTATTCCCAGGCATACTCTACTCTTTCCTTCCAGGTTAAGGCTTCCAATTCAGTTTCGCCCATTTTAATATTGTAAACATACTCTTCCACTAGATGTTCCAATTTAAGTTTCCCGATAACCAGTCCGCCGACAATGGCGACGGTAATCCCAGTGGTAATGTAGATCGCTGCAATCTGCCAGCCAAACATTCCCCAAAGCATGATCAGAGCCACCTCGTTCACCATTGGTGAAGAGATGAGGAAGGAAAATGTAACCCCAAGAGGCACCCCAGATTCCACAAAACCAATAAAGACCGGCACTGCAGAGCAGGAACAAAATGGGGTCACAATCCCCAACAAGGCTGCCAGAATATTGCCGATAAATTCTCGTTTATGGCTTAAAATCTTCTTAGTTCGTTCCGGTGGAAAAAAACTGCGGATTAGTGAAACCAAAAAGATAATTAAAGCTAGCATTAGAAAGATTTTAATAGTGTCATAGATAAAAAAGTCAACGGCAGCACCTAAACGGCTGTTTGGCAGAAGCCCAAACAAAGTGTACGCTACATAGTCTGCAAAAGCTTGAAGCATAATGAATTATCAATCCTTTCTCTCCCTTATTCTTTGTCAATATTCTTCCGTCCTTACTTTTGGCACACAATAATAGACGAATTTACCCACCCGACGTCCCTCCACCAACCCTGCATTTTCCAAAATTTTAAGATGATGAGAAGCTGCAGATTGGTTCATTTGAAAGAGATCCATCATTTCGCAGACACATCGCTCCCCTTTTTCTAAGACTCGAAACATTTTAAGGCGTGTTTCGTCCCCCAAGGCCTTATAGCGCTTAGCTTCCTGGCGAATTCCGCTTTCATCAATACCTAAAAGACGCCTAATCGTCGGCAACTCCTGGGGCACATTACTCATCTCCTTTAAGTACAATGTTACTCTTGCTCAGCAGTTCCAAATAATTTCTATATATTATCATACTCTCATATCTATATATGTCAATATGTTATTATGACAAAATTATAATATTAGTTTTAAAATTTCTACGATAAATTCTATGCTTCCTCCTCGGTCCAGTGATTTTCTCCCATGGTTGTTTTCATTTATTTTATAGATTATGATAGAGATAAATGCAATTCATCGCTTTTACTCACACCATCTTTGGATTTTGATTTTTCTTAATCCTACAAACTTTATGAATTACGAGGTTGAAATTAATGCAAAACATGCTAGTGATTGCTCTAGGAGGTGCACTTGGAGCCCTTTCTCGCTATAGCCTTGGGATATGGATTTCTAATAAATGGAACCAGGGATTTCCTTTACATACTTTTCTTATAAATGTTAGCGGAGCGTTTCTCTTGGGGTTCTTAAATGTATTATTTATTGAACGCTTAACCATCAGCCCCCTCTGGCGTTTAGGAATTGGCGTCGGCTTTTTGGGTGCTTTCACAACGTTCTCCACATTTGGTTTCGAGGTAATTTCCTTACTTGAAGGTGGGAGTTTTTTCACGGCAGGATTATATACCTTACTGAGCATTGTCGTTGGTTTCACAGGTGTAGCCTTAGGAGTTGGCTTGGCCCGAGTACTGTAAGCAGATCTGAAGGGAGGCACAAACTATGAAGAGTATGGCCGAAAAAGCAAAATTACTGAAAGTTTACGTTGGTGAAAAAGAACGTTTTATGAACAAGCCGTTATACCAATATCTAGTCCATTGGCTGAAAGAACAAGGGATCATCGGGGTCACTGTATACAGGGGAATTGAGGGATACGGACAGGATAAAGTGTTACATAGTGCACGGCTATTAGAGTTGTCATCCGACTTGCCCATCATTTTGGAGATTGTTGATACGGAGGAAAAAATCAATTCCATCGTTGCTGAAGTATCTAAAATGGTCCCTAAAGGATTGGTGTACACTGTTTCCGTCGAGGTACATAAGGCAACCTAAATTAACAGGGTCTAAGCTCCAGCTTAAGATAACTGAACTCATTCAAATATTTTCCACAGAAATTACCTTCGTTGAATATTGACACTGATGCTAATTTGTTTTATAGTAGCTGTAACCTACACATACAATTAAATATTAAATTTCTCTTATCAAGAGTGGCGGAGGGACTGGCCCAATGATGCCCGGCAACCGATAGCGTAAGCTATAAGGTGCTAAATCCTACAGAACATAGTTCTGAAAGATGAGAGTAGCGTGTTAAATATATAACGGCCGCTTCTCTTGAAGTGGTCGTTTTTTATTTACAAAATAGTTATTAAAGGAGGAAATTATAATGACCGAAGAACGTCAACTAGGTTTCGAAACCCTTTCCTTGCACGGAGGGCAAAGCCCTGATTCCGCAACTAATTCACGTGCCGTTCCAATCTATCAAACATCCTCCTTTGTATTTAACGACACTGAGCATGCGGCCAATTTATTTGCTCTAAAAGAATCAGGCAACATTTACACCCGGATCATGAATCCCACTCAAGACGTATTTGAGCAACGCATCACGCTCCTTGAAGGGGGAGTCGGAGCACTCGCTACTGCCTCAGGACAAGCAGCTATTACCTATGCTATTTTAAACATCGCTCAAGCTGGGGATGAAATTGTCGCCTCGAGTTCCCTTTACGGTGGTACCTACACATTGTTTGCCTATACGTTTGCTAAACTTGGAATCAAGGTCCACTTTGTTGATGTCGACAAACCGGAAGAATTCCGCTCAAAAGTTACAGACAAGACAAAAGCCTTATACACAGAAACCATAGGAAATCCACAAATTAATGTTGCCGATTTAGAGGCTATTGCCCATATTGCTCACGAAAACGGTCTCCCCCTGGTCGTTGACAATACATTTGCCTCGCCGTACTTGTGTCGACCTATTGAGCACGGAGCAGACATCGTCGTTCATTCTGCCACCAAATTTATTGGCGGCCACGGGACTTCTATTGGTGGTGTTATTGTCGACTCAGGGAATTTTGACTGGAATAACGGCAAGTTTCTAGGGCTCAGCCAACCTGATCCTAGCTACCATGGCGTCATATATACAGACGCCTGCGGTAAGGCTGCCTATATCACCAAGGCTAGGGTATCCCTTCTACGCGACACTGGGGCAGCAGTTTCTCCCTTCAACTCCTTCTTGTTTTTACAAGGATTGGAAACTCTCCCACTGCGCATGGAACGCCATGTTGAAAACGCCCAAAAGGTTGCAGAATTTCTCAATCAACACGATTTGGTCACTTGGGTTAACTATCCGGGGCTGGAGAAAAGCCCTTATCATGCACTTGCTAAAAAATACTTACCCAAAGGAGCTGGATCGATCTTTACATTCGGCGTCAAAGGCGGCCTTAACGAAGGAAAGAAGTTCATAAACAGCCTCAAACTATTTTCGCATTTGGCTAACGTCGGGGATGCCAAATCCCTGGTCATTCATCCGTCAAGCACAACCCACCAACAACTCGACGAAAAATCACAACGCGTTGCCGGCATATCACCCGATATGATCCGCCTTTCCATTGGCATAGAAACAATTGGCGATCTGCTGTATGATTTGGATCAAGCACTTCAAGCAAGTCAGAAAGCATAAGCAGCGTAAAAACTTAAGTTCATCAGGGATATCGCCAGATCAGCACTCGTCACCCATGGACTAGTTATAGGTATAAAGAAAACTTGGCTGGCGCCCGCGAAGACACTGTCTTCGCACGTATTAGCCTTCTTGTTAGCCTCGACGAAGGCAGCTGCCTTAGTTGCACTTATGCTTAGAAAGTATATAACGAAAGTTTATACTTTCTGATAGTATAAAAAATCCAGCGACGAAATTATGGTCGACTATCGATGTACAATCTTTTGATCTTAAATTTTTCCAGCTTGTACATCGTGCCTCGCACCTCGAAAAAGGGGTTAAATATATGCCAATTAAGATACCCGAACATTTACCGGCTATGGATATATTAAGTCGAGAAAACATCTTTGTGATGGGTGAAGAACGCGCCTTTCACCAAGATATTCGCCCTTTAAGGATTGTTATCCTCAATTTAATGCCCCGCAAAGAAACAACAGAAACACAGCTTTTGAGACTGCTCGGAAATTCTCCCTTGCAAGTCGACATTGTTCTCTTGCATATTGAAAGTCACTCTTCTAAAAATACCGCTCAAGAACACCTGGATGCCTTTTATAAGAGTTTCACTGACATTAAAGGACAAAAGTTTGATGGCATGATCATTACTGGTGCACCGATAGAACATCTCGAATTCGAAGAAGTCACCTACTGGAAAGAAACTCAAAAAATTATGGACTGGACAAAAACCCACGTAACCTCCACTTTTCACATTTGCTGGGGGGCCCAAGCCGGGCTGTATCACCATTATGGCATTCCCAAATACCCACTTGATGAGAAAATGTTTGGTATCTTTAAACACGATGTTAATAAGCGCGGTATAAACGGCATGCAGCTCCTACGTGGTTTTGACGACGAATTTTATGTTCCCCACTCGCGTCATACAGAAATCAAGCGTAGTGACCTTGAAAAATACCCAGAGTTAGAGATTCTATCAGAGTCCGATGACGCAGGCATTTATATTGTGGTATCTAAAGACGGCCGACAAGTCTTTGTAACTGGACATTCGGAATATGATACGTTAACTCTAAAAGAAGAATATGACCGAGACATCGCCAAAGGAGTTTCCATTGCTCTCCCTAAAGGGTATTTTCCTGACGATGATCCTACTCAAATGCCGGTCCACAAATGGCGTTCCCATACTAACTTACTCTTTCAAAACTGGCTGAATTATTACGTTTATCAGGAGACTCCCTATGATTTAGGTGCACGCTAATTTAATCGATTTAAATCAATCTACTAGAAAGCTACCGATATAAATACTGTCGGTAGCTTTCTAGTATTTACGTTATTCTTTCAACTAGGACTCTGGATATACTTGTCAAATATTCCATAACGATTTTCCGTATGAAGTTTATTTAGAACCCTCTTTGTTAGATTGTTCGAGCAATTTCGGCACAGCTTTTCATGCCCGAAAAGTGGTTTAGCGAAGAGCATCAGTAGTGCCGCGCAGCGGGATGGAGGTCTAGTTCTGACTATTACTTAAAAAAGCTGCCGATACAATAAAGTATCGACAGCCTTAGCCATCATCAATGCCGTGCTAATCTATCCATCTTTTGGGCTCAATAATTAATTACTTGCTTAATTCCATAACCGTTTATCTTGCTGCTTAATTAACACTCAAACCTAAGCCTTTTCTCTTAGCAAGGATATGAGCTTCAATGTTCTTAGCAACTTCGACTGGATCATCTCCTAGGGCAACCTTCCCTCCAGTTAAGCCTTCCACATCTTGCGTTAATAATTTGACAAGTTGAGGTGCCCCGGTAACAAAGGGGGTCGGTGATAAATGAGTGTAAGCCCCATATGCTACAGCAAATACTCCATCAATCGTCGCTTTTTGCTCCATCCATTCGGGTGCGGTCACTGCGATCGGTAATTGAGGAACATCGACATCCAGATGGTCCGCCAACGCTGTGACGAGCATCGAGATTCTCCCAGTATCTGTACAAGTACCAAAACTTAAAACGGGGGGTATTTTTAGGGCACCGCAGATTTCTCCTAGGCCATTGCCTGCCATTTTGACGGCATCCATGTTACAAAGGCCCGCCACTTCTAAGGCATGGTTTCCGCATCCAGCGGCCACTACCAGAATATCCTTCTTGATAAGTTCCTTAGCGAGATTCACAGTGTTCCAATCCTGAGGACCATTTCTTATTGTCGAGCAACTAACTAAGGCTACCACACCTTTTATCTTTCCGGCGGTGATGACATCAACAAGTGGATCTAGTTTGTTGCCTAGTGCCCCTAGGACGGCTTCGGTGGAGAATCCCGCAATAGCTTTTTGCGTTATTTTAGGAACTTTAGGCGTAACCTTACCATGACGTTTTTTAAAGTTTTCGATACTCAAGTTAATGAGCTGATCAGCCATCGCATTTGTTTCAGCAGGTTGATAGGGAATCTTATGCTGGAGACCGGGGACACCGATAATTGTGCTCACGCTCACCAAGGTTATTTGATATTTCTCAGCATACATATCGATGGCTGGTGGCGAACAGTTTTCATCCATGGCTAAAACATCCACTGTCCCAGTTGCCAGCAGGGGTTCGATGGTAAGCCAGTTCCCCATTAAACCAACAAAGACTTCGTCCATGCCAAATCTTTGGATCAATTCTTGTCCGGTTTCAATCGAACCGACCACCCTTAATCCTTTAGCACCAGCCGCTTTCGCCCGTTCCTGAACTTCGGCCATTTTGGCCATCTGAATAGTTGCTACAGCAGGCCATGGCTGGTGACCGTTAAACACAATATTAACATACTCAGGATCCATAATTCCTAAATCAACATTGACCTCGTGAGGCGTGGGTGTACCAAACAAGATGTCTTGAGTCATTTCCAGCCCGATTTGGGCATTATAGATTGTAGAAAGCCCCAAGCGCAAAGCTTTGAGCGCTAAAGAAACATAATCTCCGTCAACATTGGTTAAGCAGCTAGCGACACAATTTTGTTCTTCATGAACGGCACCGGCCGGATAGATATTGAGATCTTGCCAAACTTTTTTTCGTTTCTTCGGAGCAAAGGCTTCGACCATCAGATTCGGTTCATCAGATCCAATATTCATTTGCGCATTGAGGAGATCAGCTAATTGTATGGCCATCTGGTTAGTATCCTGATTCGTATCGAGTCCAAGCTTTTCACACATCCATTTGAGTTTATTGACATCAGTAATTTTAAACGGAGTTTTCCCTTCTCCTGTTGCTCGTAAAGTTCTAAACGCTTCATAGGCATGATGACTGTATGTACCAGCTCCCATAATATTTTGCAGAAGGAGCTTTCTCATCGCCATAGCATCTGCACCTATTCCACAGACCCCTTTATCCTGCCCGCCTTTCTCACTAATTCGACAAGGTCCTTGGGCACACTGTTGGCAGGTTAGTCCTTGAAGACAAAATTTACAGCGAATTTTTTCCTGCTCAGTCCATCGATCAAATGAGTTAGACATCCCATCTTCCCGAATTCGAACTAACATTTCTTCTACAGAATCATGATAGCTTACCCGTCCTTCTGTCTTTTCGAGTATTGTTTCCGTCATTAGTCTGTCCTCCCTTTATTGTCACTATAAAAAGTTTGCACATTAGGGAGCATAAATATGTACATGATATAACGAAAACTAGCTCACACCTTTAAATTCTTAGTAGATCAGATTGCACGCGATTTGATTACCCAAATTCTACTAAATTGCACTCTTTTCAATAGTTGCCTTGGGCGATCAACATCATGTGTGTAATAGTTGATTATAAAATATGGCAAGATAATAACACAGCAAATTGACATTGGAGGGACAGCAATGGATGAACAAAAAAGAGTGGAGCAGCCTGCGCACGAAGGTAACGTTATCCAAACTAACCAAGGGTTTCTGAAAGCTAGGAGAATAGTCTATTATGTTCTAGGCGTTTTAGAAGTTTTGTTTGCCTTCCGCCTTATTTTTAAACTATTAGGGGCCAATCCTAAAAGCCCCTTCGTATCGCTCATATATTCAGTGTCCCAAGCGTTCTTATCTCCCTTTTCTGGCATTTTCAGATCGACGGTAACTAAAGGGATTGAAGCCCAGTCGGTCTTAGAACCAACGACCATTATTGCGATGATTGTTTATGCCGTGGTAGCTTGGGGAATTGTTAAGTTAATTGAGATTAGCAAGCCCCCCCTGAATAGCGGAATTCGCTAAATATGAAAAAGTGCTAATGTTCAGGAAGCCTCATAACGTTTTTTATGAGGCTTTTTTTAATAACATCTTTTGATTATTCCAAGCTGCTACAAAGATGCTCGTTTTACTACATTCGATTCATTTTAGAAAATTCTAACTACTATATTATTTCTCCCCTCTGAGGCTAAAGTATAACTCACGGGTTAGAGGAATTATATGTTGTAGATGGGGAATAACTTGAATTTGATCAATCGATGGTCAGGATAAGGCGAGTAGAAGGACCGAGGCTGCACCTCGGTCCTTCTTTATTGTTTGATAACCAGAATTTCGAATTATAAGCATAGACCTTTTATTGCTGTGGTACCGACACTGTCATAACGGCTACCGTCTTACCGCTGCTATCCTTAAAAGGAACATAGACCTTCAAATACCCGCTACTAAGGGTACTAGTGGTTTTTCCACTTTTCATAACCTCGCCGACTGTAGGCGGGGTAGCATAGCCTTTCAGAACCCTTTGACCAGTGTCTTGTTGTATCACGCTGGAAGAGATCCTTTCTTCACCAACGAAAATAGATACCCCCATGGTATCTGGGAACAACGCAGCAACATCATCCACCATTTTATATTTCCCATTTTCAGTATAGGCCCCCTTACTTAACGTGGTTCCAGAAACTTTCCAGTCGCCGGGGTATTTTTTATTAAGCAAGTCGTTTATTTTGGCTTCTACATCAGCTTGGCTCACCTTCCCAGATACAGCCGGTGTTTCGGTTGGATGGTCTTGCGGCGTTACTGCTGTACCTGTTTGGGGTGTTACTGGAGTTGCAGGTTTTTTTGCACAACCAGCAAGAGCGAGGATAAGTGCCATGATTGTCACAACAATAAAAACTTTCTTCTTTAACATGTTTCCTCCTTATGTCCAAGAATCTAATACGTTACATTCATATTATACTTTGTTCACTGATGATTATGATTAACAAACTTATGGTTATATTCCCTTTATATCTAATATGCCGAAAAAAGCCAGGATTTAGTCCCAGCCATTCTGTTGATGAACTCACATGCAGTATTTAAGATAAACCGAAACGAAAAACGCCCGCAAAAGGACGTTCTTCGTATTTCTGTGGGATTATGTAGATCTGTTAGATCTAAACAGTATGTTACTTTTATTGATTCTGCTTATTCAATTCTGCTTATTCAATTTTGCTATTTCATTATCATAACTGAACTTGCTTTAATAAGAGCGCTGACATCATCTCCAACTTTAAGATCCATTGTATCCGCTGACCCAGTAGTGATTGAGGCTACTACCACTGCTTGGGCACTAACATCTAAGATTACTTCAGTCGATACCGGACCTTTCTTTATGTCCTTGATTTTCCCTTTGAGTTGATTTCTCGTTGATAATTGCATATGTATCACCTCCATCTATATCTTACCCAAACGAATATTACCATATTATTGTATATCAGTCAATTTTAGTATATTTATCTCTATATAAACGCTATACATCATAGAACTCTAAGATCTTAGGAAGGTTGAAAAGTGTTCCACAGCCAATAAAAAGCTTTGGCGTTTGGCTTCATAATGTAAGGCTATATTTTAAAGTGATCCTTTCCTAAACAGAAAGGCTGATGTTGCACACCTCCTTTAATTCATAATTCGGTTCATTAAAAAAAGACTTTTAATAACACTGGCACGTTTATTTCACCATATTTTCATCCTTCTTAATTTTAAACGGCAATACAACAAGCCTTAGCTTGTCTTTAACCTGAGCCTCCGCATTGAGTTCATCGTAGAGGTCATGCAGTCTAGATAACCCTTGGGCAACCTGTGGTAATGTACAATTGTTTGCTATATATTCGCCTTGATCAGCAAAACCATAATAAAATCTGTAAATTCAAACACTTTATTCGTATCGTGGTTTATAGCGACAAGTGATACCCCACTAGCGTAATTGTTGACATTAATAGTCAGTGAACCTTTTATTTCAGGCAC
The DNA here is from genome assembly GCF_001707885.1 of Desulfosporosinus cupriresistens. Classification (GTDB taxonomy): domain Bacteria; phylum Bacillota; class Desulfitobacteriia; order Desulfitobacteriales; family Desulfitobacteriaceae; genus Desulfosporosinus. The sequence goes on along the minus strand of NZ_MASS01000009.1, from coordinate 6,125 downwards.
TTGAGTATCCTCCTTTAACCTATTCCAAGACACCCACTTCTTTAAGTAGGTGTTCCTTTTTTGCATGTCTACGCCAACCTCTTCTGAACTTTAATTACCTGACTGAGAATGCTTACGGCTATTTCTGCCGGAGTTTCTGCTCTGATTTTTAGACCAATCGGGGAATACAATTTTTGCATCAACTCACCGCCGACTCCCTCTTTCTCCAATTCGGATTTCAATGCTTTAACCTTTCTGTTACTACCCATCATGCCAATATATCTGACTGGTTGATTTATCATTTTCCGCAAACACACTTTATCGGAATTAGACCCTCTAGTAACAATCACGACAAAGGTTTGCGGATTAATATTTATAGCATCTAAGGCTCGTTCGAGGTCTGCGCATATAATCCTATCCGCCTCGTTATATTGGGTAGAATTAAAAATAAATGGTCGATCATCGACAACTGTAACCTCATACCCCAGGATTTTCGCCATGGTTACGAGCGATTGCGTAATATCTCCTGCCCCTAGAATTAATAATTGTACCACAGTCGTTGGGGGCTCTATCAGTAACCTAAAAGTTGCTTTCGTTCTTGAAGGTTTACATAACTCGAACCTGGAATCTAAACTAATCAACAGCGGATAGAATTTTCCTCCACCTATTTCGGCACTCTTTATAGCAACTTTGTTTAATTCTTCTGAGCCGAGATCACCGAAGACGTCTCCGTTATTCTTGATAAAAAGCTTTTTCCCTACCCACAGGTCTTCAGTCGCTTCAAGCACAGTTACAAGTATAGGGTCATGGTAGTCCCTTAAAGCAGACAGATAAGCTTTATTAAGATTCGTCTGTTCCACGAGGCTTTGAAAACCCAAATAATCAATAAATAATTCCATGATGCCTCCACAAACCATTCCATCTTCCTGATCAAGGTCTGCAGTCATATTTAAATAATGAATCTTGGGAGAACGGGCTACGATAACTTTAAAAGCCTCCCGCCTAACCTCAACCTCACCACATTCTCCGCCAATGGTGCCAACACTAGTGCCGTCAGCAAATACTAACATCTTAGCTCCAGGTTTACAGGGGGTTGGCCCCAGCGCGCTGGTAACAGTAATTAGTGCTGCATTTAGGTTTTGCTCAAATACTTTTTTAAGTCCCTGGTAAATTTCTTTGTTCATTAGCCTTGCCCCCCAAACCTTCCAAGGATCAATGTTTATATCTCTTAATTATCATTTATATCCATATACCAATTCTCATAAAAAGCAGCTCCACCGCATAAAAAGTGGAGATCAATAACAAGTGCAAATCTCAACCTGAAATTACCTTATCATTCGTGCAGCAAGCCTGTCGATTGGTCTTCCATGTCCACTTACTACTTGGCTTACTAAATGATCGATTAAGATCGGAAAGAGAAAAATCCAACTCATAGAATTCCTTATACAACCCTTTTGCCTCTCCGATCACATCAAAATGATATATCTCGGGCTGAAGAATATTCGCTATATGCAGCAATCCCAATATCCATCGAGGGCTGCCAAAATCCCAACCCGAGGCAAGATGGGTATAAATTCTCTTGTTTTTGACAGCATCAACCGTTATACCAACCTTACGACACTCCTTATAGAAATCTTCAACGGAAGAAGATAGGAAGGCCGATATAAATATCACCTCTGGATTGAGGGCATTTAATTGTTCAACAGAAATTTGCATACCAGGCCTTCCACTACATTCTATCTCTTTGTTTACACTTATTCCCCCAGCCGCTTCAACCAACTGATTTTCGAGGCGTTCTCCTTTAAGGCAAAAAAGCGGCTTTCCCATAACATAATAGACACGGGGCTTGTGCTTGATAGCTGACCAACCGTCTTTAATCAGTAAGATTTTTTCTTGCATATAGGCAACTAGATCTTCAGCTTTGTTTTCCGTCTTAGTTAATTCCCCAAAGTACCGGATTGTCTCAAGGTAGGTTTCGAAGTTTTGAATGGAATGATGTAATTTTTGCAAACCATCATGGCAAAGAACCTCTTCCCAAACCTGGACCACTTTCTTTTTATCCGTGACACCAATCGCTATTAAAATTGCTTCCATCATTTCCAGAGCCCTTGTAAAGGGATAACCTCCTTCAAAAGCACCTTCTTGATAATTTATCTCCGCTGGAGCAGCCTTAATGTCGATCATCCGGTCGCATTGTGGACAACTATTCTTTTGCCCTGAACCTATCTCCGTAGACATCAATTTCGCTCCCATAGGGCCGTAAAAATCTCGTTTATAGATCACTTCCCCACAGCGAGGGCAGAATGTGTTCAGATAGTCAGTCCCGGGTGAATTGAAAAGATAGATATAATTAAGGGACTTTCTTAACCTCCGATATAGATCTTCTGCCTCTAGTATGGAGGGCTCTAAGGAAGGATCGGCACCTTCCAAAGGGATGAAACGCATGAGCTGTAAAGGAATATCCTGCGATATTTGGGCAATTATCTCGGCCAGGACCATAACTTCTCCCATATTATCCTTTTTTAACATGCAGGAAACTTCCACATGGACACCCTTTTCGTAGAGCGTCTTAATGCTTCTCAGAACCGGCTCGACCGTACTGCCGCCGCAGTTTTGATAAGCCCGATCGGACAATCCTTTAACACCAATATTGATGAAATCTATATAACCACTGATTTCAGCCAGTGAGACTTCGGTAAAATAAGCATTTGAGGAACAGCCTACTAACAGGCCCTGCTTTTTGGCAAGTTTGGCCACTTTAAGAAAGGTTGGAAACGATGCCAAGGGATCATTCAGTAAAAACGCAATACCCAGACAGTCATTTTTCACAGCTTCATCGACCACCTGTTGAGGAAGCAATTCCCGCAAGGCTTTACTTGACGGTGCCATTTCCTCAACAATCAACGCCGAAATACAGCCATTACAATGAAAATTACAACCCGTGGTACTAACCTGGAGGAATTTTCCTCTTGGGTGGAAGTGCAATATAGGCATTGTTTCAATAGAAATAGGACAAACCGTCAAATATTTATTGGGGAAAAGCTCAATAATTTGTTCCCCATGGTTCTGATAAAGTCCACAGGCCCCAGTATTTCCTTCCCGAATTACACAGGCTCTTTCACAAATATAACATTTCAATTTCTATTTCCCCTCCTAATCACTATGCATGACCCAGCTTGATCGCTAGTTGGTTTAAAAATTAATGGCATTAGGACCACCACGCCGAGAAGGACAGAACTACATAATGGTTTCAAATGGCAACGCAGAACACTAGCAATCCCTCCGCTCCAGCGAACGTATTTCCCATGATTTTTACCCGTACACTATTAGCCGATTCATTACTTGTTCTGCTTTGGCATTATTACTTCGCAACCTCTTCAATCTGATCTGGAGTAATCTGATACTTATGGAAAAGTAAGTAGTATTCTTTCATTTTGCTTTCAAAATACGTGTTAAATTCCGAGTCATTTGTATATAGTTTCCCTTCTAGCCAAACTAACCCCATTAGTGCCGTGACTCCATCGAGGCTAGCGTAACGCGATTGAACAAATACTTTGTTATTTTTGACAGCGGTAATATCCTTCCAAGCGGTGTCTGACATGATTTGATCCTTGCCTTTTTGCGTCCCTACAATTACCACTTCAGGGTTCCACTTCAAAATTTGTTCCAGCGAGACAGGGAGACTTTCACCCGTTTGATTTCCGGTCAGTCCTTTGGCAACGTTATCCCCACCGGCTGTGTCGACGATGGAGGCCATGATGGTCTGGGTCCCTGGGGTAGTCAGAACACCGCTGGCGCCCGCGAAGAACACCTTCACTCGCTTATCACTTGGTATAACGCTTACTTTTCTTTTCACTTCGTCAATACTCTTCTGCCAATAATCCGCGAGCTTGTTGGCCTCACTTTCATTGCCAACAATTTTGCCAATCAGACGCATGGTCTCCTCATAGTCTGCCATGGTGTCTTTAGAAACAGCAATAATCGGTATGTTAACTTTAGTTGTCAAATCGTTGATTTTGGGGTCCTTTGTCAGGGATATAATCACATCTGGTTTGAGCTGCAGTAGCTGCTCTGGTTCCAACCCTTTAAAATAGACACCCGTAGTGGGTAGTTTACTAAGTTTTTCACGATCCCCGTCCGAATAAACTTTCACTGAATCTTTACCCAAATATCTCCCATCAAACACCGAGTCTTTACTTACCACCTTGTCAGGAGCTAACCTAAACAGAAAGTAGGAAGGAATTGGATGCAAGGCCAGTATTCTCTTGACATTGCTTGGAATCGTCACCTCCCGACCCGCCATATCTTTAATCTGCACTTGTACAGGAGTTGTGTTGACAGGATTGACCTCTGTTTTGCTGCATCCGACGAGCATTGAAAACAAAAGTAAAATCGAGACTCCCAAGACAGTACCCTTAGTAACTAATCCTTTTTTCAACATGGATTCCCTCCCAAGTTATAATAACAAACCGTGCTCTAAATCGACTGACTGGCGACAAAAACCTCAAATGCATTTTCACTATACCCCCGACTCATCGCTGCCTTAAGCCATCTTGCCCGATCATTTCCTTGTTTTACTATTTCAGAAAGGGGACACAGCGCTTCATTCTTGCCGGTATCTCCTGCTAAGCCAAACCACTTATCCGCTTCTTCATCCTTCTGCTGAACACCCCAGCCTATTTTATACATCACTGCCAATTTAAATTGGGATAACGCATGACCTTGACTGGCAGCCTGAAGAAAAAGACTCGCGGCTCTGACGGCATCTTCATCAACACCCTTTCCGATTGAATGCCGAACACCAAGATTGTGCAGAGCTTTGGGGTATCCATTTTCAGCTGAGCGAATAAACCATTGCACGGCACTCTCACTATTTTGCTTGATACCACGACCTGCACAATAGGATACTCCAAGTTCATATTGGGCACCAGGATGCCCTTCGAGAGCTGCCTCACGGAACAAAATAACCGCTTCAGGTAAGTCCTTACTTTCTGCGCGCCCAGAAATAATGTCCATTCCCAACTGATAGTCTGCTTCCAAATTACTCGTAAATTTCTCGTTATCTCTAGGCTCATCAAACTCGCTGCTCATCACTAACCCTCCTCCAATTGGTTAAGTATCCTGTAACACCATAAAATTCTCTTCGCTTAATCTGTGTATTACGTAAATCAAACTTAACGGAATTAGAGCGAAAACGTTTACCTTTTAAGCTCCGGATCTTTCGAGAGATTGAAATAGAGACTTTTTTCCTGGGAAAGAATAGAATCCATTAGCCCCGCCTAAGATTCCATATCCTTGATAAAATCCTTCGGTTTGATCAGAAAAGAGATCTGGCTTCCGCAAATAGGTCCTAGCAATAGCCATAGCTCTAGCCCATTTTAGAGGATTTGCCGGATTCTCATCCCACATCTCAGTATTGGGAAATGGCGTAAATGGTAAGATCGACAGAGATTCCGGCTCAAGCCCTCTGAGAATCTCCAGCCCTACGCTAACATCCTCATCTGTTTCTCCTAAGCCCACTAAAAAGCCGCTCCAGATTTTTAGATTCAGGCCTTTTGCCGTCTTCAAGGCACTAATGCGATCTGTCAAAGTATCGCCCGCTGGTCTGAAACGTTTATATATTGCTTCATTTGGAGATTCTAAGCCACATAAGTAGCCATCCATGCCGGCACGTTTGAGGTTTAGTAAACTTGTCCGATTCAGAGCGCCAAAGAGTCCATAAACGTCTAAATTGGAATCTTCTTTTATTGAGTGAATACAATCATAGTAAAACTCCGGTACTTCATATCCCATCCAACCGGATGCTAAAAAAACTCTCTGTATTCCCGCCTCGACAAGTACTTGAGTTCGCGCTTTAACTTCCTTAAGCGTTCTTTTTCTATAAAAGCAAGGATCTGCTACTTTCATATGTTCCCATTTACAGTGCCGACAGCTTGGAACAGTCTTGCAGAAACCATTGACAATATTCGGGGAACAATAAATAGTTTTTTTGTTTTAGCAATTTCCTGTGCCTTTTGAAATAACAAGCCTGAGTCCCGACAAAATAAGTCTCTTAGTTCTTCCGTCATCTTATACCACCTCATTTAATGATTTATGGGTTGAGATGAGCTAAAATTTTCTTGGCCTGATCGTCACTCAAATTGTAA